>CAMTUJ010000009.1:0-58007 GCA_947084925.1 uncultured Gammaproteobacteria bacterium
AGGCGCACGCGGTCGCCGGTGGGGGGGCCGAACATTTCCGCGTAGGCGCGGCGGCTGATGCGGCTCATGATTGTTTCTCCAGTTGGCCCATCACCTCGCCCCTGAATCCATACACCGCGCGCGTGCCGGCATAGGCCACCAGCGTGACTTCGCGCGTCTGGCCGGGCTCAAAGCGCACCGCCGTGCCGGCGGGAATGTCGAGGCGCATGCCGCGCGCGACCGCACGCTCGAAGCGCAGCGCCGGATTGGTCTCGGCGAAGTGGTAGTGCGAGCCGACCTGGATCGGCCGGTCGCCGGTGTTGGCCACGGCCAGCGTCAGGGTCGGGCGGCCGGCGTTCAGTTCCAGCTCGCCGGCGGCGGTATCGAGTTCTCCGGGGATCATGTCATTCTCCTTTTTCAGTGGGCGCGGTGACCGCGGCCGGGATGAAACCTTCGTCCGTCAGCGCGCGGATCACGCCGCGCAACAAGGTGTTGTTGGCAAAGCCGATGCTGTACTGCCGTGCGCCGGGTTTGACAGGCCGCAACATCCCACGCTCCACCAGCTTCTTCACCTGGTAGGTGCGCTGCGTGGCATTCAGGCCGGGCATGGCAGCCGCCAGATCGCCAGCCTTGACACCTCCGGCCTTGATGGTGGCCGCAAGCACGGCCTCCTCCCGTGCGGTCACCAGTTGTCGCTGCCGCGCGAAGGCCAGCGCTGGCATCAGCACCCGGGACTGCAAATGCCGATAGTCGGCCAACTGGTCCACCTTGCGCAGCTCGTCGCGGACGCCGGTGAGCACATAGAGACACCAGGCTTCCAACGCCGCGTCGGTGCCCTTGTCGGCCTCGGCCAGCATTGCGTAGTAGTGGTTACGGTCCGAACAAAACACGGCGGCGGGATTCAGTAGTCGCCCCATCGCACTGACGCGAAAGCCGTACTTGACCAGCAGCGCGTAGGTCAACAGCCGCACCAGGCGGCCGTTGCCATTGCCGAATGGGTGAATCCAGGCGAAGCGATGGTGCGCCAGCGCTACCTTCATCAGGTCGTACTTGGGCGCGTCGGCGCGGTTGATGAAGTCCACCAGCTCCTCCATGTAGGCGGGCACCTGGATGGCGTCCGGCGGCTGGTGTTCGGCCTGCGCGATCTTTACCGCGCCATTGCGGTAGGCGCCGGGCGAGCGGTCGCCCTCCCGCTGAAGGCCTGCGACCGTCATCGCGTGCAGGCTGCGGATCAGGTGCTCGCTGAGTGGTTCGTGCGGCTGAACGATTTCCTCCACCTGTCGCATGGCGGCTTCTATGTTCTCGATTTCGCGCAGCATGTCGCTGGGCGTGCCGGCAGGCGCGGCAACTTTGGTTTCGATGTAGTCGGCCAGCGTGGTGTGGTTGCCTTCGATGCGCGCCGAGGCCAGGCTCTCCAGCAGATGGAAGACCTGCTTCAATTGCAGAAACACGGGCAGCGGCGTGCTGCCGCGCATCTCCAGGCGGCGCAGGTGTTCGAGATCGGTGAGTACGTCGAGCAGGGGCGAAGAAAATGCCGGGTCAAGCAGACGCAACTCGTAGTCAACAAATTGGGGCATGGTTCGCGGGAACTGCAAGTGATCCATCTAATGATCTGTAATCTACACCAAAAATTCCTTTATCCATAGTAAGTTGCTGGCGATAAATACCACATGACATCTGTGATTTGTGGCCACGGCATCTGCAAACAGGATGCCGGGCAACTGCGGGTCGAACCGACGAGCCAGATGTTGAACCGTTTGATCGGCAAGACTGGCAGGCCGAATCCAGCCCGCAGCTCAGACGATGGGTTCATGCACAGTCACCAGCTTGGTGCCGTCGGGGAAAGTGGCTTCCACCTGCACGTCGGGAATCATTTCCGGCACGCCTTCCATCACGTCCTCGCGGGTCAGCAGCGTGCGGCCGTAGTCCATCATTTCGGCCACCGTGCGGCCGTCGCGGGCGCCTTCCAGAATGGCGGCGCTGATGTAGGCCACCGCCTCCGGGTAGTTGAGCTTCACGCCGCGCGCCTTGCGCCGTTCGGCGAGCAGCGCGGCGGTGAACAGCAACAGCTTGTCTTTTTCGCGCGGGGTCAGTTCCATGGGGTCTCCTTTATCGAGCGCGTGCGGCCAGAACAATTAAGGAGACTCTGAACAACCACGTAATCGTCGTTCCCGCGTAGGCGGGAACCCAGGAATATCAGGGCCTTCTGGATGCCCGCTTCCGCGGGCATGACGGTTATTCAGAGTATCCTTAACCAAAAAATCAGGTGGCCCAGATGCGCGGGGTCGCGGGTTCGGTGGCGTACTGGAGCCGGCGCAACTCCTGCCACAGGGTAACGAACAATCTGCGCAGTCGAGTCGCGCAGCCGGCCCGGGCGCGCACGATCAGTAATTCCGGCAACTCGGTCACCGCGGCGAGCAGGTCGCCCGACGTCGTGCTGGCCAGCAATTCGCGCAGGCGTTCGATGGCGCCAGGATGACGCAGCGTCGTCACCAGACTGCCGAACACGGGTCGGCCGGCGAGACCCCAGGGGGTGGTCAGCAGGGCAGCGCCGCCGTCGATACGGGTGCGCTCGCCGAGCAGGGGCTGAGCGTCGCGCCACAGCCACAGGCGCTGGTCGAGCAGGCCGCGCGTGAAGGTCTCGCCGGCGGCGGGGCGGCCCAGGCAGGTAATCTCCCAGCCGGTGTAGTGGGCGCCGGGTTCGAGATCGACACGCACGCTGTTCTCCGCCCAGGCGCCATCGAACAGGATGTTTTCCTGCGGCAGCCATTCGCAGTGCGCGCCCCCCGCGACGCGGACGTGCAGCGCCATGGTCTGGGGACGCGATGCCTCGCCGCCCCGATACACGCGCCCGGCCCCCGGCGTGGTCAGCAACGCGCGCGCGCCTGGCGCGCAGTCGATATCGATATCGAGCCGATCGCCCACTACCAGGCCACCGGGCGGATGCAGCACATAAACCTGACACTCGCCGGGGACCGGATAGAACGGACGCTGCACGCGCAAGGGTCCGAGATTGCGATTGTGCACCAGGGCCGTGCGGTCGCCGCGCCGCGCAAAGCCCAGTTCGAGGCGCGCGCGCCAGCTCTGAGGAGGCAGCGCGACCGCACCGGAACCGGTGGCGGGTGAAGTCATGGACACAGGGTTTGTTGGCAAGAACCATGTCACCGTTGAGTGCGCTGTGATCATTCACTGAAATTTCCGCCGGGCGACATCCGTGTCGAACGATCGGGCGATTCAGCGTCCATTTGGGGCCACTCACCGGCGCAGGGCGCGGGAGTCGCACGGGGTATCCTCGACACCCACATCCGGCAGCTTGAGCGAACGCTGGCGGCAGTAGGCCTACAACATCCGTGCCACCCGTGAACCGGCGCCCCGCGGCGCGGAATCGAACAACTCGCGGGGAATCCCGACCATCCGGCGGACCGTCAACGGCGTCCGCCCAGCAGCGACCCAAGCACGCCCCGCACCAGTTGGCGTCCGATCTGGCTGCCGATGGAACGCAGCGCACTCTTGGCGGCGGTTTCCAGAAAGGTGTCCGGCTGGCGCCCCGGTGCCCTGGCCGTCGCTGCCGGTGCCGACGCGGCGGCCTGGGCATCGGCCTGAACTTGCGCCTGTGCCGCACGCGCGCGCCCGGCGAGCAGCTCGGCGGCGGATTCGCGGTCGAGCGCCTTGTCGTAACGACCGGCGAGTGGCGAGCGCGCCAGGTGTTCCGCGCGTTCCTCGGGCGCAAGTGGCCCGAGACGCGACTGCGGTGGGCGGATCAGGGTGCGTTCCACCGGCGTTGGGCTGCCCTTCGCGTCCAGCACCGAAACCAGCGCTTCGCCAACGGCAAGTTCGGTGATCGCGGTTGCCACGTCCACGCCGGGATTCGCGCGAAAATTCTGCGCCGCCGCGCGCACCGCGGCGCGGTCCTTGGGTGTGAAAGCCCGCAGCGCGTGCTGCACCCGGTTGCCGAGCTGGCCCAGCACGGCGTCCGGAATATCTTCCGGATTCTGGGTGACGAAATAGATGCCGACGCCCTTGGAGCGGATCAGCCGCACCACCTGCTCGACCTTTTCCAGCAGCGCTTTGGGCGCGGTGGTGAACAGCAGGTGGGCCTCGTCAAAGAAGAACACCAGTTTGGGACGCTCCGCATCACCGACTTCCGGCATGCGCTCGAACAGTTCGGCGAGCAGCCACAGCAGAAACGTGGAATAAAGCCGCGGTCGCGGCATCAGCGAAGTCGCATCCAGCACGCTGATCACGCCCAGTCCGGAAAAATCGGTGCGCATCAGGTCGGCCAGATCGAGGGCCGGCTCGCCGAAAAAGCGGTCCACGCCCTGCTCTTCCAGCACCAGCAGGCGGCGCTGAATGGCGCCGACGCTGATCGCGCTGAGATTGCCGTACGCGGCGCGCAAGGCGTCGGTGTTCTCGCCCACCCAACCCAGCAAGGCACGCAGATCCTTGAAATCCAGCACCAGCAGGCCTTGGTCGTCGGCGACTTTGAAGGCGGCATAGAGCACACCGGTCTGGGTGTCGTTCAACTCCATCAGGTTGGCGAGCAGCAGCGGACCGAACTCCGCCACCGTGGCGCGTACCGGATGGCCGCGCTGACCGTCGATGTCCCAGAACACCGTGGGATTGCCGGCGGGACGGTAATCCGCGATGCCAAGCTGCGCAATGCGGGCCAGAATTTTTCCCCCCGGTTCGGCGGCGCGCGCCAGTCCGGACAGATCGCCCTTCACATCGGCGAGAAACACCGGTACGCCGGCGCGGGAAAAACCTTCCGCGAGGGTTTGCAGGGTGACCGTCTTGCCGGTGCCGGTGGCGCCCGCGATCAGGCCGTGACGATTGGCCATCGCGGCGGCGATGGCCTGGGGCGCGCCGGCGGCGGTTGCACCCAGAGGTATCTGTGTCATGGCCGTTTCCCCTGCGGAAGGTCTGATCATTTCGCACGCCGAACGATAATACACACATCGGAAACGGCCTGGAGAAGCGGGCACATGCGACGGCGAATCCGCCCCGCCCGCGCAACTTACCCGGCCTGCGCATAGACTCCCGCATCCCGCTCCGGGTAGCTCTCGTACACATGCTCGAACACCGCCGCGCATTTCTGGTGGTACAGTTCGGGCGTGTAGGCGCGCGGCAGGCCGGTGTCGAGGGTGTCTTCGATGGTCAGTTTCAACTGTGAGCGCGCCGTCGATTTCTGCCGCCAGTTCAGCACCAGCAGCGCCTTCAACCGCGCGAGCAGATCGCGCGCGATTTTTTTGACTTCGGCACGTTCTTCGGTGGTCAGCGCCGGCGCCGGCCGCGTGAGGATGTCGAAGATCACCAGCTCCTCCTCGCTCATGTTTTCCCGCACATGCCGCTGCTGCTCGTCGTTCAGGCTGTTGGAGAGCTTCAGCAACTCCTCGAACAGTTCCTCGATGCTGCGGCTCCCGGCGTTGTAGCTTTCGATCAGCGCCTCGAACTTCTCGGCGAAGTCGGCGCGGGTGCGGTTCAACCGGATCATCTTTTCCAGTTGGGCGCGGATGGCGGCCTTGAGCATTTCGAGATCGGTATTCTTGTGTTTGGATTGTTTGAAGCGCTGCGCCAGCGCCTCGAAGTTGATCCTGGAAAGATCCAGCGCCAGCGGCCCCTGCTCGCGGATGGCGTGGCCGGTGATGGAGTCGTCGAGCAGGCCGTTGATCCGCCCCATCACCTGCGAGATGTCCGGCGGATCGGGATTCAACGTGGCGCGGATCGCTTCGGCCAGGGTGGCCAGGCAGGCGACCCGGCTGGCGAATTCCAGCGCGACCGGGTCGGGCTTCACGGCGCGGTAGAGCGTGCTCACCAGCCGCTCATGGGCAAAGAAATCGCGGCGCAGCGGAGCGGGGGAAATCAGCGCGTTCATGGCGTCCTGGAGGCACTGCAAGCGCTCCAGACTGCCGGCGGCCAGCGCCTCGATCTCGCCCGGCATCACGCCATGCATCGCGCAAAATGCCGTGGCAGCGACCACTGCCTGGCGCAGTTCCTCGACCAGCTGCTGCTTGTCCTTGACCGGACTCTTGCCACCCTTGCCGGCGCCGTAGATGGCCAGCGCCTTTTCCAGCGCGGCGAAGACATTGGCATAGTCGACGATCACGCCGCTGTGCTTGCCGGGGAAAACCCGGTTGGCGCGCGCGATGGTCTGCATCAGGCTGTGGTTGCGCATCGGTTTGTCGAGATACACCGTCGAACAACTCGGCGCATCGAAGCCGGTCAGCCACATGGCACAAACAAATACCAGGCGCAGCGGGTCATCCACGTCCTTGAACTTTTCGTCCAGCCCCGGGTGCCCAGTGGTGGACGACAGATTCATGCGTTTCCTGTGCGGCTCGATGTCGAGGCCCAGCTTCTGCATCTGGGCGATTTCGTTCTGCCCCGGCGAGACGATCACCGCCATGTCGGTGCTGTCCAGCACGGCCAGCCGCTGTTTCAGTTCAGTCTTGCGCACATCCCGCCGCGCCTGCTCGGCCGACCCATCACTGCCCAGGGGAAGCCTGGCCAGCTCGCCCAGTTCCTTCCGCACCCGCGCCGTTTCCGCGGCCCAATGCACTTTCACCTTGTCGTACATGCGCAGCGCGGTGGCCTTGTCGATGGACACCACCATCGCCTTGCCGATCCTGTCGCCCAGGGCACCGCGTCCCAGAAAATGCCGCACGATGTCCCGCGCCACCGTATCCAGCCGGTCGTCGCGGGTGATCAGGTGGTATTGCCGCGCCAGCACACGCTCCAGCTTGGTCTCCTGGTCCGTATCGAGCTCGGCCTCCTCGATCACCCGGTAGATATCCTCGTTCAGATCCGGGTTGACGAGCTGCAATTCCGGCGTGCGATTCTCGTAGAACAGCGGCACCGTGGCGCCGTCCTCGATGGACTGCTGGAAGTCGTAGATCGACACATAGTCGCCGAATACTTCGCGCGTGCGCTCCTCGCCGGCGATCAAAGGCGTGCCGGTAAAGGCCAGAAACATCGCTTTCGGCAGCGCGGCACGCATGTTCAGCGCCAGGGTGTCGTACTGGCTGCGGTGCGCCTCGTCGGTGAGCACGATCACATCGGAGCGGTCGCAGAGCAGTTCCGGCGCCTGGAACTTGTGAATCAGCGTGAACACATAGCGGTGATTGCCGCGCAATAATTCCCGCAAATGCGCGCCGCTCGCGGCATGACACGCATCGCCTTCCGCCTCGCTCACCGCGCCCACCGTCTTGAAGGTCGTGGCGATCTGCTCGTCCAGCTCCACGCGGTCGGTGACCACCACAAAGGTCCAGTTACCCGCCAGTTTGCGCAGCACCTTCTGCGCGAAGAACACCATCGAAAAGCTCTTGCCGCTGCCCTGCGTCTGCCAGAACACACCGCCGCGTCCGTGGCCCAGCTTGCGGGCTTCCAGCATCGAGGCGATGGCATTGTTGACGCCGAGGAACTGGTGATTCTGCCCCAGAACTTTCACCAGCCCGGCCTTGTGTTCCGAGAACAGCGTGAAGTTTTCCGCCAGATCGAGCAGGCGGCCGGGGTCGCAGGTGCCGCGCAGCATCACCTCCAGCGACACGCGGCGCGGTTCGTCCTCGCGCTCGATGCGCTTCCATTCAAAAAAGCGTTCCCAGTCGGCGGTGAGCGAGCCGACGCGGCTGTCGGTGCCGTTGCTGGCGATCAGCAGCGCATTGCTCCAGAACAGCGCCGGGATCTGCTGCTTGTAGTGAGTGAGGTTCTCGTCGAAGGCGGCGCGCGCCGGCACGCCGGGTTTCTTGAGTTCGATCACCACCCAGGGCAGGCCGTTGACGAAGCCCACCAGATCGGGCCGGCAGGTGTAGAGCGCGCCGGTCACGCTGAACTGACTGACCAGCAGAAAGTCGTTGTTCTCGGGATGCTCCCAATCCACCACGCGCAGGCGTTCGGTCTTCTGGCCGCCGTGTTCGCGGTCGGGCACGGACACCGTGATGCCCTCCTTGAGCAGGCCGTACAGCTCACGGTTGGCCGCCTCCAGACTCATCGCCGAGCGGTCACGGGTCAGTTCATCGATCGCGCTGCTGATCGCCTCGGTTGGCAGGACGGGATTGAATTTGGCCAGCACAGCACGCAGCCGCTCGACCAGAACAACCTCGCCCCTGGTCTCGCGGCCGAGTGTTCCACCCGCGCCGAAGGATTCTTCCAGCGCCGACACCGTCTGCCAGCCAAGCGCGGCAAACAACCCGATGGCGGGCTGTTCGACGAGCTGGTCTTCAGAATAGGCGTGGGCAGTCATGGCAAGTGAAGTCCGGCAAGGCTGCGCAGTTTTTCCAGCAACGCCGGCAAGCGTTCCTGATTCGCCGCGTCACCCGGCAAATGGCCGGGCATCGCATCCATGAAGGCCGGTTGCGCCAACAGGCCTTGAAAACGCTTTGCAAGATAGCTTATGAGGTCCTGCGAACTGTTCCGGCACTCTTCCAGCAGGGCATCCCGTCCATCGACGACCGCAAGCAAGTCGCCCAGATCGTGGCTGAACAGAAAGTCGCCCTGGCCGCGTCCGTCAAAGGCCTCCAGCTTGGTCGCCAGAAACACCGGCGCCGTGATCAGGCGAATCGGCCGACCGCTGGGCAGCGCACCCGCCACCGCCGTTTCCAGCGCCAGTGGATACCAGCGGTTGGCAAAACCGAGGATTTCTTCCAGTGGCGGCATCACATCCACCACCACCGAACCGACCTGCCAGCGACAAATCGGCGCCTGCGGGCGCATGTCCTGCACAAAACCGCGGGCGCGCAAGGCTTGCTCGACACGGTGATAGTCGCCAAGCACAACGGCCTGACACAGCAGATCGACGTCTTCGGTGGGGCGAATCGCCGGCATCGCCGGGTCGGTAATCAACAGCCCGGCAACCGCACCGCCGACAAACACCATTTCGTCGCGCAAGTCAGCGCCCAATCGTTCGGCAACCACTTCCAGCAAGGCGACATTGGGATCGTTGGGGTTCACGGCTGCAAGCGCTTTTCCAGCAGATCAACGGCCAGCGCGCGTTCGCGGGCGCTGCCGCCGCGTACCGCATCGAACAAAGCCAGTAGTTCGTAAAGCGCCGGGTTGCGGCCCGCCGCCTCCGGTACGCTCGGGTAGAGCGGATACAGCGCGATGCCGCGCACCGTGCCGTCCTTGTGCGGCCAGACCGGCACGGGATCGCCGCCCGGCACGATCAAATTGTTGAGGGGTGGCGCCGCGTAGCCGGTCGGCATGCCGCGCGTCAGGCTGCCACGCGTGACCGGAAAGCAGTAGCACGCGCCATGTTGAATAAACAGCCGCAGCGCGGCAAAGATCACCGTTGCCTTGCCGCCCGCATCCTTGTGCGCGAGTCGGGCCACCACCGCGCGCTCCACCGCGCCGTGCACTTCGGAAGCTGTCATGCCCAGTTCGGCAGCCAGCGCCGCATAGGTCGGCGCCGGGGTACGCTCCAGCGCCAGACGCAGCAACACCACGAGATCCTGCGGACGCAGCACGACTTGCGGGTTGGACTTTGCATGGGCCATTGCTGGACCCCTTATTCGCTATTCGCGAATAGCGAATATAGGCGCTTGGGGAGAAATTGGCAATGTTGGCAAAGCCATGTTTCAGGCGGCCTCGACATCGACCTGCCCCGACAGCAGGCGCGGCAGCAACAGGTCGCGGGTGCGGCGGAGGTTTTGGATTTGCTGCCGGAGTGCCTCAATCATCGCTGACTGAGGCTGCGCGATTTCAGCAAATTGCTGCTGGACCGAAACCGGCGGAATAACGAACTCCATCGCGGCAAGTTCACGGCGCGTGATTCTCAAACGTGTGGTGCCTGATGCTTGCGCTGCAATGCGCTGCAAGTTGGAAGTCTCATTCCATGCCTGAACCAGAAAAAGAGGGTGAATCACGGTTGGTTCTGCCCGAATGATCGCAACATCTACAGCGGTAATCATCCTCCACGGCATCTTTGTCGCTAGCCAGCCACGTCCAATTGGAGTTGGCATTCGTGCCACCAGTAGATCTCCGGAGACAATTTCGTTGCAGCGTAGCCGGTCAAATGTCTCCTGTGTGACGTATCGAAAGTTGCCGGTCTCGATAAACTCCCCGACGCCTACGTTCGAGATTTGCAGGAGTCGGTAGTCTTGGCCGCCTTGATCTTTCGTTTCGATCCAATCGCCGTCCTGAATTGAGCGACAAACCTCATCGAGGCGCTTCACCTCCCACCCCTGCGGAATCTCGCCGAGGGAGGAAGCGACGCGAGGGTGGTTTTGATTCGCGCCATCCATGGCGCTCACCCCTTCGGGGCAGCCTTCGGCTGTCCCAACCGGCTGTCCTGCCGGTTGGTCGTGGCCGGGGAAGCGGAAATGGACGAACCACTCGCGGTAGAGGGCGCGGGCCATCGCCTCCAGAATCCTTATGCGCCGCTGGCTGTTCTCGATCAGCTCGTCGTAGGCCGACAGAATGCCCGCGATGCGTTGCTGGATGGGGAGCGGCGGGAGTGCAACCTGAATCTCATTGACCTTGTAGATTCCGAGCTTAGGCTGTGCCGCACCAGCTGCTGAAAGCTTCATTTGGCTTTGCGCTTCGGGCGCAAGTAATGCGTACGCCAAAAAGGGAGCGTCAATGTCCTCGCGCAAGTTGACGAGTTTGACGGCATTTTCTGTGAGACTTGCCCCGTGGAGATCTGATGGTGTGATACCAACATCTCCTATGTTGCCAACGATGGTGATACATACATCCCCACGGTTTACTGTGTATCGACGAATCGTCTCAAAGTCCTCTTTGCGCACATACATCGGCTCATCCATCGCAATCTTGCCGTTTCTGATGTCGCGCCCTCGTATATACGGATGCGACGTCGGCGTTGCTACGAGAAAGGCGTTGGCTGGCATTCGCTTGCCGCCCTTGACCTCTGCTATGTCTGCGATCCGAACCTTTTGGTACATGGAAATCACGCCTCCAAAATCCCCGCCACATTCGCGGCGATGATCTGCTCCAGTTCCCGCGCCTGGGCGTTCAGCGCTTCCAGTTCCTCATTCTGGGTTTCGAGCTGTTCCTTGAAGTCTTCGTCGCTGACATCCTCACCCGGGGCGACGCCGACGTAGCGCCCGGGGTTGAGCGACCAGCCCTGGGCTTCGATCTCGGCCAGCGTCGCCGCCTTGCACAGGCCGGGCACGTCGCGGTAGTGGAGCGCCCCCTCTCCCCGGCCCTCTCCCCCGACGGGAGAGGGCGAAAAGACCTCCGCGAGTTTGGCGGCGGCCTCGGCGCCGCCTTGCGTGAAGTCGAGCGCCTCGCCGCGATACAGGCGCACGACATTGGCGATGAAGCCGATCTGCGCCGCGGTCCAGTCGCGGTGGGCACGGTCGATCTGCCGGTAGATGTGGCGCGCATCGATGAACAGCACGCTGTCGGCGCGGTTGCACCCCCTCTCCCCCGGCCCCTCTCCCGCGCGGGGAGAGGGGTGACCTGCGGCCTTGCCCTTGTCGAGAAACCACAGCGTGCAGGGCAGCGTGACGGTGTAGAACATGTTGGGGCCGACCGCGACCATCACGTCCACCGCCCGCGCTTCGATCAGCTTCTGGCGGATTTCCTGCTCGGAGGAGCGCGCGTCCGACGCCGAGTTGGCCATGACGAAGCCGGCGCGGCCGGTCGCGTTGAGCGCCGAGTAGAAAAGCTGAATCCACAGGTAGTTGGCGTTGTCGGTGCGCGGCAGGCCGAAGGGGAATCGCCTGCCCCTGCCCTGGGAATCAAAGCCGACCATCTCCTTGAGCCGTTCCTTGTCCACCGCGTTGACGTTGAAGGGCGGATTGGCCAGCACGAAGTCGAATGTTCCGGTGGCGTGGTGCGGATCGTCGTAATAGCTGTTGACGTTGCCGCCGTGGCGGATGTCGCCTTCGAGCCCGTGCACGGCGAGGTTGAGGCGACACAGGCGGCCGGTCTCATCCGTTTTTTCGACGCCGCAGATGGCGAGTTCGGCGGCGGGGTTCTTCTGGTGCTCGGCGACGAAGCGCGCCGACTGCACGAACATGCCGCCGGAGCCGCAGGCGGGGTCGAGGATGCGGCCGTGGAAGGGTTCGATGACCTCGGCGAGCAGGCGCACGATGCCGCTGGGCGTGTAGAACTCGCCGCCCTTCTGGCCTTCGGTGCGGGCGAACTCGCCGAGAAAATATTCGTAGATGCGGCCGAAGGCGTCGTAATCGACGCTGGCCGGAATCTCGGAGACTTTCTTGAGCAGTTCTTTCAGCAGGGTGCTGGTGAACAGGTTGTAGGTCTTGGGCAGCACGCCGGCCAACTGCGGGTTGTGCTTCTCGATCTCGCGCATCGCCGTGTTGACCTGGGCGCCGATGTCGGCCATCTCGGGCAGCGCGAGCAGGTAGTCGAAGCGCGCCTCGGGGCTGAGGTAGAGGATGCCTTCGGCATGATAGGCGGTGGGCTCATCGACCCGACTGCTTCTGCGAGACGATGCGCGCGCCGACGCACCGGCGGCTTCGAGTTTGCCGCGCTGGAGCGCAAAGCGCACCTCGGCAAAACGCAAAAAGATCAGGCCGAGAATGGGACCGGAATACTCCTGCGCCTTGAGCCCCGAGTTGGCGCGGAACTGGTCGGCGGCGTCCCACAGGCGCTTTTCCAGGGTGGCGCCAGCGGCGTCTTTTTCGGAAGGGGCGATCCAGTGCATTCGGGGTACTCGGTGGGTGGTGTTGTGGAGCTGACGCCCGCCATCACGGGCGACGCGGGCGAAAACAGCACAGCAAGGCGGCGATTCTGGCTTGCTGTGAACGGCCGGCTCAGGCCGCGTGCAATGGTTTGATAAGGGCGACCTCATCCTTGATGGTCTGCGCGGCCACCCACAGATCAACGGCGCGCTGCGCATTCAGCCAGAACTCTGGCGAGTTGCCGAACAAACGACCCAGCCGCAGCGCCATTTCAGGACTGACCGCACGACGTTCGCGCAGCAGCTCATTGACGGACTGACGCGACACACCCAGCGCCTCGGCCAGCCCCGCCACGGTCAGCCCATAGTCCGGGATGAAATCCTCGCGCAGCATTGCGCCGGGATGCGTCGGTTTGCGTTGCATACCGGCAGTGTTGGGAATAGCCATGGTCATCACCTCACTTCAGTGGTAGTCGCATACTTCAACGTCGTATGCGTCACCCTCTTCAAAACGAAAGCAGATACGCCATTGCGCGTTTACGGAGTCGCAAACCGTGGTCCGCCCCCGATTCTCCGTGAGCTAACGCCACAGCCCGTCAGGGACATCGGTCTTGAACGAATGGTTAAATGCCAGCATTCTGACTGGCACACTGCTGGCGCAGATTACCCGCAAACTCTTTCCATGCCGACATGCATGCTTCTGCAAGTTCAAGTGCGTCGTGAAGCTTTCCATCAGAAAGCACCGTGAACTTCCCTTTGAATATTGACGGTTCTGCCGACTGCGGTGTGTAACTCACTACAGTACAGATTTTTGAGCAGAGATGTGGCTGACGCTCGGTGCGCTTTGACTTCGTAAGGGTTCGGTGTTTCTCCGCATTACAAAGGTCGGCGCATATTCTCAATGCCTCCGTGCTAGCGATAAAGCTATCCATTTCCCTCTTTGAGATGTGAATTTTTGAACTGTCCATCATCCAGTCACTGATGTGATGGCAGTGAATAAAGAACGAGATAACATCATCTTCGTAGTACACCGAAGCCTCATGGACGTGGGGCATGCCTTTATAGATGTGGCGGATGCGATTGAGGTATCGCTCTGCTCTTTCAAGTTGCTCCATAACGTTCCTGGTATCTACATATAATTTATGCCGCAAAAGCGACGTGTCGTAACACGACAAAACCGTCATATATGCTCATGGTGCGGCCCTCCCGATTTACCAGCAACAAAAACCCTACCCCAGCGCCCGAATCCCCACCGCCCGACGCAGCTCCGCCAGCACCGGCGTGGCAATGGCGCGGGCCCTGGCGGCGCCGGCGTTCAGGATCGCCTCGATATGCGCGGGCCGCGCCAAAAAGCCTTCATACCGCTCCCGGGCACTGCCCAGTTCGGCGTTGACCAGCTCGAACAACTGCTTTTTGGCCTCGCCCCAGGCGATGCCGTCGGCGAAGGCCTGGCGCATGGCGGCGGTCTGCGCCGGCGTGGCGAAGGCCTGCCAGACCTGGAACACCGTCGAATCTCCCGGATCCTTGGGCACGCCGGGTTCGAGCAGATTGGTCTTGATCTTGTTGATGTGTTTCTGCAACTGTTTTTCGGGCAGGAACAGCGGGATGGTGTTGCCGTAGCTCTTGCTCATCTTGCGGCCGTCGAGGCCCTGGAGCAGCGCCACGTTGTCGTCCACCGCCGCTTCCGGCAGCACGAAATGTTCGCCGTAGTGGTGATTGAAGCGCTGGGCGATGTCGCGCGCCATTTCGATGTGCTGGATCTGGTCGCGCCCCACCGGAATGCGGTGGGCGTTGAACAGCAGAATGTCGGCGGCCATCAGGATGGGGTAGCTGAACAGGCCCATGGTGATGCCGAAATCCGGGTCTTCGCCGGCAGCTTCGTTCTCCTGCACCACGGCCTTGTAGGCGTGGGAGCGGTTCATCAGGCCCTTGGCGGTCATGCAGGTGAGCAGCCAGGTGAGCTCGGGGATTTCCGGAATATCCGACTGCCGGTAGAACACCACCTGGTCGGGGTCGAGGCCGAGCGCCAGCCAGGTGGCGGCGATCTCCAGGGTGGAACGGTGCACCATGTCCGGGTCCTGACACTTGATGAGCGCGTGGTAATCGGCGAGGAAAAAAAACGATTCGACGTCGCTGCGCCGGCTCGCGGCAATCGCGGGGCGGATGGCGCCCACATAGTTGCCGAGGTGAGGAATGCCGGTGGTGGTGATGCCGGTGAGAACGCGTTCGCGGGCCATGACTCGTTGCAACAGCTTGAAAAAGGGCCTTCATGATACCCGATTGCCTCTCCGCGCCGCCCCGCTGGACACCCCATCCCGCTGCAACGGTCCCGATCCGGCCGCGCGGAACCGCGCGCCCGGTGCGCTATGATCCGCCGCTGCGCCGTCATCTCACCGGGGGTTCCGTGTCCGCGCTGCAACGCTGCTACAACGTCGAGGATTTCCGCCGCCGCGCCCGGCGCAAACTGCCCTCCCCCCTGTTCCATTACATCGACGGCGGCGCCGACGACGAGCACACCTTGCGCGCCAACATATCGGCCTTCGACCGCTACCAGCTCGTGCCGCGCATCCTGCGGGATGTCACCCACACCGATCTGCGCACCCGGGTGCTGGGCTGCGATGTCGCCCTGCCGCTGCTGCTGGCGCCCACCGGCATGTCGCGCTTTTTTCACTACCAGGGCGAGCAGGCGGTGGCGCGCGCCGCGGCCACCTTCGGCACCTTGTATTCGCTCTCGACGGTATCCACCACCACCATCGAGGACGTGGCCCGCGCCACCTCCGGTCCCAAGCTGTTTCAGCTCTATGTGCTGCGCGATCCCGGCATCAACGACGAGCTGATCGACCGCTGCAGGGCGGCCGGCTTCAACGCCCTGTGCCTGACCGTGGACACCGTGGTGCAGGGCAACCGCGAGCGCGACCTGCGCACCGGCATGACGGTGCCGCCCGCGCTCACCGCGCAAAGCTTTGCGAGTTTCTTCGCGCGACCGCAGTGGTGTTACCGCTTTTTGACCTCACCGCGCTTGCAGATGGCCAATGTCGCCCATCGCATCGCCGAAGGCAGCACCCAGGTGAGTTCGCTGGCGAGTTACATCAACGGCCAGTTCGACCGGGCGCTGAACTGGGCGGCGGCCGAGCGCATCCGCGCCCGCTGGCAGGGGCCGTTCGCCATCAAGGGAGTGTTGTGCGCCGAGGACGCGCGCCGCGCGGCGGATATCGGCGCCACCGCGGTGATCGTCTCGAACCACGGCGGCCGCCAACTGGACGGCGTGCCGGCGCCCATCGAGGTGATCGCCGAGATTGCCGATGCCGTGGGCGGTCGCCTGGAGATCATTCTCGACGGCGGCGTGCGCCGCGGCACCCATGTGCTGCGCGCGCTGGCCCGGGGCGCCACCGCCTGCATGATGGGGCGGCCGTACCTCTACGGACTTGCGGCGGGCGGCCAAGCGGGAGTCGAGCGGGTGCTGGAATTACTGCGCGCCGAGATCGAGCGGGGGATGATTCTGAGCGGCCGGCCGCGCATCGCGGATATCGATGCGAGCCTGATCCGGGGCGGCGGAGCCGGCTGACTCCATGTCCGGCGGGGCTCGACCGGGGATACGCTGAATAACCTCATCATAGTCGTTCCCGCGCAGCCTGTCCCCGCGTGTCCAGTCGGGGAGCGGGCATCCAGCAGGTTTTGCAATCCCTGGGTTCCCGCCTTCGCGGGAACGACGATACAACCGTCATGCCCGGAGGCGGGCATCCAGAAGACCCTGATATCCCCGGGTTCCCACCCCCCGCCCTCGCGGGGGCAGGCACTGCTCGGGAGCGACGACACAACCGTCATGCCCGCGACGGAGGCTGTGTGAAAAGCCAAAAATTGAGACCGGCGCATACTGAAAATCAATGAGTTATGATGCCATTTCGGCCAAAAATAGCACTTTTCACACAGCCTCGACGGCGGGCATCCAGAAAACCTCGATATCCCTGGGTTCCCGCCCCCGCCTTCGCGGGGGCAGGCACTTCGCGAGGGCAGGCCTCTGCGCGGGAACGACGCTTGGGTGGTTATTCAGAGCACCCTCTGGTCAGCTTGCTGGCCAGGAAAGTCTTCAATTCGCCCCAGGCATCCTTGGCCGCCGCTTCGTTGTAGGACGCGCGGTGGTTGCAGAAGAAACCGTGATCGGCGTCCGCATAGCGCTTGATGCGGTAGTCCTTGCCCAGTTCCTTGAGTTTGGCATCCACCGCCTGGACCTGCTCCAGCGGAATGAAGCCGTCCTTGTCGGCAAAGAACAGCCGCAGCGGCGCCTTAATGGCACTCGCCTGGCCCAGATGGTTGTGAATGCCCCCGCCGTAGAAAGGCGCAGCAGCCGCGACCTGATCCGGCAATGCGCAGGCGGTGAGGAAAGCGAGGCGCCCACCCATGCAGAAACCGGTCACGCCGATCTTGTCGGCGCGCACCTTGCCGCTGTGCTCCATGAAGGCGAACGTGGCTTTCATGTCCTCGACAAATTTCTTGTCGTCCACTTTCTGCATCAGGCCGATGGCCTTGGGCAGTTCGTCGTAGCCGGTCTTGTTGTCGGGCAGTTGGCGGTAGTAGAGATCGGGCGCCAGCACCGCGTAGCCCTCGCCCGCCAGCCGCTCGGAAACCTCTTCGATGTGTTTGACCAGACCGAAGGCTTCCATCAGCACGATCACGCCGGGGAAAGGCCCGGGGCCGGCGGGCAGCATCCAGTGCGCCGGCATGGCGCCGTCGGGTGTTTTGATATCGACCATGGCTTTCTGAATCATCTCAACCTCCTGATGTTTTGTGTGGGTAACGCGCCGGATTGTAGCGAAGTTCCCGCCCCGCGCTTACCCGGCGCCGATTGGCCGCTCGCGTTTCAGCAGTCCCCAGAGCGTGAGCCCCAGCGCCAGCAGGATGGTCACGCCGCACAGTTGCAACAGACCGGTCACCGCCCAGTGATCGGGGCCGGACGGCGGCGGGAATTTCGCGGCGATGGTCGGCATCAATACCGAGGCATAACCGAGCAGTCCACCGACCAGACCCGCAACGCCGTTGCTCCAGGTCCCGATCTGCAGGAGCGCGAACCAGGCTTTGAGCGCGGCGGCGCGCAGCTTCAGCTCCGGCACCAGAAAGCCAAAGGCGACCATCAGGATGCCATTGACGGTGAACTCGATATGGGCCATCACGATGCCGCGAAACCAGGGCACCGCGCTCGGCGGAATCAGGCCGACGAGACAGCCCAGCGTGATTTGCGCGACGCCCAGGATCAGGGTCCAGCGTCGCAGGGTGATGCGCAGGTTTGTTATGTCGTTGTTCATCGGAGCGCTCCGAGGGTTGATCCGGACTGCGCTCCCATCCTATCAGGTTGCCGAAAAGCAGCGACGGCGACTTTGCGGCAACCCACTCGGGGATGCTCTGAATAACCGTCATGCCCGCGGAAGAGACTGTGTGAAAAGTGCTATTTTTGGCCGAAATGGCATCATAACTCATTGATTTTCAGTATGCGCCGGTCTCAATTTTTGGCTTTTCACACAGCCTCGGAAGCGGGCATCCAGAAGGCTTTGATATTTTCGGGTTCCCGCCCCCACCTTCGCGGGGGCGGGAACGACGATTGTGTGGTTATCCAGGGCGTTTTTAGTATGAGCGCGGCAGTCCCATCACATGCTCGGCGATATAGTTCAGCACCATCTCGCTGTTGAGCGGCGCCGTGCGCAGCAGGCGCGCCATGGGGTACATGTCGAAAATGCCGTATTCCTTGGTGAAACCGTTGCCGCCGAAGCATTGCAGAGAGGCATCGATGGCGTGGATCGCGGCTTCGGCGGCGGAGTACTTCGCCATGTTGGATTCGGCGCCACAGGGCAGGCGGCGGTCGAACAGCCAGGCCGCCTTGCGCGTCATCAGCGAGGCCAGCTCGATCTCCGTCTTGCCCTTGGCGAGCGGATGTTGCAGCGCCTGATAGGCGCCGATGGGGCCGTTGAACACGACGCGCTCGTTGGCGTAGGCGACGGCTTTTTCGAGGGCGTAGCGGCCCATGCCGGTACAGACCGAGGCGAGAATGATGCGCTCGGGGTTCAGGGATTGGAACAGGATCTCGAAGCCCTTGCCGACTTCGCCGAGAACGTCTTCCGGCCCGACATCGACGTCATCGAAAAACACCTGGTACTGCACTTCCGGCATCTGAATGCTGACATCGATGGGGTGCATCTCGATGCCCTTGGCCTTGGTATCCACGATCACGATGGTGAAGCCGTCGGTTTTTTTCTTGACCTCGGTGTGCGCGACGTTGCGCGTCACCACCAGCATGTAATCGGATTCCTTGGCGTCGGTGATGAACGTCTTGCGGCCGTTCAGCTTGAAGCGACCGTTGCCCGCGTCCTTGATCATGGTGGTGGCGCGGATCGTATTGGTCCCGGCGTCGGGCTCGGTGATGGCAAAACAGAAGCGAATGTCGCCCTTGCAACCGGCGGGCAGATATTTCTGCTTTTGCGCGTCGGTGCCGTGATCGCCGATCGGCGCCAGCGACATTGTGGCACCCACCACCAGGCTCAGCAGCGGAATGCCGACGTTCGACAGACCTTCCTGGAACAGCACCATTTCCAGCATGCCAAGCCCGGCGCCACCGTGGGCCTCGGGCACCATGATGCCGACGAAACCGTCCGCCGCCACCTGCCTGTACATGTCGGTGGGAAAACGCTTGTGCTCGGCGCAGTCCACCCAGTAGGCGCGGTCGAACTGTTTGACCAGACTCTGGCCGTACTCGTAAACCATTTTCTGTTCGTCGGACAGTGCAAAATCCATAACAACTCCGGTTGCGCCAATGGTTGAGTGACAAGCCCGATCAGTAGGAGCGCGGCAAACCCATGACGTGCTCACCGATGTAGTTCAGTACCATTTCGTTGTTGAGCGGCGCGGTCTTGAACAGGCGCACCAGCGGGTAGAGATCGAAAATGCCGTACTCCTTGGTGAAGCCGTTGCCGCCGAAACATTGCAGGGATGCATCCACGGCATGGATGGAGGCCTCGGCGGCCGCATATTTGGCCATGTTCGACTCCGGCGCGCAGGGCTGTTTCCGGTCGAACAGCCAGGCCGCCTTGCGGGTCATCAGGGACGCCAGCTCGATTTCGGTTTTGGCCTTTGCCAGCGGGTGTTGCAGCGCCTGGTAGGCACCGATGGGGCCATTGAACACCGTGCGCTCGTTGGCATAGGCAACCGCTTTCGCCATCGCGAAACGGCCCAGGCCGCTGCCGATGGCACCCACGCAGATGCGCTCGGGATTGAGACACTCGAACAGGATGCCGAAACCCTTGCCGACTTCGCCCAGCACATCCTCGGGACCGAGATCGACATCGTCGAAGAACACCTGGTACTGGGTTTCCGGAAGTGGAATGCTCACCGGGATCGGATGCATCTCGATGCCCTTGGCGCGGGTGTCGACGATAAACAGCGTGAAGCCGTCGGTCTTTTTCGCGACCTCGGTGTGGGACGTGGTGCGTGTCACCACCAGCGCGTAGTCGGACTCTTTGGCGTCGGTGATATAGGTCTTGCAGCCACTGAGTTTGAAGCGCCCATCCGCAGTGGGTTTGGCGATGGTGGTGGCGCGAATGGTGTTGGTGCCGGCATCGGGCTCGGTGATGGCAAAGCAGAAGCGGATATCGCCGCTGCACGCCGCAGGTAGATATTTCTGTTTCTGCGCCGCGGTACCATGGTTGCTCAACATGCTGAGGGTCATGGTGGCACCCACGATCAAACTGAGCAGCGGGATACCCTGTTCGGAGAGCCCTTCGAGGAACAGCTCCATTTCCAGCATGCCCAGCCCGGCGCCACCGTGGGCTTCGGGCACCATGGTGCCGACAAAGCCGTCGGCGGCGATCTGCCTGTACATGGCCTCGGGGAAGGCACGCCGCTCGGCGTGTTCCATCCAGTAGGCGCGGTCGTAAGTCTTCGCGAGACTCGCGCCATACTCGTAGATCATGGTTTGTTCCTGGCTCAGTACAAAATCCATTCAATCCTCCCGTTGTGACCGCGCTCAGTAGGAGCGCGGCAGGCCCATCACATGTTCGGCGATGTAGTTGTGGATCATTTCGTTGTTGAAGGGAATGGTACGCATCAAGCGCGCGACAGGAAACAGATCGAAAATCCCGTATTCCTTGGTGAAACCGTTGCCGCCGAAACATTGGAGCGAGGCATCGACCGCCTTGATGCAGGCCTCGGAGCCGGCCAGCTTGGCCATGTTGGCCTCCGGCCCGCAGGGCTGCCCCTGATCGAACAGCCAGGCGGCCTTGTAGGTCATGAGCGCGGCGAGCTCTATTTCGGTCTTGGCCTTGGCCAGCGGATGCTGCAATGCCTGATAGGCGCCGATGGGGCCTTTGAACACCACGCGCTCGTTGGCGTATTCCACCGCCCGCCCCAGCGCATAACGCCCGAGGCCGGCGCAGATCGCGCCCACCAGAATACGCTCGGGATTCAGGGTGTGGAACAGAATGTCGAAGCCGCGATCCACTTCGCCCAGCACCTGGTCCGGCGTCAGATGCACGTCGTCGAAGAAAACCTGATATTGCATCTCGGGAATTTTCACGCTGACCGGGATCGGGTGCATCTCGATGCCCTTGGCCTTGGTGTCCACGATGAACAGCGTGAAACCGTCGGTCTTGCGCTTCACATCGGCGAACGGCGTGGTGCGGGTCACCAGTACCATGTAATCCGATTCCTGCGCGTCGGTGATGTACACCTTGCGGCCGGTGAGTTTGAAACTGCCGTCGGGCTGCGGCCTGGCGACGGTGGAAATGCGCATCGAGTTGGTGCCGGCATCCGGTTCGGTGATCGCGAAACAGAAGCGCGTGTCGCCGGCGCAGGCGGGCGGCAGGTATTTTTTCTTCTGCGCCTCGGTGCCGAAACTCGCGATCAGACTGAGGCCCATGGTGGCACCCACCACCAGGCTCAACAGCGGCATGCCCTGCTCCGCCAGGCTTTCGTTGAACAGCGCCATCTCGGTCATGCCGAGTCCGGCGCCACCGTAGGCCTCCGGCACCATGACGCCGACGAAGCCGTCCTGCGCGACCTTTTTATACATCTTGTCCGGGAAGCAGCCCTTTTCCGCGCACTCGACCCAGTAATCGCGGCCGATGTCGGCGGCCAGACTGCGGCCGTATTCAAAAATCATTTTCTGTTCGTCGGAAAGCATGAAATCCATGACGCCGTCTCCGCTGCTGATGGGCGATCAATAGGATCGCGGCAAGCCGAGCACATGCTCGGCGATGTAGTTCAGGATCATTTCGTTATTGACCGGCGCGGTCTTGGTGAGACGCACAAGCGGGTACAGATCGAAAATGCCGTACTCCTGGGTGAAGCCGTTGCCGCCGAAACACTGCAACGAGGCGTCCACGGCATTGACACCGGCCTGGGATGCCGCGAGCTTGGCCATGTTGGCCTCGGCGCCGCAGGGCAGGCCCTGATCGAACAGCCAGGCCGCCTTGCGCGCCATCAGGGAGGCCAGTTCGATTTCGGTCCTGGCTTTGGCGAGCGGGTGTTGCAGTGCCTGATAGGCGCCGATGGGGCCATTGAACACCACTCGCTCGTTGGCGTAGGCGACGGCTTTTTCGAGCGCATAGCGGCCCACGCCGGAACAGATGGCGCCGCCCAGGATGCGCTCGGGATTGAGCGATTCGAACAGGATATTGAAACCCTTGCCGACTTCGCCCAGCACATCGTCGGGGCCCAGATCGACGTCGTCGAAGAACACCTGATACTGGATTTCCGGCAGCGGTACGCTCACCGGGATCGGGTGCATTTCGATGCCTTTTGCCTTGAGGTCCACCAGAAACAGCGTGAAACCGTCGGTCTTGCGTTTGACTTCGGTGTGCGGCGTGGTGCGCGCCACCACCAGTGCATAGTCGGATTCGCCCGCGTCGGTGATATAGGTCTTGCGGCCCGACAGGCTGAACCGTCCGTCGGCCCTGGGCTTGGCCAGGGTCGAAATGCGGATGGTATTGGTGCCGGCATCCGGCTCGGTGATGGCGAAACAAAAGCGGATCTCGCCCTTGCAGGCGGCCGGCAAAAAGCGCTGCTTTTGCGCCTCGGTACCGTGCTCGGCGAGCGGCCCCATGGACATGGTGGCGCCGATCACCAGGCTCAGCAGCGGAATGCCCTGGTTGGCCAGGCCTTCCTGGAACAGCAGCATCTCGGTCATGCCGAGCCCGGAACCACCGTAGGCTTCGGGCACCATGGTGCCGAGAAAACCGTCGGCGGCGATCTGCTGGTACATCGCCTCGGGAAAACGGTGAGCGCGGGCGTGTTCCATCCAGTAGGCGCGATCGTAGGTTTTGGCGAGCTCCGCGCCGTAGCCATAAATCATTTTCTGTTCTTCGGAGATAGCGAAATTCATGGCAGACCCATGCGGAAAATTGTTGGAAGCACCCGACCGGCATTGAGCCCCCGGCGGGGCGCCAACCTTAAGAGCCGGCGCGCGGGCGAACAATGGCGATGCCTGACTCCAAAGTCACGGTCAGGGCTACCGCCCTCAGCCCGCCAGACCTTGCAACAGTACACCCACGCCATACGCCATCGCCGCCGCAACGCCACCGATGCCGAGCGTTTCTCCCCCGGACAGCAGCCAGGACTGATTGACGAAGCGCCCCTTGAGGGCACCCACCCAGAAGAAGGCCACGCTGGTCATGATCGAGCTCCACAGGAATGGCACCGCAATCTCCGTCGCTCCTATCCAGTTCACCAGATAGGGCAGCAATGGAATCAACCCCACCAGCAGGAAGGCGACGAAGGTCGCGAGACCGGCGCGCCCCGCATGATGGTCGGTCAGGCTCATGCCGTGTTCTTCCTGGAGCATCACGTCCACCCAGCGATCCTTGTCGTCCGTAAGCACATTCACCACTCGCTCCAGCAGCTCTCCTTCAAAGCCCTTGCGCGCGTAAATCTGTTTGACTTCCTCGCGCTCGCCTTCGGGCCACTTGTGGATTTCATCCAGTTCGCGCCGCCGCGCCTGTTCGCGATACTGGTTTTCGGCGCGGGTGCCGAGAAAATTGCTGATCGCCATGCTGAAGCCGTCCGCCAGCAGATTGGCAAAACCCAGAATGATGATGATCCCGGGCGCCAGTCCGGCGCCCGCGACCCCCGCCACCACGGCAAAGGTGGTCACCGCGCCGTCGATGGCGCCGTAGACAAAGTCCTTGAGATAGATGGATTCCGGCCCGCTTTCGAGCCGTGCGGCGATTTTTTCCGGATCGTGCTGGTGCTGGTACGCCTCGCGACTTTCCGGACGGGTACTGGCCATTGGCGGCTCGTGAGTGGGTGGTGCGGGCGGCGGATTTTACCGGATTGCCGCCGGTCCGGGTTCTGGATTCACGGCCGCGGCGGTTCGGCGGCGCCCGGAGAAGAAGCCACCACCCGGTCGATCACCAACTCGACCGCGACGGTTTCCGCGCCGCGCTCGAAAGGCCCCGCGCGTCCTTCGATATCGCCGGGGCTGGGCGTGGGCGCACCCCCCAGAGCAACGCGCGCCACCACCTCGATCTTGCCGATCGACGCCAGCGGACGCGCCGGTGTCAGCGATGCCGTGTCGTCAAATTCCAGCGTGACCGGCAAATCCGCAACCCGCAGCCGCCGCGCCGCCACCGGCATCGGCGGCCCCCGCCACTCGCGGACGAACACGAATACCGGCGTATCGGGAGGAATATCCGGCGTGACGCCGGTCCCCAGCGCCACCGCAATCCGCACCAGCGGTGGCGGCGGCGCTTCGCCCAGCCGGGCGCGCGCGGCGGCAATGGCGCCGCGCACGGCATCGGCTTCGGGGCTGGCGGGAGCCGCGGCGATGACGGCATTCCAGGCGGCGATGGCGGCCCGGTAATCGCCGGCCTGAAAAGCGCTGATGCCGCGCAGCCCCAGGGCAATGCCATTGCCGGGCTCCCGCGCCAACACTTGCTCGGCTTCGGCACGCACGCTGTCGGTGATTTGGCTGCCGGCCGCCAGAAACATGGCCTGCGCGTATTCGGCCCGCACCTCGGTGGCATCGGGTTCGCGCTGCAATAATTCCCGATAGGCCGCGAGCGCATCCTCCGGGTGACCGGCTTCCAGCTCCAGGCGCGCCAGAAAGAGTCGGTAATGGGTGTTGTCCGGACGCTGCGCGAGCCGTTCCTTGAGGCGCGTCACCAGCTCCGCGGAGGACACTGCACCGTCCTGTGCCAGCAGTGCGCGCAGCGCCAGATCCGGTGCCGCCCCCAGCCGGACGTAGCCCGCGACCGCCACACCGATCACGACAATCCCGGCCAGCGCCAGCAACCAGCCGCCACCACTGCGTTGCGGCGCCGCGTTGGTGCCGGAATCGACACCCGCATCGGCGATCAGCAACAGTTCCGCTTCCGCCAGCAGTTCCCGGTGGCGTGCGGCGTCGATTTCACCGCGTCCCTGTTGCTCGTCGAGTTCCTGTCGCCGCGCGCGAAAGGCCGCGACATTGCTCGCCACGCCCGGCTTCACCCGATTCGTCAGGGGAGCACGCCGCCACAAAGGGAATACGACGAACAGCAGCGCCACCACCAGCAACCCACCAAACGCCAGCCAGCTCATCGGCGGTCATCCACGCTGCGTTCGCCGTTTTCGTCCAGCAGCCGCGTCAGGGTCGCGTGCGCCGCGCCATCCAGCACCGCTTGGGGAGGCGCGCGCCGCTGTCGCCGCACCACCAGAACCACCGTGAGCCCCGCGGCGATGAGCAACCCGCCGGGGCCCAGCCAGAGCAGGTAGGTGGCAGGCTGCCAGCGCGGGCGGTAGAGCACGAAGTCACCGTAGCGGCCGACCAGAAAATCGATGATTTCCGTGTCGCTCTTGCCCGCGCGCAGCAGGCGGAGCACCTCGGTGCGCAGGTCGGCGGCGATGGGAGCATCGGAGGCGGCGAGATTCTGGTTCTGGCACTGCGGGCAGCGCAGCTCGTCGATCAGCACCCGATAGCGTTCCTGCTCCGCGGCGGACGCGAAGTCGTGAATCTCGACCGCCGCCACGCCGGGCGACCACCACGACAGCAGCGCCGACAGCGCCGCCGCCAGCATCAGCCGATGTGGCTTCACGGCGTTTGCCACTGGCGATACACGGGCTCGATGCGTTCCCGCCACACCTGCGCGTTGAGCACTCCGACATGGCGATAGCGGATGACACCGGCGGCATCGATCACATAGGTTTCCGGTGCGCCATAGACGCCCAGGTCCAGACCCAGGCGACCTTCGCGATCGGCGATGACCTCCTGGTACGGATTGCCCATGTCCGCCAGCCAGCGGCGGGCAGCGGCGGGATCGTCCTTGTAATCGAGACCGACGATGGACACACCCGCGCGCGCCAGTTCGACCAGGAAGGGATGCTCGTCGCGACAGGCACTGCACCAGGTCGCCCAGACGTTGAGCAGGCGGGGACCGCCGCGAAACAGGGTTTGATCCAGGGGCTTGTCGTCGCCCAGTGCGGGCAGCGCAAATGCCGGCACCGGGCGATCCACCAGCGCCGAGGGCAATTCCCGGGGATCGTGACCGAGTCCCAGATACAGCAGCGCCGCCAGCGCCAGAAAAATGATGAGCGGCACGAACAGCCTGATGCGCGCCATGGTCTAGGTTCCCGTCACGTTCGCGGGCACCGCTGCCCGCACCGGCGCCGGCCGGCGGTAGCGCCGGTCGCCGACGGCCATCACGGCGCCGAGCGCGATCAGGACACCGCCCAGCCAGACCCAGCGCATCAGCGGCTTGACATGCACGCGCACCGCCCAGGCGGTATCGCCCAGCGGCTCGCCCAGCACCACATAGAGATCGCGGCCGAGGCTCGCGTCGATGCCGGCCTCGGTCATCACCTGGCCGCCCTGATAGCGGCGCTTTTCGGGCGCCAGGTGCGCCACCACGCGGCCGTTGCGGCGCACGTCGAAAGCGCCAATCTGCGCCCAGTAGTTGGGACCATCCCGCGCGGTGACGCCGTCGAAACGGAATTCATAACCCGCAACGGCAAGCACGTCGCCCGGCCGCATCTGAACCTCCTGCTGGCTGCTGTAGCTCGCGGCGACGCCGGCCCCGGCGATGGCGACGGCGACTCCGAGATGGGCGCAGACCATGCCCCAGTAACTGCCGCGCAAGCGCCGCAGGCCCTGCCAGCGACTCGGAGCGAACGCACTTTTGCGCCACAGATCCCGGACGGTCAGCGCGGCGATCCAGGCGGCGGCGGCCAGCGCGAGCGCCGCGCCCCACTGCCAGGAACCCCAGAGCCAGGGCAACAGCCCGGCCGCGGGGACCGCCACCAGCGCGCCCAGACCCGCCGCGCGCGCCAGCGGGGCGGGCGCGCTGTCCTTCCACTGCAACAGGGCGCCGATGCCCATCAACAGCGCCAACACCAGCGTGAGCGGCACGAAAAAACTGTTGAAATACGGCGGTCCCACGGAAATCTTGCCCCAGCCCATCACGTCGGCGACCAGCGGATACAAAGTGCCCAGCAGGATGACCGCCGTAATGACCGCCAGCATACCGTTGTTGGCCAGCACGAACGCCTCCCGCGAACGCCAGCCGAAACTCGCCGGCACCCGCAGCGCGGGGGCGCGCAGGCCGTAGAGCAGCAGCGAACCGCCGATCACCACGCCCAGAAACATCAGCACGAACACGCCGCGCGTGGGATCGCTGGCAAAGGCGTGGACCGACGTCAGCACCCCGGAGCGCACCAGGAAAGTCCCCAGCAGGCTGAGCGCGAACGCGAAGATCGCGAGCAGCAGGGTCCAGCCGCGAAACAGTCCGCGTTTTTCCGTCACCGCGAGCGAGTGCACCAGCGCCGTGGCGATCAGCCAGGGCATGAAGGACGCGTTTTCCACCGGATCCCAGAACCACCAGCCGCCCCAGCCCAGCTCGTAGTAGGCCCACCAGCTGCCCAGCGTGATACCGATGGTCAGAAACGCCCAGGCGATATTGGTCCAGGGGCGGGTCCAGCGCGTCCAGGCCACGTCCATGCGCCCGCCCAGCAGCGCCGCGATGGCAAACGCAAAGGGCACCGACAACCCCACATAGCCCATGTACAGCAGCGGCGGGTGCACGATGAGCCCGAAATCCTGCAACAGCGGGTTGAGATCGCGGCCCTCCGCGGGCGCCATGGGCAGCAGCCGCTCGAACGGATTGGAGGTCAGCAGCATAAACAGGTGAAAGCCCACGGCAATCATGCCCATCACCGCGAGCACCCGCGCCACCAGTTCAGGCGGCAGCTCCCGACTGAACGCCGCCACCGCGGCGGTCCAGCCCGCCAGCACCAGCACCCACAGCAGCAGGGAGCCCTCGTGGGCACCCCACACGGCGCTCAATTTGTAATACACAGGCAACAGGCTGTTCCCGTTCTGGGCCACATAGCGCACGCTGAAGTCATCGCCCAGAAACGCCGCCGCCAGACAGCCGAAACTGATGGCGGCCAGGACGAACTGCCCGAACGCGAGCGGCCGCGCGCAGGCCATCCACAGCGGCCGGCCCAAGGTCGCGCCCAGCATCGGCACCACGGCCAGCACCAGGCTCAGACAGAACGCGAGGATCAACGCGAAATGTCCGTATTCCGGGATCATGGTCCGGAACCCTTGGTCGCACCGGCCGGGGCAGCGGCGTCACGCGCGGCGCGGGCGGCATGGCCGGTTTTCATGGCGTCCGCCACTTCCGGCGGCGTGTAGTTCTCGTCGTGTTTGGCCAGCACCTGATCCGCTTCCAGCGCCCGTCCGGAACGCAGGTAACCGGCGGCGACCGCCGCTTCGCCTTCGCCGAACAGGTCGGGCAGGATCCCGGTGTAGTGCACCAGCAACTCGGCATTGCCGTCGGTGAGGCGAAAACTCACGCCGAGATCGCCCGGTGTCCGCGTCAGGCTGCCGCGTACCACCATGCCGCCGACCCGGATGCGCACATCGCCCGGGACGGCGTCGGCCGCCACCTGGCTCGGCGTGTAGAAGAGATTCATGTTCTGCCGCAGCGCGTAGGTGGCCAGAGCGACGCCGATCGAACTCGCCACCAGAATGAAGACGACCATCAGCAGGCGGCGTTTGCGCAGTGGATGCATCAGTGCTTCTGCTCCCGTGCGTCGGCCCGGCGCACCGATTTCAGGATGGCCGCGTGCCGGCGCAGCGGCCGCGCGACCAGCCAGACCAGCACCACCAGGGCAACGCCGTAGGCACTCCAGACATAGGGTCCGTGACCGCCCATGGCGAGAAATTCGGCAACGCCGTGAAACTGCGGACTCAAGGTTGGTTCCTCCCCATCGCCAGATCCCGAACCCAGCCGGTACGGCGCTCGCGTGCCAGAATTTCCGCCCGGGTGTTGAGAATCAGCACCAGCGCATAAAACACATAAAGCCCCAGAATCATCACCAGCAGGGGTTTGAACATGTCCGGATGCATGCTGGGAGCCGAGGTGAGGCGGATGGTCGCCGGCTGATGCAGGCTGTACCACCAGTCCACCGACTTGTAGATGATGGGAATATTCACCGTGCCCACCAGCGCCAGCACCGCGCACGCGCGACCGGCGGCTTCCCGATTGGCAAACCCCTGGCGCAGCGCCACCACGCCCAGGTAGAGAAACAGCAGCACCAGCATGGAGGTGATGCGGGCATCCCACACCCAGTAGGTGCCCCAGGTCGGCTTGCCCCAGACCGCGCCGCTGAACAACGCGACAAAGGTAAGCGCCGCGCCCAGTGGGGCCGCCGCCGTCATCACCATGTCGGCCAGCTTCATCCGCCAGATCAGGTGCACGGCACCCGCCGCCGCCATCACGTAATAGCCCGCGAGCGCCAGAAACGACACCGGCACATGAATGTAGATGATCCGGAAACTGTTGCCCTGGCGTGCATCCGGCGGCGCGTACACCAGCCCCCACACCAGCCCCACCCCCAGCAGCAGGGCCGCGGCCACGGCGAGCCACGGCAGCCAGCAGCCACTCGCCCGGTAAAATCCCGGTGGCGAGCCCAACCGATGGAACCACTGCCATCTCCTAACCATCGATCCCCGCCCGCAATGCGGCTGCCGCCGCGAAAGGTGCTACCGCCAGCGCCAGAGCGGCAATGGCCCCCAACAGCGCCAGCGGTCCCCCGCTGCCGCCACCAGCGATCGCCTGGGTCACCGCACTGGTACCGAAAATCAACACCGGCACATAGAGCGGCAGTACCAGCAGGGACAGCAGCACACTGCGCCCCCCCAATGCCACCGTCAACGCACCGCCCACCGCGCCCAGCAGACTGAACACCAGGGTTCCCAGCGCCAGCCCGGCCAGCAGCGGCACGAAGCCGGCGTCCGGCAGGGCAAGCATCAGGCCGAGCAGCGGCGACAGCAGGGTAATGGGAAGTCCGATCACCAGCCAGTGCGCCGTCACCTTGGCCAGTACCAGCAACCACAGCGGTTGCGGCGACAGCACCAGATGTTCCAGCGCGCCATCGACAAAGTCCTCGTGAAACAGCGCATCCGCCGCCAGCAGCGTGCCGAGCAGCGCCATGATCCACACCATCCCCGGCGCGAGCCGCGTCAGGAGCGCCGGCTCCGGCCCCACCGCCAGGGGCACCAGCGCGGTCACCATGACAAAAAAAATCAGCGGGTTCACGGCTTGCCCGCGCTGACGCCAGGCGAGTTGCAGGTCGCGGCGCAGCAGCGCTCCGTATCCGGCGGCCAGACCCGGCAGTTCGGGCAGTTGCGGTGCCGCCATGGCCAGCCTACCCCGCCAGCGTCAACTGGCGCACTCCGGGCAACGCCAGCGCTTGATGGCTGCTGAACACCACCGCACCGCCGTCCGCTTGGTGGCACCGCAGCAATTCCTCGACCTGGGCGGTTCCGTCCCGGTCAATGGCGGTCAGGGGTTCATCCAGAATCCACAGCGTCGCACCCGATAACGGCAGTCGCGCCAGGGCGACGCGCCGCAACAGGCCGGCCGAGAGTTGCGCGCACGGAATATCCGCCCACTCTCCCAGCCCGAGCATCGCCAGGGCCGCGTCCATCCGCTCCCGGTGCAGCGGAAACAGTCCGCCCAGCCAGCGCAGATTCTCGCGCGGCGACAGCGCCCGTTTCAGACCCGGGGTGTGACCGATGAACGCCAACTCCGCGAGATAGCGGCTGCGCTGCCCCGGCAGCGGCCTACCGCGCCAATTGAGACTGCCCGCCGCGGGCGTCAGCGCGGTGGTGAGCACCCGCAGCAGGGTGGTTTTGCCGGCACCGTTGGCACCGAGAATCTGAAGAATGTCGCCACTGCGCACCGCGCCGCACAGGCCCGTAAACAGCGGCACATCGTTGCGCTCGAAAGCCAGGTCCCGGAATTCGAGTAGCGGCGCCGGCGACACAGGGGACTCCCGATAAAACCGGGCGCATTATGCCGGAATCGGCGCGGGTGGAAAAACGCGGCGCCGCAACGACACTGAACAAACCGATTCGCCACCCCAAGGCGGCGAATCAGGGAACCGGCGTCAGTCGAGATCGCGTTCGAGATCGAAATCGTAATCCCGGATCAGCTTTTCCAGACGGCGCTGCTCCAGCTTTTCTTCCAGACGCTTGCGGGCTTCCATGTCGATGATGACCCGCCGCTTGTCCAGAGTGCCATGAAACGAATCGCTCTGGTTCTCGAGAAGCCCCGGCTCGATGTCTGTTTCATTCATGCGTCAAATACCCTCATGCAATGGTCCGGCTGGGTATCGGTCCAGCCAGTCACGGGAGACACGCGCGCAGGCGTGCCACGCGCGCAAGGTAAGTCCAATCAACTACTTGGTCAAGAATTTTTATATCAATAAAATCATGGTGTTATATAACTAACCTCAAAAAAGACCCAAGTCCTTTACCAATTCCAGGTCAGTCGGGTTATCAATATCCGGCAGCGCCGGGAGCTCGCGCCAGCGCCAGCCCAGTTGTCGCAGCCGGTCGCGGGTCTGTTCCAGCACGCGCGCGGTGCCCCAGTCGATGCCCGCGAACAGTTGCTTGTGGCTGCGCTTGAGTCCCAGCAGCACATAGCCGCCGTCCTCGGCCGGCCCCAGTACGGCGTCCACATCGGGGGCAAGCAGGAGGTGAAACGCCTGCAACAGATAGCGCGTCGAAAAAAACGGGCAGTCGCTTCCCACCAGCACCACCGGACGGGCGCGCGGCAGCGCCGTCTCGAACGCATGCCACATCCGCTCACCGAGATCGGCCCCCTCCTGGGTTACCGAGGGCGCCAAATCAGCCAGCGAGGCAAAAAACGGATGGGGGGCGCTGACCCACAGTTCCACCGGCGCCAGTCGCGCCAACGCCAGCTTGCCGAGCGTGTGGCGAACCAGGATCCGATGCAGTTCGGCACTCTGTTCATCGGTCAGGACCGGACTCATGCGCGACTTGACCTGCCCCGGCACCGGCGCCTTGGCAAACTGGATCAGCAATCCCCGAGGGTAGTGAAAGACCGTGTCCACCGCGACTCCTGCGCCTGATGGCTGCCGCGCCGATTGTGCCGGATTACGCCCGCCGCGCGCCGTGCCGCAGGCGCTCGCGGCAATGTTTTTCGGTGGCCTGTTGGTACCATGGCAAATCTTGTTGCCAAAGTCCCATGCCCATCATGAAGCCCATCGCGAAGCGTCCCCAGTCCATCGTCGTTCTCACCGGCGCCGGCATTTCGGCGGAATCGGGCATTCGCACTTTCCGCGACAGCGGCGGCCTGTGGGAGGATCACGACATCGAGGAAGTCGCCACCTACGAAGCCTATGCGCGCAATCCCCGCAAGGTACTGGAGTTCTACAACGCCCGCCGCCGCGACCTGCAACACCCGGACATCGCGCCCAACGCCGCCCATCTGGCGCTCGCCGAATTCGAGCGCGACTTCCCCGGCGACTTCCTCCTGATCACCCAGAACGTCGACGACCTGCACGAGCGCGCCGGCAGCCAGCGCCTCCTGCACATGCACGGCGAACTGCACAAGGTGCGCTGTCAGCGCTGCCACCAGATCTACGCAAGCCGCGAAGACATTGCGCTTGCCACCCAGTGCCCCTGGTGCATGGCGGCGGGCAAGGTGCGCCCGCACATCGTCTGGTTCGGGGAGATGCCGCTGCACATGGATGAAATTCACGTGCGCCTGTCGGAGTGCGACCTGTTCGTCTCCATCGGCACTTCGGGCAACGTCTACCCGGCGGCGGGATTCGTGGAGCTGGTACACCAGCGCGGCGTCACTACCGTGGAACTGAACATGGAACCGTCGCTCGGCGAAACCCTGTTCCGCGAGCGCTACTACGGTCCGGCCAGCAAGGTGGTGCCGGAGTTCTTTTCACGCCTGCGCGGGAACTGATCGCACCGCTTCGCCTCCAACGGGCTTCGCGGGGCCGGAGTGGATCGATGAGAAGCGCGGTCGCTCGGAATCTCACGATCACGCTGATGCTGGCCGCCGTCACCGGCGCCGGCGGAACGCTGAAGGCGGCGGAGCCCGCGCACGCCATCTTTGCCGGCGGGTGCTTCTGGTGTGTGGAAGCGGCGTTCGACGCAGTCCCCGGCGTCATCGCCACGACTCCGGGCTATACCGGCGGGACGGTCCCCAATCCCGCCTATGAACAGGTTTCGGCCGGTGGCACCGGCCACGCCGAGGCGGTGGAAGTACGCTACGACCCGGAGCGCACCAGCTACCGGCAACTGCTCGCGGTGTTCTGGCGCAACATCGATCCCCATGATACCGGCGGCCAGTTCTGCGACCGGGGCGATCAGTATCGCAGCGCCATTTTTGCGGTCGACGCCGACCAGCGGCGGCTTGCCGAGGAAAGCCTGCACTCGCTGGCCAACAGCGGCCTGCTAAGCGCGCCCATCGCCACCCAAATTACCGATGCCGAGCCCTTCTACGCCGCCGAGGAATACCACCGCGACTACCACCTCAAGAATCCCGCCCGCTACAAGTTCTACCGCTGGAACTGCGGGCGCGACCAGCGCCTCAACGCGGTGTGGGGCAAGATCGGGAAACTTCCGTTCCAGGACCCGTAAGGGCCTGTCAACTCTATCTCCGCGCAGCGCCCGGCGCCGGTCGGGAACCCAAACATCCCAGGGCATCCAGTGCCGTGTTTTACCGGGTTTTCGCCGCCGCTCTTGCGGAGATAGGCGCTGCAAGGGAACGACGAAAAGGGGATTTCTGGAAGTGTCCTTGATCAGCTGTAGTTGAACGGTCATATCTTTTGGCTAATATATCCGCTTAACCGGATATACGGCTTGATCTGATCCAGATGACCACACGCATCGCAATCAACGGCTTCGGCCGCATGGGACGCCTGGCGCTGCGCGCCGCCTGGGGCTGGCCCGAACTCGAGATCGTCCACGTCAACGAGATCGCGGGCGATGCCACCACAGCCGCCCATCTGCTCCAGTACGATTCCGTGCACGGCACCTGGCACCAGTCCGTCGCCGCCGGGCCGGATGCGCTGCTGATCGGCGCGCGCCGCCTCGGCTACTCGCGCAACGCCGACATTGCCGCCACCGCCTGGCGCGAGCTGAACGTGGATCTGGTGGTGGACTGCACCGGCAAGTTCAAATCGAAGGAAGCGCTCGCGCCCTACTTCGATGCAGGCGTGCGCAAGGTAGTGGTGTCGGCGCCGGTGAAGGACGGCACCCTCAATATCGTGATGGGCGTGAACGACCACAAGTACGACGCCGAGTGCGACCATATCGTCACCGCCGCGTCCTGCACCACCAACTGCCTCGCCCCGGTGGTGGCGGTGATCCAGCGCGAGTTCGGCATCCGCCACGGCGCCATCACCACGGTGCACGACATCACCAACAGCCAGCGGGTGCTCGACGATTATCACTCTGATTTGCGCCGGGCGCGGGCCTCGGGTCTGTCGCTGATCCCCACCAGCACGGGATCGGCCACCGCGATCGCCGAGATATTCCCGGAATTGCGCGGACGCCTGAACGGTCTCGCGGTGCGGGTCCCGCTCGCCAACGCGTCGCTCACCGACTGTGTGTTCGTGGTGGAACGCGCCACCACGGTGGAAGCGGTCAATGCGGCATTTGCGGCTGCCGCCGCGGCCGGCCGCCTCGCGGGAATTCTCGGCTACGAGGAAAAGCCCCTGGTGTCGGCGGATTATCGCGGCGATACCCGCTCCAGCATCGTCGATGCCCTCTCCACCCAGGTGATCGACGGTACATTGGTCAAGGTGCTGGCCTGGTACGACAACGAGACCGGCTATGTGCACCGGTTGATGGAGCTGGCGCGCAAGGTCGCGGCGGCGCTCTGAGTCGCACCATGGACCGCGCGCTGCGCCAATACGCCCTGGTCACCGGCAGCTACTGGGCCTTCACCCTCACCGATGGCGCATTGCGCATGCTGGTGGTGCTGTACTTCCATCAGCTCGGCTACGCTCCGCTGCAGGTGGCGCTGCTGTTTGTGTTCTACGAATTCTTCGGCGTGGTCACCAACCTGGGCGGCGGCCTGCTGGCGGCGCGGCTGGGGCTGAACGCCACCATGCAGATCGGCCTCGGCCTCCAGATCGTCGCGCTCGCCATGCTGCTGGTCGATCCAGTTCACCTCAGCGTGCTCTATGTGATGGCCGCGCAGGCGCTGTCCGGGATCGCCAAGGATCTCAACAAGATGGCGGCCAAGAGCAGTATCAAGCTGCTGGTGCCGGAGGGACGCGAAGGCCAGTTGTATCGCTGGGTGGCACTGCTCACCGGTTCCAAGAATGCGCTCAAGGGCGCGGGGTTCTTTCTCGGTGCCGTGTTGCTGGCGGCGCTGGGATTTCGCGGCGCGGTCGGCGCCATGGCGGCGGGCCTCGCGGTGGTGTTCGCGGCGGGCCTGCTGCTGCTCGACAGCCGGCTGGGCAAAACCAGTTTCAAACCGAAATTTCGCGATCTGCTGTCCAGCAGCGGCCCTGTGAATCGTCTGTCGGCGGCGCGGTTTTTCCTGTTCGGCGCGCGCGATGTCTGGTTCGTGGTGGCGCTGCCGGTGTTTCTGCAGGCGGAACTGGGCTGGAGCTTCACCGCCGTGGGCGCCTTTCTCGCCAGCTGGATACTCGGTTACGGCGCGGTGCAGGCGCTGGCGCCGCGCTTTACCGGCGAACGCGTTCCGGATGGTCGCAGCGCGCTGGGCGCGGCACTTGCCCTCGCCGCACTGCCCGCCGCCATTGCACTCGGACTCGGGCACTTCGATCCGGGTTGGGTGCTGGTGACGGGCCTGCTCGCCTTCGGCGTCCTGTTCGCGCTCAATTCGGCGATCCACTCCTACCTGATCGTCAGCCACGCCCGCGCCGATGGCGTCTCCCTCGATGTCGGGTTCTACTACATGGCCAACGCCGGCGGGCGCCTGCTCGGCACCGTGCTGTCGGGCTGGGTCTATCAGGTCGCCGGACTCGCCGCCTGCCTGTGGGTGTCCAGCGCCCTGGTGGTTGCCGCCTGCGCACTGTCCACGCGGCTGCCACGACGCGCACTCCCCGCGCGGGATGGCGTCCGATAACAGTTCGCCCTGTACCACCCCCGCAATACTGCCCGGCGGCCAGTTTGGTATGCTGCCGCCCCCCATTGCGCCCCCTTCGAGGCCATGATGTCGATCGAAAACCACACCCTGAGCCACGAATTCCCCGAACTCAAGGACAGGATCCACACCCTCAAGACCAGCGATCATCACTTCGCCCGCCGCTTCGATGAATACAACGATCTGGACCGGGAAGTGCGCCGCCTCGAGGATGAAGGCAGCCCCCGCGCCGACGAGACCATGGAAGATCTGAAGAAAAAGCGGCTCGCGCTGAAGGATGAGCTCTATCAGATGCTGACGGCCTGATCGCCGCTCGATCGCTTGCAGCTTGTTGAAAAGCTGCTGCGGGACGCTCTGCTTCGGTGCGCGGTGTTTCAGAGTCCGCGGCTCTGGACCCCCGCCCGCGCGGGGGTGACGCATCGCCCAATTCTTCAGCGATCCTCGCAAATCCTGGACCCCCGCCCGCGCGGGGGTGACGGGGACCCAACCACCGTCATTCCCGTGCGACGGGAACCCAACCACTGTCATTCCCGTGAAAACGGGAATCCAGATGCCGCGCTATCTCCGGCTCCGAAGGCGCCTGGCCCCCCTGCCTCAGCCTCCCTACCGCGACCTCCTGACCACAGCTTCCTGACCAGGGAATCCCGCCCTCGCACCCCTGCCCCGATTTTGCTAGATTCCCGGGCCGGTGCCGGCAATGGCGCCGGTTCCCCGACCCAGAGCAGCCGATGAGCCAGATCCAGTCCCGCGTCAATCCGCGCGCGGCGTCCTTCGCCGCCAACACCGATCACTACCAGGATCTGCTCGACACCCTGCGCGGACGCCTGCGGGAGGCGGCCAACGGCATCCGCGAGGCGCATATCGAGCGCCATCGCGCGCGCGGCAAACTGCTGCCCCGGGAGCGCATCGACCGCCTGATCGACCCCCACACGCCCTTTCTCGAACTCTCGCCGCTCGCCGCCTGGGGCCTGTACGGCAACGAGGTGCCGTCGGCGGGCATCGTCACCGGCGTTGGCCAGGTGTGCGGCGTGCACTGCATGATCATCGCCAACGACGCCACCGTGAAAGGCGGTTCGTTTTTTCATGAGACGGTGAAAAAACACGTGCGCGCCCAGGAGATCGCCGAGCAGAACCGGCTGCCCTGCATCTATCTGGTGGACTGCGGCGGCGCCTACCTGCCGGAGCAGGACCGGGTGTTCCCCGACAAGGAGCACTTCGGCAACACCTTCTATCGCCAGTGCCGCATGTCGCAGCAGGGCCTGCCCCAGCTCGCCGCGGTGTTCGGCGGCTGCACCGCCGGCGGCGCCTACATCCCGGCGCTTGCCGATGAAGTCATCATGGTGCGCGGCAACGCGCGCATCCATCTGGGCGGGCCGTCCATCGTCAAGGTGGCGATCAATGAAGTGGTGGACGGCGAGACGCTGGGCGGCGCCGAGATGCACAGCCGGGTGTCCGGAGTGAACGACTATCTGGTGGACGACGAGCCGGCGGCGCTGGCGCGGCTGCGGGAGATCATCGCCAAGCTCAACTGGCCGCGGCACTGCCACGCCGACATCCACCCGGTGCGCCCGCCCGCCTATAGCCCCGACGAGATCGCCGGCGTCATCAGCGCGGACCCCAAGGTGCCCTACGACGTACGCGAGATCATCGCGCGCCTGGTGGACGGCAGCGATTTCCAGGAGTTCAAGCCGATTTACGGCGATACCCTGGTGTGCGGCACCGCGCACCTGCACGGCTACCCGGTGGGGATTCTCGGCAACAACGGCGCGCTGTTCTCGGAGTCGTCGCTCAAGGGCGCGCACTTCATCGAGCTGTGCAATCAGGGTCAGACGCCGCTGGTGTTTCTGCACAACATCACCGGCTTCATGGTGGGCACCGAGGCCGAGCGCGGCGGCATCGCCAAGCACAGTGCCAAGATGGTCTACGCCCAGGCCAATTCCCGCGTGCCGAAATTTTCGGTGATCGTCGGCGGCTCCTACGGTGCCGGCAACTACGGCATGGCCGGGCGCGGCTTCGCGCCGCATTTCCTGTTTGCCTGGCCCGGCGCGCGCTGCGCCACCATGAGCGCCGACATCGCCAGCAACGTGATGCAGGAGCTGCGCCGCGCCAGCATCAAACACGACGACGCCGGCCTGGCCGAGGATCTGCGCCGCATCGATGCCCAGGTGCGCGCCCAGTACGGCGAGCAGAGCGATCCCTACTACGCCACCGCGCGGCTCTGGGACGACGGCATCATCGAGCCGGCGCAGACCCGCGACGTGCTCGGCCTGTGTCTGGCGCTGGCCGCGCTGCAACCCCCTGTGACCGGCCCGGCGCCGGTCTATCGCATGTAACGGACCAAAATAATGTTTGCATCCCTGCTGATCGCCAACCGCGGCGAGATCGCGGTCCGCATCATCCGCACCTGCCGCCAGCTCGGCATCCGGCCGCTCGCGGTCTATTCCGAAGCGGATCGCGATGCGCTGCACGTCCGGCTCGCTGACGCGGCGTTTGCCATCGGGCCGGCGGAGAGCGCGCGCTCCTACCTCGACGCCGCCGCCATCGTCGCCGCCGCGCAGCGCGCCGGGGCCGAGGCCATCCACCCGGGTTACGGCTTTCTCGCCGAGAGCGAGGCGCTGATCGCCGCCTGCGAAGCCGCCGGCATCGTGTTCGTCGGGCCCCACCGCGAGGCGATCCGCGCCATGGGCTCGAAGATCGAGTCGAAGGCGATCGCCGAGCGCGCCGGCGTGCCGGTGGTGCCGGGCTATCACGGCGGTGCCCAGGACGCGCCCACCCTGACGCGGGAGGCGGCGCGCATCGGTTTTCCGCTCCTGATCAAGGCGAGCGCCGGCGGCGGCGGACGCGGCATGCGCCGTGTGGATCGCGCGGCGGACTTCGCCGAGGCGCTGGTGCAGGCCCGCGCCGAGGCGCTCGCCGGTTTCGGCGACGACCGGGTGTTGCTGGAAAAGCTGGTCACCGCGCCGCGCCATATCGAGGTGCAGATCGCCGCCGACCGCCACGGTCGGGTGGTGCATCTGTTCGAGCGCGAGTGCTCGATCCAGCGCAACCATCAGAAGGTGATCGAGGAAGCGCCGGCGGCGTTCATCTCCGCGCATCAGCGCGCGGCGCTCCACACCTACGCCGTCGCGCTCGCGCGGGTGATCGACTACGACTCCCTGGGCACGGTGGAATTTCTGCTCGATAACGACAGCGGCGAAATTTATTTTCTGGAAATGAACACCCGGCTCCAGGTCGAGCATCCGGTCACCGAGTACGTCACCGGGCTCGATCTGGTGGAATGGCAGTTGCGCAGCGCCGCCGGCGAACTTCTGCCCCTGACCCAGGAGCAGATCACCTGCACCGGCTGGGCGATCGAGGCGCGCGTCAACGCCGAGGATCCGGCGCGCGGTTATCTGCCCGGCACCGGCACCATCGCGCTTTACGACGCGCCCGCGGGCGACGACATCCGGGTGGACAGCGGCGTGGGCGCGGGTTCGGTGGTCACGCCCCATTACGATTCATTGCTCGCCAAGGTGATCGCGGGCGGCACCGACCGCGAGCTGGCGCAGCGCCGGCTCGCGGCCGCGCTGGGGCAGTTCACGCTCACCGGCCCGGTCACCAATCTCGCCTTCCTGCGCGACATCCTGCGCCAGCGCGCCTTCAGCGCCGAGCCCCTGACCACCGGTTTTCTCGACACCCAGTTTCCCGGCGGCTGGAATGCGCCTGTCACCGCGCCGGAAACCGTGCTGCTGGCGGCGCTGGCTCAGGCGATGCTCGCGGAGGCGGAAATTCGGGACACGCCCTGGCGCAGCCTCGGCGCCTTCCGGCTGCTGGAAACCGCGGGCGTCAGCGGCGAGAGCCGGGTCGTGCTGGCCGATGCCGGGGAAACAATCCATGAGATCAGCGTGCGCGGCCGCAATGGCACCTACGAACTCGAATGCGGTGCGCACGCGTTCGCGGCGACCGCGCGCTGGGCGGAACCCGGTGTGCTGAGTGTGGAGCGGGCAGGCCACAGCCAGCGGTTGGCGGTGCGCCGCAACGGCGATCTGCTGACCCTCGACACCGCCGGCGCGGTCGCCACGCTGCGCGTCGTCGCGCGCCGCGAAACCGACGCCGCCAAGGTCGGCGGTCACGGCGACCACCGCATCACCGCGACATTGCCCGGCCAGGTCGCCGAGGTGCGCTGCACGATCGGCGACAGCGTGCGGACCGGCGACGTGCTGGTGGTGCTGGATTCGATGAAACTGCTGCACTCGCTCGCCGCCGCGATGGACGGCCGCGTGCGCGAACTCTTCTGCGCGGTCGGCGACAGCGTCGAGGGCGGTGCCGTGCTTGTCGAGCTGGAGCCGGTCGAACCGAAGCCGGTCGAGCGGGAGCTTGCCGCGGATACCAATACCATTTCCGTTCCATCGAACAATTGAGAGAGGCCCGAACGTGACCATCAACCAACTGTATTTTTCCGACGAACAAAACATGCTGCGCGAGCAGATCCGCCGCTTCGTGGAACAGGAAGTGGTGCCCCACGCCGAAGCCTGGGAACTCGATGGCTTTGTGCCGCGCGCGGTACTGAAAAAAATGGGCGACCTCGGCTTTCTCGGCATCCGCTACCCCGAGGAATACGGCGGCAGCAACATGAATACGCTGGGCAGCGTGATCCTCGCCGAGGAACTGGGCCGCTCCACCTTCGGCGGCTTCGTGGTCACCGTCACCGTGCACACCGACATGGCTTCGCCCCACCTGGCCAACTTTGGCAACAAGGCGCAGCAAGACAAATACTTTCCCGACCTGATCGCGGGACGCAAGATCTGCGCGGTGGGCGTGACCGAGCCGGATGCGGGTTCGGATGTCGCCGGCATCCGCACCACGGCGGTGGTGGACGGCGATCACTATGTGCTGAACGGCAGCAAGATGTTCATCACCAACGGCGTCAAGGGCGATATCTATTTCGTCGCCGCCAAGACCGATACCAGCGTCAAGAGCTCGCGCGGCATCACCATCTTCATCGTCGAGAAAGGCACGCCCGGCTTCAGCGTCGGCCGCGCCCTCGACAAGCAGGGCTGGCGCTGCTCCGACACCGCCGAGCTGGTATTCGACAACTGCCGCGTGCCGCGCGAGAACATCCTGGGCGAGTTGAACAAAGGTTTCTACTCGATCATGCGCAACTTCCAGAACGAGCGCACCGTGCTCGCCGCGCAGTCCATGGGCGAAGCTGCCAAAGCGCTGGAGCTCACTTTGCAATACGTGCAGGAACGCAAAGCCTTCGGCGCCACCCTGTGGGACAAGCAGACGATCCGCCAGCGCCTCGCCATGTTGCAGGCGAAGGTCGAGGCCGGCCGGCAACTGACCTATCACGCCGCCTGGCTCGACGCCCAGGGCGAGGACGCGGTGAAGGAAGTATCGATGGCGAAAGCCTACTGCTGCGAGCTGGTGAACGAAGTCATGTACACCTGCCTGCAATTCCACGGCGGCTTCGGCTACATCCGCGAAAGCGCCATCGAGCGCATGAGCCGCGACGCCCGCGTGCAGAGCATCGGCGGCGGCGCTACGGAAGTGATGCTCGAGGAGATCGCCAAGCGGTCGGTGGTGGTAAGCTAAACCCGGACCCGGGACCGGAATCAGCGGCAGCGTGACATGAAGAGCGATCAAGCGATCCGGAAACTGGTGCGCCACCACTGCCCCGATGTTCAGGCGATTTACCGCTTTGGCTCCGCCGGGACCGAGCACGAGCGCACCGACAGCGACCTGGACATCGCTCTGCTGCTGCCGCCGCACAGCGCCCGGCGCGCCGGCACTCTGGCGCTCGGCGATCTGCATCTCGCGCTCGAAGACGCACTGTGCCGCGATGTGGACCTGATCAATCTGCGGCTGGCGCCCGCCGTGCTTCAGGCGCAGATAGTCGTCACCGGCACGCGCATCTTCTGCACCGACCCCCTGCTGGCCGATGAATTCGAGCTGCTGGCGCTCGCGCTCTACCAGAAACTGAATCAGGAGCGTGCCGGCATCATCGCCGAAGGGCTCCGCAGCGGGAGTTTTCTCGCGCCATGAGCGATGTGGTGCTGCACAAGAAAGTCAGCGTCGAGCGCTGCCTGCGGCAGGTGGGCGAGTACTACCGGATGGACACGGGGCTGGCGCTGGAGCGCGATCATCTGCGCCAGGACGCCATTGCCATGAACCTGCAGCGGGCGGCGGAACTCTGCATCGATATCGCCAACCATCTGGTCAGAATCCACAAACTCGGACTACCTCGGGACAGCCGCGAATCCTTCACCCTGCTGGAACAGGCGGGCATGCTCGATGCCGAACTGGCGCTGCGCCTACGCGCCATGGTGGGCTTTCGCAACGTGCTGGTACACCAGTACACGCAACTCGATCCCGCTATCCTGGTGGACGTGGTGGAGCGCCGCGGCGCGGATCTGCTCGTGTTCGCGGCCGCCGCCGTGCAAGCGGCATCCTCCCGCCCCTGACGCACCGGCCATCATTCCGTCCCCGAACCTTCATCACTCGATCAAACTCCGGTAACAGGCACTGCGGATAGTGACGGCACCAACCCAGCCCGCCGCGGAGGTTTGCCATGTTGTCCCGTCGTCTGTTTCACAGCCTGTTCGCCCTGGCCGCGATCGCGACCGTCACCTGTCACGCCGCACCAGGCGCTCCCATATCGGTAACTCATGGCGTCGCCGCCGGCGATGTGACCGCATCATCGGCCGTGATCTGGTCGCGCGCCGACCGGGAAGCGTTCCTGCACGTTCTGCTCACCGGCCCCGGTGGCGGGCTCCAACGCAGCGAAACACCCGTTGCCGCGGCCGCGGATTACACCGGCAAACTGGTATTCAAGGGACTGCGGCCCGGAGCCCCGTACCGCTACCGGGTCTGGTTCAGCGCGGACCAGGGCAGCACCCCGCCAGCCACGGGCGGCGCGGAAGGGAACTTCCGCACCGCGCCCGCCGCGACCCAGCCCACGCCGGTGAACTTTGCCTGGGGTGGCGACCTCGCGGGGCAGAACGCCTGTCGGGACGCAAGTGAAGGCTTCCCGGTATTTCGCGCCATCAATGCCCTGAAACCGGACTTCTTTCTGGGACTGGGCGACATGATCTACGCCGACGGCCTGTGCGGCACCGTCGGGCGCTTCGGCAACCCCCAGGTACCGGGGAGCTTCATGCAGTCGAGCACACCGGAAGATTTCTGGGGACACTGGAAATACAACCGCGAGGACGCCGCTTACCGCGAGTTGCTGGCCGCCACCCCCTATTACGCCATCTGGGACGACCACGAGGTGGTGAACGATTTCGGGCCCCTGCACGATACCCGGAACAGCCCGCCCTATACGCCGGGGCAGCCCCTGTTGCCCATGGGGTTGCAGGCCTTTCTGGCCTATAACCCGGTGATGGAGCGCAATCTCACCCCCGACCGGCTCTATCGCAGCATCCGCTGGGGCGAGCATCTGGAGCTGGTGATCCTGGACAACCGCCAGTATCGGGATGCCAACCTTGTGGCCGACGCAGCCGAACTCCCCAAAACCATGCTGGGCCGCGAGCAACTGGCCTGGCTGAAACAGACCCTCGCGGAATCCGACGCCACCTGGAAGATCATCGTCACGAGCGTACCGCTGGCGATCCCCACCGGATTCCCAGCCGCGGCGGGCCGGGACGGCTGGGCGAACTTCGATCAGGACACCGGCTTCGAAGCGGAGTTGCTCGACTTGCTCACCCATCTGCGGGACCGGAATATCCACAATGTGCTGTTCATCACCACGGATGTGCATTTCGCCTCGGTGCAGCGCTATACGCCCTTCGCCGACACGCCCGACTTCCAGATTCACGAGTACGTCACCGGCCCCCTGAACGCCGGGCTGTTCCCGAGCACCGCGCTCGACACCACCCTGAACCCCGAGCGGCTGTTCTTCCACGGCCCAGCATCCGCGGAAGCCGTGACCAGCTTTGCCGAGGCGCGGCGCTGGTTCAATTTCGGCCAGGTGGCGATCGATGGCGACGGCGTGCTGACCAGCCGTATCCTCGACGCCGACGGCCACCTGCTGTTCGAAAAGGTTCACGCGCCCGACTGACCAACGGCCACAATCGCGTCAATCTTTTTCGCCGATCCCGCAGGGCGCGCGCCCTGCGGGTTTTGGCTGTCAGGCGATTGCCGACTTGCCTCGATGATCGTCTCTTGATGGTTCGATGCCCGCGCCGCTCCGCAGGCATTCCATATTCACACTATGCACAACGCCTGCGCGCCGCCCTGCACGGCATCCACCACCAGACGGCGATCAAACGTAGCCAACTGCCCGCCGTGTGCCAGCGCCAGAGCCAGCAGATAGCTATCGGTGACCTGGGCGGAATGCAGCAGGCGCGTGCTGTCGATGCGCGCGTCCAGCAGGCTGATGTCATCGGGCCAAAAGCTGTGGCCCGGCAGGGCGCGCAGGCCGGCCAATAACTCGGCGACGGCAGCGGGCGTGCCGGGGGAGTTGGGATAGCGCGGGTGGCCGACGATGCGCAGCAGACCGTTTTCCGTGACCGGGCAGGTGGCCCAGGCCGCGCGCCCGTGCCGGTCAAACCAGTCGTGCGCGGCATCGTGCTGCACATGGGCCGGGTCGACCAGCGCGATCAGCACATTCACGTCCAGCAAGAACCTCGCAACCGCAGGCCGCTTCGCCTTGGCTCGGCTCATGGCAACTCATCGCGAAGCTGGTTCACCAGCTCCATCGTCACCGGTGCGGCATCGGCTGCGGTGGCCAGCAGAGGCACGCCATTGCGCGTGTTGCCGGCCATTGGCGTGCGCCGCAGCGCCTGCCGCGCCAGCGCCGAAATCACCTCGCCCACGCTGGTGTGTTGGCGGTTGGCCAGGCTTTTCGCCGCCAGCAGCACATCGTCGTCTATCGACAGTGTGGTTCGCATTTGGGACCTCCTTCGTATGATGTGTGATGAAAAACATCATACATCACGCATCATACCCCTTGAAGCCCGGCCGGTCACCGGTGGAAACCACGCCTCTATTGTTTTAGCGTCCACAGCCCCGATCACTTCGCGCCGCGCCGCGGCGCAGGCATTGGCTCGATCAGTCCCGGTGCAGTGCTTGTCAATCGCTCCACACTTTGGGTGTCAGCGTGACCAGTATTTCGGCCTGTTCTGGATGTCGAAGCAAATGATGCCAAAAGTCTTCGACATACTGGCCGGTCAGGCCGGGGGCAAGCTCACGCACTTTCGGCAGTTGCTGGCGAGCCTCGGCGTCACGTCCCAGTGCCGCCAGCGACAGGCCCAATACCCCATAACTCCAGGCGGCGCCAGGCCAATGTCTTACCAGACTCCGCGCCGTTTGCTCGGCTTGCCGCGGGTCGTGGTTTGTCAAATGGCAGCATGAAAGAAAAAAGGTAGGCGAGACCGACGTAGGGATCCTTTGGCGAGCGGCGGATAAAAAGCTCCAATTGGGCGATGCCTTCCTCCGCCGGCCTTGCATCGGCCCAGAGTGCAAAACCGTAGTAAAGCCGGGCGAAGCTGCTGTTGGGGTTGATGGCGAGACTGCGCGCCAGATAGTCGATGGCTTGCGCGGCATGACCGGCCGTAATGGCGGCCGACCCACAATAGCCCAACACGACGGGATCGCCAGGAGCCAGGCTCAACGCCGTGTTGACGAACGCCATCGCCTCCTCGGCGTCTTTGGCCAGATTGACGCTGAGCCCGGCGGATGCCCGCTCGCCGTACAAAGCACCCAGCAGCGCCCAGCTAACGGCATAGCCGGGTTCAATTTCGGTCGCCCGCCGCGCCAGTTTTTCCGCTTCAGCCAGATACGTTGGCCCCAACTGTGAAAAATAGAGCACTTCCGCCTGCACGCACAGCGCCCAGGCCTGCAAATCTTCCGGCCGCTGCCGCGCGGCGCGTTTACCCTCGGCCATCCCAAGGTTAGAACACAGCGCCGTCACCAGACCATCGACCACTTCATCCATGATGGCGAACAACTCCGCCACCGGGCGGTCGATCTTGTCCGCCCAGACATGGGTACCGCTGGCGGTTTCGATCAACTGCACGGTGATGCGCAGGCGGTCGCCGACCGGGCGGATGCTGCCCTCCAGCACATAGCGCACGCCGAGTTCCTTGCCGACCGCGCGGATGTCCGGCGACTGGCCCTTGTAGGCGAAGGTGGAATTGCGGGCGATCACAAACAGGCGGCTGTCGCAGGACAGCCCGGTGATGATGTCCTCGGTCATGCCGTCGGCGAAGTACTCCTGACTTTTGTCGTCGGACATGTTGACGAACGGCAGCACCGCGATGGAGGGCTTGTCTTTGCTGGGTTCGATTGCGTCCGCCGGGGGTGACGAGGTCGCGAGCGGCACTTCGGTCGGGAGAGGTGAAGCGGCAACTACCTGCCGCGCGGCAAGCGATGGTTGCGATTGTCTGCGATGTCGCAGAAAGGCATCCGCGGCAATGATCGCAACTCCGACGCCCACCGCGACAAAGCGCGGATCGATGCCCGCAAAGAGCCAGTCGGGCAGCTTCACCGCATCGAGAAAAACCGTCATCCAGCGATCGGGGGTAAAACCTGTCAGGGTGACGACGACACCCACGATCTGCGCCGTCGTCCACAGATGATTCAGCGGGCGCGGTTTCGGTTCAGTGCTCATCCAATGATGCTCCAGTTCGCTACCATCGCAGCATAATTTCCCTGCGTCCGCATATTACTCTCGCCCCGGTATTTCTGGAGTGGCGGATTCGCAAACTTCATTGGCCCCGGGTCGATCCAGAATCGCTAGCGCCTGGACGCTCGTTTACCCGTCCGGATCGAGTTCCAGAAATGTCTCGTAATCCCGACCGCCGTAGAACACGCCAAGGATGGAGACCTGCTCGGCGTCCACCGCAAAGGCAATGACGGCCCGGCCTTTGTAGTTGGTGATGCGCAACCGGGGCGTATGTCATCGCGGCGTGTGCCCCGCTGTGGGGAGACCCGCAAGCCTTCGCAGTAGGTGACGATGGCGTTGGTGTAGCGGTGTGCGATCTCCGGCGATGCAGCCTCGGCAATATAGTGGTACAGCGCCGCCAGCTGTTCCTCGGCCTCGGGCGTGAAAACGACGGCGTAGGTCATCACGTCTTTGCGACGGCAACCTTGTGTTCCGCCGCCAATCGGGCTCGCACTCGAGCCGTGGTGACGGCGCGTGAAGGATCGGCCTTCAGCGCGTCATAGGCTGGTCCCACCTGGCCCTGAAGCCAGGATTCCATGGCCTTGTCGCGGGCCATCAGAACGCGCAGGCCATCGCGGATCACTTCGCTCTCGGTAGCGTATTCGCCGGCCGCGACTTTGGCTTTGACCACGGCGGCCATCTCGTTGGGCAGGGTGATGCTGAACTGTTGGGTCGTGCGCATGATGGCGCTCCTGTGCGCTGGATCGGATTCAATCCTACTCTTGCCGGATTCGACGGACAAGTTTGCCGATGGCAAAGATACCATCTGGCGCGGAATAACAGCTTCGGCCAAGGGAGAAAGCGTTCGCGTTGAAGTCTTGGGCCGGTCCATCCCGGACGCTATTCGCGTGCTTACACAGTAGTCAGAAATGCAGGCTACTTTCAGCCCCTGTCGCGGGCATGTTTCGGACATTTACAGGCTTTCCCTGTAGACCTGCTTGCTGACTACCGAGTAAGCCGGAAACCTCCGCGACGGTTGTTCGTGTCGCCACTGCCGCACCACATGATCGGCCATCGCGTCGATCCAGAATCGCCAGCGCCTGGGCGGCATTGCCATGCGCGGCCCGATCAAGCACCGAAGGCCTGACGCGTCAGCGTGATGAGCTTTTCGGCTTGTCCGGGCTTTCGAAAAGCATGACGCCAGAAATCTTCAACCGCCGGAAGGGTCAGGCTGGGCGCGAGCTGGCGCACCTTCTGCATCTGCTGCGGAACCTCGGTGTCGCGCCCCAAAGCCGCCAGCGACATGGCTAAACCCAAATACGCCCAGCCCAAGCCGGGCAGATGTTTAACGGAGTTCAGCGCGGCCTGCTCCGCCTGCTGAAACTCGCCAAGTTGCAAATAACAGAATGAGAGAAAAAAATAAGCCGCGCCGATATAGGGGTCTTTCGGCGCGCGGCGGATGAAGAGCTGCAATTGGGCCATGCCCTCCTTCGGCCTCCCATCGCAGTTAAGTGCGTGACCGTAGCCAAAACGGGCGAAGCTGTTATTGGGGTTGATGGCCAGACTGCGCTCCAGGTAATTAATGGCCTGTGGGGCCTGACCCGCCCAGATGGCGGCATAGCCGCAATAGCCCAATACGGTTGGATCGTTCGGCGCCAGGCCCAGCGCTTTGTCGATCAGCGCCAGCGACGCTTCAGAGTCGCGTCTCAGGTCAGAGCTCAACCCCCAAGCGATTTGCAGCGCCGTCTTATAGCTGAGCAACGCCCAACTGACCGCATAGCCCGGGTCAAGCTCCGCCGCCTGCCGCGCCAGCCTTGTTGATTCTCGCAGGGATTCCACGGAAGGTTGGGTAGCAGAGAACCTCTGCCTGCGCACACAGTGCCCAGGCTTGCAGGTCTTCAGGTCGCTGTCGTGCGGCGCGGTGGCTTTCGGCAACGCCGAGATTGGAACACAGCGCCGTCACCAGGCCATCGACAACTTCATCCATGATGGCGAATATCTCCGCCACCGGACGGTCGATCCTGTCGGCCCAGACGTGCGCGCCGCTGGCGGTGTCGATCAACTGCACGGTGATGCGCAGACGGTCACCGATGGGCCGGATGCTGCCCTCCAGCACGTAGCGCACGCCGAGTTCCTTGCCGACGGTGCGGATATCCGGCGACTGGCCCTTGTAGGCGAAGGTGGAATTCCTGGCGATGACGAACAGCCGGCTGTCGCAGGACAGGCCGGTGATGATGTCCTCCGTCATACCGTCGGCGAAATACTCCTGGCTCTTGTCGTCGGACATATTGACGAACGGCAGCACCGCGATGGAGGGTTTGTCTTTGCTGGGTTCGACTGCGTCCGCCAACGGTGACGAGGTCGCGAGCGGCACTTCGGTCGGGAGAGGTGAAGCGGCAACTACCTGCTGCGCAGCAAGCGATGGTTGCGATTGTCTGCGATGTCGCAGAAAGGCATCCGCGGCAATGATCGCAACACCGACGCCCACCGCGATAAACCGCACATCGATGCCGGCAAAGAGCCAGTCGGGCAGCTTCACCGCATCGAGAAAAACCGTCATCCAGCGATCGGGGGTAAACCCCGTCAGGGTGACGATAACGCCCACCGCCTGCGCGGTATTCCACAGATGATTCAGCGGCCGCGGTTTCGGTTCAGCGTTCATCCATTGACCCTCCAGTTCGCAACCATCCGGTTACCGGGATGCGCCCGGAAATATACCGCTTTCGAAAGTCGCCACCCCGGTAGGGGCAGGGCCGCGGGACAGTTCAAGGACCTCGCCGCCGAAGCGGCGCGACGGCATGCCCGCACACCTTGCACCGCGTGCCTCAGGAACCATCGCAGGTGGCTGCAGGGTTTGCACACAACCCCGGACGCAGGCATCCAGCGCTTCAGTTTACCGGGTTCTCGTCCCCGCGAAGTGCCTGCCCCGCGACAGCGGGGGCAGGGGCGGGAACGACGAAAAAGGAATTTTCAGAAGCGCTCTCGAGTTGCCTCGCACCAGGAGCACTCCATACAGACTCAGACCGGAACCTTCGCCGGCAACACCAGCGTGCCCTCGTTGCCGCGCGTCGGCACGCTGAGATAGCGCACGCCGTCGATCTGGATGTAGCTGGGCGTCACCACCGACTCGGGATGGCGCTGAAAATCCGCCATGGCTTCCGCGCACCTGGCATAGGTCGCGAGCCGCCGGCAGTTGACCTCGGTCGCGCGCATGACCAGATGTTCGCCGGACTCGCCCTGTGCCACCACCCGCGCCGGCGTGGTCCAGAAGGAATCGACCAGTTCGCTGCCGTCGTGGACGCCGTCCTGGCCGGGCGGCAGCGCGGCGAGAAAAAACCGCGTATCGAAACGCTTGGGGCGTTCCGGCGGCGTGATCCAGTGGGCGAAATAGATCAGTTCCTCGGCCGCCGCCCGCAAACCGTGGTGCGCGAGCAGGACCCCGAAATCGAGATCGCCCTGTACCAGCCGCGCGCGCTCGGGCGCGAGTTCCGCCAGCAGGGCCGGTGTCGGCCAGGCGCCGTCCGGCGTTTTCGCATAGAGAATCCCCACCTCCTCGAAGGTTTCGCGTATCGCCGCCATGCGGTAGCCGTGCAGCGGATCGTCGGGCGTCGCGCCGTCGGCCGGCTCCAGCGCGCCGCCCGGGAACACCAGCGCACCGCCGGCGAAGGCCGTGGCCCGATTGCGCAGCGCCATCAGGATTTCCCAGCCCGCCGCGCGGTCGCGGCCAATGACCAGACTGGCGGAAGGCCGGGCCGGCACCGGGGTTGTCGTCATGCGCTGCGCCTCGCTCGGGTCGGCGCCCCGGTCCAGCCGACCGGGGCAAGCTGTTATAGTCAGGCTCGATTGTAGCCCGACCTTTCCGCACGTCTCGCGATTCAAGGATCGACCATGGCCCGACCGTCCGCCCCCTGTGCGCCGCCCACGACCCGCGGCCCGCGCTGAACCATGCCCTCGCCGCTCGTCGATCTCGCTCCGCTGCGCGCCGCGCTCGCCGCCGGGGAACTGGTACTGACCCCCAACCAGCGTCTGGCGCGGGGGGTCGAGCAGACCTGGGGACTGGAACTCGCCGCGACGGGAACCCTGGTCTGGGAGCGCCCGCGGGTGTATGCCCTCGAACACTGGTGCGAACGCAACTGGCAGGAACTGCGCGACGCCGCCTTCGCGCCGGCGCTGGCGGGTACGGTGGCGAGCGCCGCCGTGGAAACCCGCCTCTGGGCGCGCGTCATCGCTGCGCACCCCGACCAGGTCGCGGGCAACTCCCAGGGATTTGCGCGGCTCGCCCGCGGCGCGCGCCAGCTCCTCGAACGCTGGGATCTCGATCCCGCCCGGCTCGACGCCGACGGCCATCGCGGCGCGGAACTGCTGCTCGCCTGGCTGCCGGCCTGGCGCAAAGCCATGGCGGCCAGCGCGCTGCTCACCCGGGAGCAGAGCCTGGACGTGCTGCCCGCCGGGATGGCCGCCGGCCTGCTGACACGCGAACCGGCGGTCCATCTGCTCGGGTTCGCCACGCTGCCGCCCTGCTACCGACGCATCCTGACCAGCCTTTGCGATCGGGTTATCGAGTTGCGGCCGCAGGGCGCGGACGCCAGCCCGCGCCTCGCCGCCCTGCCCGACCCCGGCACCGAAATCGCCGCCGCCGCGAACTGGGCCCGCGACCAGTTGCAAGCGGACCCGCGGCGGCGCATCGGGGTGATCTTCCCGGATCTCACCGCCAACCGCGCCCAGGTGGAGCGCCAGTTCCGCGATCTGCTGGCGCCGGGCCACGGTCTGCCGGACACCGGCTGGCAACCGCCGCCGTTCAATATTTCCGCCGGGGTTCCCCTTGCCGAGTTGCCGCTCCCGCGCGCCGCGCTGGAATTGCTGGCGCTCGCCGACGGCCCCGCGCCGCTGGGGCTGCACTGTGCGCTGCTCCAGGATCCGTTCTGGAGCGACGCCGCCGCCGAACTCGAGGTGCGTACGCGCGCCGAACGCCATCTGCGCGACCTGAACCGGCTCGCGCCTGCGGCCGGGGATTTCCGCCACGCCGTGGCGCGCGCCGAAGCCGCTTTGGAAAGCACCTCCGGCAGCCTGTCCCGGCGCCTGCAAGCGGCGGCCGACCAACGCCGCCGCGCGCCGGCCCGGCAGGGTTTCGCGGGCTGGGCAAGGCATGCGACCGAGCATCTGGAGATTCTGGGCTGGCCCGGCAGCCGGGTCCTCGACAGCCACGAATACCAGCAGCGCCAGCACTGGCGCAATCTGCTCGACGATTTCACCGCCCTCGCTGTCACCGGCGAGACGCCGAGCTGGTCCGAGGCGTTGGCCGAGTTGCGCCGCCTCGCTGGGGACACCGTGTTCCAGCCACGCACCCCGGAGGCGCCGCTCCAGATTCTGGGTGTACTCGAAGCCGCCGGCCTGCGCTTCGACGCGCTCTGGGTCGCCGGCATGAGCGATGCCCGCTGGCCGGAGTCCCTCGCGCCCCACCCGCTGCTGCCCGGCGCCTTGCAGCGGCGCCTGGCGATGCCGCGCGCCCAGGGCGCCCATGAGCTGACGCTCGCCCGCGTCATGGTGGCCGAGCTGGCCGGCGCCGCGCCCGAAGTGATCTTCAGCTATCCGCTGCGCGACGGCGACGTGGCGCTGCAAGCCTTTGCGCCGCTGCGCGCACTGCCATCGCACAGTGTCCCGGTGCCCGCGCTCGATCAGCCCCTGGCGACGGCCCTGGCCGGCGCCGTGGCGCTGGAACGAATCGCCTGGGGCGATGCCCCGCCCTGCGTCGCGGCCGAACTGGTGCGCGGTGGAAGTTCGCTGCTGCGCGATCAGGCCGCCTGTCCGTTCAATGCCTTCGCGATCTGGCGCCTGGGCGCGCGGGCACTGGCCGAACCCGAACCCGGACTCAACCGCGCCGAACGCGGCAATCTGGTGCACCGGGCGCTGGAGCTGTTCTGGCGCGCGCACACCGATCAGGCGGCGCTGCTGGCGCTGAATCCCGCAGCGCGGGCCGAACACCTCGCCGCCGCCATCGCCGGCGCGCTCGACGAGCTCGCCCGCCAGCGGCCCGAACTCCGCGGCGGACGCCTGCGCGCGGTCGAGTCGGCGTGTCTGGAGCGCTTGCTCGCACACTGGCTGGCGCTGGAAGCACTGCGTCCGCCGTTTCGGGTGGCGGCGCGGGAACAGGACTTCGCGCTCGAACTCGAAGGACTCCCCATCCGTCTGCGCATCGACCGCATCGACCGGCTGGCGGATGAGCGCCTGCTGCTGATCGACTACAAGACCGGCAACATCAAGTCCTCCGGCTGGGCCGACGCGCGCCCGGACGAACCGCAACTGCCGCTCTATGCGCTGGCGGTCGCGGATTCGCCGGCGGATTCCCGCGCCGGCGCGCTGGCAGGCATCGCCTTCGCCCGCGTGCGCATCGACGACAAGGCATCCGGCGCGCTGCTGGGCATCACCGATACGGCCGCGTTGATCCCGGGATGCAAAACGCTGGCGGAATACGGCCTGCCCGCGGACTGGCCCGCGGCGCTCGCGCAGTGGCGGCACGATCTCGGCGCATTGGCGCGGGAGTTTTTGCGGGGCACCGCCACCATCGCCTGCTACACGCGGACCGTCGATAACCAGACCGAGCTGCTGCCGCTCAACCGGCTGCCGGAACAGGACGCCATCCAGCGCTGGCGGGAGCGCACATGACAGCGGATCGGGACGCGCGCCGCGCAGCCCTGGACCCCGAGCGTTCGTTTACGGTGGCGGCGCCGGCCGGCTCCGGCAAAACCGGCCTGCTCACCCAGCGCATGCTGCGCCTGCTCGCCGCCTGCGCCGAGCCCGAGGAAGTGCTGTGCATGACTTTCACCCGCAAGGCCGCGGGCGAAATGCGCCGACGCATCCTGGGCGCCCTGGAACTCGCGCAGCAGCCAGAGCCGCCCGCGGACGAGTTCGAACGCAGCAACTGGGAACTGGCGCGCGCGGTGACGGCACGGGATGCCGCCGCGGGCTGGGATCTGGCGAGCGCGCCCAACCGGCTGCAAGTCCACACCATCGACGCCTTCTGCGCTCTGCTGGCGCGGCAGCTCGCGGTGGAAGCGGGCCTGGGCTCCGGTCTCGCGCCCAGCGAAAACGCCGAACCGCTGCTGCGGGCGGCGGTGCGGGATCTGGCCGCCGAGCTGGAGCGCCCGGGCGCCACCGGCGCCGCGCTGGCGGTACTGCTCACGCACCTCGACAACAACCAGAGCCAGCTCGAAGACCTGCTGATCCGCCTGTTGGGCAAACGCGAGCAGTGGCTCGGCCATGTGCTCGCCAGTCGCGACGCGCGCCCCCACCTGGAAGCGGCGCTCGCCGAACTGGTTGCCGACACCCTGGAACAGCTGCATGCCGAGCTGGCGCCGATGGCGGCGGAACTCCTGGAACTGGTGCGCTACGCGGGCCGCAATCTCGCGCGCACCGCGCCCGAACACCGCCTCGCCCAACTCGCCGAGGCGGCGGCGCTTCCCCCGGCGCAAAACCCGGAACCCTGGCGGGAAATCATCGGCCTGTTTTTCACGAACGCCGGTGGTCCGCGGAAAAAAATCGACAAGCGCCTGGGATTTCCCCCCGCCAAGGAATCCGTCGAGCCGGATCTGGCGGGCACCTACAAGGATCGCTGGAGCGAACTGTGCGAACAATTCGCCGCCACGCCCGGGCTGCGGGAACTCTGCAACGACGTCATCGCCCTGCCGCCCGCGACTTATCCGGATGCTCAGTGGCAGGTGCTCGCGGCCCTCACCCAACTGCTGCCCGAACTCGCCGCCCGCCTCGATCTGGTATTTCAGCGCGAAGGCCAGTGCGACTTCACCGCCATTGCCCTCGCCGCGCTGCGGGCGCTGGGCGACGAGGATCAACCCACCGACCTCGCGCTGCGCCTCGATTACCGCCTGCGCCACATCCTGGTGGACGAGTGCCAGGACACCTCGTCGCTGCAGTTCGCGCTGCTGCGCCGCCTCACCGCCGGCTGGCAGGACGGCGACGGCCGCACCCTGTTTCTGGTGGGCGACGGCATGCAGTCCCTCTACGGTTTTCGCAACGCCAACGTGGGTCTGTTTCTCGACAGCCGCCGCCATCCCCTCGGCGCTATCCGCCTGACCCCGCTCGATCTGAGCGCCAATTTCCGCTCCCAGGAACGCCTGATCCACTGGTTCAACCGCATCTTCGCCGCGGCGTTTCCCGCCACGGAAGACACCACGCGGGGGGCGGTGCCCTACGCGCCCGCCGGGGCGGTGCGCCCGCCGCTGCCCGGCGCGGCGGTCAGCGCCGACGTGCTGCCGAGCGGAACGACCGCCACCGCGGAAGCGGAAATCGTGGCGGAGCGGGTGCAGGCGGCGCTCGCCGAGCCGGGCGAGGTCGCGATCCTGGTGCGGGGACGCAATCACCTGCGCGAGATATTGCCCGCGCTGTATCGCCGCGGCCTGTCCTGGCAGGCCGCGGATATCGACAGCCTCGCCGGCAGCATGCCGGTGATCGACTTGCTGTCGCTCACCCGCGCGCTGCTCTGCCCCACGGACCGCATCGCCTGGCTCGCGGTGCTGCGCGCGCCCTGGTGCGGGCTCGGGCACGCCGATCTGCTCGCGCTCGCCGGCGGCGCGGGCGCCGATCCACGCGCCCCGCTGCTGCCCCGCCTCGCCGCCTGGCAGGAAAATCCCGCGTTGAGCGCCGCTGGCCGCGCCATCCTCGCCCGGGTGGCGCCGGTGCTGCGCGCGGCCTGGGCCGAACGCTGGCGCAAGCCCCTGCGCATCGCGATCGAGGGCGCCTGGATCGCCCTGGGCGGGCCGGCTGCCCTGTTCGATCCCGACCATCTGCGCCTGTGCCGGCAGTATTTCGACCTTCTGGAGAGCGCCGCCGACACCGCGCGCACCGACTGGCCGGCCTTCACCGCCCGGGTGCAGAGCGGTTATGCGGCACCCGCGGCGACGCCGGAGACCCGCCTCCACATCATGACCATCCACAAGGCGAAGGGGCTGGAGTTCGATACCGTCATCATCCCCGCCCTGGATCGCAAGGGCCGCGCGAACGATCGCGAACTGCTGCGCTGGCGCGAGCGCGTCACGGCGGCCGGGGACAATCACCTGCTCATCGCGCCGCCCCAGCGCAACGGCGAGGCGAGCGATCCGCTCTATACCTGGCTGGCGCGCGAGGACGGCCTGGCGAGCCGGCTGGAGGACGCCCGCACGCTGTATGTGGGCTGCACCCGCGCGGCGCGCCGCCTGCATCTGGTGTTTCGCGCGCCGGGCAAGGACAACCCAGCGGAGAACACCCTGCTCGCACGCATCTGGCCCGCGCTCGCGCCCGAGCTGGCGCGGCCCGGCCCCGGTTTCGAAGTGGTTAGCCACCAGGCCGCAACCGAGAACGCGGATATCGAAGTCGATGCGCAAACGGACGATGACACAGAGGCCGCGCTGGCGCCGCCGCTCAGCCACGGCGTGCGCCTGCCGCCGGACTGGCGGCCAGCGTTCGCGCCACCGGCGCCCGGCCCGGCAACCCCAGCGTCCGTGAGCGGCGCGGACACCGAAGCGCCCCTCGCCCGCCTCGCGGGAATCCTGTTCCACCGCAGCGTGCGGCAACTGCTGCGCGAAGGCCCGGAGCGCTGGGACGCGCGCCGCGGCGCGCGTCAGGAATCCCTGTGGCAAGGCGAGTTGGCCGCCGCCGGCGCGACCGCGGACGAAGCAGAAATAGCCATCGCCCGCATCCGGCGCGGACTCGCCAACCTGCTCGCCGACGCGCACGGCCGCTGGCTGCTCGCCGAGCATTCCGAGGGCGGCGCCGAATGGGAGCTGGGCTATCTGGACGACAACGGCCAGACGCGTATCGCCATCGTCGATCGCACCTTCGTGATCGACGACAGACGCTGGATCATCGACTACAAACTCGCCGAACCCGCCGTGGGCGAACCACGGACGCAGTTCATCGCCCGCCAGCGCACAGCCTATGCCGAGCAACTGGCGCGTTATGCCGCCCTGTTCGCGCGTCGGGATTCGCGGCCGGTATGCACGGCGCTGTATTTCCCGCTGCTGCCGCACCTGGAAATCCTTTAGCCGGCCCGCAGCGCGGTCCGTTCATCCCGTCGTCAGCGGAATTACAGTAGAATTCCCGGCCCTCATGCCACTATCGCAGCCGCGCGACGGCCGGGAATACCGAGTCAAATGATCGAAAAAGCCCTTGAAAACCTCAATGTCGATTCCCAGCAGGTCCTGCTGACACCGGACGACCTCAAGCGGGATCTGCCCATGACCCCCGCCGCCGCCACCACCGTGGTGCGCGGACGCGAGACGGTGCAGAACATCCTCGACCGCCAGGATCACCGCCTGATGATCGTGGTCGGACCCTGCTCCATCCACGATGTCGATGCCGCCCTGGACTATGCCCGGCGCCTGCGCGCGCTGGCCGACCGGGTGGCCGACAGCATCTTCATCGTGATGCGGGTGTACTTCGAAAAACCGCGCACCACCGTGGGCTGGAAGGGACTGATCAACGACCCGCACCTGGACGATTCCTTCCGCATCGACGAAGGACTGCACATCGGCCGCCGCCTGCTGCGCGACATCGCCGAGCTGGGCCTGCCCGCCGCCACCGAAGCGCTGGATCCGATTTCGCCGCAGTATTTGCAGGACTTGATTGCCTGGTCGGCGATCGGCGCGCGCACCACCGAATCCCAGACCCATCGCGAACTGGCCAGCGGTCTGACCCCGGCGGTCGGCTTCAAGAACGGCACCGATGGCGGCCTGACGGTGGCCATCAACGCCTTGCAGTCGGTCGCCAAGCCGCACCATTTCCTCGGCATCAACAGCGAGGGACGCGTCGCCATCATCAAAACCCGTGGCAATCCGTATGCGCACATCGTGCTGCGCGGCGGCGACGGCAAACCGAATTACGATTCGGTGAGTGTGTCGCTGTGCGAACAGGCGCTGCGCAAGGCCGGCGTGTCCACCAACATCATGGTGGATTGCAGCCACGCCAACTCCAACAAGAGTCACGAGCTGCAACCGCTGGTGATCGAAAATGCCACCAATCAGATTCTCGAAGGCAACCAGTCCATCATCGGTCTGATGATCGAGAGCAACATCGAAGCGGGCAACCAGAAACTCTCGGCGAATCGCGCCGAGATGATCTACGGAAAATCGGTGACCGATGCCTGCATCGACTGGCCGACCACGGAGCGCGCGCTGCTCGCCATGCACGCCAAACTCAAGGATGTGCTGCCCAAACGCCTGGGCTGAAACACGCGTTTCCGAAACTCCGGAACCCAAAAAAAGACCGCCGGCTGTTGCAGCCGGCGGTCTTTTTTTAGCAGCCTCGTTAGCAGGTTGCTGAAAAACGTCGCGAGGGGGCCAGATGCGAGGCGCACGGCGCGCAGCGACCGAGACATATCAAGTCGATAGGCGAGGGAGCGAGCACCGCGCAACGAAGCAGATGGTGCCCGCAGCAGTTTTTCAGCAACCTG
>CAMTUJ010000010.1:0-236042 GCA_947084925.1 uncultured Gammaproteobacteria bacterium
CAGCTTGTTGAAAAACGTCGCGAGGCGGCCAGATGCGAGGCGCACGGCGCGCAGCGACCGAGACATATCAAGTAGATAGGCGAGGGAGCGAGCACCGCGCAACGAAGCAGATGGCTGCCGCAGTAGTTTTTCAACAAGCTGTTAGAAGCCTGACGGAATGTCAGGCGGTTGTTCGCCGCAACCACCATCGTCGGCGTGGAGGCGATCTTCACGGCTTGCTTCCCCACAGGACAGAGACGAGCATCGAGACCATGCCTGATACCTCAGCCGCGCCTGACGCTTCCGCCGCCGCGGCCGCAATTCGCCTCGATGGCGTCACGCTCAAGCGCGGCGATCGCGCGGTGTTGACCGATTTTTCCCTCGCGATCCCGACCGGCAAGGTGACGGCCGTGATGGGCCCGAGCGGCTGTGGCAAGACCACGGTGCTCAAGCTGATTACCGGACAGTTGCGGCCCGACAAGGGGCAGGTGTGGGTCGGCGATACCGAAGTCAACAAGCTGCGTGGCGCTGATCTCAATCATCTGCGCCGCAATATCGGTGTGTTGTTGCAAAATGGCGCACTCTTTACCGACCTCACCTGTTTCGACAATGTGGCGCTGCCGTTGCGCGAACACACCAGACTCCCAGAACCCCTCATCCGGCGCCTGGTATTGCTCAAGCTGCAGACCGTCGGCTTGCGCGGCGCCGCTGGCATGTACCCGCGTGAACTGTCCGGCGGCATGAACCGGCGGGTGGCCATGGCCCGCGCCATGGCACTGGATCCAGCCGTCATGCTCTATGACGAGCCCTTCGCCGGTCTCGATCCCATTTCCCTGGGGGCGTCCGTGCGCTTGATCCGCGAGATTAACCGGGCATTGGGGATCACCAGTGTGGTCATCACCCATGATGTCGCGGAAGTGCGGAAATTTGCCGACTGTTGCTGCATTATCGCCGAGGGCCGGGTGGTGGCGTCGGGCACGCCGGACCAGCTGCGGGACAGCGATCAGGAGGTGGTGCGCCAGTTCATGCAGGGCCTTCCCGACGGTCCGGTGCCCTTTCATTTTCCGGCGCGTCCGCTCGCCGACGATCTGCTCGCCGTGGGAGCCTGACCGTGACGACGCCCTCCAGTCTCAGCGGTCGGTTGCTGGCCGAGCCGATCCGCGAATTCGGTCGCGCCGGAATTTTTCTGGTGACGGCCTTTGCGCGGATGCGCTTCGGCCCCCTCCAGCTCGGCGAAATCCTGCGCCAGGTGTATTTCGTCGGCGTGCGCTCGCTGGTGATCATCGTCATCTGTGGATTCTTCGTCGGTCTGGTACTGACCCTGCAAACCCACGACACCCTGACCCGCTTTGGTGCCGGCGATTCGGTCAGCACGGTGCTGGCGCTCTCGCTGTTTCGCGAGCTGGCGCCGGTGTTGACCGCGATCCTGTTCGCCGGCCGCGCGGGCACTTCGATCACCGCCGAAATCGGCTTGATGAAAGCCACCGAGCAACTCGATGCGCTCGACCTGATGGCCATCGATCCGATGGAGCGTATCGTGCAGCCCCGGCTGCTGGCCGGCGTGCTTGCGGTACCGGCTCTGGTGCTGGTGTTCAATGTCACCGCACTGCTCGGCGGCGTATTTTTCTCGGTCTACCTGATGGGCAGCGATCCGATCGTGTTCTGGAGCAAGATGCAGGCATCGGTCGAGCTGATGAAGGATTTCATGGGCGGACTGATGAAGGGCGTCGTATTCGGTTTTCTGGTCAGCTGGCTCGCCGTCTATTTTGGCTGGAGCGCCAAGCCCACCAGCGAAGGGGTGGCGCTGGCCACCACCCAGACCGTCATCACCAGTGCCATCGCGGTGCTGCTGATGGATTTTGTCCTCTCTGCCTTCATGCTCTAGCGCTGGAATCCTGTCATGAAATCTTCCCATCAGATCGAATTCACCGCCGGACTGTTTCTGCTGCTCGGTATTGCGGCACTGGTCTTCCTGGCCTTGCATGCCACCGACGGTGGCGCGCTGAAGGACGGCGGCTACCGAATTGTGGCCGATTTCAGCAACGTCGGCGGGCTCAAGGCCCGCTCCAACGTGAGTCTTGGCGGTGTTCGCGTGGGATCGGTGGAGAGTATCGATCTCGACCCCGAGACATTTTCGGCGCGTGTGGTGATGATCATCGGCGACCGTTTTCGCACCCTGCCGGAGGACACTTCCGCCTCGATCCTGACCAGTGGCATCCTGGGCGATCAGTACATTGGCCTGGAACCCGGCGGCGCGCCGGACATGCTGAAGGATGGCGATAAAATACTGATTACCCAGTCGGCGCTGGTGCTGGAACAATTGATCAGTCGCTTCCTGTTCAACAGCGGTGGAGAGCAAAAGAAATGAAATACCTGTTGGGGTTGGCGCTGGGGATTTGCCTCGCGAGCGTGGCTGTCGCGGGCGAGGAGCCCGCCACCATCGTGGGCACCACCAGTGGACGCTTGTTCGAGCTGATCGACGCCAATCGAGCCGCCTACCAGGCCGACCCGACGCCGTTGCAGCAGGAGGTCCGGAAGAACCTGCTGCCCAATATCGATTCGCTCTATTCCGCCCGTCTGGTGCTGGGCCAGCACGGGCGTGGTCTGCCTGCCGAGAAAGTGACCGCCTTCTCCGATGCGCTCAGCGACCTGCTGGTGCGCCGCTATGCCGAAGGCCTGTTGAAGTTCAAGAGCCGGGATCAGGTGGAGATTCTGCCCGAACAGGCCGGAAACACGGAGCGCATGACCCGGGTACGCACCCGGGTGCGTCTGGACTCGGGCTCCGAGGCAGCGGTGGATTACGTCTTTCGCAAGCGGGACGACCGCTGGTGGGTGTTCGATGTCATCATCGAGGGCATCTCCTATGTGGCCACGTTTCGCAACCAGATCGGCGAGGAGATTCGTCGGGATGGCTTTGACCGCGTGTTGAGCCGGTTGCAGTCCGGAGAATTGCAGATCGAGGTCAAGGCCGATGACAAACCGGCCTGACGGTGGTGGCGGGTCCTTGCAGCTCAGCGGCGATCTGACCGCACGGGAAGTTCCCGGTATCTATGCCGAGAGTCTGGCGTGGCGGGTCGCTGGCGCGGTGCCGGCGGTGGTCGGCCTCGCCGCAGTGACGCGCGCGGATTCCAGTGCCTTGGCATTGCTGCTTGAGTGGCAGTCCTGGGCGCACGGTCGCGGCACGGACATCGAGTTCACGGATCCGCCCCGGGCGCTGCGCACCTTTGCCAGCCTGAGTGAGGTCAGCAGCCTCCTCGGTTGGTCCGAGGACGCCCCGTCGAATTGAGGAGATCGGGATGAAATCGCTGCCACGCCTGTTGTCCGCGACAGCCCTCTTGCTGGCGGCGTTCCTGCTGGCCGCCTGCGGCGGGATCGAGGCCGCGCCGCCGGAAGCGCGCTCTCCCCGCGACCCCTGGGAGCCCTACAACCGCGCCATGTACGGTTTCAATCGCGGACTGGATCGCGCCATTCTGCGGCCGGTGGCGCGCGGCTACGACGGGCTGACGCCCGCGCCGGTCCAGCGCAGTATCGGCAATGCCTTCACCAATCTGCATTATCCGGTCGTCGTGCTTAACCTGGCTCTGCAGGGACGACCCCGGGACGGCGGGTTGGCGCTGGGGCGCTTCGTCGTCAACAGCACCGCAGGCGTTGCAGGCTTCTTCGACGTGGCCACCCAGCTCGATATGCCGACGTTCAGGGAGGACTTCGGTCAGACGCTGGCGGTCTGGGGGTGGCGCGACAGCCGCTATTTCATGCTGCCGCTGCTGGGGCCTTCCACGCTGCGGGACGGACCCGCGCGCGGTGTCGACTGGATGACGGATGTCGCCGGCAACTGGGTCCGGGACGAAGTGGGCTACGGACCCATGGTGGTCGAAGTGGTGGATACCCGCGCCGGCTTTCTGGACCAGGAGCACGCGCTCGAAGAGGCCTACGACGAATATGTGTTCGTGCGCGACGCCTGGATGCAGAACCGGGATTTCCTGATCAGCAACGGGCAGACGGTGGTGCCGGACTACGATAGCTTTATCGACCAGGGCCAGTGATCGCAGTCAGTCCAGCAGCGCTTTCAGCGCCGCCAGACTCGCGTTGCCCCGCTGCCGTTTTTGTTCCGGCGGCAGGGGTTCGCCAAAACCCTCGCGTTCCAGTTCAGCGTCCGGCAATTCGTCGAGAAACCGGCTCGGCGTGGTTTCCAGGGTTTCGCCGAACTGGCGGCGACGTCCCGCCAGGGTCAGCGTGAGGGATTCGCGGGCGCGAGTGATGCCCACATAGGCAAGGCGCCGTTCCTCGGCGACAGCGCCGGCATCGATGCTGTTGCGGTGGGGGAGCAGCCCTTCTTCCAGACCGATCAGGAACACATGGGGAAATTCGAGGCCCTTGGCGGCGTGCAGGGTCATCAGTTGCACGCGGTCGTCGTCGCCATCCTCGGCGTGGCGATCGAGCAAATCCAGTAACAGCAGACGCCCGATGGCGGCGGCGACATCTTCCCCGCCTTCTTCTTCCACCTGTTTCGCCAGCGTGGTGGTGATCTGTTGCAACAACAGTTCGACGTTGCGCAGACGCGCCTCGGCCACCGGCGCGCTGCTGGCGTTCTGGGCCAGCCAGCCGGCGTAGTCCATATCCTCGATCATCTCCCGGATCACCTTGATGCCGCTGTGTTCGGTGCAGGCGCGGGCGAGGCCGTCGAACCAGTGGCGGAAGCGGCGCAGGCGCTCCAGGCCCGCGCCGTCGAGCGCTGCGGCCAGCCCCAGTTCGCCGCACGCGGCGTGGAGCGAGATGCCCCGGCCGGTGGCGTAGTGGCCGAGTTTTTCCAGGGTGGTGGGGCCGATCTGGCGGCGCGGCGTGTTGATGATGCGCAGGAAGGCGGTGTCGTCGTCCGGATTGACCAGCAGGCGGAGGTAGGCGAGCAGGTCGCGGATCTCGGTGCGGGCGTAGAACGAGGTGCCGCCGCTCAACTGATAGGGCAGGTTCAGCAAACGCAGTTTCATCTCGATCACGCGCGCCTGGTGGTTGCCCCGGTACAGCACTGCGAACGCGCCCAGTGGGCAGCCGCGCCGGGCCCGCAACAGCAGGATTTCGTTGACGACCCGTTCGGCTTCGGCGTCCTCGCTGTCGCAGCGGATGATCCGGATCGGTTCGCCGTGCCCGCGGTCGCACCACAGGGTTTTCGCAAACAGGTGCTCGTTGTGGGCGATCAGGGTGTTGGCGGTCTTGAGGATGCGCGCCGTGGAGCGGTAGTTCTGCTCCAGCTTGATGACTTCGAGGTCGGGAAAATCCTCCTGCAACTGCGCCAGGTTTTCCGGACGCGCGCCGCGCCAGGCGTAGATGGACTGGTCGTCGTCGCCGACCACGGTCAGTTGATGGTGGTCGGCGACCAGCAGCCGGATCAGTTCGTACTGGGCGCGATTGGTATCCTGGTATTCGTCCACCAGCAGGTGGCGGATGCGGCGCCGCCAGTGGTCCAGGCGCTCGGGATGCGCGCGGAACAGGTGGATCGGCCGCGCGATGAGATCGTCGAAATCCACCGCGTTGTAGGCGGTGAGGGCGCGCTGATAACCGGCGTAAATCACCGCCAGGCGCAGCTCGTCCGCATCGCTCGCGGTCGACTGCGCCTGCTCTGGGGTCTGCAAATGGCTTTTCCAGTGCGAGATGCGCTGCGCGGCCCGGTCGAGCGGCGCCTCGTCGTCGACGATCTGCAACTGCTGGAGCAGGTTGCGGCTGTCGTCGGCATCGAACAGGCTGAAGCCCGCGCGCAGCCCGAGCAGCGCGAGTTCCCGGCGCAGGATGCCAAGCCCCAGGTGATGAAAGGTGGATATGGTCAGACCCTTGCCGGCCCGCCCCGACAACTGCGCCGCGACGCGCTGCTTCATCTCGCGCGCCGCCTTGTTGGTGAAGGTCACGGCGGCGATGTGGCGCGCGGCGACCGTCCCCGACTCGATCAGGTGCGCGATGCGATGGGTGATCACGCTGGTCTTGCCGCTGCCGGCACCCGCGAGCACCAGCAAGGGGCCGCCGCGGTGCCGCACCGCGCGCGCCTGTTCGGGATTGAGTCGCTGCACCTGGGTCGCACGGCCAAAACGGGGCGCGATTGTAGCAGCGCCCCCGGGCGACGTCGGACTCCCGCGGCGAGAAGGGCGGGATGAGCGGACCCGGCAAAATCCCTACAATGCCGGCACCCACGCGACAGGAACCACTGGCTGTGAATGACGACCCAAGCGCGCATATCGCCCGCCGTTGCGCGGCGGCGATTCTGGAGCGGGATCCCACGGTGGCGCGGCTGGGTATCGCGCTGCTCGAGGTGGTACCGGGCTACGCGCGGCTGTCGCTCAGGGTGGGTCCGGAGATGCTCAATGCGCTGGGCAACTGTCACGGCGGGACCAGCTTCACCCTGGCCGATGTCGCCTTTGCGGTGGCCTGTTCGTCCACCAACCAGGCCGGCGTCGGTGCGCATTGCGCGATCGATTACCTGCGCCCGGCGACGCTGAACGACGTGCTCACCGCCACCGCCGTGGTCAGTCACCAGGGCCGCTCGGCAAGCCTGGTGGATGTCGATGTCGTCGATCAACACGGCCGGCGCATCATTCAGCTGCGGGGCCGCTCCAGCAATTTCGGCAGGCCCTTTCTGTGCGCCGCCGAACTCGATACCGATACTGCATCCCACCCGGAGGTTTGATGAAACTGCTTTGGGAACCGTCCGCGGATTTTCAGCGGCAGACCAACATGACCGCCTACATGAACTGGCTGGCGGATACGCGCGGGCTGAAGTTCGCCGATTACGCCGCCCTGCAACGCTGGTCGGTCGCGCATCTGGAAGCCTTCTGGCAGAGCATCTGGGATTACTATCGGATTCAGTCCACCACGCCCGTCGCGCGTGTGCTGTCGAGCCACGCCATGCCGGGGGCGCAGTGGTTTGCCGGTGCCAGCCTCAATTTTGCCGAACACATATTTCGCGGCCGCGGCGACGACCGTCCCGCCCTGCTGGCGGCGGACGAACGGCACGACCTGCGTGAACTGAGCTGGGCCGAGCTGGAGGCCCGGGTGGCGTCCGTCGCCGGGTATCTGCGCGGCCTTGGCGTAGTGCCGGGCGATCGGGTGGTCGCTTACCTGCCCAACATTCCCGAGGCGCTGGTCGCCTTCCTGGCGGCGAGCGCCATCGGCGCCGTGTGGTCGAGCTGCTCGCCCGACTTCGGCACCAACAGCGTGGTGGACCGCTTCCAGCAGATCGCTCCCAAGGTGTTGATCGCCGTGGACGGCTATGGCTACAACGGCAAGACCATCGACCGCGTGGCGGAGCTGGGACAATTGCAGGCCGCGCTGCCCAGCCTCGAACGCATCCTGCTGATCGATCACCGGGGCGGCGCCGGGCGCTGCGGACTCGCCGCTGTCGATGCCTGGGATCAGGTGCTCGCGAAGTCCGTCGGACCCCTGCATTTCGCGCCAGTGCCCTTCGATCATCCGCTCTGGGTGCTGTATTCCTCCGGCACCACCGGTATTCCCAAAGCCATCACCCACAGCCACGGCGGCGTGCTGCTGGAGCAGCTCAAGCATCTGGGTCTGCACTGTGACGTGAAGCCGGGGGACCGGTTTTTCTGGTATTCGACCACCGGCTGGGTGATGTGGAATATCGGCCTGTCGGTGCTGTTGCTGGGCGCGGTGCCCGTGATCTACGACGGCAACCCCGGCTATCCCGATCAAAGCCGGCTCTGGGCCATGGCCGAACGCGCCCGCCTCACCCACTTCGGGACCGGCGCGGCGTACCTGATCGCCTGCATGAAAGCCGGACTCAAGCCGGGCAGCAACTTCGATCTCAAGTACCTGCGCGTGATGGGTTCGACGGGTTCGCCGTTGCCGGAAGAGGCGTTTGAATGGGTCTACCACAGCGTCAAGCCCGATCTCTGGCTGCTCTCCATGAGCGGCGGCACCGATATCGCCTCGGCCTTTGTCGGCGGCTGCCCGCTGTTGCCGGTGCATGCCGGCGAGATCCAGTGCGCGCTGCTGGGCGTCGATGTGCGCGCCCTCGATGAAGCGGGCAATACGCTGGTGGGCGAGGTGGGCGAAATGGTGGTCATGGAACCCATGCCGTCGATGCCGATTTATTTCTGGAACGACGCGGGCGACCGGCGCTACCGCGAAAGTTATTTCGAGGACTACCCCGGGCGTTGGCGCCACGGCGACTGGATGCGGGTGTCGGCGCAGGGCACCATCCAGATTCTGGGGCGCTCCGACTCCACCCTGAACCGGGGCGGCGTTCGCATCGGCACCAGCGAGGTGTATCGGGGCGTCGAGCTGGTGGACGCGGTTGCCGACAGTCTTGCGGTCAGCATCGAGCTGCCCGGCGGCGGGCACTATCTGCCGCTGTTCGTTCAGATCAAGCCTGGCTTCGAACTCGATGCCGACATCAAGACCGCGATCAACCAATCGCTGCGGGCCAATTTTTCGCCCCGCCATGTACCGGACGCGATCTTCCAGATCGATGAGGTGCCCTACACGCTGACCGGCAAGAAGATGGAAACGCCGGTCAAGAAAATCCTCATGGGTGTGGCTGTGGAGAAGGCGGCCAACCGGGATGCCATGAAAAACCCTGCCAGTCTCGACTACTTTCTCGCCTTCGCGGCCCGCATGCACGAGGAACTTCCCACCCGCTGAGTTCCGGGGCGCCCGGACAGTGCCGCGCCGCCGTTTTCGGGCGGAGGTCGAGCGCTGTCCCGGCGCCCGCCCGCTTTTTCGTCGATCCACCGGAGCCGTTGACGCCATTTTTTCAGGAAGTGGCTTGAGTCTTGCGTGTGTTTACAGCGCAGGGCCGAACCGCGTTCGTCCTGCTTCGGGAACAGCGAAGCGGGAACCGGGATGGGAGCGGACCGCCACCGGGAGAATGGTCGGCGAACTGTGCCGAGCGGTGTTTCCCGGCGTGGCGCGAGGCTATACCCTGAACGGAAAGGATCGCGGCGAGCTCTAAGCAGGGTGGCGCACTTTTCGACGGCGAAAGCGCCACCGACTGAAACTGTCCACGATGGTGGGAGATTTAGTGTATGGCGAGCGGTGCGGATAGTGAAAAGTTCATCGAATCCCTGTCTACCTTCACCCGCGAACACCAGGCGAAACAGTGGCGCGGAACCTTTGCCGAATTCGTGCGGGATATCGTCGGACCCCAGTCCCGGCTGGTGACCCGCTCCAGTCATCAATACGTCTGGGACATGCTGCGCTGGATGCAGCGCCGGGAACAGAAAGAGAGCGACGACAACCATTTCCGGCTGTTTTCCCACGAATTGTTCGGTATCGACAAACCGCTGCAGCGTGTGGTCGACTATTTCAAGGCGGCCAGCGCCGGCTCCGAAGTCGGGCGCCGGTTGCTGCTGCTGCTGGGGCCTCCCTCGGGCGGTAAGTCGAGTCTGGTGATACTGCTCAAGCGCGGTATCGAGGAGTACAGCCTCACCGAGGAAGGCGCGATCTATGGGTTGCAGGGATCGCCACTCCATGAAAATCCGCTCAATCTGGTGCCCTACAGTCTGCGCGCCGAGTTTCGCGAAACCTACGGCGTCGATATTCAGGGCGATCTGTCGCCCTGGGCGCAATCGGTGCTCGAACACGAATACGGCGGCGATTTCATGCGCTATCCCGTGGAGCGGATATTTCTGGCCGAGGCCAAACGCATGGGCGTCGGCACCTATGCGCCCCACGATCCCACCACGGCGGATATCGCCGATCTGATCGGTTCCGTCGATCTCTCCAAGGTGTCGGACTACGGTGACGAGGGCGATCCGCGTGCCTGGTCCTGGTCGGGGGCGGTGTATTCCGCCAGTCGCGGCTTGCTGGAAATGATCGAGATCCTCAAGGTGAAACGCGAGTTTCTCTATCTGCTGCTGACGCTGACCCAGGAGCGCAACGTCAAGGTATCGCGTTTCCCCTTGATTCACGTCGATGAAACCATCGTCGCGCACACCAACCTGGCCGAGTTCCGCAAGTTTCTTCAGGAGAAGGAAAACGAAGCCTTGCTCGATCGCATGGTCATCGTGCAGGTGCCCTATGCGCTGAGTTACCTGGACGAGGCCCGGATTTACCACAAGCTGATCGCCCAGGCGCCGATGTTTCGCGAAGTGCACCTCGATCCCCACACGCTCAAGGTCGCCGCGGTGTTCTCGATCCTGTCGCGTGTGAAACCTTCCGAGCGCGAGGATCTGGATGGCTCCAAAAAGGTGCGTCTGTACGCCGGCGAGGATGTCGAAGGCTTCGCGCGCTCCGAATTGCAACGCATCAGCGCCGAGCAGGAAGAAGAGGGACTGTCCGGGGTGTCGCCGCGCTTCGTCGTCAACGCGCTGTCGAATGCCATCTCCCGCTCCGAAGCGAAAAGTCTCACCAGCATGGAAGTGCTGGTGACGCTGAAGGAAGCGATTGAAAACGATGCGCGCATCGACGCGAAGCAGCGCCGCCAGTGGGTGGATTTCCTGGTCACCACGCGCAAGGATTTCTATAACCACTGGGTCAAGGAGGATGTCCACAAGGCGCTCTTCGTGTCCTTCGAAGAGGAGAGCGAAAGCCTGCTGGGCAAGTATCTCGACGAAGTGGAGGCCGCCCTCGACAATCGCGAGGTCTCCGATCCCATCACCGGCGAGACGCGGGCGCCCGACGAGCGTTTTCTGCGCGCGGTCGAGGAAAAAATCAATGTTTCCGATGCCGGCAAGCAGACGTTCCGCCAGGAAGTCGTGCGCAAGGCCATGGTGGCCTACAAGAAGGGCGAGAGTTTCTCGCTCGATTCCCACTCCAGACTCAAGGAGGCAATGGAAAAATACCTGTTCGAGGAGCGCCGCGATGTGCTGCGCCTGGTGTCCTCCGTCGCCCGGCCGGACGAGGACGCGCGGGAAAAAATCGCCGCGGTGGAGGAGCGTCTGATCAGCGATTACGGCTACGACCGGCACAGTGCGCGCGAGGCACTGAATTACGTCACCACGCTAATGTCTCAGGAATAACCTGAAGGGGCGTTCGTATGATGTCGTTCACGGATGGTGAAGCCCGCAACGGACTGGGGCGCTGGTACGACCTGTTTTCCCGCGGCACGCGGGACTGGCTGCGCCATAATGCAAAGGTCCGGCAGGCGGTGCGTGACCATCTGCCGGAACTGGTCGCGGGGTCCGATGTGTTGAGCAATCCGCGCGACCGCACCGTCAAGGTGCCGGTGCGGTTTCTGGAACACCACCGCTTCCGGCTGCGCGATCAGGACGACGAGCAGGGTGCGGGCCAGGGCGCGAACGTCAAACCCGGCGATGTGCTGCGCCCCGGCCAGCCCGGGTCGGGTACCGATGCGGGCGGCGGCGAGGGCGAAGGCCCGCTCAGTTTCGTGCTTGAGTTTCAGATTGACGACATCCTCGACTGGCTGTGGGAGGAGTTGGAGCTGCCCAATCTGCAGCCGCGCGCGGGCACCGCGATCGAAGAGGATGTCTATGTGCGCGAGGGCTGGGACAAGCGCGGCGCGCGCTCCCGGCTGGATCGTCGCCGCACCCTCAAGGAAGCGGTCAAACGGCGCGGCGTGCAGCCCGACAGCCGGATTCCCATCGGCAACGACGACCTCCGCTTTCGGCAACTGGCGCGGCGCCCCAAACCGACGGCGAGCGCGGTGGTGTTTTTCGTGCTCGATGTGTCTTCCAGCATGGATGAACACTGCCGGAAGCTGGCCAAGACGTTTTTCTTCTGGGCGTTGCAGGGCATTCGCCGCCAGTACACCAGCGTCGAAACGGTGTTTGTCGCCCACACGGTCGATGCCTGGGAATTCGCCGAGGAACAGTTCTTCCAGGTGCGCGGTGAAGGTGGCACCAAGAGCTCCACCGGCTTTGCCAGGGCGCACGAAATCCTGGTCGAGCGCTTCGATCCGGCGCGTTACAACTGCTATCTGTTTTATGCCACCGACGGCCACAACTTCAGCGAGGACCGCGGCGCCGCCACAACGGAATTGCAGCGCCTGCTGCCGCTGATGAACTTTGCCGGCTACGCCGAGGTGTCCCAGCAGAGCCACCGCCACATGGATACCGAAATCGCCGCCATCTGGCAGCGCCTCGCGGCGGAGGATCTGCCCGTGGGCAGCTACATGCTGAATGAGGACGCCGATATCTGGCCGGCGATCAAGGCGTTTTTCACCGATCAGGCAACCCGCACCGGAGTCTCCTGAGATGCCCTCCCGACTCGATCAGTACATTCCGCAACTGGAAGCCCTGGCCGCCGCGCAGGGGCTCGTTCATCACCCGGTGGATTTCGAAGTGGTGCCGGCCAGTTTCATGATGGAAGTGGCCGTGTACGGCCTCCCGGTGCGGATGCCGCACTGGTCGTTCGGCGTGCGCTGGGTGTACCAGATGATCCAGCACCGCATGGGTCATTCGCGGATTTTCGAAGTGGTGTTTCCCGGCAATCCCAACCACGCCTACCTGGTCGATACCAACAGCATCGAGGAAAACACCCTGGTGGTCGCCCATGTGCTGGGGCACGCGGATTTCTCCCGCAACAACATGGCCTTTGTGCGCAGTCAGGAGCAGGTGGGCTATCACATCGTGGAGCAGGCGGCCGCTCACGCCCACCGCATCCAGGAAGCGATCGATCAGCAGGGCGAGCAGCGCGTCGAGCGGGTGCTGGACGCGGCGCTGGCGCTGGAGCCGCACATCGATACCGATCTGCCGCTCAACCGCAGCCGTTATCAGCGGCCCGAGCGGCAGGTGGCCCGGGAGCCGGGAGAGGCGGACTTTGGCGGCCGCTACGCGCGTCTGCCCGGCGTCAAGGCCGCGCCGGCGGCGACGCGCCTGGAGCCGTTGCATATTCCGCCGCGCCCGGAGCGCGACCTGCTGTGGTTCATCGCCCAGTACGCGCCCGAAATGGAAGACTGGGAGCGCGATATTTTTCTCGCGGTGCGCAAGGAGTCCTGGTATTTCCAGCCGGTATTCAACTGCCAGATCATGAACGAAGGCTGGGCCAGTTACTGGCATTCACGGCTGTTGCGCGAAGCCGATTTCCTGCCGTCGCAGTTCTATGTGGACTGCATGAAGACGCATTCCGATGTGGTCAGTCCCCATGCCGGTGACAAGCAGGTCGCGCTGCGCATCAATCCCTACCATCTGGGTTATGTGCTCTGGGAGCGCCTGATCGCGGAGCGCGGTTTCAGCGCGGCGCGGGAAATCATGCAGCAGGAGGACGACTTCGGGTTCATTCGCAATTATCTGACCGCCGAGATCGCCGACGAGCTCGATCTGTTTGTGTACTCGGCGAGTCGCGCGGGCGCGGTGCGCGTGACGGAGTCGACGCTCGACCAGTTGCGCGAAACCATTCTGGCGCCCAAGTTCAATTTTGGCGCTCCCCGGGTGGCGGTGGAGGATCTGGGCAGCGACGGCAGTCTGACCCTGCGCCACCAGTATCGCGATGACGGACGCGGTCTCGATGCCGGGCGCGCGCGCCATGTGCTGGATTACGTCCAGCAGGTCTGGCGGCGTCCGGTGCGTCTCATCACCGTCGATGGTCGTGGCGAGGAGACCAGCCTGACGGCGACGGCCGCCTAACCGGTTGCTGAAAAACTGCTGCGGGCACCATCTGCTTCGTTGCGCGGTGCTCGCTCCCTCGCCTATCTGCTTGATATGTCTCGGTCGCCGCGCGCGGCCCGGCCGTCGCGATGTCCTTCAACAGCGGGTCAGGCGCTGGCACGGCGCCGGATTTTGCGGGTGCCGAGCAGGGGTTTGAGAAACTGTCCGGTGTGGGACTCCGGGCAGCGGACGATGTCTTCCGGGGTGCCGGTGGCCAGTACCAGGCCGCCGCCGCTGCCGCCCTCCGGTCCCAGGTCGATGATCCAGTCAGCGGTCTTGATGACATCGAGATTGTGTTCGATCACCACCACGGTGTTGCCGTGGTCGCGAAAGCGGTGCAGCACGCCGAGCAGTTGCTGAATGTCGTGGAAGTGCAGGCCGGTGGTGGGTTCATCCAGAATGTAGAGCGTGCTGCCGGTATCGCGCTTGGACAATTCGCGCGACAGCTTGACCCGCTGGGCTTCACCGCCGGACAGCGTGGTGGCGGACTGGCCGAGACGCACATAGGAAAGCCCCACATCCATCAGGGTCTGCAATTTGCCGGCGATGGCGGGGATGGCGTCGAAGAAGGCGCGCGCGTCTTCCACCGTCATCTCCAGCACTTCGTGGATGCTCTTGCCCTTGTAGAGAATCTCCAGGGTTTCGCGGTTGTAGCGTTTGCCGCTACAGACTTCGCACATCACATGGATGTCCGGCAGAAAATGCATCTCGACCTTGGTGACGCCATCGCCCTGGCAGGCTTCGCAGCGGCCGCCCTTGACGTTGAAGCTGAAACGCCCGGGCAGGTAGCCGCGCGAACGCGCTTCCGCGGTGCCGGCGAAGAGTTCGCGGATCGGCGTGAAAATGCCGGTGTAGGTGGCGGGATTGGAGCGCGGCGTGCGGCCGATGGGGCTTTGATCGATGTCCACGCACTTGTCGAGGTGCTCCAGTCCGCTGATTTCGCGATGCGGCGCCGGCTGCAACGTGGTCGCCTTGTTGAGCGCGGTGGCGGCGAGGGGAAACAGGGTCTCGTTGATCAGCGTGGATTTGCCCGAGCCCGAGACCCCGGTGATGCAGGTAAGCAGCCCGAGCGGTATTTCGACATCGAGGTCGCGCAGATTGTTGCCGCTGGCGCCCAGAATCCGCAGCACGCGCGCGGGATTGACCGGGGTGCGCACCGGGGGCACGGGGATCGCCCTGCGGCCCGCCAGGTAGTCGCCGGTGAGTGAATCGGGCGCGGCGATGATGTCGGCCACCTTGCCCTGGGCGACCACGCGACCGCCATGCACACCGGCGCCCGGACCCATGTCCACGACATGGTCGGCGCTGCGGATCGCCTCCTCATCGTGCTCCACCACGATCACGGTATTGCCGAGATCGCGCAGCCGGGTGAGAGTGGTGAGCAGGCGCGCGTTGTCGCGCTGGTGGAGACCGATGGAGGGTTCGTCGAGGATGTACATGACGCCCACCAGGCCGGCGCCGATCTGGCTGGCGAGGCGGATGCGTTGCGCTTCGCCGCCGGACAGGGTGTCGGCGCTGCGATCCAGGGTCAGGTAATTGAGTCCGACATCCACCAGAAAATGCAGGCGGTCGCGGATTTCCTTGAGGATCTTGGCGGCGATTTCGCCCTTCTGTCCCGGCAATTCCAGTTGGGCGTAGTACGCCGCCAGCTCGCCGGTGGTGCGCGCGGTGGCCGCGGGCAGCGAGCGGCCGTCGACAAAGACGTGACGCGCGGCGCGATTGAGGCGCATGCCTTCGCATTCGGGGCAGCGCTGGGTGCTGAGATACTTGACCAGCTCCTCGCGCACGCCGGCGGAGTCGGTCTCGCGGTAGCGCCGCTCCATGTTGGGAATGATCCCTTCGAAGCGGTGCGTGCGTTTGAACACGGTGCCGCGCTCGTTGACGTAGTTGAAGGTGATTTCCTCCTCGCCGCTGCCGAACAGGATCAACTGCTGGTGGCGGGGGTCCAGTTCGGCGAAAGGCGTGTCGATGGCAAAGCCGTAGTGCTCGGCGAGCGAAGTCAGCATGTTGAAATAGAACAGATTGCGGCGGTCCCAGCCGCGGATCGCGCCTTCCGAAATGCTCGCCTCCGGGTGCTGGATGACGCGATCGAGATCGAAAAACTGGCGCACGCCCAGGCCATCGCAGGTGGGGCAGGCGCCGGAGGGGTTGTTGAAGGAAAAAACCCGCGGTTCCAGTTCGTCGATGCTGTAGTTGCAGATCGGACAGGCAAAGCGCGCCGAGAACAGGCGCTCCGGCTGAGCGCCGTCCATGAAGCTCACCACCGCGAGTCCCTCGGCGAGTTTCAGCGCGGTTTCGAAGGATTCGGTGAGCCGCAGGCGCAATTCCGGCTTGACCCGCAGGCGGTCCACCACCACTTCGATGCTGTGCTTGCGGTTCTTGGCGAGCTTGGGCGTCTCGTCGAGCTCGTAGACGGTGCCGTCGATGCGCACCCGGATGAAGCCGCGCGCGCGCAGTTGCTCGAACAGTTGCTGATACTCGCCCTTGCGCTCGCGCACCATGGGGGCGAGCAGCAGCAGCCGGGTGTCCTCGGGCAGCGCGAGTACCTGATCCACCATCTCGGTGACGGTCTGGGCGGCGAGCGGCCGGTCGTGATCGGGACAGCGCGGCTCGCCCACGCGGGCGTAGAGCAGGCGCAGGTAGTCGTAGATTTCGGTGATGGTGCCCACGGTGGAGCGCGGGTTGTGGGAGGTGGACTTCTGCTCGATGGAGATTGCCGGCGACAGCCCTTCGATGTGATCCACATCGGGCTTTTCCATCATCGACAGAAACTGCCGGGCATAGGCTGACAGCGATTCCACATAGCGCCGCTGGCCCTCGGCGTAGAGGGTGTCGAAGGCCAGCGACGACTTGCCCGAACCGGACAGTCCGGTGATCACGATCAGGCGATCCCGGGGCAGTGTCAGGTCGATGTTCTTGAGGTTGTGGGTGCGCGCACCGCGAATCCCGATATGCTTCATGGCGGTTGCTCGCAGCGGATCCAAAACAATCGCGCATTGTAATCACCGCCGACGGCGCCGCACCACGCCGGCTCCGGGAACGTACAGCCAGGCCGCAGGCGCTGGGCTAAAATGACGAGACTTCCCCGACCGGCCGAGCGACACGTCCCGATGATGGTTTCTAAATGATCGTTCCCGTAGTCCTGGCCGGTGGCGCCGGCACCCGCCTGTGGCCGCTGTCGCGGCGCCTGTTTCCCAAGCAGTTTCTACCCCTGGTCGGCGCTCAGCCGATGCTGCAGGCGACGCTGGAGCGTCTTGCCGGACTTGCGCCCGGACCCGCCGTGCTGGTGTGCAACGAGGATCATCGCTTCATCGCCGCCGAGCAGGCGCGCGTCTGGGGCGGCGCCGTTGATGCCATCCTGCTGGAGCCGGTGGCGCGCAATACCGCGCCCGCGGTGGCGTTGGCGGCGCTCCATGCCCAGGCCACGACCGGGGCCGATCCGCTGCTGCTGGTGCTGGCCGCGGACCATGTGATCGCCGATATCGCGGCTTTCCATGCCGCCGTCGCGGCGGCCGCGCGCCAGGCCGAACGCGGGCGTCTGGTCACTTTGGGGATTGCGCCGGTGGCCGCCGAAACCGGCTATGGCTACATTCGTCGCGGCGCGCTTTTGTCGCGCGAGGAGTTCGTGTACGAGGTGGCTGCCTTTGTCGAAAAGCCTGACGCCGACACCGCACGCGCTTATCTGGAGACGGGCGATTATTACTGGAACAGCGGAATTTTCGTGTTCCGGGCGAGCCGTTTCCTCGCCGAGCTGGGCCGTCATAGACCCGAGATTCTCGTCGCGTGCGAGCGCGCCGCCGCAGGTAGCGCCCGGGACGGCGATTTCGTGCGCGTCGATGCGGCGGCATTTGCCGCCTGTCCCACCGATTCCATCGATTACGCGGTGATGGAGCACACCGATGCCGCCGCCGTGGTGGAGCTGCACAGTCCCTGGAACGATGTCGGTTCCTGGGCGGCGCTCTGGGAGCTCGCGGACAAGGACGCCGACGGCAACGCCTGTCGCGGCGACGTGCTGCGGATCGATTCCAGCAACAACCTGCTGCGTTCCGAGCACCGGCTGCTGGCCACCGTGGGGCTGCGCGACACCGTGGTGGTGGAAACCAAGGACGCCGTGCTGGTGGCGCCCCGCGAGCGCATAGGCGGTCTGAAACAACTGGTGGCGCAACTGGCGGCTGCCGCGCGCCCCGAAGAAGAAGCCAACCGTCAGGTCTATCGGCCCTGGGGCAGTTACGACACCCTGGACGCCGGGCACCGCTTCCAGGTCAAGCGCATCCTCGTGGAACCGGGGGCCAGTCTCTCGACCCAGATGCATCATCACCGCGCCGAGCACTGGATCGTGGTGGCGGGCACGGCACGGGTCACGCTGGACGGCCACGAAACCCTGCTCGCCGAAAACGAATCCATCTACATTCCCATCGGGACCCGGCACTCGCTGGCCAATCCGGGGAAGCTTGCGCTGGAAATCATCGAAGTGCAGACCGGCGCCTATCTCGGCGAGGACGACATCGTGCGTTTCGAGGATCGCTACGGCCGTGTCTGATCGGTGGGCGAGGCTTGCGCGGCGCGGGCGAGACTGCGGAAAATAGCGGAGTCTCGTCGCGGTGAGGTTTCCCGGCGGGGCCGTGTTTTCAGGTGGGCCGTGTTTCAGGGCCGTATTTTGAGGAGGGAAGGTGACAGGCGTTGATGACATGTGCTGTTTGCCGGGCTGGGTCGGCAAAGCCGCCATCCGGCACGAGCCGTTTCCCCATCTGGTGGTGCCGGATGCATTGCCTCCAGCGCTGTATCAGGAGTTGGAGCATTCCTATCCGGCACTGGCCGAAGTTGCCGGGCCGGGTCCGCTCGCGAACAACCGGCTCTACAAGCTCGCGGCGGCGGACGTCGTGGCCAGCGCGCGTATCGCGCCCCGGTGGCGCGAATTTTTTGCCTACCACACCTCGGCGGACTTCTTCGATCGGGTTTGCGTTCTCTGGGAGGATGAGATTGCCGCCCTGCATCCCGGTATTCGTGACGCCTTCGGCAAGGCGCCGCAGGCCTTTGGGACCGTGCTTCGCCAGCCGGGGAAAAAAGGCAACGCCGCCAATTTTGCCGCTGATGTTGCCCTCGACTGCCAGTTCGGCATGAACAGCCCGGTGACGACGCCGTCCGCGGTGCGCGGCCCCCATCTCGATAATCCCGCCAAATTGTTTGCCGCCCTGCTCTATTTCCGTCATGCGGACGACGTTTCCATCGGCGGCGAGCTGGAGCTGTACCGGGTCAAGCCCGGGCAGCGTCCCATGGCACGGGGTTCCCGGGTCAGGCCCGATGCGGTGGAGGTGGCCGAGCGCGTGGCCTATGCGCCGAATACCCTGGTCATGTGGCTCAACTCGCCTCTCGCCATCCACGGAGTGTCGCCGCGCTCCGTCACTCCGGTGCCGCGGCGTTACATTAATTTTCTCGGGGAATGCTACGGCGCCGGCGTGTCTTTCACTGATCCCGCCGGCCTGCGTCCCCGCCCCTGGCAGTTGCTCGAACGCTATCGGCGCAGCCGCGCACGGTGACCGCCGAGTTGCGGTACCGCCCAACGAGCGGTCCCTGACGGGATCAGTATCGTCTTTGCTTTTGCAAGGCCATTCAGTATTCTAGCCGCCCCTCCGGTTATCCCGCCGCGCTGTCCCCTGCATGCTGACATCCCTTGAACTGCGCGCCTTGCTGGGCCTGGTGTTTCTCTATGCCACGCGGATGCTCGGCCTGTTCATGGTGCTGCCGGTGCTTGCGCTCAATGAAGCCCAGTACAGCGGCGCCACGGCCGCGACCATAGGACTGTGTCTGGGGATCTACGGGCTCACCCAGGGCATGTTGCAAATTCCTTTCGGCCTCGCCTCCGACCGCTTTGGACGCAAGCCGCTCATCATCATCGGCATCCTGCTGTTTGTCGCGGGTTCGGTGATCGCCGCCCAAGCGCACACCGTGTACCAGTTGATGCTAGGGCGGGCGGTGCAGGGCGCGGGTGCGGTGGCCGGCGTCATCATGGCGTTGCTGGCGGATGTGACGCGCGAGCAGGTGCGCACCCGCGCCATGGCGGCGGTGGGCGGCAGCATCGGACTCTCGTTCGCGGTGGCGATGGCGCTGGGTCCGGTGATCGCCTCCCACTGGGGCATGTCGGCGGTGTTCTGGGTGACGGCGGCCCTGGGTATTTTGGGATTGCCGGTGTTGCTGTCGATTCCCACGCCGAGCCGGCTTTCGACCCACGAACTGGTGCCGATGCCGGAAATGCTGGGCCGGGTGCTGCGCAATTCCGAACTGCTGAGGCTGGATGTGGGAATCTTTGCGCTTCACTTCGCCCAGATGGCGACCTGGGTGTCGGTGCCCGTGCTGCTTGAACAGGTGGTGGGATTCGAGCGGGACCGGCATTGGTATCTTTATCTGATCACCATGGGCGCCGGCTTTGCCCTGATGGTGCCGTTCATCTGGTATGGCGAAACACGGCGGCGGATGAAGCCGATATTTCTGGGCGCCATCGCGCTGCTGGCGGTGGCCGAGGCGGTGCTGGCTTCGGCAGGCAGTCGTTTCGCGGTGATGGCCACGGGCCTGCTGTTGTTTTTCATGGCGTTCAACCTGCTGGAAGCGTCGTTGCCGTCCCTGGTCAGCAAGCTGTGCCCGCCGGGCATCAAGGGCACGGCGCTCGGCATTTATTCCACCAGTCAGTTTCTGGGCGCGTTCGCGGGCGGCGCCCTGGGTGGCCTGGTCGCGCATCGTTTCGGTGGCGGGAGTGTGTTCTGGTTTGCCGGTGGCGCCGCGCTGATATGGTTTGCCGTGGCCAGCACCATGCGTGCTCCGCGCCGGTTGCGCAGCCTGACGTTGACCCAGACGGCGGGAGAACCCGTGGTCCGGCGCGAAGCCCTGCTGGGCGTGGTGGCCGGAGTCGAGGACGTGATTCACATCCCGAGCCATCAGGTCGCCTATGTGCAGGTGGACGACGATGCGCTCGACAGCGCCCATCTGGAGCGTGTTCTGGGACGCCCGCTGAGCGCCTGATGCACGGCGTGCGTTGCGCACGGGCCGCGGTTGGCGAGGCCGCGGCCCAGCGGTTACACTGGACTTGGCGGCACACAATTTTGCAGCACACAATTTTGACAGGGGATTCTGGCGATGGCTCGCGGCATCAATAAAGTCATTTTGATTGGCAATCTCGGCAACGATCCGGAGACCCGCTACCTGCCGAGCGGCGGGGCGGTGACCAACATCACCTTGGCCACGTCCGAAGGTTGGCGCGACAAGCAGACCAACGAACAGAAAGAGCGCACCGAGTGGCACCGGGTGGTGTTTTTCAACAAACTCGCGGAGATCGCCGGCGAGTACCTCAAGAAGGGCTCCAAGGTGTATGTCGAAGGTTCCCTGCGCACCCGCCAATGGGAGAAGGACGGCCAGAAGCACTACACCACCGAGATCGTCGCGAATGAGATGCAGATGCTGGACGGACGCGGCGGCAGCGCGTCCACCGGTCAGCAGGGCGGCGACTTCAGCGCTCCGCCACGCGCGGCGCAGGCGAGCGGCAGCGCGGGCGCTGCCCCGGCCGGTCCGGCCCCCACCAGCTTCGACAATTTCGATGACGATATTCCGTTTTAGTCCGGCCCGGTTTGCCGGCTCCGTGAACACTTGCGCGTGAGTACCAATCTGACCTGGCACCAGGCGGCGGTGTCGAAAGACGATCGTGCGCGTCAGAAACGCCAGAAGCCCTGCGTGATCTGGTTTACGGGGCTCAGTGGCGCGGGCAAATCGACCCTGGCAAACGCGCTGGAGCGGGCGCTCTTCGAGCGTGGCCATCACTGCTATCTGCTGGACGGCGACAACGTCCGCCACGGTCTCAACCGGGATCTGGGCTTCAGCGACGCTGATCGGGTCGAAAATATCCGGCGCATCGCCGAGGTGGCGAAGCTGCTCGTCGATGCCGGTTTGATCGCCATGACGGCGTTCATCTCGCCGTTTCGCGCCGACCGTCAGCTCGCCCGCGATTTGCTGCCCGCGGACGAATTCATCGAGGTGCATGTCGCCACCTCCCTCGCGGTCTGCGAGCAGCGCGACCCCAAGGGTCTCTACCGCAAGGCCCGCGCCGGGCAGATTCCCAACTTCACCGGCATCGATTCCGCGTACGAAGCGCCAGTGAATCCGGAATTGGTGGTTGATACCGGGACAGAGGATCTCGACGGCTGCGTGGAAAGCCTGCTGGCGTACCTGGAGCAGCGCGGCATTTTTTGAGGGAGACTTGTTTTAAGGGAGACTTGGCTGCCCTGGGGAGCGAGCGCGGCCGCTGCTCTTGCTCCCGTCCCCGATTCCTGTCGTATCAAGCCGCTGGCGCCGGCCGCGGCTTGCGCAGCCGGTCAGGTTCAGTCGCCGCGATACCGCTGCAATACAAGGCTGGCGTTGGTGCCGCCGAAGCCGAAGCTGTTCGACATCACCCGCTCCAGTTCGACGCCGTCGATACGCTGCCGGACGATGTTGGCAGCGGCGACTTCGGGATCGAGGTTGTCGATATTGGCCGAGGCGGCGATGAAGCCGTGGCGCATCATCAGCAGACTGAACAGGGCTTCATGCACACCGGCCGCGCCCAGTGAATGCCCCGACAGCGACTTGGTCGAGCTGATGGGCGGGGTCCGGGGGCCGAAGACTTCCAGGATAGCCCCGATTTCCTTGACGTCGCCCACTGGCGTGCTGGTGCCGTGGGTGTTGATGTAGTCGATCGAACCGTTCACCGTCGCCAGGGCCTGCCGCATGCAGCGCACCGCGCCTTCGCCGGAGGGCGCGACCATGTCGTAACCGTCGGAGGTGGCCCCGTAGCCGACGATCTCGGCGTAAATGGTGGCGCCGCGCGCGCGCGCGTGTTCGAGCTCCTCGACCACGAAACAGCCGCCGCCGCAGGACATCACGAAGCCGTCGCGGTCCACGTCATAGGGCCGCGAGGCGCGTTCCGGGGTGTCGTTGAAGCGGGTCGACAGTGCGCCCATGGCGTCGAACATGCTGACCATGGACCAATGCTCTTCCTCCGCGCCGCCGGCGAACAGGATGTCCTGCTTGCCGAGCTGGATCTGCTCCACCGCCGAGCCGATGCAATGGGCGCTGGTGGCGCAGGCGGACGAGATGCTGATATTGAGCCCCTTGATGTGGAACGGCGTGGCCAGGCAGGCCGACACCGTGCTGCTCATGATCTGGGTGACGCGGTAGGGCCCGATGCGCTTCACGCCTTTCTCGCGCAGGGTGTCCACGGATTCCAGAAATTTTTCCCCGGAAATACCGCCGGAACCCATGATGATGCCGGTGCGGGGGTTGGAGACATCCGCCGGCGTGAGGCCGGAGTCGACAATGGCCTGCTGCATGGCGACATAGCCATAGACCGCCGCCGTGCTCATGAAGCGCAGATGCTTGCGGTCGATGAGATCCGTGGGATCCAGATCGATCTGTCCCGCGATCTGGCTCTTCATCCCCATCTCGCGATAAATGGGCATCGGACGGATGCCCGACCGGCCTTCACGCAGGGAGCGGGTGACCGAGTCGACATCGTTGCCCAGGCATGACACCACCCCCATGCCGGTAATTACCGCTCGTCTCATGGAGTGCCTCTCGGGTGGTTGTGGGGCGGGAAATTGGCCGGCATTGTAAGGGAAGCCGGTGGTCGCTAAAAGTTGTCGGTGGATTTGAAAATGCCGACCCGGAGATCCCTGGCGGTGTAGATTTCGTGGCCATCCACCGACACCGAGCCGTCGGCTATCGCCATGACGAGCTTGCGCTCGACCATGCGGGATATGTCGAGCCGGTAGGTCACCTTCCCCGCGGTAGGCAGTACCTGTCCGAAAAACTTCACTTCGCCGGAGCCGAGCGCGCGGCCGTGACCGTCGTTGCCGCGCCAGGTGAGAAAGAATCCGGTCAGTTGCCAGAGGGCATCGAGGCCGAGGCAGCCCGGCATCACCGGGTCGCCGACGAAGTGGCAGCCAAAGAACCACAGATCGGGATTGATATCGAGTTCCGCGATCACATGGCCCTTGCCATGCGTACCGCCGGTCGAGTCGATATGAGTGATCCGGTCCACCAGCAGCATCTGGCCATCGGGCAGGCGTGCCGCATGGGCACCAAACAGCTCCCCGCGCGCGCAAGCCAGCAGTTCAGCGCGCGTGAAGCTCCTCTGCCGGCCGCGGATGGCGGTGTCTTCCTGGAGGGAGGTGGACGTTGGAGCGGGCATCGGTTTCTCGGGTTGCCGTTATGTGTCAGCCATTTTACGCGACCTGCGACCCGCCCGCAGCGCGCCATTGTGAGAGCCTTGGCTTTCTCCGCGCGGGCCATATGCAAATGCGCAAATGCTGCGTTAAGGTAGCCGCCGCGCCCTGACAGTGTGCGCACAAACGCCTGACCGCGGGACGCCGGTGCAGGATGTCGACCGCAATCGCCCGTCAAGGAATTGCCATGATCAAGAAATGCCTGTTTCCGGTCGCCGGATATGGAACCCGCTTCCTGCCCGCCACCAAGTCCATGCCCAAGGAAATGCTGCCCGTGGTCAACAAACCCCTGGTGCAGTACGGCGTTGAAGAGGCGCTGGCGGCCGGACTGAACGAGATCTGCTTTGTCACCGGCCGCGGCAAGCGCTCGATTCACGATCACTTCGACATCAGCTACGAACTTGAGCACCAGATCGCCGGGACCGACAAGGAAGATTACCTGATCGAAATCCGCAAGGTGATCAACAGCGGCCGCTTCGCATCGACCCGGCAACTGGAAATGAAAGGGCTGGGCCATGCAATCCTCACCGGCGAGTTGCTGGTGGGCAATCAGCCGTTCGGGGTGATTCTGGCGGATGACCTGTGCTTCAACGATGACATCGGCGTCATGGCGCAGCTGGTCGATATCTATCGCCGCACCGGGAGCACCGTGGTGGCGATTCAGGAGGTCGAGGAAAAGGACGTGTCGAAATTCGGCATCATCGCCGGCATTGAAGAGGAGCCCGGCCTTTACCGTGTGACCGACATGGTGGAAAAACCGGCGCCCAGCGAAGCGCCCAGCAATCTCGCCATCATCGGCCGCTACGTCCTGTCGCCGTTCATTTTCGAGGTGTTGCGTCACACGCCGCCCGGCAAGAACGGTGAAGTCCAGCTTACCGACGCGCTGCTGACGCTGGCCCGGACCAGCAAGGTGCTGGCCTACAAATTCAAGGGTCAGCGCTTTGACTGTGGCAGCGTCGGCGGCTTTGTCGAGGCCACCAACCACGTCTATCAGAACATCTATCTCAAGGGGCGCAAATGATGTCGGCGCTCACCTGCTTCAAAGCCTATGACGTGCGCGGTCGCGTCCCCGAGCAGCTGAACGAGGACATCGCCTACCGCATCGGTCGTGCCTTCGCGGTCTATCTGGGCGCACGCACCCTTGTCGTCGGCCACGACATCCGCCTGACCAGCCCGGCGCTGTGCGACGCGGCGGTGGCAGGCATTCGCGATGCCGGCTGCGATGTGGTGCATATCGGGCAGTGCGGCACCGAGGAGATTTATTTCGCCACCTTCCACGGCGGCTACGACGGCGGCCTGGTGGTCACCGCCAGCCACAATCCCAAGGACTTCAACGGCATGAAGTTCGTGCGCGAAGGCGCGCGTCCGATCAGTGGCGATGCGGGGCTGCCTGAGATCCAGGCGCTGGCGGAGGCGGCGGATTTTCCGGCGGCTGAGCGCCAGGGCACGCTGCGCCACGCCAGCGACAAGCGCGCCTACATCGACCACCTGCTGACCTACGTGGATAAATCCGCGCTGCGGCCGCTCAAGGTGGTGGTCAATGCGGGCAACGGCGGTGCCGGCGCCGTTATCGATTTGCTGGAGCCGCATCTGCCGCTGGAATTCATCAAACTCCAGCACGCGCCCGACGGCCACTTTCCCCACGGCGTGCCCAACCCGCTGCTCGAAGAAAATCGCGCGGCGACCGCCGACGCCGTGCGCGCGAGCGGCGCCGATCTGGGGATCGCCTGGGACGGCGACTTCGACCGCTGTTTCTTCTTCGACGAGCGCGGCGATTTCGTCGAGGGCTATTACGTCGTCGGCCTGCTCGCGGAAGCCTTTCTGCGCAAGTACGGCGGCGGCGCCATCGTGCACGACCCGCGCCTGATCTGGAACACCACCGACATCGTCGCGCGGTTCGGCGGCCGGGCGGTGCAGAGCCGCACCGGCCACGCCTTCATCAAACAGGTGATGCGCGATCACGACGCTCTCTACGGTGGCGAGATGAGCGCGCACCATTATTTTCGCGACTTCGCCTATTGCGACAGCGGCATGATTCCCTGGCTGCTGGTGGTGGAGCTGTTGTCCCGGCGCCGGCAGCCGTTGTCCGAACTGTTGGAGGAGCGCCAGCGCGCCTATCCGGTGAGCGGCGAAATCAACCGTCCGGTCGCGGATCCGCAGGCGGTGCTCGACGCCATCGCCCACCGCTACGGAAGCGGAGGCGGCGTGCTCGATACCATGGATGGCATCGGCATCAGCTTCGCGGACTGGCGTTTCAATGTGCGCATGTCGAATACCGAGCCGCTGGTGCGCCTGAATGTCGAGAGCCGCGGCGATCACGCGCTGATGGCAGCGAAAACCGCCGAGTTGCTGGCGCTCCTGGATGGCGGCTGACGAAAAAAACAGTTCATTGCCGCGCGCCGCGCTGGCGTCGGCGCGCGGACAGCGGATCAGTCTGAACGCGAACCCGCGCTGTTCCACCGCGCCATGAGGGCGCGGGTGGAGCTGTCGTAAGCGCTCGCGTCCGCGCCGGCCAGTGCCGCGCCGGCCAGTGCCGCGCCGATCGCACTCGCCGCCTGCTTGCCCAATTCGACGCCCCACTGATCGAACGCGTTGATGCCCCAGATCACACTCTGCACATAGACGCTGTGTTCGTAGAGCGCCAGCAGGGCGCCCAGGCAGGCGGGTTCGTGGGCGGCGAGCACCAGTGTGTTGCTCGGGCGATCGCCGGGCACTTCCCGGTGGCGAGCCAGAAATGTGGCCTCTGCGCCGGAGTGCCCGGCCGCAAGTAATTCCTTCTCCAGCGCGGCGCGATCCTGGCCCATCATCAGCGCCCGGCTCTGCGCCAGGCAGTTGGCGTAGAGCTGCCGGTGCTGCTCCGCGCCGCAGTGCGGGGTTGCGGTAGCAATAAAGTCAGCCGGTACGGCATGGGTGCCCTGTAACAGTAGTTGATGAAATGAATGCTGGGCATTGGGTTCTTCGCTGCCCCAGATGATTGCTCCGGTGGCGAATGTCACCGCCGTGCCGTCTTGGGTGACGCTTTTGCCCAGGCTTTCCATCATCAGTTGCTGCAAATAATCGGGCAGATGGCGCAGGCCGTGCACATAAGGCAGTACGGCGCGGGTTCCGTGGTGCCAGAAATTGATCTGCCAGACGCTCAGCAGTCCATGCAGCATCGGCAGATTGGTGCGCAAGGATGCCGTGCGAAAGTGCTCGTCCATGGCATTGGCGCCGGCGAGCAGCTCGGTAAAGATTTCCGGTCCGAGTGCAACGGCAATCGGCAGTCCCATGGCCGACCACAGCGAATAGCGGCCGCCGATCCACTCGCCCAGGGTGAGGATACGGTCGTCGGCGATGCCCCAGGCTTTGGCTCGTTCAGGCTTGCTGGTGATTGCCGCGAAATGCTTGCCGATGCGGTCCGTGGCAATGCCAGCTGCGCCGAGCCAGCGTCGTGCCAGGTCGGCATTCGACAGGGTTTCCAGGGTCGAGAAGCTTTTCGACGCCAGTACAAACAAGGTGGTCGCGGGAACGCAGTGCGCCAGGACGGCCGCGAGCGCGGTGTTGTCCAGGGATGTCACGAAATGGACGCGCGGAGACGGCGCACAGCGTTCGGCAAAGGCCGAGACCACCAGGCGTGGACCCAGGTCAGAGCCGCCGATACCGAGATGCACCAGGTCGGTGATGACCTGCCCCGTGGCGCCGTGGACTTCACCTGCCCGCAGCGCTTGCGCCAGCGCCAGCATCCGTGCCCGGCTCTGCTCTATCTCGCGGCCGATGGCGGCATCGGGAGCCGCGCCGCGCAGCGCGGGGTGCAGGGCGGCACGCTGTTCGGAGCGGTTCACCGGCGCGCCCGCAAACAGTGCGGCAAGCTGCCGCGGCAGCTCGGCGGTGGCGGCGAGCGCCTCCAGCAAACTCAATGTCGTGTCGGTGCAATGGTTCTTGGAATAGTCGAGGTAGATGCCCGCCGCGGCTGCGTGGCAGCGCTCCCCGCGCGCTGGATCAGCGGCGAACAGGTCGTTGAGCGTGGTGCCGGCAAAGCTTGCGCGATGTGCGCTGAGGGCGCGCCAAGCGGCGCTGCTGTCGATGCTGGATCGCTGGGTCATGACGGACAGATCACCGCGCGGCGGGGCGCCACTGTCTCAGAAGTCGCGCCTGGCGGCAAATTCCGCGAGTTCGCATAAGGCCTGTTGCTGGGACGATGCCGGCAGGGGCGCCAGTGCCGCCAGCGCCCGGTCTGCCTGCTGGCGCGCCACGGCCAGGGTGTAATCGAGGGCACCGCAGGCGCCGACGATGCGCAGGACTTCGGGTAGCGCGCCGCCCTGGCGGTTGGCAACGGCATCGCGAATCAGGGTGGCGTCGGCGGGAGGCGCGGTGCGCAGCGCGTGGATCAGCGGCAGCGTCATCTTGCCTTCGGCCAGATCGTCGCCGATGTTCTTGCCCAGTTGCCCGGCGTCGCCGCCGTAGTCGAGGGCATCATCCACCAGTTGAAACGCCATGCCGAGGTGATGCCCGTAGTTTTGCAACGCCGTGACAATGGTGGCGTCGGCGCCGGTGAGGAGGGCGCCGGTGCGGGCCGCCGCCTGAAAGAGTTCGGCGGTCTTTTTGCGGATCACTTCGGTATACGCCGGCTCGTCGAGTTGGGCGTTGCCGGCATTGAGCAGTTGCTGGACCTCACCCTCGGAAATGGTGTTGGTGGTATCGGCCAACACGCGCATGACCGCCATGTTGCCGATGCGCACCATGAGTTGGAAGGCGCGGGAATACAGAAAATCACCGACCAGAACCGTCGCCGCGTTGCCGTACTGGTTGTTGGCGGTATGGCGGCCGCGGCGCAACTCCGAGGTGTCCACCACGTCGTCGTGCAACAGGGTCGCGGTGTGAATCAGTTCGATCACCGTGGCCAGCAGCACGTGCTGGTCGCCGCGATAGCCGCAACTGCGGGCTCCCAGCAGGGCCACGATGGGACGCAGGCGCTTGCCGCCCGCCGCAATCAGATAGGTGCCGATTTCCTCGATCAGACCGACATCGGAGTTCAATTCGCTGATGATCAACTGGTTGACCGCTTCCATGTCGGATTTGACGACGTCCAGAAATGACAGCATGGAGTACAACGGCATGGAGAGGAGGCGCGGAAATGCTAGGTGCGGGTCCGGCGGCTGTCAAGGAAGCAACGTTAGAAACGATTTTTGCAGGCTGTACAGCGACGGCAGGCACCGCCACAGCATTGGGTGGTGCACTGTGGTCGGGGTAAGCTTCCGGATCTGAGTGTATCGGTTGCGGGCAATCCGGTTGCCCCATCATTGTTTTCGATGCGAGGTGTTTCCCATGAAAGTCTTTACCACCATTCCCCAGGACAATCTGCGCAAGGTGCCGGCAGCCGCGCGCGCCGTCGAGGCGGCGGGCTACGACGGCATCATGACCATGGAGAACGCCCACGAGCCGTTCCTGCCGCTGGCGGTGGCGGCCACCGTCACCGAGCGCGTGGAGTTGATCACCGGCATCGCCATTGCTTTTGCCCGCAGCCCCATGGTGGTCGCCAACGCGGGCTGGGACTTGCAGGCGGCGGCGCCCGGGCGCGTGGTGCTGGGTCTGGGCAGCCAGATCAAGGCCCACAACGAGCATCGCTTCAGCGTGGCCTGGTCGGCGCCGGCGCCGCGCATGCGCGAGTATGTCCAGGCCCTGCGCGCGATCTGGGCCTGCTGGAAAGGAGAAGGCACGCTGGAGTTTCGCGGCGAACACTACCGCTTCACCCTGATGACGCCGAATTTCATTCCCGAGGATTTTCCGGGACCGCCGCCCGCCGTCACCATCGCCGCCGTGGGTCCGGCGATGCTGCGGGTGGCCGGCGAGGTCTGCGACGGCGTGCGGTTGCATCCGTTCTGTACCCGCGCCTATCTGGAGCAGGTGGTGTTGCCGGAACTCGCCACCGGCTGGGCGCGCGGCGGGCGCCGGCGCGAGCATTTCGAAATCTCGGGCGGCGGTTTTATCGCCACCGGGCCGGATGACGAAACCGTCGCCAGGATGGTCGAGTGGGTGCGCTACCGGGTGGCGTTCTACGCTTCCACGCCGGCTTACTGGCCGGTGCTGGCCCGACACGGGCTGGAGGAGCTGGGCGCCAAACTCAACCGCATGACCAAGGCGGGGCAGTGGGACAGGATCGCGGCGGAAATCCCCGATGACGTGGTGAATCTGTTTGCCGCGATCGGCCGCCACGACGAGATCGTCGCCGCCATCGCAAAACGCTTTGGCGGCGCGTCCGACGCCATCTTCGCCAGTGTCGCGACCGCGATGCCGGCGGATCTGCCGCCGGACCTGGTACAGGATATCCGCCGTCTTCCCGCGGTGTTTACGGGCTTTCGGCGCTGAGGAAGTCGCGGTAAGCGGCGTGCCGGGCAGCGCCGTTTACCGCGGACGGGAATTCACCACTGAATAACGGTGGTGCCGACGGTGCCGAAGCTCGCCATGGATTCAATCACGCCGGACGCTTTCTCGATGGGGAACACGTTGGTCACCATCTCGCCCGGGCGCAGCTTGCCGCTCTCCACCATGTTGAGCATCGCGTTGTAGCGGCGCGGCTGCATGCCGATGGTGCCGATCAATTGCAGCTCCATCGCGACGATCATGTCCACCGGCAGCGACACGAAGCCTTTTTCGGCTTGGGTCGTGAGGCCGATCTGCAAGTGGCGGCCGCGTTTGCGCAGACTCATGATGGAATTCAGGCAGGTAGTGGCAATGCCGAGCGCATCCACCGAGACATGGGCGCCGCCGCGCGTCAGCTCCTTGATGGCTTCGGCGGGGTTGGTCTTGGCGGCGTTCACGGTGTGCACCGCGCCCATCTTGCGGGCGACCTCCAGCGACTTGTCATTGATGTCCACCGCGATCACGTTGGCGCCCATGGCGTTGGCGATCTGGGTGGCGGCCAGGCCGATGCCGCCGCAGCCGTGGATGGCCACCCATTCGCCGGCGGCCACTTTCACCTGATCCACGATGCCGTGAAAGGACGTCATGAAGCGGCAGCCCATGCTGGCGGCGTCGGTGAACGGCACGGACTCCGGCAGATTGATCAGGTTGAGATCGGCTTTCAGGATCTGGGCGTACTGACCGTAGCCGCCGGAAGTGCTGAAACCGGCCAGATTGCCTTCGGCGCAGGTGTTCTGGTGGCCGGCGGCGCAATACTCGCAGGTGCCGCAGCCCAGGTTGAATGGACACACGACGCGGTCGCCGACCCGGAATTTTTTTACCTGGGCGCCGACTTCCGCCACTTCGCCGACGAATTCATGGCCGATGACGTGCGGCAGTTCGGGTTGCAGGCCGAGCCAGCCCCAGTCGCCGACGCAGACGTGCCAGTCGCTGCGGCAGACGCCGTTGGCCGCCACCTTGATGATCGCGTCCTCCGGCCCGCATTTGGGCTCCGGCCAGTTCGCGTGAATGACAAAGGGCTTGTTGAAGGCTTCGAGTACGGCGGCTTTCATGGTGTGACTCCTGTTATTTTTGACGGCGAGTTGATCGTTTCCGTGGTTCGATGGTCGGAACCGCCCGGCCCACACTAGAGCCGGTCGCGAAAGCTTGTCAAGGCACGGGCGCGACAGGCACAGCGCTCAGCGCCGGCCCAGCAGCGCCTCGATATCGCCCTGATGGCCCACCACAAGGCGCAGCCCGGCGGATGGGGGTGGCGCGCAGGGCTGGGCGCCGTATTCGGTCAGCAGATTCGCGGCCCAGGGCAGCATGCCGGGCGAAGCGTAATAGTGCCGTTCGCCATCGGCTCCGTCGGTGGTCAGCAGTGCCATGTCGTCCGGCCCCGCCGCGGCGGCAAAGCAGAGGTCGAACGCCATCTGCAGTTCGTTTTCGCGCGCGACGCGCTGGGCGCGGGTCAGGGTGAAGGTGTGCCAGCTCATGGTCGGAGTCCGTTGCAGCGAGCGTCGATGGTGGCATTCGCCGCGCGCGCTGGCAATTCGGCGCCAGGCAGCGTTTGCAAAACCGTCAGGACAGGCGGTCGCGGAAATCCCGGTAACCGAACTCGCGCACCAGCCGCAGCGCGTCGGTCGTTGAGTTCCACACCGCGATGGCGGGCAGCGGCACGCCGTTGAAGGTGTTGGTCTTGACCATGGTGTAGTGGGCCATGTCGGCGAACAGCAGGCGCTGGCCGATGCGCAGGGGCGTGGCAAAGGCGTAATCGCCGATGACATCGCCGGCGAGACAGGTCTGTCCGCCCAGGCGGTAGCTGTGGGGCAGTTCGCCTGGCGCGGCCGCGCCATGGAAGCGCGGCCGGTAGGGCATTTCGATCACGTCCGGCATTTGGCAGGTGGCGGAGGTGTCGAGGTTGGCGAGTTCCAGATCGTTGCGCTTGATGTCCAGCACTTCCGTCACCAGCACGCCGGTGTCGAGGGCCACGGCCTCGCCGGGCTCCAGGTAGACCGCGACGTTGTGGCGGGCGCGGAAGTCGCGGATCAGGGCGATCAGCGCGTCCACCTGATAATCGGCGCGGGTGATGTGATGGCCGCCGCCGAAATTCACCCATTCCATCCGCGCCAGCCAGGGCGCGAACTGTTCCTCGACGGCGGCCAGGGTGCGCGCCAGCGGCGGCAGATCCTGTTCGCAGAGGGTGTGGAAATGCAGTCCGGAGATGCCACTCAGATCGGCACCGGCGAAGTCCTCGACCGGAATCCCGAGCCGCGAGCCGGGCGCGCAGGGGTCGTAGAGCGGCGTGGCGCCTTCGGAGTGGCGCGGATTGACGCGCAGGCCGAAGCGCAAACCGGGCCGTGTCGCCCGGGCCGCCAGCGCGCGCGGGCGAAAGTGCTGCCACTGATGCATGGAATTGAAGACGACGTGGTCGGACAGCGCCACCACGGCGTCGAAATCGGCATCGCGATAGGCGGCGCAGAAGGTGTGCACTTCGCCGCCGAATTCCTCGCGCCCCAGACGTGCCTCGAACAGGCCGCTGGCGCAGGTGCCGGCGAGGTAGCGACGCACCAGCGGCGCCAGGCTGAACATCGAAAAGGCCTTGAGCGCGAGCAGCACCTTGGCGCCGCTCTCGGTTTCCACGCGCTGCAGCAGCTTGAGATTGTCCTCGAGCGCCGCCTCGTCCACCACGTAGCAGGGCGAGGGGACGCGCGCCGGATCGAAGTCTACAAAGTGGTCGCGTGCCACGGCAGCCCATGCTGGTTGAGTGCGTCCATGAAGGGATCCGGATCGAGCTGCTCCATGTTGAACACGCCCTCGCCCCGCCATTTGCCGGTGAGCATCATCAGGGCACCGATCATCGCCGGCACGCCGGTGGTGTAGGAGATCGCCTGGGAGCCCACCTCCCGGTAACAGGCCTCGTGGTCGCAGATGTTGTAGACGTAGTGGGTCTCCTCGCGGCCGGCGCGGGTGCCGGTGGCGACGCAGCCGATGCAGGTGCGGCCCTTGGTGAGCGGGCCCAGACTGCCGGGATCGGGCAGCACGGCTTTGAGAAACTGGAGCGGCACGATCTCCTGGCCGTTGTAGAGCACCGGGTCGATGCGGGTCATGCCGACGTTTTGCAGCACTTCCAGGTGTTTCAGATAATTGTCGGAAAAGGTCATCCAGAAACGCGCGGTTTCGATTTCGGGCAGGTGTTTGACCAGGGATTCCAGCTCTTCGTGATACATCAGAAAAATCTTGCGCGGCCCGATGCCGTCCGGGAAATCGAACTCGCGGTGCATGCTGAGCGCGTCGGTCTCGCGCCACTGGCCGTCGTCCCAGTAGCGGCCCCTGGCGGTCACTTCGCGGATGTTGATCTCGGGATTGAAGTTGGTGGCAAACGCCTGGCCGTGCTCGCCGGCGTTGCAGTCGATGATGTCGAGTTCGCGGATGCGGTCGAGCTTGTGTTTGCGCAGCCAGGCGGTGAAGACGTTGGTGACGCCGGGATCGAAGCCGCTGCCCAGCAGCGCCATCAGGCCGCGTTCGCGAAAGCGCTCGTGATAGGCCCACTGCCAGGAGTACTCGAACTTGGCCAGGTGACGCGGCTCGTAGTTGGCGGTGTCGAGATAATTCACGCCGGTGGCGAGACAGGCGTCCATGATGTTCAGATCCTGATAGGGCAGCGCGACATTGATCACCAGATCGGGTCGCACGCGCGCGATCAGCGCCGACAGTTGCGGGACATCGTCGGCGTCGATTTCCGCCGTTTCGATGGGGCGCGCGAGCTGTGCCGCGATGGCGTCGCATTTGGATTTGGTGCGACTGGCCAGCACGATGTGGGAGAACACCTCGGGCACCTGCGCGCACTTGTGGGCCACCACCTGGCCGACACCGCCGGCTCCGATAATCAACACCCTCGCCATGGGATAGTCCTCGTTCAACGCTCGAAGTAGGTGTAGCCGCGCAACCCGGTGGTGTACAGCTCCACCAGTTGCTGGCGCTCGGTCGCGCTGATGTGTCCGGCGCGCACGCCCTGTTCCGCGCTGTTGCGGAATTTCTGCAACAGCGTCTGGGGGTGGTACTCGACGTAGCTCAGCACGTCGGCGACGCTGTCGCCTTCGACTTCCTTGACGTAATCGAAACTGCCGTCGGCATTGATGCGCACGCTCACCACATGGGTGTCGCCGAGCAGATTGTGCAGATCGCCGAGGGTTTCCTGATAGGCCCCGACCAGGAACACACCCAGGTAGTACTCCTTGCCTTCGATGAGCGGATGCACCGGCAGCGTATTGTTGAGCGTGCCGTCCCAGGCGAAGCGGTCGATCTTGCCATCGCAATCGCAGGTGATGTCGGCCAGGATCGCCTGGCGCGAGGGCAGTTCGTCGAGGCGGTGAATCGGCATGATCGGGAACACCTGGTCGATGGCCCAGATATCCGGCAGCGACTGGAACACGCTGAAGTTGCCGTAGTAGATGTCGGCGAGCGCTTCTTCCAGTCCGGCCAGTTCCGGATACTCATCTTCGTTGCCGATGATGACGGTTTTAATACGCTGAAGAATTTCCAGGGTGACGTTTTCGGCCAGGGCGCGCGAACGCAAACTGATCTGGCCGCGCCGGAACAGATCGCGAATTTCGTCGCGATAGAAGAGTGCGTCGTTGTAGCATTCCTGGGCACGTTCAAGGGTAATCGACTGCAGCACGTCCCACAGGTTGTGGACGTTCTCGTGTTCGGCTTCCGGCACCCGCTCGGGCAGCGCCTGCGCCTCGAAGCGGGTGACATCGAGAATATTGAACAGCAGCACCGAGCCGTAGGCGACCAGCGCGCGTCCCGATTCGGTGACGATGGTGGGGTGCGGGATGTCGTGGGGATCCAGCACGCTCATCACCACCTCGACGATATCGAGGCAGTACTCCTCCATCGAGTAGTTCATGCTGTGGGTGTGGCTGGAGCGGCTGCCCTCGTAGTCCACCGCGAGTCCGCCGCCGAGGTCGAGATTGCCCAGCGGCGCGCCTTCACGCACCAGATCGACGTAGTAGCGGCAGGCTTCCATGACGCCGGTGCGGATGTCGCGGATGTTGGGAATCTGCGAGCCCAGATGCACATGCAGCATTTCCATGCAGTCGAGCATGGCGTGGGCCTTGAGTGTATCCACCAGATCGATCAACTGCATCGAGGTCAGGCCGAAGATGCTGCGATCGCCACTGGTGGCGTTCCAGTGGCCGCTGACGCGGGACGACAGTTTGACGCGCGCGCCGATGCGCGGACGAATGCCGGCCGCCGTGCTGCACTGGATCAGCAGCGGCAGCTCGGCGGGTGTTTCCACCACGAAAAAAATCCGGTAGCCGAGTTTTTGCGCCATCAGCCCGAGGTTGATGAACTCCTCGTCCTTGTAACCGTTGCAGACGATATAGCCGTTCATCGCCTCCAGGGTGGCGAGGGCGATCAGCAGTTCGGCCTTGCTGCCGGCTTCCAGGCCGTGGCCGAAACGGGCGCCGAAACTTGCCACCTCTTCGATGATCTGCGACTGCTGGTTGACCTTGATGGGAAACACGCCGCGGTAGCGGCCGCGATAGCCCGACTGCGCAATGGCGCGGGCGAAGCTCTCGTTGATCTCGGCGATGCGGGCGTCGAGCAGATTCTCGATGCGCAGCAGGACCGGCATGGGCAGGCCGCGTTCGCTCAGACCATCGACGATATCGAGCAGATTGATGGTGCCGCGCCCACCGCCGGTGTCCGCGGTGACCTGGACCAGGCCGTCCGCGGATACCTGAAAATGGCCGGCGCCCCAGTATTCGATGCCGTACAGATCGGCCGCGCGGGCGGCGTTCCACTCGACGTCGTGGTTCTGGTGGGAGATACGATTCACGGCTGTCTCCCGACGGGGAAATGGGCGCGAATAGTGCGGTTAAAGCCCAGTGATTTCAAGCGCATATATGTGACAGCGCAGCGTCGCACGCGCGCGGCGGCGCGGGCCCGTTACTGGAACGGATGCCGCAAAATGATGGTTTCCACCCGGTCCGGCCCGGTCGAAATGATGTCGATCGGAACCCCGGTGACCGCTTCGATGCGCGCAATGTACTCGCGTGCCGTCGTGGGCAATTGCGCCAGCGAGGTCGCGCCCGAGGTCGAATCGCTCCAGCCCGGCAGCGTCTCGTAGACCGGCACGATGCCGGCGTAGTCGTCGGCGTGGGACGGCGATTCGATTTCCGCGCCGGCGGCGTCGCGATAACCCACGCAGATTTTCACTTCGGTCAGACCGTCCAGCACATCGAGCTTGGTCAGACACAGCCCGGAAATACTGTTGATGCGAGCCGCGGTGCGCAGGGCGACGGCGTCGAACCAGCCGCAGCGGCGCGGCCGGCCCGTGGTGGAGCCGAACTCGTTGCCGCGCGCCGACAGATGCTTGCCCACCGCGCAGAACAGCTCGGTCGGGAATGGTCCCGAGCCGACCCGGGTGGTGTAAGCCTTGGTGATGCCCAGTACATAGTCGAGATAGAGCGGACCGAAGCCGCTGCCGGTGGCGGTACCGCCGGCGGTGGTGTTCGAGGAAGTGACGAACGGGTAAGTGCCGTGATCGATATCGAGCAGCGAACCCTGGGCGCCTTCGAACAGGATGTTTGCGCCGGCGAGACGGGTACGGTGCAGGCTGCTGGTGACATCGGCGAGCAGGGGGCGCAACTGCTCGGCCCAGATTTCCGCCTGGGCGAGAATGGCGTTCGCATCGCACTCGGCCACGTTGTAATAGCGGCTCAGCATGAAATTGTGAAAATCGATGAGTTCGCGCAGGCGTTCGGCGAACACCGGGCCCTTGAACAGATCGCCCAGGCGCAGGCCGCGCCGCGCCACCTTGTCTTCGTAGGCGGGGCCGATGCCGCGCCCGGTGGTGCCGATACGCGCGGCGCCGCGCGCCTGTTCGCGGGCGAGGTCGAGCGCCACGTGGCAGGGCAGGATCAGCGGGCAGGCCGGCGACAGTTTGAGACGCTCGCGCACGGGCACGCCGCGCGCTTCCAGTTCGCCCATTTCCTTGAGCAGGGCGTCGGGTGCCAGCACCACGCCGTTGCCGATCAGGCAGCTCACCCCGGCGCGCAGAATCCCCGACGGGATCAGATGCAGCACGGTCTTGGCGCCATCGATCACCAGGGTGTGGCCGGCGTTGTGGCCGCCCTGGAAGCGCACCACCACTTTTGCTTCATCGGTGAGCAGATCGACGATCTTGCCCTTGCCTTCGTCACCCCACTGGGTGCCAAGTACCACGACGTTCTTGCCCATGGTGTCCTTCGGTCAGTCCGGCTGAGTCTGCGCGTGCGCAGGTGCTATCTGAAAAGTCCCGTCGCGCAAAACCAGGACGCGATCGCAATGAAGTTCGGCCAGGTCCGGCACCTGACCGGGAAACCCGCATATCACCCGTTCGCCGGCCGCCCGCAGACGGGCCACCGCGGCGACGAGCTCCGGCGCGGCAGCGCCTGTTGTGGCGGTGGCGCCTTCCGCCGCGGCAAAAATGCCGGGCGCAACCGGCGCGGCGGGCGCCACCAGATCGCACAGAAAGCCCAGGTCGATGCCAAAACCGGTCGCCGGGCGGGCGCGTCCGAACTGGGCGCCCACATGGTCGTAGCGGCCACCGTGACCCACCGCCGCGGGCGTCCCCGCCGTATAGGCCGCGAACACGATGCCGGTGTGGTAGTGGTAGCCGCGCAGCTCGCCCAGATCCAGGAACAGCGTGAGATCGGGGCGTTGCTCCTGCAGCGCGCGCACCACCTGACGCAGTTCGTCGAGTGCCTGTTGCACGGCGGCGGGTGCGCCCGCCAGGTCAGCGACCGCGCGTTGCAGCACCCCGGAGTCGCCGCACAGGCCGGGCAGCGCCGTCAGCATGCGCGCCAGATCCGGGTCGTGGACATGGGCGGCGACCCAGGCGGGGAGGGTCGCGTCCTTTTGCTGCAACAGTTCGAACAGCTCGCGCTTGCGGGCCGGTTCGATGGTCAGCAGTTCTTCCAGGCCGCGGTAGATACCCACATGGCCCAGATCCAGATGCAGCGCATCGAGGCCGGCGCGGGTCAGGGTTTCCGTCAGCAGGGCGATCACTTCCAGATCCGCGTCCAGTCCGGATTCTCCGAACAGTTCGACGCCGATCTGGATGGGCGAGCGCGATTCGAGCGGGCTGCGCGGGCGCGTGTAGAGCACCTGGCCCGCATAGCACAGGCGAGTCGGATATTCGCGGCGCAGGCTGTGGGCATCCATGCGCGCCACCTGGGGCGTGATGTCGGCGCGCACGCCCATCATGCGACCGCTCAACTGGTCGGTGATCTTGAACGTGATCAGATCCAGGTCCGATCCGGAGCCGCTGAACAATGACGCGGTGAATTCCGCGAGCGGCGGAATCACCAGGTCATAACCCCAGGTGTGATACAGGTCGAGCAAACGGCGCCGCAGCCGCTCTACCTTGAGGGCGCGGTCCGGGAGGATGTCTTCGATCCCGTCGGGCAGCAGCCAGCGCTCAGTGGAGTCCATCGTTGTCACCGTCGGATCAGGTTCGCACCGCAGCGTGCGCGGGTCATCGCGCCGCGGATGGCCGGTCGGTGGCGAACCGCAAGGTGCCCGCGATCCCCGGTATCAGGCGCGGCGCCCGCGGCAGTGCGTGCCATCTCATGTCAATCGCCCTCCGCAACGGTTTCCGGTCATGGGCAGCCGGCAAAAAAAAACCGGGTTGCCCCGGTTGCGGGATGCTAGCACTTCCGGTCGGATCATGTCGCCCGCGCGACCTCATTTTTGGGCGCCGTCGGGCGTCTTCAGGTAGCGGAAAAAATCACTGTCGGGCTCCATGACCAGCAACCCGTTGCGGTCGGCAAGGGATGCGCGATAGGCCTTGAGGCTGCGCGTGAACGCGTAAAACTCCGGGTCGCGTTGATAGGCGGTGGCGTAGATGCGTGCGGCGGTGGCATCGCCTTCGCCGCGGGTCTGCTCGGCTTCGCCATAGGCATTGGCGCCGATGACCGTCACCTGGCGGTCCGCTTCCGCGCGAATTTTTTCGCCGGCTTCCAGACCGACGGCGCGCAACTCCTGCGCTTCCTTGTCGCGCTCGGCGGTCATGCGCTGGAATACCTGTTCGCTGACTTCCGGGGGCAGGTCGATGCGCCGCACGCGTACGTCCAGCACTTCCACGCCGAGGGATTTCTGGACGGCGTCGTTCAGCGTGCGGGTCATATCCTCCAACAGGCGGTCGCGCTCCCCGGACACGACTTCGTACAGGGTACGAGTGCCGAACTGGTTGCGCAGGCCGTCGTTGATGCGGTCCGCCAGGCGGCTGTTGGTGGCCATCTCGATGCCGCCGGTGGCCTTGTAATAGGTTTCCACGTCGGCGATGCGCCATTTGGCGAAGGAGTCGACGATGAGGCGTTTGCGTTCAATGGTGAAAAAGCTCTCGGGCGCACCCTCCACCGTCAGCACGCGGGCATCGAATTTCTTGACCTGGTTGATGATCGGCAGCTTCCAGTGAATCCCCGGGGAAATGTCCGACCGCACGATGCGACCGAACTGCAACATGAGGGCACGTTCGGTTTCCTTGACGACGAACACCGAGCTGCTGAACAGAATTCCGAGCAGCGCCAGCCCGATCAGGCTGATGGTCTTGCGGTCCATTAGCGGCCCTCCCGTCGCGGCGTGGTGGAAGTGGCGACCTGGCGGCGGAGCACATCGGCCGCGCGGTTCGCGATGTCATTGAGCTGCTGGTTGCTGAGCGTCCGATCACCGGTGGTTGCCCCGGCGCCATCGGTCTGAACGAGCTTGTCGATGGGCAGGTAGATCATGTTGCCGCCGGTTTTCATGTCCACGATCACCTTGGGCGTGCCGGCCATCACCTCTTCGAGGGTTTCCATGTAAAGACGCTGGCGGGTCACCGCGGGCGCTTTCTGGTATTCCGCGTAGAGCCGTTCGAAACGCTCGGCCTCTCCGGTAGCTTCAACGGCGGCTTTTTCCTTGTAGGCGCTGGCTTCCGCCAGGGTGCGTTGGGCGCGTCCGCGTGCTTCCGGCACCACGCCGTTGGCGTAGGATTGGGCTTCGTTGATGACCTGCTCGCGATACTCGCGCGCCTTGACGACGTTGTCGTAGGCCGCGCGCACGGCCGCCGGCGGCTTCGCTTCCCGGATGTTCACCTTGACCACGCGGATGCCGGTGCCGTACTGATCGAGATAGGTCTGCAGACGCTTGGCTACCGCGATGCTCAACTCGCCCCGGCCGGTGGAAATCACCGCATCGAACTTGGCGTTGCCGACTTCGTGGCGGACCGCGCTGTCGGTCGCCTCGCGCAGGCTCAGTTCCGGATCCCTGACATTGAGGACATAGGCTTTGGCGTCGCTTACGTTGTACTGCACGGTGAGTGGCAGTTCGACGATGTTCTCGTCCTCGGTAAGCATCTCGTTGCGTGGCTCCGTTTCGTAGCGTCGCTCGGTGGTTACCGCGACCTTGGTGACGTTGTCGATCAGGCGCGGCCGCCAGTGCAGCCCCTCACCCGTGAGCTCGCTGAATTTGCCGAAGCGCAGCACGACGGCCTGTTGCTGCGCATCGACCTGATACCAGCCCAGTGCAAACCACAGCACCGCAATGGCCAGCAGCCCCATCACCAGGGGTCCGCGGCCCAACCCGCCGCCGTTGCCACCCCCGCCGCCGAACGCCTGGTTCAGACGATCGGAAAAGCGTTTCAATACGGCATCCAGGTCCGAGGGCGAGGTTTTTTTGCCGCTGCCCCACGGGTCCCGACCGTCGCCGGGTTCATTCCACGCCATGGTTAACTCCAGTTTGTTTGATCGCCGTGCGCGCACAGCAGTTTTTCGGGGCGCAAACCAGCAGCCCCCGTTTGCGTCGATAACGAAACGTCGGGGACTGTGACCAGCCCCTCGCTGCGGAGCAGCCGCTGTAATTTCGCGGCGGGGATGCGCAGGTCCACTATGGTACCACCATCATCCGCGGGACTCTCCGCGATTACCGCCGCTGCCGCATACAGCAGCGCCCGCAGGCGCCCGTGCGTTGGCGCCAGATGACAGCTCTGGAGGACCAGATCACCGGCAAGACGTTCGCTCAACGCGGTGAGCAGTAGAGGGATGCCGACGCCGGTGCGCGCGGACAGCCATGCCGAGATGGGGATTCCGGACGTGCCCCGGTCCAGGTGGGGTTGCGCTGCTTCCAGCAAGTCGATTTTGTTGAATACGCGGAGTGTCGGCACGTCCCCGGCGCCGATCTCCGCGAGCACTTCGTCGACGCAGCGCGCCTGGTGTTGCCAGTCCGGATTGGCCGCGTCGATGACGTGGAGCACCAGGTCAGCGCTGGCGACCTCTTCGAGTGTCGCGCGGAAGGCGGCGACCAGTTGATGGGGCAACTGACTGATGAAGCCCACGGTGTCGGCGAGCAGCACGGGGCCGATACCGGGCACGGAAAAGCGTCGCAGCGTGGGGTCGAGGGTGGCGAACAACCGATCCGCCGCCAGTACGCCGGCGGCGGTCAGGGCATTGAACAGGGTGGACTTGCCGGCGTTGGTATAACCCGCCAACGCCACGGTGGGCGCCTCGCCCCGGCGGCGCGCGGCGCGGCCCTGTTGCCGGCGTTTTTGCACCAGTTCAAGTTTGCGCTCCAGGCTGGCGATGCGGCCGCGCACCAGACGCCGGTCGGTTTCGAGTTGGGTTTCCCCGGGGCCGCGCAGACCGATACCGCCCTGCTGGCGCGCCAGGTGACTGGCGCGGCCGATCAGCCGCGGCATCAGATGGCGCAACTGGGCCAGCTCCACCTGCAGCTTGCCTTCGTGGGTGCGCGCGCGGCGGGCGAAGATGTCCAGAATCAACCCGGTGCGGTCGAGCACCCGGCAGTCGAGCGCGCGCTCGAGATTGCGCTCCTGGCTGGGGCTCAGGCTGTGATCGAAAATGGCGACGGTCGCACCGGTCGCGACGACCAGCTCGCGCAGTTCGGCGACCTTGCCGGAACCGATGAAGGTTCCCGCGTGGGGGGCATCGCGGCGACCGGTGAGCGCGGCGGCGGGAATGCCGCCTGCCGCGCGTACCAGTTCGGTGAATTCCTGCCGGTCGCCGGCGTCGTTACCCTTGCCCAGTTCAACGGCGACGAGGACAGCCGTTTCGGCGATTTCCGGAGTGGTCGGTGTCAATCAGAGGTCCGCGTCGGCATCGCCGCCCTCGCCGGGCATTTCGGTCGGCAAGCGCACCGGACGGGCGGGGACCACGGTCGAGATGGCGTGCTTGTAGACCATCTGACTGACCGTGTTTTTCAGCAGAACGACAAACTGGTCAAACGACTCGATCTGGCCCTGGAGCTTGATGCCGTTGACCAGAAAAATCGAGACCGGAATGCGCTCCTTGCGCAGCAGATTGAGAAAAGGGTCTTGTAGATTGTGCCCTTTTGACATGGTGTTACTCCTTATTGGTGTAGGGTAATTAGGCGGGCGAGGTGGGCCTGCCGGGGTCGCAACGATAGCGGGCGGCGGTGCTCCAGAAGAGCCTGCCATGCCAGCCGCCGAGTCGCGTATCACGCCGGTTCGGTGTTGCCGACGCCGCGACACCGGGCCGGAACCAGCCATGATACGCGCCGCCGCCGGTGGTGTACATGAGGGCAATCAGATCAGTTTCAAGAGCTTAGCGAGAATCTCCCGCTGATCGTCGGGGGTGTCCCAGGCGCCGGTGGCCGCCTCCCGGGCCGGGGAGCGCGGGCCGCGCAACCAGGTCAACTGGCGCTTGGCGAGCTGGCGGGTGGCGGCGATGCCGCGCGCCGCCATGACCGTTGCGTCGCATTCGCCCGCGAGATGCGCCCATACCTGACGGTAGCCGGCGGCGCGCATCGACGGCAGGTCGGGGTTCAGGTCGCCGCGTTCGTACAGGGCGCGGACTTCGGCCACCAGGCCCGCATCGAGCATGGTTTCGAAGCGCGCGGCGATACGCTGGTGGAGCAGGTCGCGGCTGGGCGGCAGCAGTGCGACCATGGTCATATCGTAGTCGGTTGCGATGGGCGCAACACCTTGGCCGTCCTGTTGCGCCCTGAGCAGTCGCGACAAAGGTTGCCCGGTGGCGCGAAAGACTTCGAGCGCGCGCTGGATCCGTTGCGAATGCAGTGGATGCAGTTGCGCGGCGGTTTCCGGGTCCACCCGCGCAAGCTCCGCGTGCAGATGGGGCCAGCCATGGCGCGCGGCGGCCGCCGCGAGTTCCGCGCGCAGTTCCGGGTTCGCGGCGGGTAGCTCCGCCATCCCTTCGATCAGCAGATGGAAGTAGAGCATGGTCCCGCCCACCAGCAGGGGGATGCGACCCGCGGCCGTGATGGCCGCCATTTCGCGGCGCGCATCGACGACGAACTCGGCGGCGGAATAGGGTACCGCCGGATCGCGGATGTCGATCAGGCGATGGGGTGCGCGGGCGAGCGTCGCGGCGTCGGGTTTGGCGGTGCCGATATCCATGCCCACATACACCTGGGCCGAGTCCACGCTGATGATTTCGACCGGCGCGCGCTCCCGCAGCGCCAGGGCGAGCGCGGTCTTGCCGCTCGCTGTCGGACCCGCGATGGCCAGCGCGCGCGGTCGGCGGGAGGGCACGGGCACTCAGCGCCCCCGCAGGAACAGGCGGTCCAGTTCCTCCAGCGATACCTGGGTCCAGGTGGGGCGGCCGTGGTTGCACTGGCCGCTGCGCTCGGTGGACTCCATGGCGCGCAGCAGGGCGTTCATTTCCGCCACGGCCAGCGGTCGGTTGGCGTGGACGGCGGCGCGGCAGGCCATGTTGCCCAGGATTTCGTCGATGCGACCGTCGAGGCGGTCCGCGCTGTCCAGGGTGCGGATATCGGCGAGCACATCCCGCACCAGGGCCTCGACCTCAACCCCACGCACCAGCGCCGGCACGGCGCGCACCAGGAGGGTGGTGGGCCCGCTGCGGTCGAGGCCGAAGCCGATGGCATCGAACGCCGCGGCATGGTGTTCGGCGGCGTCGGCTTCCGCTTCGCTCAGGGTCAGCGTCATCGGCACCAGCAGGGGTTGGCTGGCGAGTGCCCCGTCGCGCCAGGCGATTTTCATGCGTTCGTAGAGGACGCGTTCATGCGCGGCGTGCAGATCCACCAGCACCAGGCCGTCGCGGTTTTCCGCGAGGATGTAGGCGCCCTTGAGCTGCGCCAGGGCGAAGCCGAGCGGGGGCGTGTCGCCGCTTGCCGGTGACGCGGATGGTGGCTCCGGCACCGGTCGATGCAGGTCGGCATAGGTCGCCATGCGCTCGCTCACACCCGGGGCGGGACGCGTTGACGGGAAGGACATGCTGTGCTGGTGCGCGGTAACTTCATGAGTCGATTCATGAGTCGATTCGTGCGTCGTTTCGCGCGTGTTTTCACCAGACACGGACACCGTCGCTGGTGCGGGGCGCGCGTCGCCCGGGGTGATCTCGGCGAGCGCGCGGTGCAGCATGCTGAACAGGAAGTCATGGACCTGGCGTGCTTCCCGGAAGCGGACTTCGTGTTTGGTGGGGTGGACATTCACGTCCACGTCGCGGGGTGGAATTTCCAGGAAGAGTACGAACGCCGGGTACCGGTTTTGATAGAGCACATCGCGGTAGGCCTGGCGCACCGCGTGACCGATGACCTTGTCGCGCACCGCGCGGCCGTTCACATAAAAATACTGAAGGTCGGCCTGGCTGCGGGAGTAGGTGGGCAACGCGATCCAGCCGTGCAGGCGCAAACCCTGGTGCTCGACTTCGAGATGGCGCGCCTGCTCCAGGAAGGGCAGTCCGCACACCGCCGCGATGCGCCGCTCCCGCGCGGGCAGGTCATCGGCACGGGCAAAATCCTGTACCTGACGGCCGTTGTGCCGCACGCGCAGCCCCACGTCGAAGCGGCTCAATGCCAGCCGATGGATGACTTCCTCGATGCGCCCGTACTCGGTGCGCTCGGTGCGCAGGAAGCGGCGTCGCGCGGGAGTGTTGAAAAACAGGTCGCGCACTTCGACCGTGGTGCCGCGGGGATGGGGCGCCGGCGCGATGGTGGCGTCCTCCGCCGCGCTCTGGATGACCCAGCCGGCGTTGCCGGCCTGCGCGTTCGAGGTCAGCGCGAGCCGGGAGACGGACGCGATGCTCGCCAGCGCCTCGCCGCGAAAGCCCAGGGTGGCCACGGCGTCGAGATCATCCAGCACGGTGATCTTGCTGGTGGCGTGGCGGCTCAGTGCCAGGGCAAGGTCGTCGCGGGGAATGCCGGTGCCGTTGTCGCGGATGCGCATCAGCTTGATGCCACCCTGTTCGAGTTCGATCTCGATGCGATCGGCGCCGGCGTCGATGCTGTTTTCCAGCAGTTCCTTGATAACGGCGGCGGGACGCTCCACCACCTCGCCGGCGGCGATCTGGTTCGCCAGTTGGGGCGGGAGGAGGCGGATCGGGGCGGAATGTGCGGCCACGGTCAGGTCGAGCCTCGCACTGGTCGTGCCGGACTGCGGAGGAATGTTGCGGCACCGGGCCGGCTGTGTTGGGGAAGTTCGTTCACCCGTGCATTCTAGGGCCTGGCAAAGCTGCCCGCACGGTTTCAGCAGGCTAACGCTGCGCAATGCTGGGCTGGGGAACGGTTCTGGATGCCGCAGCCTGCTCGGAGCGGCCGCTCCGCTGGCGCTGTTCCCATGCGATGCGGGTGCCGTCGGGGGGGTGGCGTTCGAAATGGCGTTTGACGCCGGTGAAAATGGCGCTGGCCAGCCGTTTCTGGTGGGCAGGATCGCGCAATTTGCGGGCCTCCCCGGGATTGGAGATAAACCCGGTCTCCACCAGGATCGACGGCATATCGGGCGATTTCAGCACCACGAAACCGGCCTGCTCGACGCGGTGGTTGTGCAACCGGCTGACCCCCGCCATGGACTTGAGCACCTGATCGCCCAATTGGAGGCTGTGATTCAGCGTGGCGGTCATCGCCAGGTCGAGGATGACCCCGGCGAGGACGGGATCCTTGTCATTCAGCGCGACCGAGCCACCGATAAGATCCGCGCGGTTTTCCCGGTCAGCCAGGTATTTGGCGGTTTCGCTGGTGGCGCCGCGCTGGGAGAGGGCATACACCGATGCGCCATTGGCGGTGTCATTGTCGAAGGCATCCGCATGCACCGAAACCATGATGTCCGCACCCGCGCGTCGGGCAATGGCGGGTCTCTTGGCCAAAGGGATGAAGTAGTCGCCGGTCCGGACCAGGACCGCGCGGTAGCCGGGTTCCCGATTCACCAGTGCCGCCAGTGCCTGGCTGATGGCGAGCACGACCTGTTTTTCATGAGTACGCGCCGGGCCTATGGCGCCGGGATCCTCGCCGCCGTGGCCTGCGTCTATCGCGATGACGACGTTGCGCAGTTTTGCGGGGGGGTGAGAGTGCACCGTTGCGGGCGCTGGCCTTGGGGCCGTGGGTGCCTTGGCCGCGGGCGATTTTACACCCGCCGTCGCCGTTTCCGATGCCTTTGCAAGGGCGGGCGTCGCCACAGGCCCGGCAGTGGATGCCGTCCTGCTGCCGGAAGATTGCAGATTCACCACGAGGCGGTGTGGATTACCGGCGGTTGGCGCGCTGACCGCGCTCTGCGCGCTCACGCGCTGCGCCAGATCCACGACGATGCGCAGGCCGGTGCCATCGCGGATGCCGGAGCGCAGGTTGCGCACGGGGCTGTTGGCCAAGTCGATACCGCGCAGGGACGCGCGCAGCTGCGCATTGTCGAGGTCGATCACCACCCGGTCCGGCGTCCGCATGGAGAATACCTTGTAGGAAGTGGGCGCTCCACTCAGGTCGAGCTCAAGGCGGAAATTGCCGGCGTCCTGTATCAGCCGCGCATGCTCGATCAGGGTGGCCGCGTGCAATGATCCCGGCAGGGCGATGGCCCAGAATGCGATCAACAGCAGAAAAACCCGTCGCCGGGCGGCGGTGAGAAGTCTGTTCAGGGCGAGCGCGGCGGTGTCGGCAAATCCGCCAGGAGGGCGCGCGCGCGGGCACTGCCCGCGGTGACCCACAGCGTGCGCCCGCTGCCGGCGAGCTCCAGCGACAACGTCAGATCCGGTGCCGGCAGGGCGCCGGCACCGCGCTCGGGCCATTCGATCAGGCAGATGCTCTCGCCGTCGAAATAGTCCCGCCCTCCGATCCATTCGAGTTCCTCGGGGTCCACCAGACGATAGAGATCAAAATGATACACATTTCCATAGGTTAGCGTATAGGGTTCAACCAAAGTATAAGTTGGGCTCTTGACCGGGCCGGCGTGTCCCAGCGCGGCCAGCACGCCCCGGCAGAGACTGGTTTTACCGGCGCCCAGGGTTCCGCTCAGATAAATGATTGCTCCGGGCCACAGTCGCGTGCCCAGGAGCCGGCCCCAGGCGAGGGTCGCCTCGGGGTCGGGAAGATCAATCCGGTAAGCCATGGCGTCCGTTCAGCAGTTCGCGGATCAGGTCCGGCAGGTCGGTCGCCAACAGTCCGCGCTCGCCGTGCCGCTGTGCCGCGATATCCGCCGCGCGGCCGTGAACACAAGCGCCCAGCCGCGCGGCCGCCGTGGGCTCCAGACCCTGCGCCAGCAGCGCGCCGATCACGCCGGCCAGCACGTCGCCCATGCCGCCCGACGCCATGCCGGGATTGCCATGGGGGCAGATCGCCAGAGGCTTTCCGGGTCCGACGATCAGGGTGCCCGCACCCTTGAGCAGTACGGCGCCGCCAAATTTTTCCTGCAAGCGACGGCAAGCGCTCGGGCGATCGGCCTGCACCGCGGCGTTGTCGAGATCGAGCAGTCGCGCCGCCTCGCCCGGATGGGGGGTCAACACCCAGCGGCTGCCATCGGCGTTGCGGCCCAGGCGGCCGGCCGCCAGCAGGTTCAGCGCATCGGCATCCAGCACCAGGGGCCGGCCGGCGTTGAGCGCCTGTTGCAGCATCTGTTCGGACCAGGGTGAGCGGCCCAGACCGGGGCCGACCACCAGCACGCTGGGTCCGCTGAGGAGGGGTTCCAGCTCCTGCCCGGAAGGTACACCCTTGACCATCAGTTCCGGACGCCGCGCCAGGAAGGCGGCGGTGTGTTCCGGCCGGGTGGCGACACTCACCAGTCCGGCACCGGCGCGGGCTGCCGCTTCCGCCGCCATCAGGGCGGCGCCACCGAAGCCGCGATCTCCACCGATCACCATGACGTGGCCGAAATTGCCCTTGTGGGCGTCGCGGGCGCGGGGCGGGAGTTGACGCAGCAGTTGCGTCAGGTTGAGAAGTTCGGCGCCAGGATCATCCCGATACACGGCGTCGGGCACGTCCAGGCGGTCGAACCGGATGTCGCCCGCGAGCGCCGGGCCGCGACCCGTGTAGAGTCCGAGTTTGCGGCCAATAAACGTCACCGTGACCTGGGCGCGTACGGCCAGGCCCAGTTCAGCGCCGGTGTCGGCGTGCAGCCCCGACGGAATATCGATCGCGAGTATCGGGATGCCGGCAGCGTTGATGGCCGCGATGGCGGCGGCATGTGAACCCGTGACCGGCCGCGTGATCCCGGTTCCCAGCAGGGCGTCGACCAAGACATCGCCGCGCAGCGCGGTAGCGGCGGTGAAGGGCGCCATGGGTACGCCCGCATCGGTGGCGAAGCGCCAGGCCAGGGCCGCGTCGCCTTTCAGCAGCTCCGGTTCGGTCAGGTGGACAACCCGGCTGGCCAGCCCGCGCGCGCGCGCCAGCGCCGCGATGATGTAGCCGTCGCCGCCGTTGTTGCCGCCGCCGCAGAGCACGGTGATCGCGCGCGCCTCGGGCCAGCGCCGGCACAGTTCACCAAAGGCGCTGGCGCCGGCGTGTTTCATCAGCGCGACGCCGGGAATGCCGTGCTCCTCGATCGCGCGGCGGTCGAGTTCGCGGGTCTGGGCGGCGGTGTAGAGGGCGGCAGCGGAAAATGACATCGGCGGGGTCGGAGGGTGGAATCTGGCAAAATTATACGACATGCCCCTCACCCGGCCCTGCCCGTGCCTGAAACAGCGACTGCCGCCATCGATCCGGATCTGGTCGCCCGCATCGGTGGCTGGGCGCGGGAGCTGGGTTTTCAGCAGGTCGGTATCGCGGATCTGGACCTGAGCGAAGCCGGCACACGCCTGCGCGAATGGCTCGAGCGCGGCTTTCACGGCGGCATGGACTGGATGGCGCGTCACGGCGAACTGCGCGCGCGGCCGGATCTGCTGGTGCCCGGCACGGTCTCGGCGATCTGCGTGCGCATGGACTACCGGCCCGCCAACACCCGCATGATCGCCCAGTTGCGCGACGGCGAAAAAGCCTATGTGTCGCGCTACGCCCTGGGGCGCGACTATCACAAGATCATGCGCACCCGGCTGGCGACGCTGGCCGGGCGGATTTCGGCGGCTGCCGGCTGCGCGGTGATCCAGCGGCCTTTTGTGGACAGCGCGCCGGTGCTGGAAAAACCCCTGGCCGCGCGCGCCGGGCTGGGCTGGATCGGGAAAAATACCCTGCTGCTCAACCGCGGCGCCGGTTCCTGGTTCTTTCTCGGCGAGCTGATCACCAGCGTCCGCCTGCCGCCCGCGACCGAACCGATCGACGACGCCTGCGGCAAGTGCCGCGCCTGCCTGTCGATCTGCCCCACCCAGGCGTTTCCCGAACCCTATGTGCTGGATGCCCGGCGCTGCATTTCCTACCTCACCATCGAGCATTCCGGGCCGATTCCCGAGGAATTGCGCGCGGCCATGGGCAATCGCGTGTTCGGCTGCGACGACTGCCAGATCGTCTGCCCCTGGAACCGCTTTGCCAAACCCACCGACGAGGCCGCGTTCCGACCCCGCCACGGCCTCGCCGATGCCGAACTGGCGACCCTCGCGCAATGGACCGAAGCCGAGTTTCTGGAGCGCACCGCCGGTTCGCCCATCCGCCGCATCGGCCACGAGCGCTGGTTGCGCAATCTCGCCGTGGGACTGGGCAACGCGCCCACCACCGCGCCGGTGCTGGCGGCGCTGGCACGCTGTCGTGACCAGGGTTCCGATCTGGTCCGCGAGCATGCCGACTGGGCGCTGGCGCGCCATGGGCCCGGCCGTGGAAAGGTAAGCGTGGAAAGGCAAGTTGAACCCCCCGGCGAAACTGGCTATAGTGCGCCGCCTTGCAATGACCCTAGCCGGAGCTGATTCCGTTGGCCAATACACCCCAGGCGAAAAAGCGCGCTCGTCAGAGCGAAAAACGCCGTCAGCTCAAAGCTGGCCAGCGTTCCATGACGCGCACCTACATCAAGAAAGTCCAGGCCGCGCTGCTGGCCGGTGATCTGGAGGCCGCCAAGGCCGCCTATGCCGCCGCCGTACCGGTGCTGGACCGCATCGCCGACAAGGGCGTGATCCACAAGAACAAGGCCGCGCGCTACAAGAGCCGGCTCAACGCCCATATCAAGGCGCTGGCCAGCGGCTGAGTTTCGCCCCTGCGCTTGCCCCCACAAAGCCGGCTGCTGCCGGCTTTGTCGTTTTCCGCCCTTGCCTGCCTCCGCCGGCATTCTTTGTGTCCCTGAAACCCGGTAGTCTTGGCGCCGAACAACCGCCATCAAGGGAGCAACAGGCCGCCATGCGCATGCGCAACGCCGGGGAAAAAATCCTCGAATCCATTCTCTTCAATTCGCGCTGGATACTGGCGCCGGTCTACATCGGTCTCGTCATCTCGCTGCTGATGCTGCTGACGGCGTTCGTCACGGAGATCATCCACACCGTACCGCAGCTGATCGGCATGAAGACCGAGGTGGTGATCCTCACGGTGTTGTCGCTGATCGACCTGTCGCTGGCACTCAATCTGGTGCTGATCGTGATGTTTTCAGGGTACGAAAATTTTGTTTCGAGGATCGACACCGGCGACAGCGAGGATCGCCCGCAATGGATGGGCACGCTCGATTTCTCCGGCATGAAGATGAAGCTCATCGGCTCCATCGTCGCGATCTCGGCGATCTCGCTGCTGCGCGCTTTCATGACGCTGACCAGCGGCGACACTCCGCTCGACGAGGCGCGTCTGCGCTGGATGGTCATCCTGCACCTGACCTTCATCGCCTCCGGCGTATTGTTTGCCGCAATGGACTGGATTGCCGCGCTGACCGATGCCGGCAAAGAGAAGGAGAAGCGCACATCCGAAGCGGCCCGCACGGGCGGCGGTTGATGCAAAATCGGTACGCTCCGGGCAATCGCGCGTTCGCCGCCAGGTTGGTTCAGACCAGTACCAGATTGTCGCGGTGAATCAGCTCGGCGTCGCCGCCGTAGCCCAGTACTTCCGGGATGCGGTCGCTGCCCAGACCGGCGATGCGCCGGGTTTCCGCGGCGCTGTAATTGATCAGGCCGCGAGCGATCTCGCGCCCGTCCTCGGCGAGGCAGCGCACCAGATCGCCGCGGGCGTAGTCGCCCTCGCAGCGCAAGACACCCACCGGCAGCAGGCTCCGGCCGGACTCGCGCAGTACCCGCACCGCCCCGGCATCCAGGGTGACGGCGCCCTTCGCCTGAAGCTGTCCCGCCAGCCACTGCTTGCGCGCCACCAGAGGTTCGCTGTCGGCGACCAGCAAGGTGCCCAGCAGCTCGCCTGCGGCGAGTCGGGTCAGCACCTGGTCGACGCGACCCCCGGCGATCAGCGTGTGCGCACCGGAGCGTGCCGCGAGCCGCGCGGCGCGCAGTTTGGTGATCATCCCGCCGCGGCTGAGCTGGCTGGCGCTGCCGCCGGCGATGGCGTCGAGGCCGAGATCCAGGGCGCGGCCGCGATGGATCAGGGTGGCGTCGGGATTCGCCCGGGGGTCGGCGCTGTAGAGACCGTCGCGGTCGGTGAGGATCACCAGCAGCGGCGCTTCGATGAGATTGGCGACCAAGGCTCCCAGCGTGTCGTTGTCGCCGAAGCGGATCTCGTCGGTGACCACGGTGTCGTTCTCGTTGACCACCGGCACCACGCCCAGCTTGATCAGGGTGGTCAGGGTGTGGCGCGCATTGAGATACCGCTGCCGGTTCGAGAGATCGTCATGGTCGAGCAGGATCTGGGCGGTATGGCGGCCGTAGCGCTGAAAACAGGACTCATAGGCCTCGATCAGGCCCATCTGACCGACCGCGGCGGCGGCTTGCAGTTCGTGCAGTTCGCGCGGGCGCTGCGCCCAGTTGAGTCGGGCCATGCCTTCGGCGATGGCGCCCGAGGAGACCAGCACGATTTCGTAGCCACGGTCCTGGAGCGCGGCGATCTGGCCGACCCAGCCGGCGATGGCTTCCCGGGCCAGGCCGCGGCCGTCGTTGGTGAGCAGGGCACTGCCGATCTTGACCACCCAGCGGCGGGCGGCGGTGACCTGGCGGCGTTCAGCGTCCACGGTGCGGGTTCCGGTCAGGGGGCACGGAACACCTCCACATCATGGTCATCGTCGTCGTCATCCAGGTCCGCGAGTTCGTCATCCGCGCCGGTCCGTTGCGCCTGCAGCCAGGCGATGCGCTCGCGGGCCTCGCGCTGCATGGCTTCCTGCATTTCGCGTTCGTGGCGCGCGGCTTCGGGATCTTCGGCCTGGACGCGGGCGCGCGCTTCGAGGTAATTCATCACCGCTTCGCACAGTTCGGTGGTGCCCGCGCGTTCGGCGGCCGAGATCAGATACCAGGGCGCATCCCAGCCGAGGTCGTCCACGATGGCGGCGGCGCGCGCGCGGGCCTCGTCCGGGGTCAGCAGGTCGGCCTTGTTGAACACCAGCCAGCAATCCCGCCGGGCCAGCGTGGGGCTGAATTTTTCGAGTTCCCCGTGCAGGGTGCGCACGGACTCCGCCGGATCGCTCTCGTCCAGGGGCGCGAGATCGACAAGATGCAGAAGGAGTCGCGTACGCGTCAGGTGACGCAGAAAGCGGATACCGAGCCCCGCGCCTTCAGCCGCGCCCTCGATCACTCCGGGCACGTCGGCGACCACGAAGCTGCGGTAATGCGCCAGTGACACCACGCCGAGATTGGGTACCAGGGTGGTAAACGGGTAATCCGCGACCTTGGGCCGCGCCGCCGAGATCGCGTGGATGAGCGTGGATTTGCCGGCGTTGGGCAAGCCCAGCAGTCCCACATCGGCGAGCAGCTTGAGTTCGAGGCGTAGATGGCGGGTCTCGCCTTCGCTGCCGGGGCTGGTGCGCCGGGGGGCGCGATTGATGCTGGATTTGAAGCGGGCGTTGCCGAGGCCGTGGAAGCCACCGCGCGCCACCACCAGGCGCTCGCCGGAGGTGGTGAGGTCGCCGATGATTTCGTCGGTGTCGGCATCCATCACGGTGGTGCCCACGGGGACCGGCAGCAGCAGATCCTCGGCCGAGCGGCCCCGGCAGTTGGCGCCGCGGCCAGTGGCGCCGCTGTCGGCCCGAAACACGCGCTGATAGCGGTAGTCCACCAGGGTGTTGAGCCCGGGATCGGCGACCAGGATGACGCTGCCGCCATCGCCGCCATCGCCACCATCGGGACCGCCCTTGGGAATGTACTTTTCGCGCCGGAAGCTCATGCAGCCGTTGCCGCCGTTGCCGGCGATGACATTGATGGGCGCTTCGTCGACGAATTTCATGCGCTGTATCCCCCGGAAGCTGGAGTTCCGGCGTATCGAATCATATGCCAGGCGGGTTGGCCGCCTCCATAAAAAAAGCCCCGGTAAAGGGGCTTTTCCGCAAGCCTGTCGCGCTGGCGGTCAGTTGACCACGACGTCGACGAAGCGGCGGTTGTGCGGTCCCCGCACCGCGAAGCGGACCGTGCCGTCGGCGGTGGCAAACAGGGTGTGGTCGCGGCCGATGCCGACGTTGACGCCACCGTGAAACGCGGTGCCGCGTTGCCGCACGATGATGCTGCCCGCGGTGACGTTCTCGCCGCCAAAGCATTTCACGCCGAGGCGCTTGCTGTGGGAGTCGCGGCCATTGCGGGTACTGCCGCCTGCCTTTTTGGTTGCCATCGATCCGCTCCTTTAATCCGGGTTCAGCCGGCGCTGATGCCGGTAATTTTGATCTGGGTGTACCACTGGCGGTGACCCATCTGCTTCATGTGGTGCTTGCGGCGGTGGAATTTCAGGATCCTCACCTTGTCGGCGCGGCCCTGGCTGACCACCTCGGCGGTCACCTTGCCGCCGGCCACATAGGGCGCGCCCAGTTTGATGTCGCCGCCATCCGCCACCATCAGGACACGGTCGAAATCGACCGTTTCGCCTGGGGCGACATTGAGTTTTTCGACGTTGAGTACTTCACCCGGTTCGACCCGGTGTTGTTTGCCGCCGCTTTCGATAACCGCGTACATGCTGAACTCCCGAACGGTCCCGGCTTCGGACGAAGCCAGCTACCCTGTGCAAAGGGCGGCGATTCTAAGCCAAGACCCGGGTTGCCGCAAGGCGCAACCGGTCCCGCGCGCCGCGCCGGCCTCCGGCGGGCGGTTTCAACGGCTGCGCCAAATCTGCTAGTGTGCGGCGGCACCGTCCGCCGATCCTGCGGGCCGGCAGACCCCGGTGAGAACACAAGCAGGCACGGCTCCACACCTGCGCTGCCGCCCCGCACGGGCGGCTGGCGGGCAGTGTGGACCCGAGTCGCTTGACCAACAACAACGATCAGCGCCGACCGCCAAACCGCCGCATCAAACAGAGGGGAATCCCATGTCGATCATCAACACCTTTGCCGGCGGTCCCCTGGATCGCGCCAGCGACCGTCGCACCGATGCCGACTGGATCGCCGCGCAGCGCGCGAAACCCGATACCCGCGTCATTCCCTACTACCGGCTGCAACCCCTGGTGACGCCGGGCGGCAACGCCATCGGCTGGCTGCCGGCCGCGGAGTTGGGCGAATTCCTCGGTGCCGATCTGCCCTGTATTTTTCTGGGCCTCGACACCGCCGGCGTGGCGCACTTTGCCCTGGACGTGACCGGCGTCGCGGACGCCCCGACCCTGGAACCCTTTCGCGGGGCGGGCCGCTTCATGGACCTGCGCGCCATCGCCTTGCGCCTGCCGCTGGGCGATCCCTCGACGCTCGCCACCGGCAAGGCCGTGCTCGACTGGCACGCGCGCCACCAGTGCTGCGCCGTGTGCGGCGCGCGCACCGCAATGCGGATGGCGGGCTACATGCGCAAATGCGGCAATCAGGACTGCAACGCCGAACACTTCCCCCGCACCGACCCGGTGGTGATCATGCTCGCCGTGCGCGGCGACGAGGCCCTGGTGGGCCGCCAGAAGAGCTTCCCCCCCGGCATGTATTCGGCGCTCGCCGGTTTCATCGAGCCGGGCGAGAACATCGAGGAGGCGGTGCGGCGCGAGATTTTCGAAGAGGCCGGCATCCGCGTCGGCGCGGTGCACTACCATTCCACCCAGCCCTGGCCCTGGCCCTCGTCGCTGATGATCGGCTGCTTCGCCGACGCCGAAAGCACGGAGATCCATATCGACGGGCAGGAGCTGGAGGAGGCGCGCTGGGTGTCGCGCAACCTGCTCGCGGCCGCCTATCGCGGCGAGACCGGCACCGGCGTGCTGCTGCCGCCGCCCATGGCCATCGCCCACCAGTTGCTCAAGACCTTTATCGAGCAGGGCTGAGTCCGATTCTTTTTGGATTAGAGTTTCAAACCCGAATTCCAAATTTCCAAACCAGAGAACCGCAACCATGAAATACCGCGAAATTCTTTACGAGGTTAAAGACGGCGTCGCCCTGGTGACGCTCAACCGTCCCGACAAACTCAACGCCTGGACCACCCGCATGGCGGAAGAGATCCAGGACGCCACGCTCGCGGCGGCCGAGGACGCCGCGGCGCGGGTGATCGTGATCACCGGCGCCGGCCGGGGCTTCTGCTCCGGCGCCGACATGAAGCTGCTGTCGGACATGGGTGACGGCGGCAAGGGCCAGGCCGCCACCGATGATCCTGACGATAGCCCCCGCGCGCGGCCCAGCGACGTGCGTGCCGACTACACCCACAAATACTCGTATTTTCCCGCCATTCCCAAGCCGGTGATCGCCGCCATCAACGGCCCGGTGGCCGGCATCGGGTTGGTGATGACGCTCTATTGCGACATCCGCATCGCCGCCGCCGACGCCAAGTTCACCAGCGCCTTCGTAAAGCGCGGCCTGATCGCCGAATACGGCGGCGCCTGGCTCGCCGCGCGCGTCATGGGGGTCGCCAATGCGCTCGAAATCTTCATCTCCGGACGGGTTTTCGACGGCGTCGAGGCGCGCGACCTGGGGCTGGTGAACCGGGTGTTGCCGAGCGACGGTTTCATGGATGCGGTGATGAAATACGCCCGCGACATGGCGCACAACAACTCACCGCGCTCGATGGGCGTGATCAAGCACCAGATCTGGGAGAGCCTGTTCCAGAGCCTCGGCGAAGGCGTCGAGCTTTCGGTGGTGGAAATGAAAGCCAGCATCGCGAGCGAGGATTTCAAGGAGGGCGTCGCGCACTTTCTCGAAAAACGCCAAGCGCGTTTCAGCGGGCGTTGAAACGGAGCACCGAACCGGCGACAAGGCACCGCTTCCGTCTTGCCCGCGCAGGCGGGCATCCAGTGCGGGTTCCCGCGTGCTGAGCAAGGCATCCGGGGACAGGCGGCGCGGGGACAGCGGAAAATGGATTTTTGGCGGTGGCCAACAAACAGCAAACACAAAAAGCAGATAACAGACTGCACGGGGGCAACATGGAACGGGTAGCAGGCAAGGTGGCGCTGGTCACCGGCGCCGCTTCGGGGCTGGGGCGGGCGACCGCGCTCCGGCTCGCGGAGGAGGGCGCGCGGGTGATGGTCACCGACTGGGAGGATCGCGGCGGCGCCGAAACCGTCGACATGATTCGCGCCGCGGGCGGCGAGGCGCGCTTTCGCCACCAGGACGTGTCCAGCGAAGAGGAATGGCAGGCGACCATCGACGAGATCATCGCCACTTGGGGCCGGCTCGACGTGCTGGTCAACAATGCGGCGGTGATCATCGCCAAGTCGATCAGGGACACCACGCTCAAGGACTGGCGCTGGCAGAACAGCATCGCCCTCGACGGTGTGTTCCTCGGCGTCAAGTACGGCTGCGCGGCGATGGAGAAATCCGGTGGCGGCTCGATCATCAATATCTCGTCCATCGCCGGCATCGTCGGCCTCGACAAATCCGCCGCATACTGCGCCGCCAAGGGCGGCGTGCGGCTGCTGACCAAGGCCGCGGCCGCCGAGTTCGCGCGCCTCAAGAACGGCGTGCGGGTGAACTCGGTGCATCCGGGCGTGATCCGCACCCCGGGCGTCGAGAAGACCATCCGCAAATACGGCGGCACCGATAAAGAGGCGAAGGTGCGGGCGAGTTTCGAAGCCATGTCGCCGCTCGGCGAACTCGGCGAGCCCAGCGACATCGCCAACGGCGTGCTGTATCTGGCGTCCGACGAATCCAAATACATGCACGGTGCCGAGCTGGTGATCGACGCCGGTTTCAGCGCCGTGCGCTGACTATCAATGAAGGGGGTGGAATGAGCATCAAAGGTAAAGCCTATATCGCGGGTATCTACGAGCACCCGCTGCGCGAGGGCACCGGCAAAACCGTACCGCAACTGCACGCCGAAGTGGCCAAGGGCGCGCTCGAGGACGCCGGTCTCCACAAGAACGATATCGACGCCTACTACTGCGCCGGCGACGTGCCCGGCATGGGCGGTATCAATCAGGCCGAGTACATGGGCCTCAAGCTGCGCCAGATCGACAGCACCGAGACCGGCGGTTCGTCCTATGTGCTGCATGTGCGCCACGCCGCCCAGGCGATCGCCGCCGGCCACTGCAAGGTCGCGCTGATCACGCTGGCCGGGCGACCCCGCGCCGATGCCAAGGAAAACTACAGCATGCGCCCGGGCGGCGGTGCGCCTGCCGACTATGGCTTCGAGGCGCCGTTCCGGCCCAGCATCGTCAACATGTACGCCATGGTCGCGAAGCGCCACATGCACGAGTTCGGCACCACCAGCGCGCAGCTCGCCTGGGTCAAGGTCGCCGCGTCACAACACGCCCAGCACAATCCCCACGCGCTGTTGCGCGACGTGGTGACGGTGGAGGACGTGCTCAATTCGCCCGTGGTCAGCGATCCGTTGCACCGCCTCGACTGCTGCGTGATGACGGACGGCGGCGGCGCCATCATCATGGTCGCGCCCGAAATCGCGAAAAGCCTGAAGCGTCCGCGCATTCGTGTACTCGGCGCCGGCGAGGCGCCCAAGCACCTCAACGGCGGCAAGGTCGATCTCACCTATTCCGGCGCGCTCTGGTCCGGGGCCGATGCCTTTGCCGAAGCCGGGGTGAAGCCCAGCGACATCAAGTACGCGTCGATCTACGACTCCTTCACCATCACCGTGGTGGTGACGCTGGAGGATCTGGGCTTTTGCGCCAAGGGCAAGGGCGGCGCCTTCGTCGCCGACGGCAATCTCATCTCCGGCGTCGGCAAGCTGCCCTTCAACACCGACGGCGGCGGGCTGTGCAACAACCACCCGAGTGACCGCGGCGGCATCACCAAGGTCATCGAAGCCGTGCGCCAGGTGCGCGGCGAAGCACATCCCAAAGTACAGGTACCCAACTGCAACCTGGTGCTCGCCCACGGCACCGGCGGCCTGCTCGGCTCGCGCATGGGCAGCGCCACAGTGATTCTGGATCGGGAGGACGCATGAGCGACGCAACCACGAAAACCGCCCCGCGCTCGAAAATTCGCGCGCCGCGCATCAACGACGAAAGCCGCCCGTTCTGGGAAGCCACCACCCGCGGCGAACTGCTGGTGAAACACTGCACCGCCTGCGGCGAGAACCACTATTTCCCGCGCACCTTCTGCCCGTTCTGCTTCAGCGACGCGACGGAATGGCTGAAGTGCAGCGGTCGCGGCACCATCTACACCTACAGCGTCACTCGGCGCGGCGAGCCCTACGCCATCGCCTATGTCACGCTGGCAGAAGGCCCCACCATGCTGACCAACCTGATCGACTGCGACTTCGACAAGCTCGCGGTCGGCCAGGCGGTGAAGGTGAAGTTTGTGGATACGGGCGAGGGTTCGGCGCTGCCGTTTTTTGTGCCGGGGTGAGGGCGCAGGAGCGTGTCATGCGCTACACCGTTATTGTGGAAGAAGGTGCGACGAGCTGGGGAGCGTACGTCCCCGATTTGCCGGGCTGTGTGGCCGCGGGCGAGAGCCGTGAGGAGGTGCTGCGGCTGATTCGGGAGGCAATCGAGTTCCATCTGGAGGGGCTCAGGGAGCAGGGGCAGCCCTTCCCGGAGCCTCGCTCCCACGGCGAGGTGGTCGAGGTTGATGCGGCGTGACGGGGCTCAACTGGATGCTTGCACGTCGGGCACGTCGGGCACGTCATCGGTGAGCGGTTGCCGTACTGAGTGTTTTTTTTGGATCAAGTTTTGTATTGTGCGTACATGGTGCAATACTCGCCCTGCCAGTGTTCCGTTGAGAACACTTTTGAGCTTAAACGTCACTATGGAACGGAACATGGAGAATTGGTTTGTCCAACAGCTGAGATTCAGTGCCTTTGTTCAAGACGCGTTGCGCTCCCTAGTGGATCAGGTTTGGGAAGCGATTTCGGCAGACCCGCCAGAGACAGATGACTCTCGTCCGAGAGAAGGATTTCGCCGATTGGCAATCTCCGCCGACGATGGATCGATGCTTCAAGTAATTCTGACGCCAGGGCGATTCGATGTTCTTCAGTCACTGGCAGCAACGGCTGAAATTCAACCGGTTGTTCACCTTGGTAAAGCGTCTCAACGGGTAGATTCGTTTGTACGTCAAATCAACGCTATGCTTCCCCGCCTCAACATTGATATTCAGCGGATAGCCTTAGGCTTGGTTTTAATACGCCCCGTTGCTAGTCGCGAAGACGCATATCGAGAGCTCCAGAGCTTACTTCCCGTGGAGCTGAACCCAGACACATCGCGAGATTTTTTGTATCAAATTAACCATCCAGAAACCCTTCAGATCGAGCAGGATTCGCTTGAGCTAAACCGCTTATGCAAATGGTCGGCGATACAAACACAGCATTTCAGGTTGCAGATTATCGCTGCTCCCAGTGGGGTTCCAGTTTCGACCCAAGGCGACCTTGCGGCGGGAGAAAATTTTGTATGTTGTGAGGTTGACAATAGTACGGCTGCCGATAGAGCCGGAGCGTTACCAAGAGACAGTATTCAGGCGATTTTTGAGCGACTGGTAGAATTGGCAAGCACTACTTCGATGGGAGAGCGCCGTGCGACTACGTGACAACACGTCAGGCAGTACTGCCCCGAATGCTGCCATCGTTGATACGGCGCTCGCCAACTTGTCCGAGCCGAAGTGGCTGAGACCCAGCGAGTCAACTCGCTCGGGCCATGAAATCCAAGGGTATCACGATAAGCTCGGGGGCTATTCGCCTCAGGATGTAAGCACGGCATTGTCGGGGAGTGTGCATGGCAAGTACGTTTATAGCCCCGACCCTGGAGAAACCTGTCGCATTCCCCCGAATGCGTTGAGAAGTCGGCGCCTCAGCGTCGAAACTGGTTTTAACTACTTCGAGTTCGAGCAACTTCGTGCTCGCAGGATGCTTGATAAATTTAAGGAAGAAATTTTAGCATGGCGAAATAAGATCGAAGAACGCCACATGGCTAGCCTCACTCGCCAGATTGAATACCTCTTTGAGGAAAAGCCTGAGCTTGGGCCAAAGCAATTGGCTCCCAGCCTGAATTCATTTAGTGTACTGTTGGCTTACCTCGCTCGTCACCCCGAGTTCAAAGCTCCGTCGATTGGATTCAACCGCGATGGAACGTTTTCCGCGATCTGGGCCGGCGACAAAAAATTGCGAATGACTCTCGATTTTTTGAGTCCAACAAGTATTCGTTGGGTCTTTGTGGATTCCCGCAATGGCATTAGAGATGCCGTCACTGGTGCCGGCATAGTGTCGCTCGATATTCTCTCTGGCGTGTTTGACGCGTATGGCGCCACCATTTGGATGAATGCTTGAGTGACAACCCCCTTGCTTCCTGAACACCATGTTGGCAAACATTGCCAACCCAACGATCTGATTCCTGAGGAAATGGAAGACGGTTCATTTAGGCCGGGGGGTGTCAGAGGCTCCGCGTTTTACCCCGACGAGGATGGTGTATCTGTTGCTTGGGTGGAGCATCCACATCATACAGGCATGCAAATTGATCAAATTCGATCAATCGTTGGCTGCATGAGCTTTCGTAAGATAAGAAAAAGCCATAGGTTGGCGGTTTATAGAGTTGGGGCCATCGTGGATTGTGGTGTGAAGTTTGGAAAATCAATATCGGTTAATCACGATCCACAGCCTAACTATGAGTGTCACAGCCTCATCGTTGGAGTCGATCCAGGGTCCGCGGATTTGTTGGATTTGATTGCCGCTGAAGTTCTGGCCTTGGAAGCGATGATGGGCTAGTGCCACTGAGGTTGGCATCGCCGGGGTCAGTGCTCGCATTGTTGCATTCAATCAACGCGCGTAATCAGTAGCGGCCCTTGCGGTCACGGCAATCACCCCGGCGGGTGTAGCCATCCTCTGATCCTGGAGCCACACCAGCGAAATGGTGGCTGACAAACCACGGTATACCCATGAACACTGGTTTCAGGCACGATTATCTCCTTTGCGCTGCCGTCTAACTCAGCGCCCCACACGCTTTTCACTGAACGACTTCAATAACTCAACCATCAGGAGACGAACAATGCGCGACATCGAAGGGAAGGTAGCCTTTATCACCGGCGCGGCCAGCGGCATGGGCTTGGGCATGACCAAGGCCTTCACCAGGGCGGGGATGAAAGTAATGATGGCCGATATCGACGCGAAGCGGTTGGAGGCCGCCGCCGCCGATCTGAAAGCCAGGGGCGCGGATGTGGATACGCTGCGCTGCGACATCACCATCGAGGATTCCGTGTTTGCCGCGGCGGATGCCACCGTCAAGCGCTTCGGCACGGTGAATGTGCTGTGCAACAACGCCGGCGTCAGCGTCGGTGGACTCAGCGAAGAGCTTTCGCAAAAGGATTGGGATTGGGTGGTCGCCGTCAACCAGACCGCCATCGTCTACGCCATGCGCGCGTTTCTGCCGTTGATGAAAGCCAATGGCGAAAGCGGCCATGTGATGAGCACCGCGTCCATGGCGGGGCTGGTCAACGCCGGCGCCGGCTGGGGTGCCTACAATGCCAGCAAGCACGCCGCCGTCGCCATGATGGAAGTGCTCTACAGCGAACTCAAGGACACGCCCATCGGGGTATCGGTGCTGTGCCCGGGCGCCGTCAACACCAATATCCTGGCAGCGGCCACGCACCGGCCCGACCATTTCGGAAAATCCGACGACCGCCCGATCGCGCTGAACCCGCTTGGCGAAACCCTGCAACAGGGGCTGGACCCCGACGTGGTGGGCGAGCTGGTGCTGGATGCGATTCGCGAAAACCAGTTTTATATTTTCACCGACCCACGGATGGAAAGGCAGATCGAGCGGCTGTTCGATCGCATCAAACTGGGTTTTGCCTGGGCGCGGAAGAATGAACATCTGATCGCGGCGAATCAGGCCGAGTTGGTGTGGAAAGCTAAATAAGTGCGTTCCCGAAGCGCGTTGGTATCGCGAGGCAGCGTAGGGCCATGACGTATAAAGTGCACTGCATAACCACGTAATCGTCGTTCCCGCGCAGAGCCTGGTCCCGCCGAGGCGGGGGCGGGAGGCCAGAAATATCAGAGCCTTCTGGATGCCCGCTTCCGCGGGCATGACGGTTGTTCAGAGTATTCATAACGGCGGTTGGCCCTCGGCGCGTGCCCCGGGGCATGCCGCCGGCAACTCACTTGCTGTTTTGGCGAACATCGCCGACAACAGATTCATTCCCTGGCGGCTTTCGATAGGATTGGCGGCCATCCACGGAGCGTTGCGAAGCGATGAGCCTGTTATTCAAGGAGCTGGACAGTCGATCCACACCCATCGGTGTGCTTAGCCTGCGGCGGCGGCGCGAGCTTGCGCTGGACGTCGATGTGTTCGAGATCAAGCTCGGTGAAGACTATCTGATGTCGAGTCTGTTCACCGCTTCCGAGATCGCCTTGGCGCGCCTGGGATTGGCGGCGCTTCCCGGCACGCGATTGGATGTCGTCGTCGGCGGGCTCGGTCTCGGCTATACCGCGCAGGCGGTTCTGGAAGATCAGCGGGTCGCCTCGCTCATCGTCGTCGAGATGCTGGATGCCGTCATCGACTGGCACCGGACCGCGTTGTTGCCGCTCGGTCCCGGGCTCACGTCCGATCCGCGCTGCCGGTTCGTGCAGGGTGATTTCTTCGCGTGCGCGAACGCGCCGACGGGTTTCGATACGGCAACGCCGGGACGGCGGTTCGACGCCATCCTGCTGGATATCGACCATTCGCCGGACGCGCTGCTCGACGCGCGCAGCACCGGCTTCTATCGGCCGCAGGGGTTGCGCGCGCTGGCCGCGCATCTGAAACCCGGCGGCGTCTTCGGGCTGTGGTCGAACGACGAGCCGGATGCCATGTTCACCGAACGGCTGGCGGGTGTGTTCGAGGAAGCCTGGGCCGAGCCCGTGACCTTTCACAACCCGCTGCAGGACCGGCCGTTCACCCAGACCATCTACCTGGCCAGGGTCACCGCCTGACGGGACGGGGAAGCGCGGGAGACAGGGGCGTCTTCGAAAACAACATCACACACGCGGAAGGAGAAACATCATGAGCTCTGAAAAAAGCTACGACGGCAGTTGTTTTTGCGGCGCGGTGCAGCTCACCGTCACCGGCGCGCCGGCGGCGATGGGTTATTGCCATTGTGAATCGTGCCGCCACTGGTCCGCAGGGCCGGTCAATGCCTTCGTGCTGTGGAAACCCGAGGCCGTGCGCGTTACCCGGAGCGCGGACAACATCGGCACGTACAACAAGACGCCCAACAGCTATCGCAAATGGCGCAAAACCTGCGGCGGTCACCTCTTTACCGAGCATCCCGGCATGGGACTGACCGATGTCTATGCGGCGGTCACGCCGGATTTCCCGTACCAGCCCGGCGTCCATGTGCATTACCAGGAGACCAAACTGCGCATCCGGGACGGCCTGCCGAAGATGCAGGACGTGCCGAAGGAAATGGGTGGCTCCGGAGTCAATCTGCCGGAATGATCCGTGGCGCAAGCGACCGGCGGCAACGGGACTGTCGTCGCGTAAGCCGGTTTTTGGCCGGGCGCCGGTTCAGTGGCCGGCTGCCGCGCGTCGGCCCAGCAGCCACTTCTCCGCCGCCACGGCGATGAAAATCCCCAGCGCGGCCGCCAGGATCGCCAGCCAGGACCAGGCATCCAGCGGCAGCACCTGAAACAACCGTTGCGCGAGCGGCGTGTAGGTGAACAGCAGTTGCAGGCCGATCACCACAGTGCTGGCCCACAGCGCCGCCGCGTTGCCCGTCAGGGTGGCGCGCGACAGCGTTCGTGCCGCCAGCCGGCGCACATTGAACAGGTAGGCCAGTTCGCCAAACACCAGCATGTTGACCGCCGCCGTGCGGGCGGTCTCGATGCCGTTGCCGCGCGCGAGTTCCCACTCGAAGACACCGAAGGTGGCGGCCATCATCAGCAGGCTGACATAGACGATGCGGCCCAGCAGTGCGCGCGTGATCAGGGGTTCGGCCGGCGGTCGCGGCGGGCGCCGCATGGCGTCGCGCTCGGTCGGCTCGAAGGCGAGCGCGAGCGCCAGGGTCACGGTGGTGACCATGTTGATCCAGAGAATCTGTCCCGCAGTGACGGGCAGCGCGAGGCCCGCGAAGATGGCGAGCAGGATCACGCTGGCTTCGCCACCGTTGGTGGGCAGGATGAACAGCAGGGATTTGCGGATGTTGTCGAATACCGTGCGGCCTTCGCGCACCGCGGCGGTGATGGTGGCGAAGTTGTCGTCGGTGAGCACCAGGTCGGCTGCCTCCCGGGCGGCGTCGGTGCCGCGCCGGCCCATGGCGACGCCGATATCCGCGGCCTTGAGGGCCGGCGCATCGTTCACGCCGTCGCCGGTCATGGCCACCAGTTCGCCCCCGGCCTGGAGTATCCGCACCAGGCGCAGCTTGTGCTCGGGACTGGCGCGGGCGATGACATCGGTGGTGGCGATGCGCGCGGCGAGGGCGGCATCGTCGAGGGATTCGAGCATCGCGCCGGTGAGCGGCTGGTCGCCCGCGAGGCCCAGTTGACGCGCGATGGCGGTCGCGGTGGCGGCGTGATCGCCGGTGACCATCAGGGTGCGGATGCCGGCTTCCCGGCACTGCGCCACCGCGCTGATCGCCTCCGGCCGCGGCGGGTCCAGCATGCCGACGATGCCGAGCAGGGTAAAACCGGGCGCGATGGCAGCGAGGGTCAAAATGCCGGGCGCGTCCGCCAACTCGCGGCGGGCCAGCGCCAGCAGGCGCTCACCGGAAGCGGCCGCGGCGTGCATGCGCGCCTCCCAGGCCGCGCGGTCCACCGGCCCGCCCGCGGCGTCGATCGGGCACAGGGGCAGGACAGTCTCCGGCGCGCCCTTCAGCAGTATGAAGGCACGGCCGCTGTGGTCGTGGTGCAGGGTCGCCATGAAGCGCTGTTCGGAGCTGAACGGGATTTCATCCACCCGTGGCGCCGCCGCGGTTTCCTCGCGAACCGCCAGCCCGGCTTTCAGCGCCAGGGTCAGCAGCGCGCCTTCGGTGGGATCGCCGCTGAGCCGCCAGTCGCCCGCGTCGCTGCGGTGCAAGCGGGCGTCGTTGCACAAGCAGCGCGCAGCGGGCGAGCGCGAGCAGGGGCGCGTCCCGGGCCGGGTCGAGCGGCGCGCCCGCCCGCTGGAAGCCGCCCTCGGGGGCATAGCCCGCGCCACTCACCGCCACCGCGCGGCCGGGCAGCAGCAGGGTGACGGCGGTCATCTCGTTGCGGGTCAGGGTGCCGGTCTTGTCGGTACAGATCACCGTCACCGAACCCAGGGTTTCCACCGCCGGCAGCCGCCGCACCACGGCCCGCTGCCGTGCCATGGCGTTGGTGCCGATCGCCAGCGTGATGGTGACGATGGCGGGCAGGCCCTCGGGGATGGCGGCCACCGCGAGTCCCACCACCACGAGGAAGATATCGAGCGCCGCCATGTGCTGGACATAGTGGCCCCAGGCAAAGACCGCCGCGCCCAGCACCAGGATGACGGCCGTGATGGCGCGCGAAGCGGTCGAGCTGGCGGGTGAGGGGCGTGGTCAGGCTGCCGACGCCCGCCACCAGGGCGCCGATGTGGCCGATCTCGGTCGCGGCGCCGGTGGCGACCACGATGCCGTGTCCCTGGCCGCGACTCACCACGGTACCGGCGTGGGCCAGATCGAGGCGGTCGCCGATGGCCGCGCTCGCCGCCACCCGGGCCACCTGCTTGGCCACGGGCACCGATTCTCCGGTCAGCGCCGCTTCGTCGATATGCAGGTCGCGGACCTGGAGCAGACGCAGATCGGCGGGCACCCGGTCGCCGGATTCCAGCAATACCAGATCGCCGGGTACCAGTTCCGCCGCGTCGATGTCGTGGCGTTCGCCATCCCGCACCAGGGTGGCGCGGTTGGCGAGCAGGGAGCGCACCGCTTCCAGCGCCTGCTCCGCCCCTCCTGCACGAAGCTGATGACGGCGTTGACGACCACCACGCCGACAATCACCGCCGCGTCGAGATAGTCCCGCAGACCGAGCGTGATGGCCGCGGCCGCAAGCAGGACATAGATGAGCGGGTTATGGAATTGCAGCGCCAGCCGCAGCCAGGGACCGCGCCGACGCGGTGCCGGCAGGCTGTTGGGTCCGGCGCGCCAGGCGGATGCGGGCTTCCGCGCCGGTGAGCCCGCGGCTGGCATCGCTGCCCGGGGTTTCCGTGACCCCGGCCGCGTCGAGCGCATGCCAGGCGGTCGCGGAAGCGGGCTCAGGCGCCGGATTCATCGGGGATCAGGGCGAGCAGGTCCGTAACGCCTGCGTCGCTGCCCGCCTGTGACAGCAAAGTCGTCGCCTGACCGCGGTGATGGGTTTGATGGTTGAAGAAATGCATCACCAGGCTGAAAAAATTCCGGGCGGCGGCTTCGCCTTTCATGTTGGCGTAATGGAGCGGGTGGTCCAGATCGGCTTCGGCCAGCGAATCCGCCCAGGCGCTGATGACCCCGTCGAGCCAGCGCCGGTGTTCGGCCAGGCTTTGAAAATCCGCAAACAACAGTTGATCGAGGCGTTGCGGCACGGCGAGCGCCCGTATGGGATCGAGGGCAGCGTGCCTGGCCGGGTGCGCGGCAAAACGCGCGAGCCAGATTCTGTCGCCGGCCAGCAAATGATTCAGCGTCCCGAGAATCGAGCCGAAAAACGCCTTGCGATCCGCGGCGAGTGCTTCGACAGGCAGCTTGGCGGCCGCTGCGTACAGCCGGGCGTTCATCCAGGCGTTGTAGGCGGCCATGAGACGGATGTGGTCGGCGCGGCTCACTCTGTTCCTCCCCATGCACGAGGTATTCGCCGGTCACCGATGGTTCTGCCAAACCTCGTCAGCAGTCGCCCACGCGCCGGGTGGCCACCTTGGTGTCCATTTTTACCGCCATGGTGCCGAAGGATACGTTGGTGCGTACGTGGCCGTTGCCGGCCTGACCATTGGTCTGGAAATCGCCGTCCACGCGGGTCTTCGGCCCGCCTTCGACGCCGCACATCAGGGAAAAATCGAGCTTGTTGCCGTTCAGGACTTCCTTGACGACGGTGCAGCCTTGGGTCTGCTTGAGCAGTTGGCGGGGGTTGAAATCCGCGGTCCTGACGCATTCGGTGCGCCGGTCGGTGATCGCTTCGCCGGTCAGGGGGTTGGTGCTGGTCCAGACCGCTTCCCAGAGGCCCGGGTTGACTCTGAGGGCGGCGGCGTACGCAAGCCCCGACATGAGTCCCGACAACAGCAGCCAAAGGGCAAAAAGCGCGGAGAAACGGCTGGGCATGGAGCACTCCGTCGAGCCTTGGGATTCCGCTGCGATGCTAGCACGGAAGCCCGACAGAATTTCCAGAAAGCGGTGGCGCCCGGAGGCGCCACCGCTTTTTTTCCGGGGGTTACATGAAGTCCTTCAATCGAACAGACCTTCAAGGCGCAGCAACTGGGTCTCGCCGTTGGAGTCGTCGACGCCGTCATTGTCATTGATGATGAGCGCGCTGCCGTTCGGAAGAACCGCCAACCCTTCAATTTTCTCCAGCACCGCGCCGCCGGTGGCGTCGAGCGCTGGCATCAGGTCCGCCGCAAGGGTTTTGGTCAGCACCGGGAAGGCGGGGGTTCCAGTGGCCGGATCGGCGACCGGATCGATACCCGCGACGGAGAAAGCGTAGAGCCGCTTGATACGCGCGTCCGTGCCGCCCTGGTTGTCGCGCTCCACCACCGCGAAAGTGTCGTCGCTGACATGGGCTATTTCCGACAGGCCGACCCAGCCGCCATTGGGCGAGGTGGCCGTGTCAAGCGGGTAGTAAAAGAATGCCCAGGTAGCGCTCGCCGGGGTGTAGCGACCGATGCGCACCCGTCCGGCCGGGTCATTTTTCCATTCGCGCTGGAAGGCGACATAGACCTGTTCGGCGCTGCCGCTGCCCACCGCGGCCACCCCTTCAAAGCCCGAGCTGACCTGACGCGCGTTCGTGCTTGCGGGCAGGGGTACCACCTGCTGGATGGTGCCGTCGGCGGCGATGGCGAGCAGGAGGTTCGGCGTGGTGCTGGTTCCCGCGCCCTCGGAGACCAGCCAGAAGCCGCCATCCGCCCGGGTGGCGAGGCCTTCCCCATCCAGCTTCACGCGGCCGTCGGTTTCCATCAGTTTCGGGGCGGTCGCGGCCAGGTGGCCGAAGCGGTCATTCAGCACGATTTCGCCGTCGATCAACGCCGGCGTGTGGCCCAGATTCAGTGGGTAGATGCGCGTGTTGCGATAAAAGCTGTCGTGGACCGTGTAGCCGCGCTGGGGGTCGGTACGGTCGAGCGCCAGTGCCGAGAGCGCGCCCCAGGGGATCGGGGTGCCGTCCGCGCGGTTGACCGAAAGTACTGTCGGATAGGTGGGTGCCGTGGCGCCGCGGCGGTAGATGGTCAGTACCGAGCGGAATTTGTCGTCGCGGGCGTCGTTTTCGCTCGCCGCGACAACCAGGTCGCGCGCCGGGATCGGCAGCAGGCCCTCGGGGCCCACGCCCGTGGGCAGCAGTTGCAGGAACTCCGGTTCGTCGGCACCCCGCAAGCGGTAAGTCGCCACCGCATTGGCGCGCTCGGAGGCCACGAACAGCAGCCGGTCGAACCCGTAGCGGGCGAAGGCCACGTTCTCGGGCTCGTTGCCTTTCTTGTTGGAGCGCTTGTCGGGGTAGTGACCGGCGCGGATCACGGCATGTTCCAGACCGTTGCCGGAGTCATGCAGCAGCTTGCCGGCCAGGTTGAAAATGCTGAAGCCACGGCTGCCGCCGTTCAGGTCGCCCTCGTTGGCGGTGGCGAAACTCAGCGGGGTCAGCCAGGTGACGCCGTCGGGCTCCCGCAACACGCCCGGGAGGCTGGCCACCGGCTCGATCAGGCTGTTCCTTTCGGTATCGATCTGCCCCAGATCCACGGCGCCGGCGGGATAGTGGCGGATCACCCGTCCGGTGGGCAGATGGACCTGCACGATGTGGTTGTTCTCTTGCAGGGTTACCACGGCGATGTTGGCCGTGTTGATATCCACAAACTCGGGCTCCGGATCTTCCGGGTACAGTGCCGCGAGTCCGGTCAGATCGACGTTGCGGATCGTCCAGTCCGCTGGCGCGCCAACCAGATCGACGACGGCGAGAAAACCCGCCGGCAGTTGTGGTGGCGCGCCGTCACCGAGTTCTTCGTCGCGCTCGTTCTCGATCGCGATCGCGGCGTAGCGATCATCCGGACTCACTGTCACCGAATCCGGCTGGCCGCCGAGGGGGAGAGTGGCCACCAGGGTCCGGCTCGCAATATCGATCACCGCCAGCTCGCCCGCGGTGTTGACGAAATCCGTCGAGGTGTTCACCGCCACCAGCGCGTGGGGGCCATGCACCGTTACCGAAGTGGGTTCGCCGTTGAGCGCCAGGGTGCCGAGGGGCAGGGGGTGGGCCGGGTCGGTGATGTCGACGAACCCGGCGCGCTTGCCCGCGCTGTCGGTGTAGATCAGGGTGTTGCCATCGACGCTCGCCGCCACGATCTCGGCCACGGTTTCCTGGTCCACGGCGGTGTTCAGAAACACCGGGAACGTGGCGATGCGCTCGAAATAGGACGTTGTGTTGAAAGGTACGGCAAGGGCCTGAGTGGCGGCCAGCAGAGTGGCTGCCGTCAGTGCCGGAACAAGGGTGCGGACAAATTTCATGAAACCTCCTGGTCTGGGATGAGCGCACCCGACCCTAGAGGTTTCCTGTGGCAGAGGGATGACAGAGAAGCACCGCGAAAAGCGTTTGCACTCGCGCCGGGGTTTCCGACCGACCCGGTTTTGTCGCGCCGCGTTCAGGATCCGGTGCGGTAGCGGTTGTGGAGGGTGGCGACGCGCTTGACGTACACCTGGGTCTCCGCGAATGGCGGCACGCCGCCGTAGCGCTCCACGGCGCCGGCGCCGGCGTTGTAGGCGGCGGCGGCAAGCTCGGTGTCACCGCGATAACGGGCGAGGAGATCGGCCAGGAGACGGGTGCCGGCGTTGATGTTCTGGTGGATATCGAAGGCATCGGTGACGCCGTAATCGTCGGCGGTGGCGGGCATGAGCTGCATCAACCCCTGGGCGCCGGCGCGGGAAATCGCCTCGGGGTTGAAGGCGGATTCGGCGTGGATCACCGCGCGCACCAGGGCGGGATCGACCTGCCAGCGCCGCGCCGCGCCGGCGATTTCGTCGCGGAAATCATCCGGGTGCAGCCGCACGGTGTTCCAGTTCAGGGTCGAGTTGGGATCGCAGGCGGGGCAGTAGGTTTGCACCACCACAAAGTTTTGGCCCGCCGGCTGGCGGTCGGTGTAATGAACGACGCCGGAATCATCGCGGAACTTGTAGATGGCGCTGCGGGCGGCTTTCGCGTGCGCCGCCGGGGTCAGCGCGAGACGATTGGCATCGCGCTCGGCGTTCGCGCGTGGCACATTCGAATAATGGGTTACACCTTCGTCATCTTTCCAGGACTGTATGGCGCCGGCGCCGGCGGTGGATGCGGCACAGAGCCACCACCCCAACAGCAGGATTCGGCAACCGAAAGTGACAGGGCGTATCTTCATGACGGGCAAAGTTTGGCCCAGAATGGCGCGCTGCGCCACCACGGGCGCCGTGGGGCGTGACAGACGTCGCGCGCAGCCCGGCCGCGCCGGCGGGGCGCCGGGCCGGTTAACATGCGCCGCACCATGGCTCGCAATGAACGCACTTCCGTCGCAACCGCGCGGATAGCGGTAACAGGCCCCAACCCGGGAACGCGCGGATGCCGATCCAACGTCAGTCTGTTCAAAGTCCGTCCAACCAGCGTCTGTCTGGCCCAAGCCCGGCCGTCCAGCACCCGTCCAGCCAACGCAATGTGTGGCTGTTCGTGCTCTGCCAGGCGTTGACCATGTCCATGCCCGCGTTCGTGGTCTTCGCGGGTGGCATCGTCGGTCACACGCTGGCGCCGGATCCCGCCTATGCCACGCTGCCGGTGGCACTGTTCATGCTGGGTTCGGCGGGTTCGATCCTGCCGCTGATCCTCGCCATGCAGCGTTTCGGGCGCAAGAAGATTTTCCGCTTCGCCGGCGCCGCCGCCTGCACCGGTTGCGCCTTGGCGATGGCGGCGCTGGTGCAGCGACAGTTTGTCCTGTACTGCGCGGCGCTGGCGCTGATGGGGTTGGGACTGGCGGCGGGTCAGCAGTATCGGTTCGCCGCCATGGAAAGTGTCGCGCCGGAAGACGCCGCCAGCGCCGCCTCCCGGGTGTTGCTGGGCGGTCTGGTGGCGGCGTTTCTCGGACCGGAACTGGTGGCCTGGGGTGAAAAGCTGGTATCGGTGCCCTATCTGGGGTCGTTCGGCCTGCTGCTGCTGGTATTGATCGCGGCGCTGCTGGTGCTCGGTCGCTATCGCGAGCCGGAGCGGCAGACTGATGCGGGAGTGGCGGTGGCGCCGCGATCCATCGCGACGATTCTGCGCCAGCCCGCGGTGCCGGCGGCGATTCTGGCGGGCGCGGCCGGGTTCGCGGTGATGAGTCTGGTGATGACGGCGACGCCGCTCCACATGCATGTGATCAACGGCCATAGCCTGGACGCGACCAAGTGGGTGTTGCAAAGCCATATCGCGGCCATGTTCGCGCCGGGGTTTGTGATTCCCTGGCTGGTGCGGCGCGTGGGTCTCGCCGGCCTCATCGCGCTGGGCCTGGCCGCTTTTGTCGCGGTCATCGTGGTGGTGTTTGCCCGCTTCGATTTCCTCCATTACTGGGTCGCGCTGGTATTGCTGGGCGTGGGCTGGAACTTCCTGTTTGTCGGTGGCACCACCCTGCTCGCCCAGAACTATCGGCCGGCGGAAGCGTTCCGGATGCAGGCCCTGAACGATGTGACACTGTTCGGCTTGCAGGCGCTGGCGGCCCTGGGTGCCGGCTGGTTGCTGACCACGTTCGGCTGGCGCACCCTGCTGCTGAGCACGCTGCCACTGCTGGCGCTGGCCTTGCTGGCACTGCTCAACTGGCGCTTGCGAGCGACGGCACTGCGCCTGGCGGATTCCACCTGATGGCGACCAAAAATACCGCCGCGGGCGCGAGCCATGACGTTGCGGAACACGGTGCCGTGGGTCCGGAAACCGTGCCCGGCTTGATCGTCACCGGGGATCACATACGGGTGCAGGGCGCGTGGATGCTGGCGGCGCTGGGGCCGCGCATGAAATCGCTGCGGCGCGCGCTGTCCGCGGCGCCGCGCGACGGGCGCTGGGATCTGTCCGGCCTCACGGCGCTGGACAGTGCCGGCGCGCTGTTGCTGCTCGACGCCTGGGGCAACCATCTGCCCGCGCAACTGGATGTCAGTGACGCGCATCGCCAGTTGCTCGACGAACTGCGCGCCCTGGAGCGCGCCCGACTGCCGCCGCGCCGCCGCCTGACGATGACCGGCACTCTGGTCGCCCTGGGCGCGCGGGTGCTGGCCGGACTGGTGGCGGCGCGTCAGGCGCTCACGCTGCTCGGCCAACTGTGCGGCGAACTGGCGGCGCTGATCGCCGCGCCGCGCAATATCCCGGCGCGGGAGCTGTCCGCCACCCTCTACAAGGCGGGCCTGCTGGCGCTGCCCATCACCGGCCTGGTGGGGCTGCTGATCGGCGTGGTGCTCAGCTACCTGTCGGCCCTGCAGTTGCGGACGTTCGGGGCCGAATCCCTGATCGTCGATCTGGTGGGTCTCGCCACCGTCCGCGAGCTCGGTCCGCTGCTCGCCGCCATTCTGGTGGCCGGACGCAGCGGCTCGGCGATGACGGCGGCGCTGGGCGTGATGCGCCTCACCGAAGAGCTGGATGCGCTGCGGGTGATGGGCGTCGCGCCGGTGCGGCGACTGATCGTGCCCCGCGTGCTGGGGCTTGGCGTGCTGATGCCCCTGGTCGCGTTCTGGACCAGCGCCTGCGGTATCGTCGGCGGCATGCTGGTGGCCGATCTGGAGCTGGGACTCGGCTTCGGACAGTTTCTCGCGGCGCTGCCGGACGCCATTCCGGTGGGTACCTACTGGCTGGCGGCTGGAAAGTCGGTGGTCTTCGGTCTGGTGGTGGGGGTGATCGCCTGTCATTACGGCTTGCGCATCGAGCCCAATACCACGAGCCTGGGCGCCGAGACCACGCGCTCGGTGGTGACCGCCATCACCCTGGTGATCCTGGTGAACGCGCTGTTCGCCATCGCCTTTCGCGATGTGGGCTGGCATGACTGAGGCCGTCATCAACATGCGGGCCATCGTCACCCGCTTCGACGACCGGCTGATCCATGACGGGATCGACCTCGACGTCCGGCGCGGCGAGGTGCTGGCGCTGGTCGGTGGCTCCGGCAGCGGCAAGACCACCTTGCTGCGGGAGATGATCGGACTCCAGCGTCCGGCGGCGGGCGAGGTGGAAGTATTCGGTCGCGATATCCTGCGCATCCGGGGCGCCGAGCTGGCGGCGCTGCGCCGCCGCTGGGGCGTGCTGTTTCAGCACGGCGCGCTGTTTTCGGCGTTGCCGGTGGCGGACAACATCGCCTTTCCCCTGCGCGAACTGAAGCGCCTGCGCGGCGCCGAGATCGACCGGCTGGTGCTGCGCAAGCTGATGCAGGTGGGCCTGCAGGCGGAGGACGGCGCGCGCCTGCCGGCGGAGTTGTCCGGCGGCATGATCAAGCGCGCGGCGCTGGCCCGGGCACTCGCCCTGGAGCCGGAGCTGCTGCTGCTCGACGAGCCCACCGCCGGCCTCGATCCGATGGCGAGCGAGCAGTTCGTCGCGCTGATCCGCCGCCTGCGGGCCGAGCTCGGGCTGACCGTGGTGATGGTGACCCACGACCTGGACACCATCCGCGATCTCTGCGATCGCATCGCCGTGCTCGCCGACCAGCGGATCGTGGCGCTCGGCAGTCTGGCCGAAGTGACCGCGATCGGGCATCCTTTCGTGCGCGATTATTTTCTCGGCACCCGCGGCGCGCGCCGCGTGGTCGATTGACGGGGGAAGCCGTGGAACGCAACGCCTACGCCTTGGCGACCGGAATATTTGTGGTGGTGCTGGGCATCGGCCTGCTGCTGGCGGCGCGCTGGCTGCAGGGCCCGGCCATCGATCATCAGCCCTACCAGCTCATCTCCAAGGCGTCGGTGGCGGGGCTGGCGCCCTATTCCAAGGTCTATTATCGCGGCGTGGACGTGGGGCAGGTGACCGCGATCCGGTTCGCGCCGGACGGCTCGCGCGACATCCTGATCGACATCGTTCTGGAACCCCGGGTGCCGGTCACCGGCAACACCTATGGCGTGCTCAAGTCCCAGGGCCTCACCGGCCTGTCGCTGGTCGAGCTGCTCGACGACGGGCCGCTCGATGCGCCGCGTCTGGCCACCAGCCTGGCCGCGCCCGCGCGGATCCCCATGCGGCCCTCGCTGCTCGAATCCTTTCAGGCGGTGGGGCAGGGCATCGCCGAGCAGATCCAGCAGCTGAGCAGCAATGCCAACCGCCTGTTCACGCCGGACAACATCGACCGCATCAGCCGCATCATGGCCAATCTGGAACACATCAGCGTCCGTGTCGATGAGCTGCTGATCGCCACGCGCCCGGCGCTCGACCGCCTGCCGCCGATGCTCGCCCAGGGTGATGCCGCGCTGGCGGAGGCGGGCACCACGCTGCGCACCCTGCGGAGCACGCTGGACCTGCTCCAGCAGCGGCTGGGCGAGGCGGGCGCCATCGCCGCGCGCACCGAGGCGATGGTGCAGGGTATCGGCGACAAGGTCGCGACTTCCACGCTGCCCGAGCTGGATGCGTCCGTGGCCGCGGTCGCCGCCGCCGCGAAACGCTTCGAGCAGCTCGCCGCGACCCTGGAGCGCGATCCGCCGGCGCTGTTGCTCGGCACGGTTCCGGCGCCGCCGGGGCCGGGCGAACCCGGCTATCACCGAGACTGATTCGTGGTTATTCCCATGCGCAAACCGGTTGTTTTTCCGAGAACACTCACGCTCGCCCTGCTGGCGTTCACGCTCGCCGCCTGTCAGCTCGTACCCGAACGGCCGCCGGCACCCGTGCTGCACGACCTGGGCACCGCGCCGGCCGCGAGCCTCGCCGTGTCCTGGCGGCCCCAGTTGCAGGTGACCGCGCCGCCCTGGCTCGATGGCGGCGCGGTGCATTACCGGCTGCCGGGCAGCGCTACGCAACTCGCCGCCTATCGCGGCCATCGCTGGGCGGCGCCGCCGTCGCAATTGCTTGCCCAGCGCCTGCAACTGCTGCTGGCACCGCCCGCGCCGGCGGCGCCCGTGCGGGTGCTGGAAATCGATCTGCAAGGTTTCGAGCAGCGGTTTCAGGCCGCCGGAGGCGCCGAGGCGGTGCTGGCCGCGCGCGTCACCCTGTTCGAACGGCGCGGCGGGCCGCTGCTGGCCAGTCGCGATTTCACCCTCGCGGTGCCGTGCGTGAGCGCCGACGTGGACGGCGGCGTCGCGGCCATGGCGGCGGGCATGGCGACCCTGGCGCTGGACATCGGACAGTGGCTGACTGCCGCCGGCGCCGTGTCGCCATGACCCGGGCCCGGATCGAATGCGCGCTGGGCGCCGAACGCCGCGCCGAAGTCATCGCCGCCACCGGCACCTGGTTGCACCGCGCGCGTGAACTCCACGGCCACCCGCTGCCGGATATTCCGGTCCGCTTTGATCTGTTCGGGCGTTCGGCGGGCATGTACCGGGTGCGCGGCAAGCAGCGGGAGATTCGCTACAACCCGGTGATCTTCGCGGGCTGGTACGCGGAAAACATCGCCGACACCGTGCCCCACGAAGTTGCCCACTACGTCGTCGACGTGCTGCACGGGCGCCGCGCGCGCGCCCACGGCGCCGAGTGGCGCGGGGTCATGGCAAGTTTTGGCCTGGTCGCCAGACGCACCGGCGATTTCGATCTGAGCGGTCTGTCGCTGCGCAGCGAGCGCCGCTTCGCCTATGCCTGTCCCTGCATGCGCCACGAACTGAGCGCAACCCGCCACAATCGTGTGTCCCGGGGCGAGCGGCGCTATCGCTGTCTCGCCTGTGGTGGCGAGCTGGTGCCAGCTGATTGCTGATTAATAGTGCGACGCTTGAATAGGGCAATGTCATGCCCGCGCATGAAGCTGTGTGAAAAGGCATCGCAGGGTGGGTAAGCGCAGCGCACTCACCGAAAAACCATGTGTCAGCCGGTAGGATCGGAGCCGCGACCACGGCGGATGCGCTGGCGCTTATCCGCCCTACGCAAGGAGATGTCCCGCGCGGGCACGGCCTGTCGGCCTTTGTCCACCCTGCGACGGTTGGCAAATAGATCGAAACTAGACTGCCGTGGCCCTGGCCTCAGACGCCCGCAAAAAATCCATGTGCCGTTCCATCTTCTGTTAAAGGGGAAGCCCGTTCATGAAGCAGCTGTTTGAACGTCGAGGCGAATTGTTTTCGCCCACCGAACACTGCGCCAGCCCTTGGGGGCCGGCGACCATTCACGGCGGGGCGTCGAGCGGCCTGCTGGCCTGGGCGCTGGAAGCGCAAATTCCGCCGGGCATGCAGCTCGCGCGTCTGACCGTCGATCTGTACCGTCCCGTGCCCCGGGACCCGCTCGGCGTCGCCGCGCGCGTGGTGCGCGAGGGTCGCCGTCTGCGCCTGCTGGAGGCCATGCTGTATCACGACGGGCGCGAGATCGGCCGCGCCAGCGCGCTGGCGCTGGCCACCGCCGCGGTGGCAATTCCGGAGCACGCGCGGCTCGACACGCAGCCGCCGGCGCCCATGCGGGAAGCGCTGGAACGGCCGCCGGTGATCGGCATCAACGCCATCGGCAACCCGGTCGGGCGCGAATTTTCCGCCGGACTGCACACGCTGGTCCCGCTCAAGCCCGTGTCACTGGAGCTGGGCGGCGGGCGCGGCAGTACCTGGGTGCGGTTGCCGGTGGAACTGATCGGCGGGATTCCCAACTCGCCGCTGGTGCGGGTCGCCACCCTCGCCGATTTCAGCAATGGCTTCGCGCAGCTCTATCTGGATGCGGGCACCGGCTTCATCAATGCCGATATCACCCTCAATCTGCACCGCATGCCGGAAGGCGAGTGGATCGGCATCGACGCCCGCACCCGCGCCCAGCCTCACGGCGTGGCGATGGCGGAATCCGAACTCTACGACGTGCGCGGGCTGATCGGGCGGGTGAGTCAGTCGAACCTGACCATGGCGACGTTCAGCGGCAAGGACTGAAACCGTCGGGCGCGGTCAATGTCGGGTCAACGAACGTAGGGCGGATAAGCGTCAGCGCATCCGCCATTCGATGGTGGGATTTGGTGGGAGCGCTACGCTTGCCCACCCTGCGCGGGGTTGACCTCAGTGCCAATTCCTATTCCCCCCGAAACTCCGGTCTGGTCTTCGCCTTGAAAGCCGCCACCCCGGCCAGGCCATCGCGGCTGCCACCGGCGGCGACGATGGTTTCCTGTTCGAGCGCCAGTTGCGTGGTCATGGCGTTGCTGAAACTTGCCAGCAGCATGCGCCGGGCGGCGCCATAAGCCGCGGTGGCGCCGGTGGCGAGCTGATTCGCCAGGGCGTCGACGCGGCCGGCGAGTGCCTCGGGCGTCACCACTTCATTCACGAGCCCCCAGTCCAGGGCTTCCGCCGCGCTCAGGCGGCGGTTGGTGATCATCAGTTCCTCGGTCTTGCGCAGACCGATCTGGCGCGGCAGAAAGTAGGTGGCGCCACCGTCCGGGGTCAGGCCGATGCCGGTGTAGGCCATGGTGAAACTCGCCGCGTCGCTCGCGACCACCAGGCTGCACGAACTCAGCAGCGACAGTCCGGCGCCGGCGGCGACGCCCTGCACGGCGGCGATCACCGGCGCGTTCATGGTGGAGAGCATTTCCACCGCCGGATGGAAAATTTCGATGAGTTCGTTGAGCGCGGTCGGCAACCGGTCGCCGGCGCCCGCGAAGGTGACGATGTCGCCGCCGGCGCAGAACACCTTGCCGTCCGCATCCAGGATGACCGCGCGCACGCCCTTGTCGTCGCGACAGCGCCGCGCGGCGTCCAGCAACTCGGTGCCCATGGCGAAGTTGAGCGCATTGGCGGCGTCCGGGCGCGCCAGCGTGATGCGGGCGACGGCACCCGCGCGGGTGAAGCGGATGGTGGTGTAGGACATGGTGGCGCCTGCTGGCTTATGGTTTTGGGCCATGGTACGCGCGGGTCCATCCCGGGTCCAAGCGGCGCACCTGAAGTCGGCAGCCGCTTCTTCGTCGCCTCAGAAGGCGATCTTCAGCGCCGTGCCCAGATCGCGGATCGCCTGTGCTTCCGATACCACCTTGATGGTGGTCATGCCGAGCAGGCGCGCGGGTTTGAGGTTGATGCCGAGATCGTCCAGATAGAGTACCCGCGCCGGCTCGACGCCCAGCCGCTCGCAGGCCAGCAGATAGAACTCCGGCTGCGGTTTGCGCATGCCTTCGCGGCTCGATTCCAGTACATGCTCGAAGAGCGACATGGCCGCCTTCACCTGGGCCGCGTTCTCCGGCGAGCGCGACATGCCCGGACCCTGCCCGGCGCGCACATTGTTGGTGAGGCAGGCGATCTTGAAATCCTGCTTGCAGCGACGCAGCACCTCGACCATGCGCGGGCGCACGTCGCCGCTCAACAGCGCGATGACATCGCGACCGGGGATGGGATGACCGGCGGCGCGGGATTCTTCCAGAAACAGCGGATCGAATTCCTCGATGCCGATGCGGCTCGCTTCGAATTGCGCCCAGGCGTTGGTGTCGGGATGGGTGGCGTTGATGCGGCGGATGAAATCCAGCGGCAGACCGTGTTCCGCCTCATAGCGGTTGAAGGCTTCGAACGGCGAGGTGGTGATGACCCCGCCGAAATCCCAGAGCACGGCCTGATACGACATGGAACTGCTTCCCGCTGTGACGACAGCGCGCCATGGTAGGCGGGGCATCCGGCGCGCGCAAATGCGGGATCAGTCGTGCGCGGGCGCGTGCCGCCGATAGCGGTCGGGTTCACCCGGCGGTTGCGTCTTGAAACGTTTGTGAAGCCAGAAATAATCCGCGGGATGGTGGCGCACCTGCGCTTCCAGCCAGTCGCTCCAGCGCCGCGTGTCGGCGACATCGTCGCCGGATGGGTAGTGTTCCAGCACCGGCTCGATGTTGATCACTACGCCGTCGCCCTCGCGCCAGCTCGAAAACAGCAGCACGCGGGCGCCACTCTGCGCGGCGTATTGGGGAATGGCGGTGATGGTGGCGGTCGCGATACCGAAGAACGGCACGAACACGCCCCGGTTCAGACCGAAGTCCTGGTCCGGGAGGATCGCCACCACGCCGCGATCGCCCAGCTCCCGCAACATGTGCCGGATTTCCTTGCGGTGGATGGGAACCATGGGAAATTTCCGTGCGCCGCGCTGGTAGAGCTGCTGCTCCAGCACCGGGTTGTCCATGCGCCGGTAGACCACGTGGAACGGCATGATTTCCGACAGCGCCGCGAGTGCGGTGATAAAAGTGGTGAAGTGGCCGGTCACCAGCAGCAGCGGCGCGCCGGTGGCCAGGGCGGCGTCGAGGTGCTCGCGGCCCTCGATGCGGGTGTTGGCCAGCAGTTTGTCGCGCGAACCCCAGATCAGATTGAGCAGATCGAACCCCAGCAGTACCACCGAGTACAGGTGGTCCCGCACCCGTTGTCGCCGCGCGGGCGCCGACAGTTCGGGAAAGCAGAGTTCGAGATTGCGGCGCACCACCGCGATGCGACTGTTGCCGCTGTCGGCCAGCCGCTCCGCCAGCCAGGACGCCAGGCCCCGCTGCGCGCGCAGCGGCAGCTTGCCCAGCAGCCAGGTGACGCCGACCGCGAGCCAGGACGGCCAATACTTGGGAGCAAACAGTCTGGGTGCAAACAGCTTGGAGGCGGGCCGATTCAAGCGCTGGGTCATGGGGCTGGGGTTGCGGGGGTGGCGGGCATTATCCCGGCGCCGATGCGGCGCTGGCAATGTCTGGTGTCGATGAATGTCTGGGGCAGTGAACCTAACCTGACGGACGTGGGTCGAAGAAAGCAGCCGCGCCGCAACAGCGGTCGGCAAATGCCGAAAATCACAAGGAGAACGCCATGCTTGCGCACAGTTACAAACATATTGAAGTTACCGGCAGTTCCACGGTCGGCATTGACGATGCCATCAGCACCGCGGTGGCGAAAGCGGGCAAGACCCTCCACGACCTGCACTGGTTCGAGGTGATCGACACCCGCGGCTATATCGAGGGCAGCAAGGTCAAACACTGGCAGGTAACGGTCAAGATCGGCTTTCGTCTGGAAGATTAACGGGACAGAAAAGCCAGCGCGCGGGCTCCGGAGGGAGCCCGCGCCGTTTTCGGGCACCGGGATTTTGCGCACGGGTCGGGCCCTTCCGGGCAGGTTGTTGCCGTCACGGCGCGCTTGCGGCTATTCCCACCCGGTAGCCGATGGCCTCGGTGAGATGCCGCGTCCGCGGGTGATCGCAGCCGTCGAGATCGGCGATGGTGCGCGCGACGCGCAGCAAACGATGGTAGGCCCGCGCGGAGAGGCCCAGCCGTTCGATGGCGGTATCGAGCAGCTTGCGCTGGGCGTCGTCGAGGGGGCAGTGGCGCGCAAGGGCCGCCGGCGTCAGTCCGCAATTCAATTCTCCCTGCCGTTCGAGCTGGCGCTGGCGCGCCACCAGCACCCGGGCGCGCACGGCAGCACTCGACTCGCCGGCAACGGCGTCCGCGGTGAGTTCGTTGCGCGCCATGCGCGGTACCGTCACCAGCAGATCGAAGCGGTCCAGCAAGGGTCCGGACAGCCGGCCCCGATAGCGCGTGATCTGGTCCGGCGAGCAGCGGCAGCGGGTTTCGCCCAGGTAGCCGCACGGGCAGGGGTTCATGGCCGCGACCAACTGGAAGCGGGCCGGAAACTCGATGCGCGCCTGTACCCGGGCGATGGCGATCCGGCCGGATTCCAGAGGCTCCCGCAACACCTCCAGCACCTTGCGGGGAAACTCCGGCAGTTCGTCGAGAAACAGCACGCCACGGTGCGCGAGGGAGATTTCGCCCGGTCGCGGGGTGCCGCCGCCGCCGACCAGTGCGGCGGCGGAAGCGCTGTGATGCGGTGCCCGAAACGGTCGGGTGTGAAAGCTTCCGCGCGCGATGCCCGCGACCGAGTAGACGGCCGCGACCTCGATGGCATCGGGTTCCGCGAGCGGCGGCAGGATGCCCGGCAGACGGCTCGCGAGCATCGTCTTGCCGGTGCCGGGCGGGCCGCTCAGCAGCAGGTTGTGGCCGCCGGCGGCAGCGATCTCCAGCGCGCGCCGGGCCTGGTGCTGGCCGATGATGTCGGCGAGATCCGGCCCGTCGTGACTGTTTTCGGGTGGTGTAAAAGGTTGCCGCGGCAACGGCGCCAGCTCGCGCAGATGTGCGCACACGCTGAGCAGGTGGTCGGCGCCGTGCACCGTCGCGGAGCGCGCGAGCGCCGCTTCCGCGGCATTGGCGAGCGCCACCACCAGACCGCGGCCAGCGGCGGCGGCCGCCAGCGCGGCGGGCAATGCGCCTTCCACCGGCCGCAATTCGCCGGACAGCGACAACTCGCCCAGGAATTCGTGGCTGCCGAGCGCATCCGCCGGCAGTTGCCCGGATGCGGCCAGAATCCCGAGCGCGATGGCGAGATCGAAACGCCCGCCCTCCTTGGGCAGATCGGCGGGGGCCAGGTTGACGGTGATGCGGCGGCGGGGAAATTCAAAATGGGCATTGAGCAGGGCACTGCGCACCCGATCCTTGCTTTCCTTCACCGCGGTTTCGGGCAGTCCCACGATGTTGAGCGACGGCAGGCCGTTGGAAAGATGCACTTCGACCGCCACGGCGGGAGCGGCGATGCCGGAGCGGGCACGGGTGTGGACGAGTGCGAGCGACATGAATCTTCCCTGATGGCGGTGAATCCGATGGCCGTGCCTGCGCGCTACCCGGTGGCAATCCTGGTGGGCAGGTGACGTGACAGTCGATTGAAACAACAAATACCACGGCTGTCGATGCCACCGTGAAAGTGGTGTTGGTGCACCAAGGCGGCGCGCCAAAACCGGGTTGCACCCGGATTGCGCACCAAAAAAATCCGCAGTCGGCGGCAGTATGCGGCAGTGTGTCCCCATAACCCGCTTTGGCACGACCCGTGCTTGAATCATCCCGTGCCCAAGCGAAAGCCTCGTGGAAGTGTAAAGAGGGTCGCTCTGGCGCCGGCGCAAGCTGGTCCTTCACGGACGGAGGCTGTACGGCCACCCAGCGACGTGGCTTTTTGCATGTCACCCAACATAACTGCACCGCGGGGGAAATGGTCGAGTTGACCCGCGCAATCCCGCCATCACAGGAGGCGAGCCATGAAAATGATTACGGCGATCATCAAGCCATTCAAACTGGATGATGTCCGCGAGGCCCTGGCCAGTGTCGGCGCCCAGGGCGTCACCGTCACCGAGGTCAAGGGCTTCGGGCGCCAGAAGGGCCACACCGAGCTGTACCGGGGCGCGGAGTATGTGGTGGATTTCCTGCCCAAGGTCAAGCTGGAAGTTGCCCTGCCGGATTCTCTGGTGGATGCCGCCGTCGAAGCGATCATCGCCGCGGCCGCGACCGGCAAGATCGGCGACGGCAAGGTATTCATTTCCGATCTGAAGGAAGTGGTCCGCATCCGCACCCGCGAAACCGGTGAAGACGCCATCTGACAACGCTCACAGGCTGACTTCGGCGCGTGCCGGGCAGCCCAGCACCCTTGAGGAGAATCTCATGATACGCAAATTGACCATGACCCTGTTGCTGGTCCTGGGTTGGGGCCTGGCCGCCGCCGTTGGCGCGGATGACGGCTATGTCGCACCCAAATATGACATGGGCAACGTCGCCTGGATGATGACCGCTACGGCGCTGGTTCTGTTTATGTCGCTGCCAGGACTGGCGCTGTTTTACGGCGGGATGGTCCGTGCCAAGAACATGCTCTCGGTGCTCACCCAGATTTTTGCGATTTTCTGCCTGATCGCGGTGCTCTGGGTGGTGTACGGCTACAGCGTCGCCTTCTCCAACGGTGGCCCGTTTTTCGGCGGGTTCGACAAGGCCATGCTGGCAGGCGTTATCTACGATGCCAAAGGCAACTTCGTGCCCACCGCCACGTTCAGCAAGGGTGTGGTAATCCCGGAACTGATGTTCGCGATGTTCCAGCTCACCTTCGCGTGCATCACCGTGGCGCTGGTCGCCGGGGCCTATGCCGAGCGCATGAAATTCAAGGCGGTGCTGCTGTTCTCGGTCATCTGGTTTACTTTTTCGTACCTGCCCATGGCGCACATGGTGTGGTGGTGGCCCGGTCCCGATGCCTATACCTCGCCCGAAGTGGTGGGTGACCTCAATGCCACCGCCGGCTGGCTGTGGCAGTTGGGCGCGCTCGACTTCGCCGGCGGCACCGTGGTGCACATCAACTCCGGGGTGGCCGGTCTGGTGTGCGCGCTGTTCCTCGGCAAGCGGGTGGGTTACGGCAAGACGTCGATGGCCCCGCACAACCTGGTGATGTCCATGATCGGCGCTTCCATGCTGTGGTTCGGCTGGTTCGGTTTCAACGCGGGCTCCAACCTCGAAGCCAATGGCTATGCCGTGCTGGCCTTCGCCAACACCCTGTTTGCCACCGCGGTGGCCGGCATCACCTGGTTTTTCGCCGAGTGGATGTTCAAGGGCAAACCCTCCTTGCTGGGTATCCTTTCCGGTGCGGTGGCCGGGCTGGTCGGGATCACGCCGGCCTGCGGCTTTGTCGGGATCCAGGGCGCGCTGGTGATCGGTCTGGTGTGTGGCTTTGGCTGCTTCATCGCGGTCGCCTATCTCAAAAAACTGCTGGGCTACGACGATGCGCTGGACGCGTTCGGAGTGCATGCGGTCGGCGGTATCCTGGGAGCGATATTGACCGGCATCTACGTCAACCCGGCGCTGGGCGGCGCGGGTTATGTCACCGACGGCTGGGTCGGACCGACCTTCGGCTATGACTCGGCCCAGATCCTGATCCAGGTCAAGGCGGTGCTGGTGGCGGTGCTGTGGAGCGCCACCGTGGCGGCGGTCACCCTGGCGGTCCTCAAGTTCACCATCGGACTGCGGGTCAGCGAGGAAGCCGAGCGGGAGGGCCTGGATATCGCCGAACATGGCGAAAAAGCCTACAACCCCTGACCAGTAACTCCGCGCTGCACCCACCCGGGTGCAGCGTTGGCAAACCCGACGCAAAGCCCCGCCCTGGTTGCGGGGCTTTGCCCATTCAGGGTCTGGCAGCCCTGGCGACGCGCTGGAACAGCGCGCTCGCGAGCCAGAGCGTGGCCAGCGCGAGCAGCGTGCCGAGCAGCGCGCCGGCAGCGATTCCCGCGCAGTTGACGCCATCCAGCGCCTCGCGCCCGGCGAGATCCGCCACCAGCCGGAACAGATCGTCGCCGCGCCAGGTCGTGAGCGCGGATTCGCCCCGGTCGGTCAGAACCGCAGCGGCGCGACTGGCCAGGATCGAGCCCGCCTCGTAGTAATCCCCGCTCAGGCTCAGCAGCGGCGCGAGTGCCCAGGGCAGGCTGGCGCCGAAACCGGCACTCGCCGCGAGACCCGTGCGTTGCGCGCACCGCAGCAGGGCGGGTATGCCGGGAAACAGCGTCAGGAGGTAAGGCGCGAGCACCGTCGCCAGATACACGCGGTCGCTGCCGCCGGTGTCGAAGCCGGTCAACTGACCGGCGTAATCCGATCCCACGGCGACAAAGGGCAGCCAGCGCGCGAGCCAGACAGCGCCGTATTCCGGCGCGATTTCGAGGCGGGTCACTTCGCCGCCGGCGACGAGGCAGCCGAACGCGTGCGCCAGCTCGTGCAGCGGCACATAGAGCCACCAGCCCGCCGCCAGGCCCAGCGCCAGCGCGGCGATTGTGGTCCAGCCGCCGGCAACCGCACGGTCGATACCGTCCAGCACGGCGCGCCACAATTGCCGCAATGGCCCTGATGCACTATCGAGTCTGTGCGTCTGGTTCATGGTTCCGGTTTTCCTGGCGAATCATCGAGCCCGGAGATTATCCGATTGCGCCGGCCGGCGCGGGGCGGACAAGCCCGTCCCGGAGCGAAGAGGTGGCGCGCACACCAAAGCGCGGCGCTCGCCGGGTCAGGCGGCGTCGCAAGCTCGTTGTCCGACTGGATGTGTCTCGACCGCTGTGCGCCGTGCGCCGCGTATCTGGCCGTCCCCGCCACGTTCAGGGGCGAGGTGCTTTGCGCAACGCCGGCGCCAGTTGCGCCAGATAGGCGCCGTGGCCCGCCATCCACACCACCAGAGGCATCACCATCGGCAGCAGCAGGGATCCCATCTGATAGGCCAGGGCAACGGCGTCGCGGGCATGCGCGCCCCACTGCTGTTGGGCGACGAAAGCTCCGCCGGTGGCGAACACCAGGGTCTTGATCTGCGTCGCCAGCATCGAGAACAGCTCGATCAGCAGCAACACGCCGAGGCCGATGGCGAGCCGCCGCCAGCGGTTGGGCAGCGGGGTGGCGAGGGCGAGTGCCGCGAACAGCGGCAGCGAATAGCTGTAACTGAGGGGATTGGTGAGAAAGCCCAGGTTTTCGCCGGGCGGCGGGTTTGCCACCATTTGTCCACCCACTTCGCCGAAGCGGGTGATCAGCAGCAGCTCATTCTGGCGCAGGCTCAGGTCCGCCACCGCTTCCGGGAGCCAGAACTGCAACAGGTGGTGGGCCGCCCAAGCCACCGGCGCCAGATGCCAGCCGGCGGTCAGATACCAGACCGCAAAGGTGACGGGCAGCCACAGCAGCACGCGGCCGAGCAGCGGGGCCAGGGGTCCGCTAGCCGGCACCGACGGACGCCTCGCCGCCGTTGTCGGGCGTCGGTCCGGCGGGACCGCCGCCGGGGATGAAGCGCACCCAGACCAGAAACACGATCAGGGCATCCAGCATGATCAGCGCCTGCCAGATGTACAGATGCGCCCATTCGAACAGGGTCGCGTTCCACAGCCCGAGATAAAACAGGCTGATGATGCGCGCCAGATTGAGCGCCTGGATCGCGACGAAACCGGCGAGCAGGCCCTTGAGCTTGTAAAGCAGCGATGCCGGAAACGCGGCGATCGCCGCGAGCAGCACGATCATGGCCTCGACACCGTTGCAGCCGGGCTCGATGGAAACGCCGAACGACGAGGTGGTGCTGCGAATGACCTTGCCGGCAACCGCGATCTGGGAATCGAAGAGCTGCATCAGCCAGCCACTGACGCCGGCGAGCAGGCTGGTCCACGGCAGCACCACGGCCTGCTGGACGGGCGCCAGCATCTCCACCGTAAACAGCGTGGCCAGAATGGCCATGAACAACACCAGGAATCGCAGCAAAACGTGGCTCCCTCAAAAGGCCGGAGGACGCGCACAGTGTAGCCAAACGCGGATGGCGCACCAAGCGGTTCTCCGCCGGAGCGCCGTGGGCTCTAGGCGCGGATGTGGCGTTGACGACAGTGACGCGAATTTGGCCCGGTGCGGGGTCTGTGGTAAAACAGCGCACCCGCGACCGGCGGCGGCAATTGGGAAGCGAAGCATGAAACTGGTAACCGCAATCATTAAACCGTTCAAGCTCGACGACGTGCGCGAAGCGCTGAACGGGATCGGCGTGCAGGGAGTCACCGTCAGCGAGGTCAAGGGTTTCGGGCGCCAGAAAGGCCACACCGAGCTGTATCGCGGCGCCGAATACGTGGTGGATTTCCTGCCCAAGGTAAAACTCGAAATCGCCGTCGATGACTCCATGCTGGACAATGTCATCGACGCCATCACCTCCGTGGCGCGCACCGGTAAAATCGGCGATGGCAAGATTTTCGTCGTACCCCTGGAGCAGGTGATTCGCATCCGTACCGGAGAGACCGGCAGCGACGCGGTATGATGGCGGCCGCCGGCAGCCGCTGACCACCGGCGTGTGTTCCGTGGCTCGGACTCGCCCCACGGCGGCGCCGGACGCCACGGCCAATCCATCTTCTGATTAACGGGGGCGCTCGCGCCGACGCGCAGCTTATGGCCAATCCAGCGGTTCTTGCACAGTCCGCCGCGCCGCGCCTGCGGCTCGGCGAATTGCTGGTGCGCGATGGCAAGCTGACGCCGCGCGATCTCGATCAGGCGCTCGCCGCCCAGCGCGAAATGGGCGATCTGCTGGGCCGCGTGCTGGTCCGGCTCGGCTTGCTCTCGGAAATCGACGTGGCCCAGGTGCTGGCCGGGCAGCTCGCGGTGCCGCTGGTGCTGGCGACGGAGTTTCCGGAGGCGGCGATCGAGGTGTCCGGGCTGAGCCCCGACTATCTGATCGGCCACGCGGTGCTGCCCCTGCGCAGTGCCGACGGCCGGCTGCACGTCGCGATGACGGCGCCCCAGGACGCATTTCTCATCAAGGCGTTGCAGTTGGCGACCGGGCTTGCCATCAGCCCGGCGCTCGCCCTCGAAAGCGAGCTGAATATTGCCCTGGCTCGGCTGTACGGCCAGCCGGAAGCAGGCGAGGACGACGCCGATGGCGATGCCGACGATTTCTTCGAGGGCTCCCTGGGCGGCGACAGCGAATTTGTCGAGCACCTCAAGGATCTGGCGTCCGAAGCGCCGGTGATCCGCCTCGTGAACCAGCTCATCGGTCGCGTCATCGACCTGCGCGCTTCCGATATTCACCTCGAACCTTTTGAGGATGGCCTCCACGTCCGCTATCGCGTGGATGGCGTGCTGCAAGAGGCGGAGATCATTCCAGGCCAGTTTTCCGCCGCGGTAAGTTCGCGCATCAAATTGCTCGCGCATCTCAATATCGCCGAGCGCCGCATGCCCCAGGACGGCCGCATCAAGAGCCGCGTGAAAGGCCACGAACTCGATCTGCGCGTCTCCTCGCTGCCCACCGTCCACGGCGAGAGTGTGGTGATGCGGGTGCTCGACCGCGCCAGCATCCGGCTCGATCTGGAGGCCATGGGGTTTGCGCCCGACAACCTGCGCCGCTACCGGGAGCTGATCGACCGCCCCCACGGCATCCTGCTGGTCACCGGCCCCACCGGCTCGGGCAAGACCACCACGCTCTACGCGTCGCTGGCCAAACTGGATGCCGCCGCGCTCAAGATCGTCACCGTGGAAGACCCGGTGGAATACCAGCTCAGCGGCATCAACCAGGTGCAGGTGTTGCCGCAGATCGGCATGACCTTCGCCCACGCGCTGCGCTCCATCCTGCGCCAGGATCCCGACATCATCATGATCGGCGAGATGCGCGATACCGAGACCGCGCAGATCGCGGTGCAGTCGTCGCTCACCGGGCACCTGGTGTTGTCCACCCTGCACACCAACACCGCCGCCGCCGCCATCATCCGCCTCGAAGACATGGGGGTGGAGCGCTATCTGATCACCTCCACGGTCAACGGGGTGCTGTCCCAGCGTCTGGTGCGCTGCCTGTGCATCCATTGCCGCGAACCCGCCACGCTGCCGCTGGCGGCACTGCAAAAAGCCGGTCTGGACCGGATCGAGGACGCTGGCGAATTACAGCTTTTTACCGCCCGCGGCTGCGACCAGTGCAAGCAGACCGGCTACCGCGGCCGCACCTCGATCCACGAGTTGTTCGTCATGGATGCGACCGCCCACCAGGCGATTCTGGATGGCGCGGATGCCACCACGCTGCACCAGATCGCCCGCCGCGCCGGCATGCTGACGCTCTACGAAGACGGTCTGCGCAAGGTTGCGGCCGGCATTACTTCCCTCGAGGAATTGCTGCGCGTCACCCAGGATCAGGGCAGTGCCTGAATTTTCCTACCGCGCCGCCGATGCCAGTGGTACCGCCCGGGACGGTCGGCTCCAGGCCGCTACGCGCGATGCCGCGCTGCGCCAGTTGCGCGGCCAGGGCCTGACGCCACTGCAACTGGCGGAATCCGGCGCCGCGCCCGCGCCCACCGTCGCGGCCGCCACAAAATCGGCGCCGCCGCGCCGTGCCTGGCGCGGCACTGACCGCGGCCCCAATGCCGCCGATGTGCATCACCTGACCGGCGAACTCGCGGTGATGCTGCGCGCCGGCCTGCCGCTCGATCGCGCCCTGCGAGTACAGATCGGCATGGGCGGCAAACCCTCGCTGACGGCGCTGCTCGAAGACGTGCTCAAGGCGGTCAAGGCCGGCAAGGGCCTCAGTCAGGCGCTGACCCCGCATCGCGCGCTGTTTGGCGAGTTCTACATCAACATGGTGCGCTCCGGCGAAGCCGGTGGTCACCTCGGCGAAGTGATGGACCGCCTCGCGGAGCACCTGGAGCGGCTGCGGGCGCTGCGCGAAAGCGTGGTGTCGGCGTTGATGTATCCCGCCATCCTGGTGGTGGTCGCCGCGATCTCGGTGGTCTTGATGCTGGGTTTCGTGGTGCCCCAGTTCGAGACCCTGTTCGCGGATCTGGGCGACGCGCTGCCGCTGCCGACCCGCATCATCGTGGGCCTGGGCCACCTGGTGGCGGACTGGGGCTGGGCGATGGCGCTGCTGGCGGGCGCCGCGATCTGGTTCGCGCGGCGCCGACTGGCCACGCCGGCCGGGCGGTTGTGGCGCGATACCTGGATACTGCGGTTGCCGGTATTTGGCGAGGTGGTGCGCAAATACCAGATTACCCGGTTTGCCCGCAGTCTCGGTACCCTGCTCGGCAACGGAGTGCCCATCGTCACCGCGGTCGGCATTGCCAACGACACCATGGACAACCACGAGCTGCGCGCCGCCATGATCTCCGTCGCGCCGGCCATCAAGCAGGGCGGGCGGCTTGCCGACGCCCTGGAGAATGCCGGGTTGTTCACGCCGCTGGCGCTCAACATGGTGCGCCTGGGGGAGGAGACCGGGCGCCTGGACGCCATGCTGCTCGAACTCGCGCGGGTCCATGACGGCGAGGTGCAGTCCGGCGTCAAACGCGCGCTGACGCTGGTGGAACCGCTGCTGATTCTGGTGCTGGGTGTCGTGATCGCCGCCATCATCGTTTCCATCCTGCTCGGGATTCTGTCGGTCAACGAGTTGGCTGCCTGAGCCGGAGGCGCGCCCGGCTTTGAACTTATAATCGACCATCGTGGTCTTGAACCCAGCTTACTTCACGCCCTGTCGAGGCCAATCATGCGTCACCGCCCAGCTCAAGCCCGCCGCAATCGCGGTTTCACCCTCGTCGAACTGCTGGTGGTGCTCGCCATCCTCGGCCTCCTCGCCGGCCTCGTCGGTCCCCGCGTACTCGGCCAGCTGGGCGGTGCCAAGAGCAAATCCGCCGTGGTGCAGATCCGCGATCTGGAGCAGGCCGCCGAACTGTTCAAGCTGGATGTGGGTCGCTTCCCGACCACCCAGGAAGGGCTGGCGGCGCTGGTGTCCGCACCGCCCGCCGCCGCCGGCTGGAACGGCTCCTACCTGCGCAAAGGGCTCCCCAACGACCCCTGGGGGCACGACTATCATTACGAATCACCGGGCCGCAACGGCGATATCGACATCTACACCCTGGGTGCCGACAACGCCCCGGGCGGCGACGGTGAAAACGCCGACATCGGAAGCTGGCAGTGACGCAACGGGCGCCAGCGCCTCCCGGATCGGGACGCGGCGCCGGTTTTACCCTGCTCGAACTCATGGTGGTGCTGGCGGTGGTGGCACTGCTCCTCACCACCGCGCCGCCGCTGCTGTCGCGCGCCATGGAAACCATGGAATACCGCGCGGCGGTGCGCCATCTGCTGGCGGGCCTGAAAGGCGCCCGCCAGACCGCCGTCGAGACCGGTACCAGTGTCGCCTTCACCGTGGCGCCCACCGAACACCGCTTCGGTATCGGTGAGCAACTCACCGGCGAGCTTCCCTCACGGTTGATAGTGCGACTGGTGGTTGCCGATGCCGAAGTCGGCCGGGACCGTGGCTCCATCCGCTTCTATCCGGACGGCAGCGCCACCGGCGGCAGCATCGAAATTCTGCGGCCGTCCGGCGGGGGCGTGCGCCTGCGCGTCGACTGGCTGTTGGGACGCGTCAGCCAGGAAGCGCCGGGGGCATGATGGTGTCGCGCCGCCGGCAGTCCGGATTTTCCCTGCTCGAAGTGCTGGTGGCCTTTGCCATCATGGCGCTGGCGCTCGGCATCCTCTATCAGGCGGTCGGCGGCAGTGTGCGCGGCGTTGCCGGAGCCGCGCGCGACACGCGCGCCGTGCTGCTGGCGCAGTCGGTGCTCGCCCTCTACGACCGGGTGCCGCCGCAGGGCCTGGGCGAGAGCGGCACCACGCAGGATGGCTTTGCCTGGCAGCTCAGTTCCAGCCCGGCGGCGGGCAGTGTCGAAAATCCGCAGTGGGAGTTGCACGAAGTCGTCGCGCGCGTGCGCTGGCAGGACCGCGATCGCGAGCGCGAATTCGCCCTGATCACCCTGCTGCCGGTGGACGTGCGCGCGCCATGAGGCCGATTCACCGCCACGGTCGCGGCTTCACCCTCATCGAGGTGGTCATCGCCCTGACGCTGGTCGCCGTCATTTTGACCGGCCTGGTCAGCGCTTTGGTTTCCTTCGGCAAGACCAGCACCCGCATCGAGGAGCGCTCGCTCACCAGCGACGACGTGCGTCTCGTCTACGCCTTTCTCGAACAGTCGCTGGGTGCCGCGGCGCCCCGGGTACGGGTACGACCGGAAGATTCGGTGCCCGTGGGCTGGTTCGAGGGTTCCGGGACCGAGCTGGAGTGGCTGGGCCTGATGCCCGCGCGCCACGGCGTCGGCGGCCTTTATCACCTGCGTCTCGGTGTCGAACGCGGAGCGGATCGCGGGCGTCGTTTGGTTTTGTACTACCTGCCCTACGCCGGCGACGATCCGCCGCCGGACTGGGGTCTCGCGGTCTCGCACCTGTTGCTTGAGGGTGTCACCGGGTTTGACTTGGCGTACCGGGGGGCGGACGAAGACGAATGGCGCGCCGAGTGGCGCGATACCGAGGTGCTGCCCGCGCGCGTGAAGGTCGGCCTGGCGGTGCGAGGGCAGACCTGGCCGGAGCTGATCGTGCCGGTGCTGGAAGCGCAACCGCGCCCCGACCTCAACCGGGCGGAGCAATAGCCGTGGCGGCGGCTAGAGATCTCGCGCGGGTTTGCCGCGCCCCGGCGACCCGCCATCCGCAAGCCGGCATCGCCCTGGTCGCCGTGCTGTGGATGGTGGCGGCGCTCTCGATATTGGCGCTTGCCCTGGCGGCGACCACCAAAAGCGAATTGCACACCGCCCAGGGCGTGCGGGCGCGGGCCGAAGCGGCAGCGATTGGCGATGCCGCGATTCAGTTGGCCGTGCTGGAATTGCGCTCGACGCCGGAGCAGCAGCAGAACTTTGCGCACTTTGCCTACGAATTTGCCGGCCGCGCGGTCGCGGTGGACATGGTGCCCGCGTCCGGCCTCGTCGATCTCAACCAGGCGACCGAAGCGCTGCTGGCAGAACTGTTTACCGGGACCGGGGGCGAGGAGCCCGCGGTTGCCGCCGAACTGGCGCAAAAGGTAGTGGAATGGCGCACCCCCGGGCTGACCGAGGCCGGCGGCGATTACGCCGCGGCCGGCGTCAGCCATCGTCCGCGCGGCGGTCCGTTCCAGTACCCGGAGGATCTGCTCCAGGTGCTCGGGGTCTCCTACCCGCTTTATGATAGAGTGCGCGGCCTGATTACCGTGCGCGGTGGGGGTGCCGGCGTGGCACCGCAGGCGGCGTCGGAAGACGTGCTGACGCTGCTCGCCGGCGGTGATCGCGCACTCGCCGCGCGTATTGCCGCAGCGCGCGGCGATGACCCCGCAACCGACATGACCGGGCTCGCGAGCCGGTTTTTGGGGGGCGGCGGCGCATCCGTGTACCGTGCGGACGCGCGCGTACAGTTGGGTGAGCGCAGTTACCGCCGCACCCGCTGGATCGATCTCAGCCAGGGCGGCGCCGATGGCACGCCCTGGCGCAGTTTTCGCGTCGAACCGATCACAGGGAATTAGACCAACCTAGCCATGGCGTTTGAAGCAGCCAATCTCCGTCTCTTCGGTCTCGACCTGGGCGCGTTCGGCAACAGCCTCCGGCAGGGCTGGGCCGGTGTCCTGCGCTGGCCCCTGCTGGCCTGGCTCACGCCGGCCGAGCCGGTCGAAGTGCAGCGGCCTGATGGCGGCCGCCAGATCTGTGCCGGGGCGAGCGGGCGGCCCGCGCCGGCGGGCGCCACCGCCGCTTTCCATGCCCTGCTGTTGCCCCAGGATCTGGTGTTGAGCCGCCAACTGGCATTGCCGCACCTGACGGATGCCGAAATCGAAGCGGCGCTGCGGCTCGAATTGCAGGCTGACAGCCCCTTCCCCGAGGCGCGGCTCGACTGGGGCTGGCGCATCGACGCAGTCGCTGAGCCCGGCCTCAAAATCACTCTCGCCTTTGCCGCCCGCGATCACGTCGACGCCTACGTCGCGGCGCATCGCAGCGGACTCCCCGACCGTTTCGAACTCTGGGCCGATGCCGGCGGCCCGGTCGTGCTGCGCGGTCGGGGCGAGGCGCCCCGCCTGGCCCAGGGTCGCGCCCGGCGCCACCAGTTGCTGCTGTGGCTGCTGCTCATTCTCGTGTTGCTCGGCGGACTGGTGCTGGCGCCGTACTGGCAGTTGCGGCAGCGCACCATCGACGCTCAGCGGCAACTGGAACAAATGCATACTGCCAGCGGCAGTTATCTGGATGCGCGCGCCGCGTTGGTGCGGGCCGATAGCCGCATCGCCGCTGTCGTCGCCTGGCGCGAAGGCAAGGCGGACATGCTGTATTTGTTGAACAAGCTCACCACATTATTGCCGGATACCGCCTATCTCAGCCGACTCGATATCGAAGGCCGCAAGGTGCGTATCACCGGCAATGCCGCCGATGCCGCCGGGCTCATGGAAACCCTGCGCGCGGACGCGGGTGTCGCCGAGTTGCGGGCGCTCAATCCCATCGTGCGCGGCCGCGACGGGCGCGATGCGTTCTACCTCGAATTCGTGCTGGCGCCGGAGTCTCCGGCCGCGGCGCCGACAACCGCGACGCCCGACACCGCGCCCGCGGTGAATCCCGTGCCGGGAGCGGCGCCGTGAAATTTCCCGGGCCGCGCGCGCGTCTGGTTGCGGGGCTGTGCCTCGCGGTGGCGCTGTTGGCGGCGGCGGCGGCGCTGGGTAAAGTTGCCGCGCATGCCTGGCGGGCAACCGAGTTGCGCGCCGATATCGCGCCGCGGTACGCCCGCCTGAGCGGCGTGCTGGAGCGCGGCGACGCCATTCTGGCGGCCAATGCCGAGGCCGAGGCGGTGCTGGGGCGGCTGGCCTATCCCGCGGATGCCGACGTCGGCGAAATCGGCACGGGTCTGCAGCAGAAGATCCGTCAACTCGCGGAAGCCGCCGAACTCCGCGTCGCCGGCAGCCAGATTCTCCCGGTGCGCGAGGAAGACGGGTTCGCGGTGGTGATGGTCAGCGGCACCCTCGAAGGGGAGACCGGCGCCCTGGCTGCGTTCCTGTTGGCCCTGGCGGCGGAGGAGCCGCCAATCGCCGTGGAAAAACTGGCAGTGCAGGCACCGCGCGCGATCCGCCGCGGCACGGAGACCAACGCCAATGTCACCATTCAGATGAACATGAGTGTTCTGAGGCTCGCGCCCTGATGCCGGTGCATCGCGTGTTGTGGAGCGTCGCGCTGGCCGCGCTGTTCGGCATTGCCGCCGAGCTCATCCTCATCGACGCCGACTGGACGCCGCCGGCGTCGCGGCCACCCGAGGCGCCCGCGGTTGTCGCGGTGAACGCGCACGCCGGTGCGAACGGCGCGCTGCTGAACGAGATCGGTCAGCGCCCACTGTTTCTCGAAGCGCGCCGTCCCCCCGAGCCCGTGGCGGCGGAAGCTGCTGCGGCGGCGCCCGCGGTCAACCCGCTCGATGGCGTCGAGCTGCTGGGGGTTTATGAATCCGGCGGGCGCGCCGGGGTAATCCTCCGCAGCGGCGGTGTGGTCTCCCGGATCGCGGCTGGCGGCGAATGGCAGGGTCGGCATTTGCTGGCGGTAAGTGCCGAGGGTGCGATCTTCGCGAGCGCCGACGGCACCACGCAGGAATTGCCGCTCGCGCGCCAGCCCCAGCAGGGCGGCATGGTCGCCGCGCCCGCCGCGTCGCCGGGCCGCGGCAAAGCCGACGGCAAGGCCGACAAGGCGGCCAATCCCGCCGGCGCCGCGCCGCCCCAGGGTGCCCGACCCGCGACCCCGGCGGATCGCCAGGCGGCGCTGCGCGCCGCCCGGGCCCGTGCCGCCCAGACGCGTGCCGCCCAGAACCAGAACACACCGATCCAGTAAACACCGACCCAAAAACGCTGAACCAATGACGGATGCCCTTTTCATGACAGTCTCTCAATCCAGTCCCGCGTCCCGCGCCAGTCTTGCCATCCTGTTTGCGCTGGTGGTCGCCGGCTGTGCCACGACCAAATCCGCCGCCCCCAACACCGACATCGTGGTGCCGATAGCCGGCAAGGCCGCCGACCGGATCAAAGTCGATAAACCCGCGCCGTCCGCTCCCGCAGCCGAGCCGAATGTGGAGCCGCTGATAATGCGCGGCGACGACGCCATGTTCCGGGCGCCCCGGCCCACGGGCACGAAAGCGGTCGCCGGGGATCCGGTCAGTCTCGATTTCGAGCAGGCGCCGGTGACCGAGGTGGTGCACGCCATCCTGGGCGACATCCTGGCGATGCCCTACGTCATCAATCAGCCGGTGGCGGGCTCCCTCACCGTTCACACCGCGCAGCCGCTGCCCCGGGACCAGGTTCTGCCGGTGCTGGAATCGATTCTCCAGGCCAACGGGCTGGCGCTGGTGATCGACCCTTCCGGGGTTTATCACGTCGGCCGCCCCGATACCCTGCGCGGCATCGCGCCTTCCCTCGGCAATCTGGGGGGCGCCCTGCCGCCGGGCCAGAGCCTGATGATCGTGCCGCTGCAATTCGTCGGCGCCGCCGAGATGGCCGAGATCCTCGCGCCCATCGCCGCGCCGGAAAACATCGTCCGGGTCGATCCGGTGCGCAACCTGCTGATCCTGGCCGCGACCCGCGCGCAGATCGAAGGTTTCATGCAGATCGTGCAGACCTTTGATGTCGATGTACTCAAGGGCATGTCGATCGGCCTGTTTCCCCTCAAGAATGTTTCCGTGATCGAGGTCCAGAGCGCGCTGGCGGCGCTCTCCGGTGGCGCCGCGGGGCAGGCCAAGGCGCCGGCGGCGGGCGCGGCGGCAGGGGCCGGGGCGCCCGATGCCGCCGCCAAGGGCAGTGTGCAGGGCGCGGCCAAGGGCAAGGATGCGATCCAGGCGGTGACCGGGCTGGAACTGCCGGGCCCGCTCGCGGGGCTGGTCAAAGTGGTCGCCATCGAACGCCTCAACGCGTTGTTGATCATCACCTCCCGCGCCTATTATCTCGACCGCGCGCGCGAGTGGATCGCCCAGTTCGACCAGCCGCGCGGCGATGGCAACGAGCCGCAGTTGTTTGTCTACGCGGTGCAGAACGGCACCTCCCAGCACCTCTCCGAACTCCTCAACGCGCTGTATGGCGGCGGTGGCGGGCAGGGGGGCGGGGGCGCCGACTCGGGCGTTGCTCCCGGCCTCGGCCAGTCGGGCCTGGGTGGCGGCTACGGAAGCGGCGGTGGCTTTGGCAACAGCCGCGGCGGGTTCGGCGGCGGCAGCCTGGGCGGACGCTCCGGTTTCGGCGGATCGAACAGCGGCGGCTTCGGCAACTCGGGTGGCGGCGGCTTCGGCAGTGCGAACAGCGGCGGCTACGGTGGTGGTTTTGGCGGCAGTCGCGGTGGGTTCGGTGGCGGCCGCGGCGGGCGTGGCGGCCAGTCCGGCAATCAGGCGGAGATGACCACCGTCGATCTGGGGCCGGATGTCCGGATCGTGGCCGACGAGTTCAACAACTCGCTGCTGATTTATGCGCCGCGCCGGGAGTACGAGAAAGTGCGTACCGCGTTGCAGCAGCTCGATGTGCCGCCCACGCAGATACTGATCGAGGCCAGCATCCTGGAAGTCACCCTCACCGACGAATTTTCGTTCGGTTTGCAGTGGGCATTCCAGGGCGACATCAATGGCGGCCGCAGCGGCACCGGGATATTCAACCCCAACAGCTCCGGCAACATCGGCCCACAGCAGCCCGGGTTTTCCTACACCATCGCCAACCGCGCCGGTCAGGTCCGGGCGGTGCTGAACACGCTCGCGAAAAAGAACCTCGTCAACGTGATATCGAGTCCGAGCCTCATGGTGCTCGACAACCACAGCGCCCAGATTCAGGTGGGCGATCAGCAGCCCGTGCAGTCCTCCACCGTCGTCACCGACGGCGGCAACACCACCAGCTCGATCCAGTTCAAGGATACCGGCGTGATGCTCGATGTCCTGCCTTCGGTGAACGCGGGTGGCCTGGTCACCATGGATGTCAACCAGGATGTCACCGATGTCGGTCCGGTGGATGCCGCGACCGGCCAGCGCAGCTTCCTGCAGCGCACGATCGCCAGCCGTGTCGCGGTGCGCTCGGGCGAGACCGTGGTGCTGGGCGGCCTGATTCGCGACAACACCTCGCGCGGCAAGACGGGGATACCCTGGCTGCAGGATATTCCGGTGTTGGGCGGACTGTTCCGCACCACCTCGCGCACCAACAATCGCACCGAACTGGTGGTGCTGATCACCCCGCGCGCATTGCAGAACGACGAGCAACTGCGCGCGGTATCCGACGAAATGCGGCGCCATTTTGCGCGTTCGCTCGGCGCCATCAACGGCTTGAAGATCGAGGGCGCGCTGTCCGAAGGGGTCGCCGTTCCGCCGGCGCAACCCGCTGCGCCCGAGTCACCCGATACACCGGCTCCCTGATCCTGCCGCGCAATTGTTGTAGCCACCGGAGCGGCGCAGTTGTAGTACTGTAGGGCGGATAAGCGCCAGCGCATCCGCCATTGGAGCAGCCAGCGGCGTTGTAGTGTTGTAGGGCGGATAAGCGCAGCGCATCCGCCATCGGAAACCGGCAAGGACTGAAAATGCCTGATCCAGGGATGGATCGACACCGCGCATCGCCCGCCGCGCCGCCCAACCCGGGGCGCCCGTGAGCCATTACCGGCGCGTTTTCGTTCCGGGCGGGTGTTATTTCTTCACGGTGGTCACCCGCGACCGCGCTCCCGTATTCACCACCCCGGCCCGCGTCGCCCTGCTGCGCGCGGCCGTGCGTCAGGTGATGGCCGCGCGGCCCTTCGTCATCGACGCCATGGTGGTGCTGCCCGACCATCTGCACTGCATCTGGCGCCTGCCCGAGGGCGACGCCGATTTTCCCGGGCGCTGGCGCGCAATCAAAAAGGCCACCTCGCGGCGCATCCACCGCGCGGCGGATCGCGGCGACCAGCGACCCATCTGGCAGCCCCGTTTCTGGGAGCATCTGTTGCGCGATGAGGCCGACTGGCGGCGGCATCTGGATTACATCCACTACAACCCGGTAAAGCACGGGTTGGCGCGCAATGCCGGCGCCTGGCCGTGGTCGTCCTTCGGTCGCTGCGTTGCCCGGGGTTGGTACGAGCCCGGCTGGGGTACGAGCGAACCATCCCTTATTGCCGGCATGGATCCGGAGTGAAACGGCGGATGCGCTGCGCTTATCCGCCCTACGGATGCGCATCGGCGAGTGCGTTGCCCGACGTAGGGTGGATAAGCGCAGCGCATCCACCAACAATGCCCGTTCCCGCCACCGTCGAGGTGCCGCGCGCCGGAGCCGCGGATGCGCTAACGCTTATCCGCCCTACGAGATGGCGCGGTACCCTGGGTAGGGTGGATAAGCGCAGCGGATCCACCACAATGCCTTATCCGCCCCACGGATGGGCATCGGCGGATGATCCACCCTACGCTTGGCGCGGAAACGGCGCGGTTGCAATCGCCGGTGCGATATCGTCCAATTCCGCGCCGCGAACAATCTTGGCGCGGGCAAACCCGTAGGGCGGATAAGCGTTAGCGCATCCGCCGGCCGCAGCCTCCGTGCCAGCCCGCGCGTGCACCTCATCAACCGCCACCGACCACCCCGAAGGAGAACCGCCTTGCTCAAACACCTGCTGACCGCCCTGGCCATCGCCTTGCTCACCGCCTGCGCCGCCACGCCCGAGAAAACCGCCACCGGCGCAACCACTCCAGCGACGCAAGCCCCGGCGGTTGCGGAAACCCCCGAAGCCGCGCTGCGCGCCCGCGCGGCCGCCTATTACGCGGCCCTGGTCGCCGGGCAGTACGAGGCCGCCTACGGATTTTTCACGCCCGGCTACCGCGCCACCTGGCCGGCGTCGGCGCATTATCAGATTCACCCGCCGGCGGGAAAATATCTCAGCGCCGATGTGTTGTCCGTAAAGTGTGTCAGCGAAACCGTCTGCGACGTCGTGGTCGCGACCCGATTTCGCTTCAACGACAGGGAAAACCTGATCGGTGGCACCGAAGTGCCGGTGGATGTGAGCAGTCGCTGGTTGAATGTGGACGGTGTATGGTATTTCGTGCCGCCGCCCTGACTTGCGGCCCAAGCATCCGGCCGCCACCGGATAACCGACTGATTTCAAATTACTTAAACGGATTCCCCGCGGCGGAATGGCAATCGGACCCCGACTTGTGCCGCCAGCCCGAGTCCGGGTCCCGACCCGCTGACCAGCGCCCCGGCCGGCCGAGTGTCGACCGCAACCGGCGCGAAGGTTTGTAACGAAAGTTTGTGGGCAAGGTCACACTCCTGCCCCGGAGTCAAGGTATGCGTTCCAACTTGCGGATATTTAAGCCATCCCGGGTTGAATTTCCGTTCCGGATGGGGTTACCATCCAGAATGCGGGTGGCGGGAGCAGAAACCGCGCAGGTGGCCGGGCCGGGCACCGCATTTTACTGGGTTCGAGTGCTTGCACGGCCGCGTAAACGTGTGTGATACTCCCCGCCGCCGGTAGGGCGTGGCCCATTCAGGGACTCTCAGCAGGCGCAAGCCTGCGAAACACTGTCAATCTTAACGACAAAGGGTATCGTGCAATGAAAAAAACGTTTCTCAGGTCTGCAGCCATCGCAGTGGCGGTAACCGGGGCCAGCGCCGCTCACGCGGTACATGTGAATCCCGACGGCCTCGGCCAGGTGCTTCTGTACCCCTATTACACGGTACAGAACAACTTTGTTACCGCCATTCACGTTGTCAACACCACCGACCAGGCGAAAGCCGTCAAGGTCCGCTTCCTCGAAGGCAAAAACTCGCAGGAAGTGCTCGACTTCAACCTGTATCTGTCACCCCATGATGTCTGGACCGGTACCGTGGTCCCCGACTTCACCAACGGCGCCAGGCTGACATCGGCCGATAAATCCTGTATCGCGCCGCGCTATCTGTCCGCTGCCGGCGAACCGTTCCGGAACACGGTGTTTTCAACCGACCCGGGTGCGACCGATCCCAATCGTCGCGCCGAAGGCTATGTCGAAATCATTGAAATGGGTGTGCTCACCAACCCCGCCCAGATCACCGCGGTCACCCACGTCGCGGGCACGCCTCCGGGTTGCGCGGCCATTGCCGCGGCCGATTTCGCCGGCACTGTGAGCGTATCGGCTCCCACCGGCGGTCTGTTCGGCTCCGGCCACCTGGTGTCCGTCAACGGCGGTGTGCGCGAGTCCTACGACCCGACCGCGCTGGACGCGTTCTCGACCGACCCGCTGTGGACGCGCTCCGGCAGCATTCTGCCCAGCCTGGCCGATGTGTTCCCGGCGACGGCGGAAATCATCGACGGCAACAACGTGATCGTCTTCCGCGCCGACGCCCCGGGCGGCCGTGCGATCGACGCGGTGTCCGCCGTGCTGACGCAGGATGTCATCGCCAACGAGTACACGATCGACGCCGGCCGTCTGTCGCAGACCGACTGGATCGTGACCTTCCCCACCAAGCGCTTCTACGTGACGGACCCGCTCATCGGCCCGGCGCCGTTCCAGAACATGTGGGATGCTAGAACGCTGACCGCCTGCCACAATGTCGAGTTCCAGTACTACGACCGTGAAGAAGCCGGCATTACCCCCGGCGCGGGCGATTTCTCGCCGGAGCCGCCGATCCCCGGCTTCGCGCTCTGCACCGAAGTCAACACCCTGACCCTGTACCGTTCCAGCGTGGCGCAAAGCCGCCTGTTCGGCGCGGTGTCAACCGCGGCCGCACTGGCCGTTGACTTCGACTACGGCTGGATGGCGGTGACCTTCGCGCAGGATCCTGTCGGCAGCGCGTATGGCTCCATTGTCAGCCTTGACAACGTGACCGCGTACGGCCTGCCGGTGATCGGCTTCTCGGCCTCGCGCAACGTCAACACCGTGGACGTCCAGATCGGTGGTCTGAATGTCTACTCCGCGGTGATGGGCGGCAATGTCCATAAAGGCTCCAAGGACATCGTTGGTCGTTTCGTGATGTAATCAAGCCGTTGCTCCCGGCCAGCCCGCGATCGGCGGGCTGGCCGGGAGTCGAAAGGGCGCCTTCGGGCGCCCTTTTTTTTTACGTTGTCATGAGGTATCGGCACAATCCGCGTCAAAGGATGGGCAACCGCCGGCGTCCGGGCGCGAAAACTGTGGACGTTGCCGCATTAAGGGCTTTCCCCGGGTCGCATCGCCGGGGATAATGCAAGCGCTCATGCTCCGCCCGTCAGCGGGCTCCGGCTGTGCCGGGAAGAACCGCGATCCCCGGGGAAATGCCCCGACGTTCAATGAGGACAGCTCATGACTATCAAATTGGGAACCAAATTTCTGGCCCGCGCGGTCGGCGCCGCCGCGCTGCTGGGCGTGGTGCTGGTCGCCGGGGGTGTCGTCACGTCGCCAAAAATTACCCTCTCCGATGGCAGCGGTAAAATGCTCGAGTGTGCGCTCTCGCCCCCGTCCGGCGCTGTGACTGGTCCGGACGCCGAAGGTAACTACATCGCAACCGTCGCCCCCGGCTGCCTCGGATTCTCCACGCTGACCGTAACCAAGAGCGGTACCGGCGCCAGTACCGGGGTGGTAACCAGCACCGCCCCGGTGGGCGGCGGGATCAACTGCGGCGTGGATTGTTCCGAGCCTTACAACAATGGCACCCCGGTGACCCTGCATGCGTCGGGACCCACAGGGACCAACTTCACCGGTTGGACCGACGCTACCTGCAGTGGAAGTGGCACCAGCGACTGCACGCTGACCCTGACCGCCAACACCACCGTCACCGCCAACTTCACCGCGCCGCCAACCCTGACCGTCGTCAAGGCCGGCACCGGCAGCGGCACCATAACCGGCGCCGGGATCAGTTGCGGCAACGGCGGCACCGGTGATTGCACCGAGCTCTACGGCACGCCGTTTACCCTTACCGCAACGCCGGGGACGGGCTCCACCTTCGCCGGCTGGTCGGGCGGCGGTTGCGGTACCGGTACCACCTGTACGCCGACGCTGACCAGCAGCGGCACCGTCACCGCCACCTTCAATGGCTCGTGCAGCACGCCCCCGGCTGCTGGCAGGGTCGTCAGCATTGTCGATACCGGCACCATCACCAGCAACTGGGCGCAGCGCACGTTTTCACCCGTGCCCTCGACCATCACGGCGTTCAAGGTGACGGTGCCCTCGGGCTTCAGCCGTCGCGACGACATCGTGGCCATCAAGGGCTCCACTTCGGCGCGCGCGCCGATGGTGATCCTGTCCACCCAGCCGGGCTGCGCCGACGTGTTCCAGGGCGGTACCCAGCCCTATTGCAAGGTGAGTGCACTGGATGGCGCCAAGATCAAGATGAGCGGCAATCTGGCCGACACCATCTACTATTGCAAGCTGCCGCCGGGCGAGTACTACGTCAACGCCTTCAACCAGGCGACCGTGGGTGGCGCCTATACGTGTACCACTACTACCAACTGCACGTTCTACGCGAGCCGGTCGGCCAACTACTGACCGATCGACGTCGCTCCACCGCGCCCGCATTGTTACAATGCGGGCGTTTTTTTTGGCCTTTCCCACATCCGGACCTGCTTATGAGATACCCGCAACGCCTTGCCTCGCTCTGTTCGCTGTTCGCCCTGCTCGGGCTGCCGTTGATCCCGGCTGTCGGGATGGCCGCGGAGCCGCCGGCCCTAACCGACAGCACCGTGGTGATCAGCCACGGCAAGACCCGTGTCACCTTGGGCGAGGTCCGCCACACCATCGAGGACAATGTGCCGCCGGACAAGCTGCGCCTGTTCTACGCGGATCGCAAACGCATCAGCCAGCATGCCGGCAACGTCTTCGTGGTGCGCAAGCTGGCCGAGGAGGCGGCGGCGCGCAAGCTCACCCCCGCCGAGCAGCGCCGGGTGGATGAAGCCCGCAATCGCGTGCTGAGCCAGTTGCAACTCGACCACATCGTGGCCCAGGAGAAGCAGCCCGACTATGAAGCGGTCGCGCGCGAGCAATGGCTGGCCCACCCCGAGAGCTATCAGGCGCCCGAAGCCGTCCATGCGCGCCATGTGCTGATCGCCGCCGGCGACAAGCGCGACGACGCCGCGGCGCTGGCGCGCGCCGAGGAAGTGCTGGCCAAGGCCCGCGCCGGCGCCGATTTCGGCGCGCTGGCAAAAGAGTATTCGGACGATCCCTCGGCCGCGAAAAACGGCGGTGATCTGGGCTTCTTCCAGCGCGGTCAGATGGTCAAGCCGTTCGAAGAGGCGGCGTTCGCGCTGACCACCCAGGGCGAACTGGCGGGGCCGGTGAAGAGCCAGTTCGGCTACCACATCATTCGCTTCGAGGCACGCCGCGCCGCTGGCGTACAGCCGTTCGACGAATTGAAAGCGGGTCTCATTGCCACCCAGAAAGGGGAATTCCGCAACCGCATCGTCAACCGCGAGATCGAGCGCATCGGCACCCTGGATGGCGTCAAGACCGAATACGAAGCCCTGATGACCCTGCATCAACCGGCGGACTTCAGCCAGCCAAAAGACAGCCAGGAAAAAGCCAAGTAGGGTGGCCAAGCGCGGCGCATCCACCCGGCTGCCCGATCCCGCCACCGCCAGGGTTCCGCGCGCCGGAGCCGCGGATGCGCTGGCGCGTCTCCGCCCCACGGGATGCTGCCGTGCCCGGGGTAGGGTGGATAAGCGCAGCGCATCCACCACAATGAGGCCGCGCGTCCACCCGTGAACCTGCCACGCGCGTTGAGTCTGGCGACCCGCCTCGCCGCCCGTGAAGTGGCGCTGCGCTACCGCGGCTCCCTGGGTGGGCTGGGCTGGATGGTGCTGGCGCCGCTGCTGCTGCTGGGTGTCTATACGTTTGTGTTCGCGGTGATCTTCCAGGCCCGCTGGCCCGCCGCGGCCGGTGGCAGCGGCACCACCGGTGAGTACGCGCTGGTGGTGTTCAGCGGCATGTTGCTGCACGGATTTTTCGCCGAATGCCTCACCCGGGCGCCGACCCTGGTGCTGGGCAACGTCAATTTCGTGCAGAAGACGGTGTTTCCGCTGGAAATCCTGGCGGTGGCGCAACTGCTGGCGGCGCTGGTGCATCTGGCTTCGACGCTGGTGGTGCTGCTGGTGTTTCAGTGGTTCATCAGCGGGCCGCCGGCGCTCACCACTTTGCTGCTGCCCCTGGTGGTCGCGCCGGTGGCGCTGTTTGCGCTCGGCGGCATGTGGATCTTCGGTGCGCTGACGGTGTATTTCCGCGATCTGGCCCAGCTCGTCGGGCTGCTGGTCACCGCGCTGTTTTTCCTGTCGCCGGTGCTGTACCCGATCAGCGCGGTGCCCGAGTTCCTGCGCCCGCTGCTCTACGCCAACCCGCTGACCTTCGCCATCGAGACCGCGCGCGGGCTGCTGTTTGCGGGCGTGTTGCCGGAGCCGCGCGCCTATCTGGTTTACTGCCTGGCGGCGGGTGCGTCCGCTGCCGCCGGGTGGTGGGTGTTTCGTGCGCTCAAGGACGGTTTTGCCGATGCGCTCTGAGGTGGTGGTGGCGGAGCCGGTGGTCGCCGTCGACGGTCTCGGCAAGGATTACCGGATTTTCGCCAGTCCCCGCGACCGGCTGTTGCAGGTTTTCAGCCGCGCACCGCGCTATCAGGTACATCGGGCGCTGCACGACCTGAGCTTCAGTGTGCGTCCCGGCGAGGTGCTGGGTATCCTCGGCCGCAACGGTTCGGGTAAATCGACACTGCTGCAATTGCTGTGTGGAATCATCCAGCCGAGCGCGGGGACCTGCGCGGTGCGCGGGCGCTTCGCGGCGCTGCTGGAGCTGGGCGCCGGCTTCAATCCGGAATTCACCGGGCTGGAGAATGTGCGTCTCAACGCGGCCATCCTGGGGCTGTCGGCGCGGGACATCGAGGCGAAGCTGCCCGATATCGCCGCATTCGCCGATATCGGCGACTTCATCGAGCGGCCGGTGAAGCTCTATTCCTCGGGCATGTATGTGCGCCTGGCGTTCGCCGTGGCATCCTGCGTCGATCCCGATGTGCTCATCATCGACGAGGCGCTGGCGGTGGGCGACGTGCAGTTTCAGACCAAGTGTTTCCGCCGCTTCGAGGATCTGGTGGCAAAGGGTCGCACCGTGTTGCTGGTGACCCACTCCACCGAGCAGGTGGTGCGCCACTGCACCCGGGCACTGTTGCTGGAAGGCGGTCGGCTGATTGGCGACGGCGCGCCGCGCGACATCGCCAATCAGTATCTCGACCTGATGCTGGGCACCGGCCGGGCGCGCCCGGCGGCGCGGCGGGACGCAGCGGCGGCAGCGGCGGGCGAAGTCGGTGTGCTGGAGGAGCGCGCCGGCTATTTTCGCAGCGAGTACCGCTGGGGCGACGGCGGCGCGACGCTCGAGGATCTGTATCTGCAAGTCGTGGGCGAGCCCGGTCACCGGGTGAGTTTTCTGAGCGGCGCGCGCCTGGAGATCCACCTGCGTGCTCATTTCGAACTGGCCCGGGAGTGCGCGATTTTCGGCTTTTTCGTCAAGACGCCGGATGGCGTCACCGTGTTCGGCAACAGCACCCGCAACGCCGCGGTCTATCCCGAGCCCCTGCCGGTGGCGACGGGAGAGACGGTCAGTTTGTGCTTCGCCCTGGAGCTGAATCTGGGCACCGGCAGTTACATTCTTTCGGCCGGCGTGTCGGCGGAGGAGCGCGGCGAGATCGTGCCCCTCGACCGGCGCTATGACTGTCTGCACTTCGAGGTCCACAATGACTCCGGCGCGGTGGGCCTGGCGGACCTGAAAGCCGTGGCCCGGCGCCTGTGAGCCGCCCTTCATTCGCCATCGGGACCGCATCACCATGACCGCTGACCACACCCCGCCCGGCCCGCTCTATCACGATTTCTCGTGGCTCGGCCAGCCCACCGCGCAATTGCCGGGCATCTATGGCCCCAACCAGCGCGCCAAGGCGCCGGTCATCACCGCCTACATCCTGCTGGCGTTCGCGAAATTGCGCTGTCGGGGCTGCAACGACATCAGCTTCGCCGAACTGTTCTGCGCCGATGGTTTCTACACCCTGTTCGCGGCGCGCTTCGGCGCGGGTCGCGCCATGGGCTATGACAACGACCGCGACGGCCACCTGGCGAGCGCGGCGCGGATGCGGGATCTGCTCGGGCTCGGGCAGGCGAGCTTTCACCAGACCGATATCGAGGCCATCGCTCCCGACGCGCGCGCCTCCGTGGTTGCCAATGTGGGTGGGCTTTACCATGTGGACGATCCGGAGGCGGTGCTCGACCAGTCCTACCGGATGGCGGAGGATTACCTGATCGTGCAGAACGTGGTATCGCTGGCCAACGACGCGCCGGATTATTTCGAGCGTCCCGCGCCCGGGCTGAGCTGGGGCAACCGCTTTTCGCGGGCGTCCTTCGCTGCCCTGATTCGCCGCCGCGGCTGGAAGGTGGTGGACAGCGCCTTCAATAGCCTCGATGCCAACCCGCGTCCCGAGGATCGCGGCAGCCTCTACTACCTGATCGAGAAATGATGACTGTGTGCTGCTTGGGCGCGGGGTTCTCGGTGGATGCGCTGCGCTTATCCACCCTACATGAGTGGGCGGTGGATGCGCTGCGCTTATCCACCCTACATGAGTGGGCGGTGGATACGCTGTGCTTGTCCACCCTACCCCGGGCAAGGCAGCATCCCGTAGGGTGGATAAGCGCCAGCGCATCCGCGGTTCCGGCGCGCGGAACCGTGACGGGGGCGGGATCGGGCATTGCGGTGGGTACGCTGGGGTTATCCACGCTGCCGAGAGGGCCGAGAGGGCTGCCATGACTCCGACAGCCCGGCACGAGCAACTGCGCGCCTGGGGCTACCGGCCCGAGGCCGCGACCGGCTGCTGGGTTCCGACCGCCCACCGCGCCGAGTTCGGCTATTCCGACGGCGACGCCGTCGAGGCGCGCCTGCTGGCCTGGGTGCGCGCGGTCGCGGACCGCCGCGTGCTGTCCGAGGAGCTGCGCGCCGGCATCACCGACTGGCCGAGCCGCTATCACCTGAGTCCGCTGCGCGCCAATCTGCTGCGCCCCCTGGCGGGTTGGCTGGCGGGCAGGACGGTGCTCGAAATCGGCGCCGGCTGCGGCGCCCTGACGCGCTATCTCGGGGAGCTGGGTGTGCCCGTGGTGGCGCTCGAAGGCAGCCCGCGCCGCGCCGCGATCGCGGCGGCGCGCTGCGCCGACCTCGCCCATGTGGCGGTGATCGCCGACAGCTTCCAGCATTTCGCGCCCGCGGCCCGCTTCGATGTCATTACGCTGGTCGGCGTGCTCGAATACGCGCGCCTGTTTTATCCGGCGGCCCCCGGTGTCGATCCGGTGGCAGCGCTGCTGGCCGGCGCCCGCGCGCTGCTGAAGCCGGGCGGGGTGCTGCTGCTGGCCATCGAAAACCAGCTCGGCCTCAAGTATTTCGCCGGCAGCCGCGAGGATCATGTCGCGGTGCCCATGCACGGCATCGAGGATCTGTATCGCGCCGACGGCGTGGTGACTTTCGGCCGCGCCGAACTGGGCGACCGTCTGGACGCCGCCGGTCTGCCGGCGCGCGCCTGGTGGTATCCGTTTCCGGACTACAAGCTGCCGGTGTCGGTGCTGTCCGAGGCGGCGGTGAGCGGGCGCCACGGACTCGATCTCGCGCCGCTGCCGATGGGTTCGGTGGTGGCCGATCCCCAGGTGCCGCCGCACTGGAATTTCTCCCTGGAGCAGGCCTGGCGAGTGATCTTCCGCAACCGGCTCGCGGGCGAGCTGGCCAATTCCTTTCTGGTGGCGGCGGGCGCCGCGGCGGCTGATCTGCCGGTGGCGGATGCACTGGTGCACCACTATGCCGTCGATCGGCGCCCGGCCTTTGCCAAGGCGGTGACCATCCGCGGCGGCGGCGACCGCAGCGCGGTGACGTCCGCGCGCCTGGCGCCGGATGCGCCGCCGCCGGCGCTGCCGCTGCGCCAGCATCTGGAGTCCGGCCCCTTCGTGCCTGGCCTGTTGTGGCAGTGCCGACTGCTGGAGCTGCTCAACCAGCCCGGATGGTCTGCCGAGGCGCTGGCGGACTGGGCGGAGGTCTGGCTCGCGCAGTTGGCCCGGCGCGCGGGTCTGGCGCGGGCGGCGCTGGCCTGGGACACCCGCCTCGACGGCCGTTTGGTCGATGCCGTGCCGCGCAATCTGGTGCAGCAGGGCGAGACGGGAACCTTCATCGATCTGGAGTGGGAGTTGGTCGACGGCCTGGCGTTTCGACACCTTTTTTATCGGGGTGTGGTGCTGTCGCTACTGGGTGTCGGAAGCTGCGCGGAACCCGCGTCAGGTCAGTTGATCGATATCGCGAGTCTGTTTGGCGCCATCGCAGAACGCTGTGGTTATCCGGAAGCGGCGGCGGAGCTGGCCGCCTGCCACGCCGCTGAACGGCAGTTTCAGTACTGGGTCCACGGCGGTGCCTGGCTTTCGCTGGAACAGCTTGCCGGATACCCGATGCCGGTACGCCGTGCGCCCGGGGCCTGAGTCACGATGAGCCCGGCCCGCCCGCCGCCTGGCGGCGAGATTGACGCCCTCACGGGGTTGCGGGGCTTCGCCGCGCTCTGGGTTCTGGTGTACCACGTCTGGGTAGCCGCGACGCCGCGCCGGATCGAATTGCCGCTCGCGGGCTGGACGCTGGATTTCACCCCTTTCTTCAGTATCGGTTGGGCGGGGGTACAGATTTTTTTCGTGCTTTCCGGCTTTCTGCTCGCGCAACCCTATGTGCGCTGGCAGGCGGGCACGGCGGCGCGGCCGGGCGTCGGACCCTATCTGGCGCGCCGTTGCGCCAGGGTGCTGCCCGCCTACTATCTGCAACTGATCCTGTTGGTCGCCCTGGCCTGGATCCTGGATGGGCGGTGGGCGATTACCGGGATCGGAGACGCGCTGGGTTACGCCGGCATGTTGTTTGTACCGGAGCCGCTTGGGGTACCGCTCCTCAATCAGGTCTGGTGGACCCTCCCGATCGAGTTTTCGTTTTATCTGGTACTACCGCTGCTGGCCGGGTTGCTGCGCGGCTGGCGGGTGCCGTTGTTGTTGCTGCTCGCGATGGGAATCATGGCGGCATGGCGCTGGTTCGCCATCACGGTACTGGCGGACGCACCACCCGACGCGCGCCGTGCGCTCGGCTATCAACTGCCCGGGGCGCTGGATTCCTTTGCGATGGGCATGGTTGCGGCCTTTCTGTACCAGCGCGGGGGAGTGGCGGTCTGGCTCGGCGCCCGGCCCTGGCGGCGCGAGTGGCTGGCGCTGGCCGGAGCCAGCCTGGGGCTGGGGCTGCTGTACTGGGTTCACTACGGTTACCGGGCCTATTGGAGTCCCTCGGCAATCACGTTTCTCTGGACCCCGCTGTTCAGTGTCGCCACCGCCGCCCTCATCCTCGCCGCCGCCGCGGGCTCCTGGCCGCTGCGCCGGATCTTCGCCAATCGGCCGGCCCTGTATCTGGGTACGGTCAGCTACGGCATTTACCTCTGGCACTACCCGTTGCTGGGATGGCTGGCGGCCGCGGTTCCGGCGCGTGGCGGGTATGCGCTGTTTTGGTTGTTGCCCGCCTGCCTGGCGGCGACGGTGATGGTGGCGGCAGCGTCCTGGCGCTGGGTGGAGCAGCCCGTCATTGCCTGGGTACGGCTGGTCCTGGCGCGGCGCGGCTAAAGAGCGGGGCGGAACCCGCTACAATGCCCGACGTTTTGTGGCGGGGGAAAACGGGCGGTGACGGTACAGCGAGTAGACATCATCGTGCCGGTCTACCGGGGCATGGAGGTGACCCGCCGCTGTCTTGAATCGGTGCTGGCCGGCACCTGCGTCACGCCGTTTGAACTGGTGGTGGTGGACGACGCGAGTCCGGAGCCGGCGCTGGCGGCCTGGCTGGATGCAATCGCGGCCGCGGGCCGCATCACTTTGCTGCGGAACCCCGAAAATCTCGGCTTTGTCGCTACCGTCAACCGCGCCATGGCACTGCACCCGGAACGGGATGCGGTGCTGCTCAACAGCGATACCGAAGTCGCCGGGGACTGGCTCGATCGCATGGCGGCCTGCGTCGCACGGGACGCCCGCATCGGCACGGCGACGCCGTTTTCCAACAACGGCTCCATTTGCAGCTATCCGAATGCGCTGGCGGCCAATGAACTGCCCGCCGGTTCGAGTCTGGCCGGACTGGATGCGCTGTTCGCCCGGGTCAATGCCGGCCAGTGTCGGGACCTGCCGACCGGGGTGGGGTTTTGTTTTTACCTGCGCCGCGCCTGCTGGCAGGCGGTGGGCGAATTTGACGCGCGCCGCTTCGGGCGGGGTTATGGCGAGGAGTGCGATTTTTCCCTGCGCGCGGCGCAAGCCGGCTGGCGCAATGTGCTTTGCGCGGATGTGTTTGTGTACCACCAGGGTTCGGTCAGCTTTGGTGCGGAGAGCGGGGGCTTGATGGCAAGTGCGGAAACACTGATGGCGGAATTGCACCCGGATTACCCGGCGCTGGTGATGAGCTTTCTGCGCGCCGATCCCCTGCGGGTGCTGCGCGACAATGTCACGCGGGCGCGGGGGCGGCAATCTCCGGCGGCGGGCGTCGCCGTGATCGACGCGCTGATCGCCGAACGCGAAACCCGGGTTGCCTGGTTGGCGGATCGGCTGGTCGAGGCGGAGCACCGCGCGGCGCCGCCGGTCCCGGCCGAAGTTGCCCAGCAGGCCGGCGCGGTCCGCTTCGCGGCGGCGGTGGACGCGCCCTACGGCCAGGTGTTGACCGAGTTTCTCGCCTTTACCGAAGCGCGGGTGCGGCGCACGCCCAGGCTGGGCAAGGCCGGCCGGGGCTGCGCGTTGGCGGTGCTTGGCACGCTGCGCTGGCTGGCGCGCCGGCTGTGCGGCTGATCCGCTCAGAATGTCTGCTGCCATGTCCGTCCCCGAACCCATGATCGTCCCGGCACTGGTCTGCCTGCATCTGGACCGGACGCTCGACTCCGAGGCGGCGCTTCCCGCGTGGTGGCGCGCGCTGCCGGAGGCCCAGACCGTGCTGGCGGTGCCGCCCGTCCACAGCCTGGAAACGGCTGGTACCCGGGTGGTCGTGGTCGCCACGGATGCCGGCATCGGCGCCGTGCTGGCGGCGGTTCATGCCGCCTTCCCGGAGCGCGACATTGCCTATGTGCGCGCCGGTGCCGAGCCCGCGCCGGACTGGGTGGCACAGTTGGCGCGCGTCGCCCACGCCGACCCGCGGATGGGTGCGGTAGCGCCGCTGAGCGATTGCCTGGACGTGTTCTCCCCCTGCGACGGCGCGCGCACCGACGCGCTGGAGCCCGCGCTCATCCAGCGCTGGCTCCGGTACCTTGCCAGTGATCTGGTGTTCGAAGTGCCGGTGCTGCTGCCGGTCTGCGGTTATTTTCGTGCCCCGGCCCTGGCGGCGCTGGCGTCCGCCGGCGAGCTGTCCGATGCGGGTGATCTGGCGGCCCGCTTCCGCGCCCGGGGCTGGTCCTGCGTCGCCTGCGCCCGGGTCTTCGTCGGCGGACTCGCGAGCGACCCGGATTTCGCGCCGCGGCTGGCGGCGCCGGATGTGCAGGTGTTTCTGGCCAGCCATCCGCTGGCCGCGCTGCGTCGGGCGCTGGCCCGGGCGCTGGCCGACGGTGCCGTGTCACCCCCGGTCGCCGTGGCCAAGCCGGTTCAGTTGCACGTCACCCACAGTTGGGGCGGTGGGGTCGGGCACTGGGTGCAGGCCATGTGCGCGGCGGACGCCACCCGCGACAGTCTGGTGCTGCGCTCGCTGGGCAATTCCAGTGCTTACGGCTATCGGCTCGCGCTCTATGGGGCCGCCGATTCCGTGATGCCGCTGCGGGAATGGCCGCTGGATTTTCCGATCTGTTCGATTGCCGCGACGCATTACCACTATCGTCGCATCCTCGCGGAAGTGGCGCGGGACTTTCAGGTCGATCTGCTCATCGTCTCTTCACTCATCGGCCACTCCCTGGATGCGCTCGCGACCGGGCTGCCGACCCTGGTGGCGCAGCACGATTTCTTTCCCTTCTGCCCGGCGCTGTCGATCCATTTTCGGGAGGTGTGTACCCGTTGCGACGACGCGCGTCTGCGCGCGTGTTTTGCCGAGAATCCGCTCAATCACCTGTTCGCCAATGCCGATGCCGAGCACTGGCTGACGATCCGCCGGCGCTGGCTGGAACTGTTGCGCGCGCCCGGGGTGCGGTTGGCGGCTCCGAGCGCTGTGGTGTGGCGCCACCTGCGGGAGTTGGCGCCGGCGGTTGCCGAACTCCCCGTCACCGTGGTGCCGAACGGCAGCGCGCCGTTGCCGAGGCCAGCGGATGAACCACGCGCCGGGCGTCTGCGGATTCTGGTGCTGGGCAGCCTGGTCCCGCAAAAAGGGGCGGACATCCTGCGCCAGGCGTTGCCCGCGCTCGGTGAATTTGCCGATCTCCATTTGCTGGGTAGCGGGCGCGAGGGCAAGGAATTCGAGGGTCTTGCAGGCGTGCGGGTAACCCGCGCGTACGAACTGGCCGAACTGCCGGCGCTGGTTGCGGCGATTGCCCCTCACGCCGGATTGCTGCTCTCGATCGTGCCGGAAACCTTCAGCTACACCCTGAGCGAACTGTGGATGCTGGGTGTGCCGCCGATCGCCACGCGCACCGGGGCGTTTGCCGAACGCATCGAGCACGGCCGCACCGGCTGGCTGATCGAGCCTTCGGCGCCGGCATTGGTGGCGCAATTGCGCGAGCTGGACGCGCGGCGCGGATTGCTGGGGGCGGTTCGCGAGACCCTTGCGCAACTGCCGAGCTGGAACCGGGAGGACATGGTCGCGGCCTACCACGCGCTGACCCCGGAACTGGCGGGTGTCGACTCGCGGAAGCTGGTCGAGCGCGACGGACGCGACGGGCGGATCGAGCGGCTCGCCGAGATGGTGAGCGAGCGCGATGTGTGGATCAGGCACCTCGACGGCGGGATTGCCGAACGCGACGCGCGTATCGGGCAGCTCAAGCAGGGGGTGGCCGAGCGCGATGGATGGCTTGCCAATCTGGAGCAGACGGTGGCCGAGCGCGACAGATCGCTTGCCCACCTCGAGCAGACTGTGATCGAGCGCGATGGGCAGATCGCCGGCCTCAATCGGGCGGTGGCCGAGCGGGACGAATGGCTCGCGGCCATGTATCGCAGCCGGTCCTGGCGCATCACGGCGCCGTTGCGCTGGCTGGCCGCCCGCGTCAAACGCGGCCTGATTCCAGTCCTGAGACAGGGCAAGGCGTTGTATCGGCGGCTTCCGTTTGGCGCGCAAACCGTCAGCGCGCATAAGCAGATCGTGGGAAGGTACGCCCCCTGGCTGCTGCGCTTGGCGAGTGTCCGGCCAGTGTCCACACCTCCGCCGGTATCGAACGAGATAACCGGACCCACGGGACCGCTGGCGCCCGAGTGGTACACGGCGGTGAATCCGCGCGTCTCCATCGTCATCGTGGCGTTCAACAAAAGCGAATACACGATCGAATGTCTGCGCTCGATCTGGACGCACACGGCGGGCATCCCGTACGAAGTGATCCTGGTGGATAACGGCAGCGAATCCGTGCATTGCGATCAGGTACGGCCGTATCTGGGGCCGGCGCAATTCCTGGAGCTGGGCACCAATCGCGGGTTTGGCGAGGGCAACAACATCGGCGTCGAGCGGGCCGCCGGCGAGTTTGTCCTGCTGCTCAACAACGATGTGACCGCAACGCCGAACTGGCTGGCGCCCCTGGTGGAGGTCATGGATACCCGGGCCGATGCCGGCGCGGTCGGGGTCAGGCTGGTCTATCCCGACGGCGTATTGCAGGAGGCGGGTGCCTATCTCCGTGCCGATGGCACCGCGTACCAGCGCGGGAAGGGAGAGCGCGCCGAAACATCGCACTATGACGCGCTGGAAGTGGTGGATTATTGTTCGGCCGCCGCGGTGCTGGTGCGGAAGGAAATTTTCTTGCGCGTGCTCGGATTCGATCTGTGTTACGACCCGGCCTACTACGAAGATTCCGATCTGTGCCTCAAGATCGAGGCCACGGGTTTCCGTACCTATTATTGCCCGGAAACGACGGTCATTCATCATGAGGGAGCGACGAGCCGCGATGCGTCGCTCAATCAGGGACTGCACAATGTCGTCGAGGTCAATCGCCAGAAATTCCTCGCGCGCTGGCAGGACCGGCTACGCGCCGGCCCACCCGGCACCGCGGTCGCGACGCCCTTGTCCGAGCGCCTCGCAGTGCCGGTGTCCGGCCCCGCCCGGGTTGGCGCGGCGGCCGCGCCGGCCCTGCGCGTCGGCCTGTATACGCCCTACAACATTCTGCCCGGCGGTGGGGAGCGTTATCTGCTGAGCATTGCCGAGGCGTTGCAGGGTTTCGCCGACGTGGAGCTGGTGGCGTCGCACCCCTGGAGCCGATTGCGATTGCTCACCACCGCGCGGGAGTTGGGCGTCGATGTCGGCAATATCCGGCCGGTCACCGTTGTCGAGGCGCGCGGACGGGAACCCTATGATGTCTTCGTCGCCATGGGCAATGAAATTGTTCCTCCCATAGCGCCGTTGGGCAAACGCAATATCTTTCACTGCCAATTTCCGTTTCCGGTAGACAGGCAAACCTTCGTGAAGCGTCGCGACTGGTTGAATGGCTATGGTTCGATCATCGTCAACTCCGGTTTTACCCGGCACCATGTCAGCAATCAGCTGGCCCGCAACGGGCTGGATACCTCGATACCGGTCGCGGTGATCGCGCCACCCGTGGTGCAGTTGACGAACACGGATACGGTCAAATTGCCGATCATCCTCAACGTCGGACGTTTTTTCCGGGGCGGGCACAACAAGAAGCAACTGGACATGGTGCGTGCCTTCAAGCGCATCATTGACCAGGGTCGGGGCAAAGGGTGGGAGTTGCATCTCGCGGGTGCCGCGCATCCCGAATTCGAGCACCGGGAATACCTGTTGAAGGTCGTCGAGGAAGCGCAAGGTTACCCGATCAAGATACATGTGAATCCGCCGCTGCCGTTGTTGCGGCAGCTCTACCACGAGGCATCCCTGTATTGGCATGCGACCGGTTTTGATATCGATGAAAACCGGTTTCCGGAGCAGCACGAACACTTCGGGATTACGACGGTAGAGGCGATGTCCGCCGGTTGTATCCCGATCGTGGTGGCGACCGCCGGTCAGCGCGAGATCGTTCAGGATGGCGAGAACGGCTTTCTCTGGCGTTCGTTAACCGAGCTGCAAATCACGACCGTGCGCGTTATCGCCAATTTCGACACGGCGGAGATGCAGGTACTGCGCGCGAATGCCGTGCGTCGCGCGAGCGAATTCAGCAGCGGCGTATTCGCCGATCATGTACGTCGCCACTTTGGATTGATCTGATCCGGAGCCGATCCTTCACGGCGCGCCGGTGCCGCCGGGACCACGGCGTTGTTGCCGGTGACGGGTTTCCTCGCTGGTTCATTCCGGCACTTCCGGTTGTTCCCGACGCCGCCCGGCGCGCGGATGGGCGGCATCGTAGACGCGCGCCAGGTGCTGAAAATCCAGATGGGTGTAGATCTGGGTGGTGCTGAGGTTGGCGTGGCCGAGCAGTTCCTGCACGGCGCGCAGGTCGCCGCTGGATTCGAGCAGATGGCTGGCGAACGAGTGGCGCAGCAGGTGCGGGTGCAAATGCGAAGCGATGCCGCGCGTGCGTCCGAGCAGCGCCAGCCGTTGCTGAATGGCGCGGTGGCCGAGGCGCCCGCCGCTCTGACTGACAAACAGCGCGGGCTGTTCGCTGCCGCAACACAGGGCGCGCGCGCTCAACCAATCCTGCAATGCCGCGCGCGCCTTGCCGCCGACCGGAAGCTGGCGCATTTTGGCGCCCTTGCCGGTGACGGTGATGATGCCGGCGGCCAGATCGAGATCGGTCAGGTTTGCCGCGGCGAGTTCGGCCAGGCGCAGACCGGACGAATAAAACAGTTCCGCCATGGTGCGGTCGCGCACGGCGAGCAGATCGCCGCCGGCGGGAGCCAGGAGCTGGTGTATCTGATCCACATCCAGGTTGCCCGGCAGTTTGCGCGCGCCGCGCGGCGCGCGGATGCCGGTGCAGGGATTGTCCATTACCAAGCCTTCGCGCAGCGCAAAGCGAAACAGCGCCCGCACCGACGCCAGCCAGCGCCGCAGGCTGGCGCTCGCGCGTCCCCGGGCGTGCAATTGCGCCAGACAGTGGCGGATATGGTGATGGCGCACGTCGGTCAATTCCACAAGGTTTTGACTGGCGCACCAGGCGCGAAAAATTTCCAGATCGCGGCGGTAGGCGGTCAGGGTGTGCGGCGAATAGCGGCGTTCGCTGGCGAGGTGGCGTTCGAAGGCGGCCAGCAGTTCCGGGGTCGGGACACCGGTTCCACCGGGAGCAGCCGGATCGGGAGCGTCAGCCTCGGTCACGGCGACTCAGTGCAGCAGGCGCGGACAGGTGCGATTGAGCACCTCCGCGAGATAGCTGAGAAACAGGGTGCCCATGCTGCTGCGGTAGTGATTGGGGTCGCTGTTGCCGATGGCGAGGATGCCGAACACGCGGCCGTGGCAGAGGGGCACCGCCGCCACCGATCCGATCCGGTCGGCGTCGGCGCCGAACAGAAAGCGCAGTTCCTCGCGCCGCAGCACGCCGCAGATCGCACGATTGCTGCGCAACAGCGAGCCGATGTGCTGGTGGGCTTCATCCACGCCCACCACGCGGGCGTTGCTGGCCGGCAGCGTGCCGGCATCGCCGAGCAACAGCAGATTGTGGAACTGGACATCGTAGTCGGCTTGCAGGCTGTGGAAGAGCGCATCCACCACGGCGCCGAGACTGTTCGCCTCGATCAGGGTGAGCACCAGGCGCTTGGTTTTCTCGAACAATTTGTCGTTTTCACGCGCGGTGGTGAGCAGGTTGTTGAGGCGCTGGCGCATTTCGAGATTGCGCTCGCGCAGCACGCTGACCTGGCGCTCGACCAGGGAAATCGCGCTGCCGGTTTCGTGGGGCAGTTGCAAGGCTTCCAGTGCGTCGGGATGGCGCGTGAAGAAATCCGGATGGGCGAGCAGATGCTCGATGATCTGGGTTTCATCGATCATGGGGGATGGCGCGTCGAAATTTTTTCGGTTCATAGCGGATGCGTCCCTGGTACACGGTGACCGCGGGCCCGGTCAGCAGGACCGGCTGGCCTTCGCCAGCCCAGTCGATGGTGAGTGTTCCGCCCGGCAGGTGAACGCGCACGGGCGAGTCTAGCAGGTCTCTCTGGATGCCGGCCACCGCCGCGGCACAGGCGCCGCTGCCGCAGGCGAGGGTTTCGCCGGCGCCGCGTTCGAAGACGCGCAGGTCGATGGCATGGCGATTGCGCACGGCCATGAAGCCGACATTGACACCCTCCGGAAAACCCGGGTGCGCGCCGATCTTGGCGCCGAGTTCCGCGACCGGCGCGTGGGCCACGGCGGGGACTTCCAGTACCGCATGGGGGTTGCCCAGGGAAAGCGCGCTGAAGCCGTGGTTCTGGCCGTCGATTTCCAGTTGGTAGCGGGGCGCCCGCGCCGGGGTGACAAACGGAATCTCTGCCGGGGCGAAACGCGGCACGCCCAGTGTGACCTGATACAGCTCGTCGCCGAGGACGGCCAGCTCCAGGATGCCGGTTGTGGTTTCGACCCGGATGCGGGTCCTGGTGGTAAGTTTCTGCTCCCGCACGAACCGGGCGAGGCAGCGGGCGCCGTTGCCGCACTGGCCGACTTCGCCGCCGTCGGCGTTGAAGATGCGGTAGTGAAAATCAATGTCGGGCTGGCTCGGTGGCTCGACCACCAGTACCTGATCGCAACCGATGCCGAAGTGGCGGTCGCTCAGGTGACGGGCCATTTCCGCCGTGACGTTCGCCTCCTGGGTGACGGCGTCGATGACCACGAAATCGTTGCCGAGCCCGTGCATCTTGGTAAACGGCAACTGCATGTCAGTCGCCCGGCAGCAAATGTTCGCCGCGCATCAGATCGGCAAGGGTTTCGCGTTCCCTGACCACTGTATAGCGGTCGCCATCGACCAGGACTTCGGCGGCGCGCGGGCGGCTGTTGTAGTTGGAACTCATGGTGAACCCGTAGGCGCCGGCGGAGCGTACGCACAGCAGATCGCCTTCGGCCAGGCGCAGGGGCCGGTCGCGGCCGAGAAAATCGCCGGTCTCGCACACCGGGCCGACGATGTCGTAGCGGTGTTCGGGAACGTCCGCGCGCGGCACCACGGGTTCGATCGCCATCCAGGCCTGATAGAGCGCCGGCCGCACCAGGTCGTTCATGGCGGCATCGACGATGGCGAAATGTTTGTCGCGATTCTCTTTCAGGTATTCGACGCGGGTGAGGAGGACACCGGCGTTGGCGACGATGGAACGCCCGGGTTCCACGATCAGGGTCAGGCCGAGGGAATCCGTGCGGCGGCGCAGGGCGGTGATATAGGCCCGCGGCGTCGGCGGCGTCTCGTCGCGGTAGCGCACCCCGAGCCCGCCGCCGAGGTCGAGATGCGCCAGCTCGATGCCGTCCCGGCGCAGTTCGGCCAGCAGCAGCAGGACGCGCTCGAGCGCGGCCTCGAAAGGCGCCAGCGCGGTGAGTTGGGAGCCAATATGGCAGTCGATGCCGCGAATCTCGATATTGCGCAGTTCGCGCGCGCGGCGATAACAGGCGCGCGCGGCGTCGATCGGCAAACCGAATTTGTTTTCCGCGAGTCCGGTGGCGATATAGGGATGGGTGCCGGCGTCGACATCGGGATTGACGCGCAGCGACACCGGCGCGCGCAGCCCGAGTTCACCGGCGACCCGAGCGAGGCGTTCCAGTTCGGCCAGGGATTCCACATTGAAGCAGTGGATCCCGACGCGCAACGCGCGCGCCATTTCCGCCGCGGTTTTGCCGACTCCGGAAAACACCACCTTGCGGGGGTCGCCGCCGGCGCGCAGCACGCGCTCCAGTTCGCCCACGGAGACGATGTCGAAGCCCGCCCCGAGGCGCGCCAGCAGATCCAGCACGGCGAGATTCGAGTTGGCTTTGACCGCGTAACAGATCAGGTGATCGGTGCCGCGCAGGGCTTCGGCGTAGGCTTGAAACTGTTCCGTGAGCGCCGCGCGGCTGTAGACGTAGGTCGGTGTGCCCAGGTCGGCGGCGATGGCGCGCAGGGTGACGTTCTCGCAGCGGAGTTCGCCGGCGGTGATCTGGAGTTGGCGCATGGGGTGCGGTCAGGGCGCGGTGCTTTCGGCGGCGCCGGCCTCGGCGGGCGCGGCCACAGGCGCGGCGTTCGGCGCTTTTTCGGGCACCTGACTCACCGGCGGTGGCGGCAGAAACAGATCCCCGGTGTTGCCGCAGCCGCCGAGCGCGGCCGGCAGGGACAGGGCGAGCAGCAGGGTGGAGGCGATGCGGAGCGGATTGACCATGGACTGAGTGCCGGAAGGGTATCTGACTCGGCATTATAGCGGCGGCGGGCCGTGCTCGGGTGTCGCTTGCCGGCTAAAGTTTCGCCGCGCGGGTGGCTGGCTTCAGAGCAGCTACTCGCTGTGGCACATGCGTTGGGCCAGGGTTTTGTCGAACACTGCGCACCTGCGGAATAAACCGGGGCGGTTGGCAACCGGATGGGAAGAGCGCGCCGGCGACTGATCTATAATCCAGCCCCTGCGGATGTTACAGGGATGCTCTGAATAACCACGCAAGCGTCGTTCCCGCGCAAGCGGGAACCCAGGGATATCCAAGCCTTCTGAATGTCCGTCCCCGCCTTCGCGAGGGCAAGCTCCGCGCGGGCACGACGCTTATTCAGATATTCAGAGCGTCCATGGATATGAGCGATGCCAGTACGGGTTCGGGTGTAAACCGGGCTTTCCAGCTTCGAGGGGGACAGCATGCCGAACACAAGGGCCACCGTCGCCACCACCACGGTGTGCGTGATCGACACCCAGACCCAGGCGCTGGCGGCGCGGGCGATGCGCTTGTCGCTGGCGGCGCTGGATTTTGCCGATGCCCTGTTTCTGTCGGATTCCGGCGCCGATACCGGCGGCGCCCGCCATGTCGCCATTCCGCCGCTGGCCGGACGCGAGGCGTATTCGCACTTCGTCATGAAGGACTTGCTCCGGCATGTCGAAACCGAGCACCTGCTGTTGATCCAGTGGGATGGCTATGTGGTCAATCCCGAAGCCTGGAGCAATGAATTTCTGCGCCACGATTACATCGGTGCGCGCTGGGGATTCCACGAGGATGCCCATTGCGTCGGCAACGGCGGCTTTTCGCTGCGCTCGCGGCGCCTGCTGGAAGCGCTCCAGGATCCCGCGATCGATCGTTTCGAGCCCGAGGATGTGATGATCTGCCGGGATTACCGGCCGCTGCTGGAATCCCGTCATGGCATCCGCTTCGCGCCCGCCGAGGTGGCGGATCGCTTCGCGTTCGAAACCACCTATCCGCAGGGCCGGCCGCTGGGATTTCACGGCCTGTTCAACATGTGGCTGTTTCTCGATGACGCCGAAGTGGCCGACTTTGTCGCCGCGCTGCCGGCGTCGGTGCGGGGTTCGATTCAATTCCTGTCGCTCGCGAAAAACTTCATCGATCTGAAGCGTTTTGATTCGGCGCGCGCACTGCTGGAACAACGCCTGCGCGCCTTTCCCGCCGACACCCAATGCGCTGCCATGCTGGATTCGCTGAAGGGTTCGCCGGACAGGCGCTCCGCCGTGCCGCCGAGTCGCAACGCCCCCTGTTCCTGTGGCAGCGGCAAGCGCTTCAAGCATTGCTGCGGTCAGGTTGATTCGACTCCGGGAGCGAGCATGGCCCCCACCGCGAATCCCGCGGCGCTGTTGCAACAGGCCATGGCCGACCATCAGGCCGGCCGTCTCGCGGCCGCGCGACAGGGCTATGCGTCCGTGCTGGCGCTGGGCGCCGATGCGGTCGCGGAACATTATCTGGGCGTGATCGAAATGCAGGAACAGCGTCCGGTCGAGGGCGAACGACGGATACGCGCCGCGCTCGCCCAACGGGATGACCTGCCGGATTTCTTCAACAATCTCGGCCTGTGCCTGCGCGCGCAGGGCCGTCTGGAAGAGGCGGTGGCCGAGTATCGCAAGGCGGTGGCGTTGCTCCCGACCTATGCTCCGGCCTGGAGCAACCTGGGTCTGGATCTGCACAAGCTCGGCCATCTCGATGCGGCTCTGGACGCTTTCAATCGCGCGCTGGCGCTGGACGCCAACCTGACGCAGGCGCGTTTCAGCCGGTCTTTGGTGCAGCTTGCGCTGGGTGATTATGCGGAAGGCTGGATGGGATACGAATCGCGCCGGCACTGCCCCGAATACGCCGCGGGCTATCGACTGCCGGCGATGGCCGGCCGGCCCCGTCCCTGGCAGGGCGAACCGCTGGCAGGCAAAAGCCTGTTGCTGATGGCCGAACAGGGTATCGGCGACAGCTTGCAGTTCATCCGCTACGCCAAAACGCTTGCGGATCAGGGGGGCAGGATCGGCCTCTTTGTACGTCAGGCCCATGTGGCCGGACTGCTGCGCCACGTCGACGGCGTGGCGGAAGTGTACACCGGCGCAGCGGCGATTCCCGCGCACGATTACTGCTGCCACCTGTTGAGCCTGCCGCGCCTGTGCGGCACCCGTTCGCTGGCGGCGGTGCCCGCCAAGGTGCCCTACCTGGAGGCGCCGATCGATTCCCGCGCCAATTGGCGGCGGCGTCTCGACGCCGTACCGGCGCGGCTGCGCGTCGGCCTGGCCTGGGCCGGCAACCCCGCCAACCCGGATGACCGCTATCGCTCCTGTCCCCTGCAGGCACTGGCCGGCCTGTTCGAACTGCCCGACGTGGCCTGGATCAACCTGCAACTCGGGGCCGGGCGCGAGGAGCTGCGCCTTGTGCCGACGCCCGTTTTCGATTGGGCCGACGCCCAGACCGACTACGCCGAGACCGCCGCGCTGATGGCCGAACTCGATCTGATCATCACCGTCGATACCTCCATCGCCCATGCGGCCGGTGCCATGGGTCGCCCGGTGTGGATCCTGTTGCAGCACAGCGCGGATTTCCGGTGGCTGCGCGATCGCACCGACAGTCCCTGGTACCCCAGCGCGCGCCTGTTCCGCCAGCCGAGCGCCGGGGATTGGCCTGCGGTTGCGGCGGATGTCCGTGCGGCGCTCGTCGATCTTGCCGTGGAATGTTCTTCGCGATGAACAACGAGACCATGAACAACGAGACCATGAATCCCCTGGATACGCTGAATGCCGTCAACGTACTCCGCTTGCATTCCACTGTGCTTGAACACCTGAAACAGGGAGGCGATCCGCCTGTGATTCAGCCCACAGAATTGTGGCGGGCAATCGAAGACAATCACCGTTGCAATATCGCGCTCTGGGATCAAGAGGATCAGGCGCGGCGTCGCGATGTTCCCGATAGCGCCATTGCCAACAGCAAGCGCCTGATCGACGGCCATAACCAGCGCCGCAACGATGCCGTCGAACGCATCGACGAACTGGTTCTGGCCGCCTTGCCGGACCCGCTGGACACGGCCCGGCTGCATTCGGAAACCCTCGGCGCGCTGATCGATCGCATGTCCATCCTCAGCCTGAAGCTATTCCATATGGACTGGCAGACCCGGCGTGCCGATGCCGATGCCGATCATCACGGCATGAGCGCCGAAAGACTGGCCCGTCTGCGGGAGCAGCATGTTGACCTGGCGTGGTGTCTGGACGAACTTGTGCGGGGCTGCCATGACGGCACGCTGTGTTTTAAAGTGTATCGGCAGTTCAAGATGTACAACGATCCGAAGTTCAATCCCTGGTTGTCGGTTTCAGGTGAAAAGCCGTCAGCCTAAGCCCGGCAACCGTTCCATCCGTGGATCCGGGGCAGTTGTCCAAGCAGAATAGGAACAGCTCCAACATCCAAGAGGAATCAGCAACATGGCGAAGAGGGTCATTCTCCATATCGGTTTTCACAAAACCGGCTCTTCAGCGTTGCAGGTTTTCCTCGCCACCAATGCGGACAGACTGGCGGCGGCAGGCATTGGCTATCCTTATCCGGATCCCGAGCAGATCGTAGCCACTGGTGGGTGCAGCGGCAATGCCGTCCAGGTTCTCTACAGAGGCGGATTCATGAACGGATTCAAAGTAGGTGGCGATATTGAAAGTCGTCTGAACGAAGCATACTTTGAAAAGTTGGCGGAAGTGATCGCTACGGTTCCGCAGGATGCCGCACTCGTGTCCAGCGAGGCGCTGAGCGCCGCATCCAGGGAAAACCTGACGCATTTCATTGAAATACTTCGCCCGTTTCATGACATAGAAATTGTCTGTTTTGTACGCGACCCTTTTGACTTCGTCCTTTCCTGTTGGCTGCAAATGATGAAGGACGGAACTCAGACTTTTTGTTTTTCCAGTTATATGGACAAGGTGATCGATGGAGCATATTCACCGTCGATGCTCAACTCGTTTGCCTTTTTTCACTGTCTTGAGTTGCCATTGAAAGTGCTCAATTTCGATCACCGCCGGCACAACATCGCAGAGCCGTTTTTGCGGGCTATTGGTGCTGAAAACCTGATCGGTCAGGTCGAGTTGACGACAACACGAGAGGCAAACCGGTCGCTGACACCCTCTGCGGCGCCTCTCGGCGTTCTGTTGCATGAAAAAGTAAGCAACAGGGATCTGGCGGCGACGTTCCTTCGCGCCGCGCAACGCCCGGACAGGCCAAAAGCCGTGCCGTACTATAACCGCGACCAGCACCGGCGTATCCTCGACCGCTTTGCAAATACCATTGCTCTCATCAACGAGTATCTTCCAGGCGATCAAAAATTGGCGACTGGGGTGAGGGATGGGCCGGATGTCGATTTTGTTATTGTGCCCGAGGATGCCGTGCTTCTTTTGGAGCTTGTCGAGAAGCTGATCCAGGCCCGTATCGAACCCGAGGGGCTGGTGAATACGGGGAGCTCGACTACGTCCGTTGTTCTTCCTTCCGATTTTGATGCCGACGCCTATCTGTTTCATAACCCCGATGTCGCGGCTGCCAAGATGGACCCCGCGTATCACTATTTGACGCATGGCCGGCAGGAAGGCCGTCGTTACCGGTTTTTCTGAAAGATGCGTAGTGGTCCGGTTGGCATAACATGATCGATCGGAAATGTAGGGAGTCGTGAAGCAGGAATCCAGCGTATGGAACCAATCAACCGGAACGCTCCCTGTCCCTGCGGCGGCAACAAGCGCTATAAACATTGCTGCGGTAAGCTTTCGGAAGGCCTGCTCGCCGAGGCTTTTCCCCGCACGACACTTCAAGACCTGAAATTCGAGGCATTGCGACACCAGCGTGCGAATGAAATGGATCTGGCCGAGCGTTGTTACCGACAGATATTGGCGGAGACACCGCAAGAACCTGACTGTCTGCACATGCTGGGGATTGTCTGCCTGCAAACAGCGCGTCCGATCGAGGCTGTAGGATTGATTCTCGAAGCGGCGGAATTGACGGACTGGCAAGTGCCGGAAATGCGGCACAACCTGGGTTTGGCGTTATACGATGCGGAGCCAGCGCGAGATAACCACACGCTTGCCAGACGCATTGCCTATCGGATGTGGCTGCGACACCGGGCGACCGCCAAAGCGAAACGCCAGCCGCTTGTGAGTGTGGTGATTCCCTCGTACTGTCATGCATCATACATCGCTGATTGCCTGCGCTCGGTGTATGAGCAGACCTACCGTTCCATTGAACTCATCGTCATCGACGATGGGTCGAGTGATGGTTCGCCGGCGATTATCGAGGATGTGCTAAGGGCTTGCCCCTTTCCGTATCGGTTTATCGCCCGTGAAAATCGCGGCGCGCACGCAACCATCAATGAGTGCGCAGCGCTGGCGGCAGGCGAATTCATCAATGTGCTCAATTCCGATGACCGGTTTTCCCCTGATCGAATTCGTTGCATGGTGGAAGCGGTTTGTTGTGCCGGGGCTGAGTGGGGTTTCTCCAATCTACAAATCATCGATGGCTTCGGAGAGGCAGTGAATGGTGCCGCCCCGGGAACAAGGGCGGCCAATCTGGAAAGAATCTTGTCGGAAGGGCCGTGCGCGACTACATTCGGGTTTGGCCTGCTGAAATCGAATTTTGCCGTGACGACCGGAAATCTGTTTGTATCTCGTGAGTTGTTTCTGAGCCTTGGCGGGTTTTCCGATCTGCGCTACAACCACGATTGGGAGTTCGCGCTTAAAGCTACCCTGGAATCGGAGCCCGTGTATCTTTCGGAAAAGCTCTATTTTTATCGTTTGCATGAGCACAATACCATTGCTGAATCTTCCGTTGCTCCCCGGAAGGAAGCCAATGCGGTTTTTTTGGCTTACTTTCAGGCCAATAATCGCCCTGCACGCAATCCCTTTGCGCCCTGCGAGGCTTATTGGGGCAAGCGCTACCTGGTCGAGCAAACGTTGCGGGCACCAGATTCTGGCGTCTTGAAGCGCCAGGCGCGGGCGCTCGTTGACGGTGAGGTCGCCCCGACGCCCGCATCGTTCTCCTCCTTGACATTCCTGGCGGACCGACCCGAGGTGGTGCGCCTTCTCGATTGCATCGCAGAAAGTAGTTTTGCCGACGCAATCCCCTTCGATCAGGCACAGCGGTACGGTGTCGCGGCGATGGCCATCGAGGCGTTGCGTCAACCGGGACAGACCTTCAGCATTCTTGAAGTGGGCGCCAACCGATATCGTCGATTGGGGTCGCTGTTGCCCCGGGATCGCATTATCTATCTCGATCCGGAAGTTCCGGAGGATATGAAGGCGGACAGCGATGTGGTCGAGGGCGATGCCACCGCGCTTGCGTTTTTCGACCGGTCTTTCGATGTGGTGGTGGCGCTGGATGTGCTGGAACACATACCAGTGCCAAAGCGCCGGGATTTTCTGTCGCACACCACCCGTGTGGCGGGATTGATGACCATCATCGCCGCACCTTTTGATAATCCACAGGTACGCGCAGCCGAGGCGGACGCTGCCGCGTTCTGGGGCCGGTTGATGTCTGTGCGCTATCGGTGGTTGGCGGAGCATGTGGAAAATGGTTTGCCGAATCTGGGTGAAATACAGGCACTGCTGACGGGATTGGGCCTGTATCACTGGTCGATCGGGCATGGCCACCTGGATCTTTGGCGCGATATGCTCAAGGGGCATTTTTCCGCCGAGGCAATGCCGGAATTGAGGCCAGCCATCCGGGCGATGGACGACGTTTATGGAAAGCAAATGCTGATGCAGGATTTTTCTGACGAAAACGTTTATCGGTCGTTTCTGTTCTGCAGTCAAGACGCCGACTTCGGTTCCCATTTTGAAACCCGGCTGCGAAATTTAATGCAGTTATCGGCATCTTCCGCGCCCCCGGGAGCGGAGGCAATGCAGGCGGTATTGAGGGAATTGCAGGATCTGGCGGTTGTCGGGCGATCCGCGACCGGCACCCAGCAATGAAGTTCATCCTGGGCCGAGCATTATTCTGGGCGGCCCCGCGTGGGGCAGTCGGCGTCTCGGGTCATGGCGGTTGTAAACGCACTCGGAGCCGAGAGACACAGTAGTCGAAGGCCAGGCCGGTAACCGAACCGCGACGGCAACCGCCGACAGTTCTGCGCACAGGACGGCCGTCGCGTGTAATGTTTGCGACGCCTGCCTGATCCGCGAAGGCGCAGTAACGATTCAGTTGCGAGGTGCTGGAGGCACCGGTGAGGATGGGGCGGCTCAGTCCTGCGCTTGCGATGGTGCGACGCGGCGGGCGAGGTCGTGGCGCGCTTGCGCGGCGGCGGCGCGCACCTGCGCCGGCGCGGTGCCGCCGATGTGGTCGCGGGCGGCGACGGAACCGTCGAGAGTGAGCACGGCAAACACATCGCTGTCGATGGCGGGTGCGAAAGTGCGCAATTCATCCAGTGACAGCTCGGCGAGATCCCGGCCGCTGGCGATGCCGTGCGCCACCGCCTTGCCGACCGCTTCGTGAGCGTCGCGGAAGGGGACGCCCTGGCGCACCAGATAGTCCGCAAGGTCGGTGGCGGTGGCGTAGCCGGCGCGCGCCGCGGCGCGCATGGTGGTGCGCTTGACTTCCAGCGCGGGCACCATGTCGGCGAACGCGCGCAGGCAGTCGCGCAGTGTGTCCGCGGTATCGAACAGGGGTTCCTTGTCTTCCTGATTGTCCTTGTTGTAGGCGAGCGGCTGGCCCTTCATCAGGGTGAGCAGGGCGACCAGGTGGCCGGTGACGCGGCCGGTCTTGCCGCGCACCAGTTCCGGCACGTCGGGATTCTTTTTCTGCGGCATGATGGACGAGCCGGTGCAGAAGCGGTCGGGCAGATCGATGAAGCGGAATTGCGCCGAGGCCCACAGGATCAGCTCTTCGGAGGCGCGCGACAGGTGTGTCATCAGCAGGCTGGCGGCGGCGCAGAATTCGATGGCGAAATCGCGGTCGCTGACCGAGTCGAGGGAGTTGGCGGTGGGCGCATCGAAGCCGAGCAGCGCGGCGCTGTAGTGGCGGTCGATGGGATAGCTGGTGCCAGCCAGCGCGGCGGCGCCCAGCGGCGAGCGATTCAGGCGCTTGCGGCAGTCCACCAGGCGCGAGTGATCCCGCCCCAGCATTTCGTACCAGGCCATCAGGTGGTGGCCGAAAGTCACCGGCTGGGCGGTCTGCAAATGGGTGAAGCCGGGCATGATGGTGTCGGCTTCGCGTTCGGCGACTTCCACCAGCGCCTGCTGCAAGCGGGTGATTTCTGTCAGGATGGCGTCGATCTCGTCGCGCAGCCAGAGGCGGATGTCGGTCGCCACCTGGTCGTTGCGGGAGCGCCCGGTGTGAAGCTTCTTGCCGGCGGTGCCGATCGCCGCGGTGAGCGCGGATTCGATGTTCATGTGCACGTCTTCGAGCGCCTCCGACCAGGTGAACTGGCCGGCGTCGATCTGGGCGGCGATGGCTTTCAGGCCGGCGACGATGGCGTCGCGTTCCGCTTGGGTGAGCACGCCGACCCGTGTCAGCATCTCGGCGTGGGCGATGGAGCCGGCGATGTCGTGGCGATACAGGCGCTGGTCGAAGCGGACGGACGCGGTGAAACGGGCGACAAAGGCGTCGGTGGCTTCGCCGAAGCGGCCGCCCCAGGCCTGATTGACGGGTTTGTCCTGACTCATAGGGTGTCCGGGTTTGCGGTTTGCGCGCACCGGCAGGGTGTGCGGCTGGATGGTATGAAGGCGCGTATTATAAACCGGGACCAGGGGCGGCATGATGGAGCGGATTTTGCATTGGCGTGAAAAATGGCTGCCGCGACGGCGAGCCGTGTCGCTGTACGAGGTCGATTATTTTCTGCCGGATCTGTGCCGTGGCGAAGGGTTGCTGGCGGTCATCGTCATTTCGCTGTTGTTGTCGGTGTTGATGGGGGTGGCGCGCTATGGCATCGAAGATTTCGACTGGCTGGGGTTCGGCAACATCGCCTTCATGGCGATCTGGATCGCACTGTTGAGTGTATTGGTACTCTGCGAATGCAATCGCTGGCTGGTCGGGGTGCGCTACACCTGGAGCGCCGTCATCAGTTTTGGCCTGGTGTTGGTGGTTGCCTTCGTGGTCGGCGTCGCGGCGGATTATGTGGTGGCCTGGAGTCTGGGTGGCGTGTTCGGGTTTGGCCGCGCGCTGGATGCGGTGGTGGTGACCGCGATACCCGCCGGCATCTTGTTGCGTTATCTTTACTTGCAGCAGCAATTGCGGATCCAGCAGCGTGCCGAACTGGAAGCGCGCATTCAGGCGCTGCAGGCGCGGATCCGACCGCACTTTTTGTTCAACAGCATGAACATGATCGCGAGTCTGATCGGTTCCGATCCCGAGAAGGCGGAACGGGTGGTTGAGGATCTCTCCGATCTGTTCCGCCGCGCCCTCAGCGACGCCCAGACCCTGGTGCCGCTGCGCGAAGAACTGGCGCTGTGCCGCAGTTACATGGCCATCGAAAAAATGCGCCTGGGTGATCGCCTGCGCACCGAGTGGGAGATCGGCGATTACGGCGCCGGCGTGCAGATTCCCTGCCTGTCGTTGCAACCGGTCCTCGAAAACGCCGTTTATCACGGTATTCAGTTGCTGCCGGCGGGAGGGACGGTGGAGGTTCGTGTGCGCCGGGCGGGGGACCGGGTAAGTATCTCGGTGCGCAATCCCTTCAATCCGCGCATGCGGCATAATAAGGGCAGCAAGTCGGCGATGGACAATGTCCGGCGGCGTCTGGAAGCGCACTTCGGGCCTCGTGCGCGCGTCGAGTTTCTCACCGACGGCGAACACTATGTGACGACACTGAGTTATCCACTGGCCTGGTGAGGCGATCGCGATGAACGTAGTGATTGTGGACGACGAGCCCCTGGCGCGGGAACGCCTGACGCGGATGGTGCTGGCGCTGGGCGGGTTCCGCATCATCGGGCAGGCGGGCCACGGCCAGGAAGCGGTGCGGATGGCGCGGGATTTGAGCCCCGACGTGGTGCTGATGGATGTGCGCATGCCGGGCATGGACGGTCTCGCCGCCGCGCAGCATCTGGCGGAGCTGGACCCGCCGCCGGCAGTGATTTTCTGTACCGCTTATGGCGATTACGCAGTAGAAGCTTTTTCCTCCCAGGCGGTCGGCTATTTGCTGAAGCCGGTGCGCCAGGCGGATCTTGCCGCTGCCCTCAGCCGCGCGCGCCGCATCAACAAGGCGCAACTGGCGGAGCTGCGCCAGTTGCCTGGTATGGTGCTGGACGGACGCACACATATCACGGCGCGCAACCGCCGTGGCCTGGATCTGGTGCCGGTGGCGGAAGTGGCGCTGTTTCAGGCCGATCACAAATACGTCACGGCATACCACGGCGACAGCGAGTCCCTGCTGGATGAGACCTTGCGGGATCTGGAGCAGGAGTTCGAGGGCCGCTTCATCCGCGTGCATCGCAATGCGCTGGTGTCGATTGCCCACATCGAGGGGTTGGAGCGCAATCATGACGGCCAGAATTTTGTGCGCCTGAGGGAACTCGATATCCGACCCCAGGTGAGTCGCCGGCATATCGTCGGGCTCAAGAAATTGCTCGATCAAATCTGAGTACGGTCGCACCCTTCATGTCACCCCAGCATCTGCGTATCGCCACCCGCGAAAGCCCCCTCGCGCTCTGGCAGGCCCACCACATCAAAGCCGAGCTTGAACGTCTCCACGGCGCCGCCATGGCGGTGGAAATTCTGGGTTTCACCACCCAGGGTGACCGTCTGCTGGATCGGTCCCTGGCCGCGGTCGGCGGCAAGGGGCTGTTCGTGAAAGAGCTGGAGCAGGCGCTGCTGGCCGGCGACGCCGATATCGCGGTGCACTCCATGAAGGACGTGCCCATGGATTTTCCGCCCGGCCTGGGACTGGCGGCGATCTGCGCCCGCGAAGATCCCAGCGACGCACTGGTTGGCGGGAGTTGGCGCGCACTGGACGAATTGCCACCCGGCACCCGGGTGGGTACCGCCAGCCTGCGCCGCCGTTGCCAGTTGCTGGCGCGCTTTCCGCACCTCGACGTGCGCGAGGTGCGCGGCAACGTCAATACCCGTCTCGCGCGTCTGGACCGGGGTGATTTTGATGTGCTGATTCTGGCCAGTGCCGGTCTGCTGCGGCTGGGTTTCGCCGGGCGCATCGCCGCGCGCCTCGCCCCCGAACTGTCGCTGCCGGCGCCGGGGCAGGGCGCGCTGGGTATCGAGTGTCGTCTGGAGGACCATCGGGTCCGGGAGCTGATCGCGCCCCTCGCCGATCCGGCGACCACGACCTGCGTGAGCGCCGAGCGCGCCGTCAACCGTCGGTTGCAGGGCGGCTGCCAGGTGCCCATCGCCTGCTACGGCGAGCTGGACGCCACCGGGCAATTGCACCTGCGCGCCCTGGTGGGCGCGGTGGACGGGTCGCGGCTGCTGTGCGACGAGATCCGCGGCGCCGGAACGCAGGCGGAAGCCCTGGGTATCCAGCTTGCCGAGGCGCTGCTGGCGCGGGGCGCGGGCGCCCTGCTGGCACAGGCGCGGTGACCGCTTCCCTCACCGGGTTGCGGGTGCTGATCTTGCGCAGTGCGCGGCCGGGCGATCCGTTGGCCGCCCGGCTGACCGCCCGCGGCGCCGAAGTGCATTCCCTTCCCCTGCTCGCCATCGAATCCCGACCCGCGCTGGATGGGGAACTGGCGGCTGCGGTGGCCGATGCCGACGGCTGGATATTCATCAGCCGCCACGCCGTTCGACACGGACTCGCGCAACTGGCGGCGGCGGGACTGGTCCCGACCCGCGTGCCGATTTTCGCGGTCGGCGCCGCGACCGCCGCGGCACTGCGCGAGGACTGGGGCATCAGCGCCCGGCATCCGTCCGAGGCAAACACCGAAGGACTCCTCAAACTGCCCGAATTGCAGGCTGTCCAGGGACAAACGCTGGTGATTGTTCGCGGCGTCGGCGGGCGCGATGCGTTGCGCGCCGGTCTGCGTGAGCGCGGCGCCCGCGTGCATTACTGCGAGGTGTACCGGCGGGTGCCGGAGCGGCGCTGGGAGCCGGCGCTGACCGCCGCGCTGGCGGCGCCCGGCCCGCTGTTGCTGGTTGCCCACAGCGGCGCGGTACTGGGCGCGCTGAGTCAACTTCTGGAACGCGCGGGCGACTCGACGCCGCGCCCGGTTTGCCTGGTGCCGGGCGAGCGGGTGGCGGAGATCGCGCGTGGGCTGGGCTTCGAACCCCGCGTCGCCGCGAGTGCCCTCGCCGCAAAAATGGAGCAGGCGGTGTGCCGCTGGTACACTCCGGAACGATTTCAGACATGACAGCAGGAGCCCGCGTGCCAGGAGAACGAGGAGAGTCGGCGGTCGGCGGGACCGGTACCGATGCGGCAGCCGCCGCACCGCGGGCAGGGTCGCGGACGCGCAAGCTGGGTGTTCGCCTGTTGGCGCTGGCGGCGCTGGCGGTGGTCGGCTACCTGGGCTGGCAAGCGTATGGGCACAGGGTCGTGTCCGGGCTGACCGCCGGATCCCCGGAACAGCCGGCGGCCGCGCCAGGGCCGGCAACGGCGCCGGCAGAGTCCGCGGCCGCGCTGGCGGGAGTGCTTGCGGCGCTGCGCGAGCGGGTCGATAGCCAGGATCGCGAGCGTGAGCAGCTACGGGCGGCGCTGACAGCACTCAAGACCGAGTTCGACCGCGAAACCAGCGCGCGCCAGGCAGCGGTTCCGGACAGCGACACGCTCGCGGTCATGGAGGTTGAACACCTGCTGCGCCTTGCCAGCCAGCGGCTTTGGGAGGCACGTTCGGCGGCTTCCGCGCTGGCGTTGCTGGAGCGCGCCGATACCTTGCTGGCGCCGCTGACCGATCCCGGACTCGAACCGGTGCGGGCGGCACTGGTGGCGGATATGACGGCGCTGAAGCTGGCCGGCAACGTCGATGTCGAAGGCCTTTATCTGCGCCTGAGCGCGCTTCAGACCGCCATCGCCACCCTGAATCCCGCGCCGCGGCCGGTGTCGATGCCGGCCGCGGACGGCGTCGCCCCGGACGCGGCGTCGGCACCCGTCGGCTTCTGGTCGCGGCTGCTCGGCAACGCCGGTGCGGCGCTGCGGCGCTTCAGTGCCGAACATCTGCGGGTGCGCACCCTCGAGGCGCCGCCGCCCGCACTGCTGTCCCGCGCGCAGGAAGCGCGTCTGCGGCAATATCTGGAACTACTGCTGTCACAGGCGCAACTCGCGGTGCTGGCGCGTCAGGAGCGCATCTATCGCGATGCCCTGGCGCGCGCGGTGCGGTTGCTGGATGCGCATTTCGGATTTGATCCCCGCGCACCCGCGCTGCGCGCCGAGCTCGTCGGTCTGCAAACCGAGCCCGTGGCATTGCCGCTGTCCGACATCAGTTCGTCGCGGGAGCGCGTGCGGGAGTACCTGGCGCGTGACCAGCAACGCCGCGCTGGAGCAGCGCCGTGATGAGAAAGGCGCTGCTGGTGCTCGCGGTCATGCTGCTGGCGGGTGGTCTGGTGTACTGGGGCCTGGACTATGCGCGTGGCTACATCCTGATCGTGATCGGTGATCGGATGATTCAACTCAGTCTCTGGCTCACCGCACTGCTGCTGGTGGTCGTCGGGCTGGGCTGGTACGGATTGAAGTTGCTGTGGCGTGGATTGACGCGGCCGGGACTCAACGCCTGGCGCGGGCTGCGCGATCGCAAGGCGGAGAGCAGCCGGCGTGCGGTCATGGTGGCGCTGGCCGATTTTTACGAAGGGCAGTGGGCGCGCGCGCGCAGTGCCCTGGTGCAGTCGGCGCCGCGCTCGGAAATTCCCGGACTCAACTATGTGCTGGCAGCGGACGCGGCGACGCGCCTGGGTCAGGACGCGGAGGCCGAGGAGCTTCTGGCGGCGGCCGCGCGCGAAGTGCCGGAAGACAACGCCGCGCTGGCCCTGATGCGCGCCCGTCTGGCGGTGCGCCGGGGAGACGAGACGCGCGCCGTCGATCAACTGCGCGCGGCACTGGCCGCGCACGCCGACCACCCCGGTCTGCTGACGGAGTTGCGCGACAGTCTGCTTCGACAGCGGGACTGGGAAAGTCTGGCCGGGTTGTTGCCGGGATTGCGGCGCGCCCGGGTGGCGGCGCCCGATGCGCTGGTGGCGCTGGAGCTACGGATATATTCCGGCCTGCTGCAGGAGTTTTCCGTGGACGCTGACGGTGCTGAATCCCGGCAGCAACGCCAGGCCGTCCTGGCTGAGCTGTGGCAGCGGATTCCGCGCGAATCTCAGCGGCGGGGCGAGTGTGTGCGGCCCTATGCCGAGGCACTCGCCAGGCTGGGCGATCCCGCCGCGGCGGAGGTGGCGTTGCGTCGGCACCTGGACCGGCACTGGGAGCCGGACCTGGTGCTGGACTGGTCCCGGGTAGCGCTCGCTGAACTGCCCCGGCATCTGGCGACCGCGGAAACCTGGCTGCGTCGCCACGGCGAGTCGTGGCAACTGTTGCTGGCCTTGGGGCAGATCTGTCGGCGTCTGGCGATCTGGGGCAAGGGGCGGGATTATCTGGAGCGTGCGTCGCGCATGGCCGCCAGGCCGGAAATCCAGGCCGAACTGGCGGAAGTGTTGACCGGGCTGGGCGACCACGCCGGAGCGGCGGACTGCTATCGCCGCGGTTTACAGGACGGTCTGGCGCAGGGCTGCCTTGCGGAGCAAAGTCTGGCCCGACGATAGTACCGGTGCAGTCGGAGCGCCACGCCGCGGCGCTCCGGGAAGGGGGCGTCAGTCGAGGCGGGGCCCGGCGGCAACGATCGCGGGGGCGACATCGAAGCGCGTGAAGTTCTCGATGAACAGACCGGCCAGTTTGCGGGCCTGGGCGTCGTAGGCGGCCGGATCGGCCCAGTTCGTGCGCGGAATCAGGTAGTGGTCGTCGACGCCGGGCACATGGCGCGGCACGGCGAGATTCAGCAGCGGCAGATTGATGGTTTCCACCTCATCCAGGGCCCCGCTCTGGATCGCCGCAACCACGGCGCGGGTCACCGGGATGGGGAAACGTTTGCCGACGCCGCCGGCGCCCCCGGAACCACCCGTCCAGCCGGTATTGACCAGGTACACCCGGCTGCCGAAGCTCTCGGCGCGTTTCATCAGCAGTTCGGCGTAGACGCCAGCCGGCCGCGGCATGAAGGGCGCGCCGAAACAGGTCGAAAAAGTGGGGTTGATGCCCGCCTCGCCGCCCAGCTCGGTGGAGCCGACGCGGGCCGTGTAGCCGCTCAGGAAGTGGTAGGCGGCACCTTCCTTGGAGAGCACCGAGACCGGCGGCAACACGCCGGTGACATCGCAAGTCAGAAACAGGATGTTGCTCGGCTCGCCGGCCCGATTCGGTACACAGCGCATCGCGACGTGTTCCAGCGGGTAGCTGCAGCGGCCGTTCTCCGTCAGGGCGGTGTCGCTGTAGTCAGGAATCCGGTGTTTCCCGACGACCACGTTTTCGACAATGGCTCCGAAACGAATGGCGTCCCAGATGACGGGCTCGTTTTCGTGGCTCAGGTCGATGGTCTTGGCGTAGCACCCACCTTCCAGGTTGAACACCGCGCCTTCCGTCCAGCCGTGCTCATCGTCGCCGATCAGATAGCGGTCCGGGTCGGCGGAAAGCGTCGTTTTTCCGGTGCCGGACAGCCCGAAAAACAGGGTGACATCACCGGCTCCGCCGACATTGGCTGCGCAGTGCATCGGCAGCACGTCTTTTTCGGGCAGCAGGAAGTTCTGCACCGAAAACATGCCTTTTTTCAGTTCGCCCGCGTAACGCATGCCGGCGATCAGCAATTTGCGCTGCGCAAAATGGATGATGACCGCGCCCGCGCTGGTGGTGCCGTCGCGGTGCGGGTCGCAGGCAAAGCTGGCCGCGTGCAGGACTTTCCACGGTTCCTTGCCCGACGGGTTGAAGCGGGGTGGTCGGATGAACATGTTGCGCGCGAACAGGCTGTGCCAGGCGGTTTCGGTGGTGACCCGGATCGGCAGGTAATGTTCAGGATCCTGGCCGACGTGGAGGTCCGACGTAAAACGGTCGCCTTCCGCCAGATGGGCCTCGACGCGGCTCCACAAGGCGTCGAAGCGCTCGGCGGCAAACGGGCGGTTGACCGGGCCCCAGGCGATGTCCTCGCTGGTGCTGGGTTCTTCCACGATGAACCGATCCGCCGGCGAGCGCCCGGTATGGCGCCCGGTGGTGGTCAGCAGTGCGCCACTGTGGGTCAGGACCCCTTCCCCGCGCTGCAAGGCCAGCTCGATCAACTCGGCGCTGCTCAGATCGGCGTGCACATTGACCGCGGCTGTTTCGGTCCGGGCCATCGGGGAGTCTTGTCGCTGGGTCACTGGGGCACTCGTGCGGGCGTGGGGGCGCCAATTATGCAAAAAAAACCCCGGGGGCAACAGGCGGTCAGTGCAGGGTGGGGTCCACGCCGAGCACCGTGGCGGACAGTTGGGCCGCGGTGAAGTCGTAGCGTTGATGACAGAACTGGCACTGGGTCGACAACAGCGGCGAGCTCGCCAGCAGCTCGCGTACGGTGTCCGGCCCGAGCGCAACGATCGAGTCGGCAATACGCGCGCGCGAACAGCTGCACGCGAACCGCAGCGGCGTCGGGTCGTAGATGCGCACCTGTTCACCGTGGAACAGGCGGTGCAACCGCGCGCCGTGGCCGAGTGTCAGTTGCTCATGGGCGGTGAGGGTGTCGGCCAGGGTGGTGAGATGCTCCCAGCAGCGTTCACGCTCGGTCCGGGTCTGGCGCTGGGCTGGGAGCGCCTGCAGCAGCAGGCCGGCGGCCGCTTCCGAGTCGGCCGCGAGCCACAAGCGGGTCGGCAGTTGCTCCGAACGGGCGAAGTAATCGGAAAGACAGGCGGCGAGGCGCGGGTGTTCCAGCGGCACTATGCCCTGGTGGCGCTCGCGGCCGGGCATGGTCACGGTGATGCTCAGATGGCCGGACCCTACCAGCTGGCGCAGATCGTCGCTGAGTACGGCGCCGGTATCGGGCATGCGCGCGATGGCGCGCAGATCGTGGCGGTCGGTGCACTCCGCCATCAGTAGCGGCACCGGCCCGTCGCCCCGCGCCTGCACCGTGATCGTGCCGGCGGCTTTCAGGTTGGCGCTGATCAGCGCGGCGGCCGCGAGAAATTCGCCGAGTTGCGCTTGCAGTGTCGCGGGATAGGGATTGTGGCGATACACCAGGGCGGTGGATTGGCGCAGCGATACGATCTCGCCGCGGATATCGTAGTCCTCGAACAGAAAACGCTGGTGGATGTCGCTGAGCGTTATTGGCACAGGTCGTATCACGCGGGGTCGGAAAAATCGAGGCCGCGGAACTGGATGATCTGACGACGCTGTTTTTTGCTGGGGCGTTCGTCCGGATACTGGACGCCCGCGCGCGCGGCGCGACGGGCGGCGGCTTTCTGCTCGCGCTGGACCAGACTTTCAGGGGTTTCGGCGTACAGCAGCGCTGCCTCGGTGGCGCCCCGGCGCTGCTCGGACAAGGCAGTCACCACCACGGTTTTTTCCTCCCAGCCCTGGTGGATGGTCAGGGTGATGCCCTGCTCGATTTCCTTGCTGGGTTTGGCGCGCTGACCATCGATCCGCACCTTGCCGCCTTCGATCGCGGCTTTCGCCAGGCTGCGGGTTTTGAAAAAGCGCGCCGCCCACAGCCATTTGTCGAGCCGCGCCCGCACCGCCGTGTCCGCTGCCATCAGATCACCGGAAGGATGTCGTCGAAATCGGCGAGGGCCGGGAAGCGCAGCTGCGCGCGGTGGCCGCGCCGGCTGTCGGGCTGACTGATGCACAGCAGGTGGGCAATGCCGTAATCCCGGGCGGCGTCGAGCACCGGCTCGCTGTCGTCGATAAACAGGGTGCGCAGCGGATCGAAGCTCACCTCGGCGGCCAGGCGCTGCCAGAACGCGGGGTCTTCCTTGGGCATGCCGTAGTCGTGCGATGAAATCATGCGGTCGAGCCCGGCGCCGATCAGGGTGCGGCTCAGCTTGAGGTTCAGACTGTCGCGATGGGCGTTGGTGATGAGGATCCGGTGGCGCCCGCGCGCGCCCAGTTGCTCCAGCAGGGCACCGGCGCGGGGACGCTCGGCGATCAGGTGGGCGACTTCGCGCTTCAGGGCGGTCACGTCGAGCCCGAGCTGCGCCGACCAGTAATCCGTGCAATACCATTGCAGGCGGTGCTGTTCGCGTGCGAACCGGTCGTGCAGCTCGCGAATGCTGGCCTCGGGGTCGAGCCCGTGGTGCTCAGCGAAACGCCGCGGCAGATGGTGCTGCCAGAAGTGGTTGTCGAAGTGGAGGTCGAGCAGGGTGCCGTCCATGTCGAGCAGAACGGTGTCGATAGCGCTCCAGTCGATCATCCAACATAATGCTCCGCGCTGTACTTGGTCCGAGGAAGTATGCCCACCCCGCCTGCAATATTGAAGCGCAAAATTGTCGCGCGCTCGCGCTTGTTTCGCGTCGAGCAGCTGGATTTGCGCTTCTCCAATGGCGTCGAACGCGTCTACGAGCGGCTGAGTGGCGCGGGTTATGGCGCGGTGGTGGTGGTGCCGCTGACCGCCGCGGGCGAAATTCTGCTGGTGCGCGAATACGGCGCCGGCAGCCATCGCTACCACTGGGGTTTGCCCAAGGGCGCGGTGGATCCGGGCGAGGATGTGCTGGTCGCCGCCGACCGCGAACTAAAGGAAGAAGCGGGGCACGGCGCGCGCCGCCTGTGCGCGCTCAAGCGCATCTATCTGAATCCGTTTTACATGGAACGCGAGCTGGACATCGTGCTGGCGGAGGATCTCTATCCCGAGTCGCTCCCCGGCGACGAGCCCGAACCCCTGGCGACCATGTGCTGGCCGCTGGCGCGCCTGAGCGAGTTGCTTGCCCGGGACGACGTCAACGATGCCATTTCCATCAGCGCGCTGGCCTTGGCGCGCGACCATCTCGCCGCGCGCGCTTCCTGAGCGCCGGCGCAACCCGGAGTTTGTCATGGTAGAAATCGAGGCGGTGATCGCGTTGGCCCGCGCCGCGGGCGACGCCATCCTTGAAGTTTATGAACGTGCCGATATGGGCGAACAACAAAAGGGCGATTCCAGTCCGCTGACGGAGGCTGATCTGGCGGCGCATCGGGTGCTGATGGCCGGTCTCGCGAAGTTGACGCCGGAAATTCCGGTGTTGTCGGAGGAGTCGGTCGATCCCGGCTGGGAAGTGCGGGCGAGCTGGAAGCGCTACTGGCTGGTGGATCCCCTGGATGGCACCAAGGAATTCATCAAACGCAACGGCGAGTTCACCGTCAACATCGCGCTGATCGACGCCGGTGTTCCGGTATTGGGTGTGGTGAGCGTTCCGGTCCCCAACATCGTGTACGCCGGCGTGCTGGGGACAGGAGCCTGGCGCGTCGATGCCGGGGGGTGCGTCGATATCAGTACGCGTTCCATGCGGGGGCGGGGGAGCAAGGACCTGCCGGTGACGGTGGTGGCGAGTCGCAGCCACGGGGCGGATACCGTGGCGCAGTGGCTGGATGCCATCAGCCGGCGCGTGGGGGAAATTGAAACCCGCAACATGGGCAGCTCCCTGAAGTTGTGTCTGGTGGCGGAGGGCAGTGCGGATATTTATCCGCGCCTGGCGCTGACGGCGGAATGGGACACGGCGGCCGCGCAGGCGGTGGTTGAAGCGGCGGGCGGTGTGGTGCTGGCGGCGGATCTGAGCCCGCTGCGCTACAACACCAAGGCGGATCTGCTCAACCCCTATTTCTTCGTGCTCGGCGATCAGGGCTATCCCTGGCGGGAGCTGCTGGCCAAAGGTTAGGGATACTCTGAACAACCGTCATGCCCGCGGAAGCGGGCATCCAGAAGCCCTTGATATTCCTGGGTTCCCGCCCCCGCTCCCCGACTAAACACTCGGGGACAGGCTTCGCGAGGGCAGGCTCTGCGCGGGAACGACGATCAAGTGGTTATTCAGAGCATCCTTAGCCGCCTGTCGGCGTCACAGGATATCGTCGGGCAAGCCGGCAGGCTCGCCGCCGGGCGCTCCTGGCGCGGGGGTGAATGCGCCGGGTGCGGACTCCTCCAGAAACAGCTCCTCTTCGAACGCATTCCGGCCCGGGTTGGCGCGCAGCCCGGTGTCTGGATCGATGCGCACGCTAAGAATTCCGGGAGGTCTGGGCCGGTAGACTTCCCGCGTGCCAGCGAGCGCGGTGCCCATGAAGTTCATCCAGATGGGTAACGCAGCCGTGCTGCCGTATTCGTTGGCACCGAGCACCCGGTTGTCGTCGAACCCGAACCAGACGCTCGTCACCAGGATCGGGTTGTAGCCCGAGAACCAGGCGTCGCGGGGGCCATTGGTGGTTCCGGTCTTGCCCGCAATGTCGCCGCGCTTGAGCTGCAGGGCGCGAGTGCTGGTGCCGCGGCGGATTACGTCCTTGAGCATCGAATCCATGATGTACGCAATGCGGGGGTCCATCACTCTCGGCGCGGCTGGCGCTGCCGTGTTTTCAGTGCCCGGCGTGCCGCAGGCAGGGCACACGCGCGCTGGATTGGCGGTAAACAGGATTTTCCCGTCAACGTCTTCAATGCGCTCGATCAGATACGGCGATACCCGGTAGCCGCCATTGGCGAAAATCGCGTAGCCCGTCGCCATTTGCAGGGGTGTGAAGGTGGGAGTGCCCAGTGCGAGCGACAGGTTGGGCGACAGTTCCGAGGGCTCGAAGCCGAACCGCGTCAGGGAATCGATGGCATTGTGGATGCCGACGGCCTGGAGCACGCGGATTGACACCATATTGCGGGAGAGATACAGCGCCTCGCGCAATCGCAGCGGCCCATAGAACTCGCCATTGTCGTTTTCCGGGCGCCAGGGCTCCTTCTGGGAGGGATCGTTGAACACGATGGGGGCGTCGTTGAAGATGGAGGCGGCCGTAAAGCCACGCTCCAGGGCGCTGGCGTATATAAACGGCTTGAAGCTGGACCCGGGTTGACGGCGCGCCTGGGTCGCCCGGTTGAAGTGGCTGGTGCCGAAATCAAAGCCCCCCGCCAGGGAGCGGATGGCGCCATCAAGAGGGTCCAGTGCCACCAGGGTCGCTTGCACCTCGGGCAGCTGCGCCAATTCCCAGTGTTTGCCGGCATGGCGCAGCCGGATCAGGTCGCCGTTCTTGAATACGCCGGTGAAGTCGGTGATCGGGCGGCTGAACCGCGTTTGATCCAGGCGACGTTTCATTCCCGCCAAGGCGTTTTTCTCGGTCAGGTCCAGCAGTGTTCCATCGCCCAGGACTACGGTAATGCCCTCGGACTTCACTTCCGTAACGACAGCCGGTACCAATCCCTGGACCACCGGCACGGTGGCCAGTCGGCTCCGCCATTGCCGGGCATCGGCGATGTGGGCTTCGGCACCGCGGTATCCATGGCGTTGATCGTAGTCGGCCAAACCCCCGGCTATGGCCTTGTCAGCGGTCAGTTGCCAGTCGCTGCGAATGGTGGTGAACACGCGTAGACCGTCGGTGTAGGCGTTCTCGCCGTACTGGGCGAAGACCTCGCGGCGCGCCATCTCGGCGACATAGGGGGCCGGAATATCCAGGTGGGTCTGATAAAGGCGCGCGGAGACGGGTGTCGCCACCGCGGTTTGATAGGTGCTCAAGTCGATATGGCCGAGGTGAAGCATGCGCCCCAGGATCCAGTCGCGGCGCTCGCGTGCGCGCTCCGGGTTGCTGGCCGGGTTGTAGGCGGAAGGTGCCTTTGGCAGGCCGGCGATCATCGCCAGCTCCGGCAGTGTCAGTTCGCCCAGTGGCTTCCCAAAATAAACTTCGGCGGCGGCAGCGATGCCGTAGGCGCGATTGCCGAGAAAAATCTTGTTGCAATAGAGGGTCAGGATCGCATTCTTGTCGAGATGACGTTCGATGCGAAGAGCCAGCAGTATCTCATTGAATTTTCTTACGAACGTCTGTTCCTTGGTGAGGAAGAAATTGCGCGCCACCTGCATGGTGATGGTGCTGCCGCCGGACTGTATGCTGCCGGTCCGGGCCAGTTCGAAGGCCGCCCTGGCCAGGCCATTGGGGTTCACCCCGATGTGGCTGTAGAACTGATCGTCCTCGGCGGCGAGCAGGGCCTTGATGAAGAGGGGTGGGATTGCCTCGAAGTCGATGGGTTGCCGCCGTTGCTCTCCATATTCTCCAATAAGCTTCAAGTCTTGTGAGTAAAGTCGCATCGGGGTTTGAAATTTTGCGGTTTTCAGCACTTCCACCGAAGGCAGCTTCGGGCTAAGGTACAGATACAGCGCAGCCAACACGATGAGTGTGCCGCCGACCGCGGCACCGGTGAGATGGGCGAGGAGCCGCACAATGCTCAGCGGGCGCGATGGCATTGATCCGGTCCGTGACGGGGCTGAACGGGAAGCATAGTGGCCTGGCGTTGTTTGTCTCAAGTGTTTTAGTATATATTCCGGCTAACTACGGGAAGTTAAAAGCATAAACATGGGACTCCTAGGCTTGTTCGAGAGAAAGGGAAAACAACTGCTGGGGCTGGATATCAGTTCTTCTTCAGTCAAGCTCATCGAGTTGAGTCGGAGTGGTGGCCGCTTCAAGGTTGAGGCCTATCGGGTTCTCCCCTTGCCGGCCAATGCTGTAGTAGAGAAGAACGTCAAGGACGTCGCCTTGCTGGCTGATGCCATCAGGCGGGTGGTGGCCGCGGCAAAAACCAAGACCCGCGATGCGGCCGTTGCGGTGGCGGGGTCGGCGGTAATTACCAAAGTCATTGACATGCCGGCCGACTTGGGCGCATTGGGCCTGGAAAACCAGATCGCCGCCGAAGCCGACCAGTATGTGCCTTATCCGCTTGACGAAGTAGCACTGGACTATGAGGTGCTCGGGCCATCCGCAACCAATCCGGATCAGGTCGAAGTCATGCTGGCGGCTTGCCGGCGTGAGAACGTGGATATGCGCGTGGCCGCGCTTGAAACGGCGGGGCTGCGTCCGCGTGTGGTCGATGTCGAGGTATTTGCCGTCGAGCGCGCGTTTCGCTTGATTGGGGAACAATTCGAAGATATCGGCCATCAGGTCGTCGCCATCGCTGATGTAGGGGCCACCATGCTGACGTTGAGTGTCCTGGTGGACGGCAAGACGCTCTACACCCGCGAGCAATTGTTTGGCGGAAAGCAGGTGACCGAAGAAATTCAGCGGCGTTACGGCCTGTCGACGGAGGAAGCCGGGCAAGCGAAGCGGCAGGGCGGCTTGCCGGAAGATTATGAAACGGAGATTCTCGAGCCCTTCAGGGAGGCGTTGGTACAGCAGATCCAGCGTTCGCTCCAGTTTTTCTTTTCTTCCAGCCAGTACAACTATGTGGATCAGCTGGTGCTGGCCGGTGGTGTGGCCGCGATGACGGGTCTCCGCCGTGAAGTCGAAGACAAGCTGGGGTTGCCGACCACGGTTGCAAACCCTTTTGCGAACATGGCGATCGGCAGTGGTGTCAATGCGGTCGCTCTGGCATCGGATGCGCCGGCCATGCTGATAGCGACCGGGCTCGCACTGCGGGGGTTCGAGTAACATGTCCAGCATCAATTTACTGCCTTGGCGTGACGAGTTACGCAGAGAGAGGAAGCGGGCGTTTCTCGGCCATCTGGCGCTAACGGCGCTGCTGGGCGTGATTGCATTGGCATTGTGGATTTATCTGGTCGATCTTCGCATTGAAACCCAGCAGGCGCGCAACGGTTTGTTGAGCCGGGAAATTGCTGCAATGGATGCGCAGGTCAAGGAAATCCATGAGCTGAAAAAGCGGCGCGAGCAGGTACTCGCGCGAATGCGGGTGATACAGGAGTTGCAAGCCAACCGCCCCGATATCGTACGGGTATTCGACGAATTGGTACGCGTGATTCCTCCGGGCGTCTATCTGGAGTCGCTATCCCGAGAGGGCGATAACATCAGCTTGGTCGGTTACGCGGAGTCCAATAATCGCATCTCGGCGTTCATGCGATCGCTGGGATCGTCCGTCAAGTTTCAGGAGCCCAACCTGATCCAGGTGACCGCCGACCATCGGTTGGGGGAGCAGGGCAATCGTTTCGATCTGCGTGTCAAGGTGACCAAGCCCGGTTTGACGACCGAGGGTGGTTGATCCGTGGCTCTAGGCGAAAAGGGGAAGGTACTCGCATGACGCTTCGAGAACTGCTTCAGGAGTTCCGGTCGTTTGACCGGGCGGATTATGAATTCGAGAACATCGGTGTCTGGCCCTTGGTGGTCAGGGTCGCGCTCGCTGTGGGTTTGTTTGCACTGCTGGAGGGGCTTGGTTATTACTTCAGCGTGCGTGACCTCAGTGTGGAGTTCGATCGGGCCGTGGCCCAGGAGGCGCAGCTGAAAAAAGCGTTTGAAGAGAGGGCTTTTGAGGTGGCGAACCTCGAGGTTTACCGGCTTCAGATGGAGCAAATCGAGGAATCCTTTCAGGGGCTGCTGGCGCAACTGCCGGCCGATACCGAGGTGCCAGGGTTGCTGGAGGATATCACCGAGATCGGTCTCGGCAGCAGCCTGGAGATTGGCAGCATCACGCTACAGCCGGAACAGGTTGCCGAATTCTATGTTGAATTGCCCATCAAGATAGCGGCTGGCGGTGGCTACCATGATTTCGGTTCATTTGTCAGCGGGATTTCCGGCCTGCCTCGTATCGTCACGCTTCACAACTACTCCATCAAGGCCGTTGACGGGAAGCAGTTGCAGCTGTCCATAGATGCCAAGACCTATCGTTACAAGGGAGATATCTAGGTCATGAGCGTCCATGTGCGATTGGGGTTGTTGCTGCTGGCAGCGCTGTTGGTCGGCTGTGATGGTGATCGTGAGTTTCGGGATCTGCAGGATTTCATGGCTAAAACCCGGGCCAAGCCGGGTGGCAAGATTGATCCGATTCCTACTTTTCCACCGTACGAAGTATTCAAATATGGGGCCATGGCCCTGCGCAGTCCCTTTGATGTACCGGCAACGGTGACCGCGCAAAGCGCGTCAGGCACCCCGGCAGTGGCTCCAAACGAAGCGCGGGCGCGGGAAGTGCTGGAGAATTACAACATTGCATCGCTATCCATGGTCGGTTCGCTGTATCGGGAGGGTACCCGCTGGAGCCTGATCGACGATGGGGTCGGACAGATTCATCGCGTTACGCTCGGCGGCTATATGGGTAAGAACCACGGCAGGATCGTGTCGGTCAGCGAAGACCGGACTGATGTGATCGAAATCATCCCGGACGGGGAGGGCGGCTGGGTTGAACGGCCGCGCGCCCTTTCTCTCAAGGAGAACCACTAAATGAGAAGCATGTCGCAATCAGCTGCCGGGCATCATGTGGCGTCGGGCAAGTCGGGATGGTTGTGGGCTTGGCTAGCGCTATTCTGTATGGCCGGCTCCACTGTCGTGGCGGCTGAGCCGGCTACTCTGGACGACATTGCATTCACCGCGCTGCCGGGAGGTGGTTTCGAAGCGAAGTTGAGCTTTTCTGAAGACGTTGATAAGCCAGCCGGATACGTGATCGAGTCACCACCGCGAATGGTGTTCGATTTTCCCAATGCCAAAAGTGCTCTGGCGCAAAAGAAGTACGCGCTTTCGTTCGATATCGCCAAAAGTGCGGTAGTGGTCACCTCCGGTGATCGCACCCGGCTTATCCTCAACTTGCGCGAGACCGCCGGTTACGACGTGAAATCGGAAGGCCACAGCGTTTCCATCGTAGTGGGTGACGGCAAAGGTAATGCAGCCGCGCGCGACCAGTATCTCGGCAGCGTTGGTGGGTCCAGCGGGCCCGCAGGCGCTGGTGCAATGTTAACCGCGCTTGATTTCCAGCGTGGCGACAGCGGCGAAGGACTGGTTACCGTTGGATTGGGGAAAAAGGACACGGGTATCGATGTCTCCCAGATGGGCAAGAACATTGTGGTTGTGTTCAGTCACACCAGTCTTCCTGAATCGCTGAACCGGAAGTTGGACGTCATCGACTTCGCCACGCCGGTGAAAAGCATTGATACCACTGCGGACGGATCCGCAACCAAGATGGTGATCGAAGCAGTTGGCGAATATGACTATCTTGCCTACCAGGCAGACAACAACTATGTGGTGAGCGTGAAGCCCCTTACACGCGAGCAGGAAGATGAGCGACGCAAGGCCTTTCAGTACACCGGTGAAAAACTCTCGCTCAATTTTCAGAATATTGAAGTGCGGGCGCTCCTGCAGCTCATCGCCGATTTCAGTGACTTCAACCTGGTGGCAAGCGACGCGGTCAATGGCAGCATCACCCTGCGCCTTAAAAATGTTCCGTGGGATCAGGCCCTGGATATCATCCTGAAGGCCAAGGGTTTGGACAAGCGCGTTGATGGCAATGTGCTGATGGTTGCGCCGGCGGCGGAAATTGCCGAGCGTGAGCGACTGCAGGTGGAGGCCAACAAGCAGTTGCAGGAACTGGCGCCGTTGCGCACCGAGTACATTCGGATTCGCTACGCGGACGCCCGCAAGCTGTTCGATCTCTTCAATACGGACAATGAGGTCGGTGGCGGTGGCGGTGGCGGTGGTAGCAACAGCAATGAGACTGCCACCGGCTCGATTCTATCGGAGCGTGGCAATGCGATCGTGGACGAGCGCACCAACACGATTATCCTGACCGATACCGAAGACAAGATAGCCGAGTTCCGCCGTATTGTGCAGCAGATCGATATTCCGGTTAGGCAGGTCGAGATCGAGGCGCGTATCGTTGTCGCCAACACGGATTTTCGCAAACAGCTCGGTGCGCGCTGGGGTATTGCCGCGTTGCGGAAAGGCGGTAATAGTCTGCTGGAAGTGACTGGGCAGCGAGTGGGGCTCGACAGTGAGCCCGGGAGTCCCGCGGAGTTTTTCGGCAACGGCGGCACGTTGGATATGTCGGAAACTTTGGCGGTGGATCTCGGCGTCGCAAATCCCACTGGCAGTATTGCGCTGGGATTGATGCGTAACAACACCTTTCTTGATCTGGAGTTGAGCGCACTGCAAAACGATGGTTACGGCGAAATCATATCGCAACCAAAAGTCATCACCAGCGACAAGAAAAAGGCGACGATCAAGTCCGGTGTCGAGATTCCTTACCAGCAGTCCAGTTCGGCCGGCAACACCAACATTTCCTTCAAGGACGCGGTGCTCAAGCTGGAAGTGACGCCGCTCATCACGCCGGATAATCGTATCGTGATGACCCTGACCATAGCACAGGACTCCATTGGAAAGTTTGTGCCGTCAGGGACCAGTGGTGGCCAGGTGCCGACCATTGATACGACGAACGTGGAGACCGAAGCGCTGGTGGGCGATGGGCAGACGTTGGTACTTGGTGGTATTTTCAAAATGGAATCCCTTGATTCCGTTGAAAAAGTACCAGTGCTCGGTGATTTGCCGGTAGTCGGTCGCCTGTTTCGCCACACATCTAAGGATCAGAAGAAACAGGAAATCCTGATTTTCATTACGCCGAAAATCATGAACGATTCACTTCTGGATCAATGAATGCCGTGGACAATGTGTTTCTTGTCGGTCCCATGGGGGCCGGCAAGACCACGATCGGACGCAATCTCGCAAAAATCCTGCAGCGAACATTCGTCGATCTCGACACCGAGATCGAGTTGCGTTGCGGTGCTGGAATCCCGTGGATATTCGATCGCGAGGGCGAGCAGGGTTTCCGCGATCGGGAAGCCGCGCTGCTGGAGGAACTGGCAGCGCGCAAAAAACTGGTGGTGGCCACGGGCGGTGGCGTTGTGCTGCGCCCACGAAATCGGCTGATCCTCAAGCAAGCCGGCGTGGTGGTATTTCTCTCGGTCAGCGCCCGGGAACTATTCGAACGTACCCGCAACGATACCCATCGTCCGCTGCTGCAGGTTCCCAACAGACGGGAAGTTGTGGAGCGTTTGGCGTCGGAACGGGACCCGCTGTACCGGGAGGTGGCGGACCTTGTTTATAGCGGCGCGCGGCGCGGCCCAAAGGCGGCCGCCGAGGAGATTGCAGGATGGATCGCTGCACTGCCCTGAGTTTCGTGCCGCCCCAGCTTCTGTTGGGCCGCGGTGCGTATGGGTGGACGGGTACCAGCGGCCATTGGAGTTAGCGCCCGAGCTGGCACCGCTCACGGATTCCCGAGCGCGCTGCTGCGCCAGGCCGATTTATTCCCCACACCCTTCGCGTACAATTGCCGCCTTGGTGGGCAAGCTGAGATGGCTTATCAGTGCGACAAGTTCGCGTCGATCTGGATACGCGCGGTTACCCAATACTGATAGGTGCCGGGTTGCTGTCGGTGCCGGGTTGCCTCTCGCCCTACGTCGGTGGCAAGCAGGTGCTGGTGGTGACCAACGACCGCGTCGGGCCGCTCTATCTGCCGCGGACAGTTGCCGCTTTTGAAGGCAAAGAGACCGCGACCCTGGTGCTCCCCGATGGCGAGCGTTACAAGACCATGGCGACCCTGAGCCGCATTTTCGATGCCTTGATCGATGATCGCTTTGATCGTGGGGTGACGCTGGCAGCGCTGGGCGGCGGAGTGATCGGCGACCTCACCGGATTTGCGGCAGCTTGTTATCAGCGTGGCGTGGATTTCATCCAGATTCCGACCACCCTGCTGGCGCAGGTGGATTCTTCGGTCGGCGGCAAGACCGGGGTTAACCATCCCCGGGGCAAGAACATGATTGGCGCCTTTCATCAGCCGCGCTGCGTGCTTGCGGATACGGCGACCCTGGAAACATTGCCCGACCGGGAGCTGCGCGCCGGACTGGCGGAGGTGATCAAGTATGGCCTGATGGCCGACGCGGCTTTTTTCGGGTGGCTTGAAGCGCACATGGCGGCGCTCCTGGCGCGTGAATCCGAAGCCCTCGCCATCGCCATCGAGCGCTGTTGCCAGTTGAAGGCGCGGATAGTCGCAGCGGATGAGCGTGAAAGCGGAATCCGCGCCCTGCTCAATCTTGGGCACACCTTTGGCCATGCGATTGAGGCGGCTCAGAACTACGCGGGTTTGTTGCACGGGGAAGCCGTGGCGGCCGGAATGGCGATGGCCGCGCGATGTTCTGCCGACCTGGGTTGGTTATCAGACGCTGACCGCGATCGCGCCCTGGCGCTTCTCGCCGCCGCGGGTTTGCCGACCGGGCGTCCGGCGGAACTCGACGCGGTGCAGTTGCGGGACTTCATGGCGAGCGACAAAAAAGTGAGCGAGGGCAGAGTTCGTTTGGTGCTGTTGGATGGAATTGGCGCGGCGCGACTGACTGCGGAATGTCCGGAACACATCCTTAGGGCGACGCTTGAGCGCGACGCCGGCTGACCGACTGCCGGCAAACACCGCGAGAACGGCCGGGTGTGATGCGTGCCGCGCGCAAAGAAGCGGATAACTGCCGCGGCGGTTTTTCCCCGGATCGCCGACGCTGCGCGGCATCTGAACATTCGCGATGCGCTGGCAACAGCTATTTGAGAGGTATTGAAGACGAATGCGAGACCTTCGAAACGACCGTCTATTGCGTGCGTTGCTGCGGCAGCCGGTGGACGTGACGCCAATCTGGCTCATGCGCCAAGCCGGGCGTTACTTGCCTGAATACCGTGCGGTTCGGCAAACCGCCGGCGATTTCATGAGCCTGTGCCGGAATCCGGAACGTGCATGCGAAGTGACCTTGCAACCCCTCGCTCGCTTCGACCTGGACGCCGCGATACTTTTTTCAGACATTCTCACCATTCCGGACGCGTTGGGCCTCGGGCTTTACTTTGAAGAGGGCGAGGGTCCGCGCTTTCGCAAACCCCTGCGTTCCAGTGCTGATATCGAGAAACTCGGCGTATTGGACACCGCGCGGGACTTGCCCTATGTACTGGAAGCAGTGCGACTGATTCGTCGCGAATTGGATGGGGCGGTGCCCCTGATCGGGTTTTCCGGCAGTCCCTGGACACTCGCCACTTACATGATCGAGGGTGGCAGCAGTCGCGATTTTGTCCGTACCAAGCAGTTGCTCTATAACGACCCGCAACTGCTGCATTTGTTGCTGAGCAAGCTGGCGATCTCGGTCACCGACTATCTGAACGCCCAGATAGCGGCGGGTGCCCAAGTGGTGCAAATCTTCGACACCTGGGGTGGCGCCTTGAGCGCGGCGGCGTACCGCGAATTTTCGCTTGCTTACATGACCCGGATTCTGGCGGGTCTTACCCGCGAAGCCGAGGGGCGCGTGGTCCCGACCATCGTGTTCACCAAGGGTGGATCGCCCTGGCTGGATGCCATTGCCGGCAGTGGGTGTGACGCTGTCGGGCTGGATTGGTGCATGGACATCGGGCAGGCTCGTGAGCAGATAGGCGACCGCGTCGCACTCCAGGGTAATCTGGATCCTGCGGTGCTGCGTGCACCGGCAACCGTCGTCGTGGCCGAGGCCGCGCGCATTCTCCAGTCCTTCGGTACCGGTTCCGGGCATGTATTCAATCTCGGGCATGGCATCAGTCCGGATGTCCACCCCGATCGGGTTGCCGCCCTGGTGGAAGCAGTTCACAGTATGTCGGTGAAACAGCGACATACTGAGGTGTAGTACGCGGCGTTGGTCGGCAAAAACCGCCGGTAAGTCGGACTTCGTTGCAAATGAACGGGCTTGCCCTATGCTGAGGTAGCGTGGAACCACGCGTGTGTCGGCAGCGGTGGTGCCGACAAATTCCGGGCAACGGTCGATGAGGCGAAAGGGCCTGACATGGCAATCAAGCAAGTCAAGATCAATGTCAACGACCTGACCATCGGCATGTATGTGTCGCAGCTTGATCGGCCCTGGGCGCACACGCCGTTTCCGCTGCAAGGCTTTCAGGTCCGTACCACGGAAGACATCCATACCCTCCGCAATTACTGTGACCACGTTTATATAGATACCACCAAAGGCAAAAGTCCGCTCGCCGCGCAAATCATACCGAGCATGGACGCCCGTGCAGACAGCACAGTACGCCGACCGCCAATGCTCGGTCAGCGCGATCCCGGCAAGGGCGTGATCGAGCCCAACCCCCTGGTCATACGCAAAGGGGTATACGGCATCACGGTGCCGCTGCGCGCTGAAATGCGCCATGCCCGCATTGTCATCAAACAATTGCAGGATCAGTTGACGGCGGCGGCCAAACAGCTCGCGCGGGGCCGGCTCGGGGACTACGACCAGCTGAAGCACAGCGCCGAGGGTATGGTTGACTCCGTGCTGCGCTGTCCCGATGCCTTTACCTGGTTGATTCGCCTGCGTCAGCATGATCAGCATACGCATGGGCACAGTCTGCGTTCGGCGCTGTGGGCGGTGCAGTTTGCGCGGTTTATCGGCATGGAGCGGCGCGAGATTTCCACCCTGTGCGTGGGAACTCTGCTCAAGGATATCGGCAAGACACGGGTGCCGGCCGCGATCCTTCGCAAACGCAACCGTTCACCCGAGGAAGAACTTGAGTACCGCAAGTTCGTGGCGCATGGTGTCGATATGTTGCGGGACACGCGGACAGTGGAGCCGCGCATAATTTCAGTGGTGCGCTATCACTGCGAACGCATGGATGGGTCCGGTTTCCCCGAGGGGTTGGGGGGCAGCAAGATTCCGTTGTTGGCGCGGATAGCGGGGATAGCCACGGTCTTCGATGCGATCAGCAACCCTTTCGAAGCCGAGCAGCCCGTGGCGCCATCAAAGGCGGTCAGTCTGCTTTACGATATGCGCGGGATCGAGTTTCAGGAAGATCTGGTGGTCCAGTTCATCCAGTCGATCGGGCTTTATCCCGCCGGAACGCTGGTGGAACTGACCACAGGTGATATCGGCATTGTCGTCGAACAGCACCCCGACTCCCGCCTCACCCCGCAGATAGCGGTACTGGATCTGGGGGGCGGTGATCTCAATAAAAACTTCATCCTGATCGACCTCAAGGACCAGGAAACGGCGCGCAGGCTCCTGGTGGAAAACGGTCGGGATAACGCGAACGAAGTGGAGCGGGTGGCCATCGCCCGTGACCTCGAGCCAACCGGTTACGATATCGATGTGTCGGCTATTTCCGGCCTGTTCATGCAGGCCGAGCAGGAGCGCCGGAGCGGCTTCATCGCGAGTCTGCGGGAGCGCTTTGGCAAGCCGCATTGAGCGCCGCCCCGGTTCCGCGGGGCGCGAGTGCGGGTTTCAGCGGGGCTGAGTGAGTCGCCCCAGTTCTTCTCCCATCCGTACACTCAGCCCGGAGGTCGCCAGCGTCAGCTCCACGCCGGGCGGCGCCAGCACGATGACCGTGGAGCCGAAACGAAAACGACCGAGTTCCGCGCCCCGCGCCAATACCACCGGGTTCGCTTCAAAGCTGTCTTCGCGCAACCTGGCCGGAAGATAACGGCCCTGCCAGACCGTGTCGATGCCGGCCACCAGCAGTGCGCCGACCAGCACCACCGCCATCGGCCCGGCGGGCGTATCGAACCAGCACACCAGGCGCTCGTTGCCGGCGTAAAGATTGGGCAGTGCGTGGGCGGTGCGCAGATTTACCGAGAACAGCCGGCCGGGAATGTAGCGGGTCGCGATAAGAGTTCCGGACAGCGGCATGTGGACGCGGTGGTAGTCGCGCGGCGACAGATAGATGGTTGCAAAACAACCATCGCGAAGCGCGGTGGTGCGCGCTCCGGATTCGCCCAACAGGGCTTCCAGCGTGAAGGTGTGACCCTTGGCTTGCAGCAGGCTGTTCCCCGCGATGCGGCCCGCTTCGCTGATGACGCCGTCGGCCGGTGACACCAGTGTCCGCGCATCACCCATCAGCGGGCGTACTCCGGTCCTCAGTGCGCGGGTGAAAAAATCGTTGAACGAGGCGTAGCGCTCGCAATCGGGTTCGGCTGCTTCCGTGAGGTCGATCCCGAAACGGCGAATGGCCGCGCGGATCAGCAGCCGTCTAACCCAGGAGATGCGCGTCTCGGCGAGGCGGCCGGCGAGCCGGCTGAGCAGGTGCTGGGGCAGTGCGCGTTGCAGGGCGAGATACAGGAAATCGCGAAACTCGTGCATGAAGGAAAGCCGTTGGTGCCGCTCAGGGTGCGGTTTGCAATTGGTGAAAGCTGACCAGGCGGCGGGGGTCCACTTCCCCGCGCTGGATGGCGGCGACGATGGCGCAACCCGGATCTTCCCGGTGCGCGCAATCGCGAAACCGGCACTGCATGGCCAGCGGCGCGAGCTCGATAAACCCGGCCATGAGGCGCTGCGGGTCCGGGCATTCCACCCCGAACTCGCGAATGCCGGGAGAGTCGATCACCGCACCGCCGGGGACCGGATAAAACCGCGCCGTGGTGGTGGTGTGGCGACCCTTCGCCCCGGAGTCGGAGAGTGCGCCGACGGTGGCGTCGGTGCCGGGAAACAGCCGGTTGATCAGCGATGATTTGCCGACTCCCGACTGCCCGCAAAAAATGCTGACCTTGCCGCTCAGACGCGCGCGCAGTGCATCAATGCCGGCGCCGGTATGGGCGGAAACCCGCAGCACCGGATAACCCAGGGCACCGTGCGAGGCGCAGATGGCATCGACCGCCTGCCGACCCGAGGCGGAACCGAGATCGCATTTGTTGACAAGGATCAGGGCGCTCATGCCTTCCAGTTCGGCGGCGGCCAGGAACCGGTCGACGAGATTGGCGTGGGGCTCCGGCGCGGGTGCGATCACGATCCCCACCTGGTCGATATTGGCGGCGAGGATCCGCACATGGTTGTTGTCGCGGCGGCGGAGCACGCTGCGCCGTGGCGCCACCGCGGTGATGACCCCGCGACGACCGCCGGTCTGCCAGAGTACGCGATCGCCCACCACGGGTTCCAGATGTGTGCGGAGGTAACAGCGCTGGCGGGGTTGTTCCGGATGCTCGGGGTCAACCACGTCCGCTTCGCGACCGTAGCGGGCGGTAACCAGGCCGGCGCGTTCGGTGCCGACGTTGTCCGGGTTGTCCGTGCCGAGGCGGTCGAGCGCGCGCTCCCGGTTGGTCCCGATCCGGCGCCGCTGTTGCAGCGACAGCCTGCGTTTTGCCATGCCCCGAAGTGCCTGTGTTGTAGGGTGCCAAGCATATAGGATAATCCCCCCGCCAGTACCGACGCCGTCCGGCGCCGATGCTGGCGCCGCCGGCTGGAGCGAAAATGAACACAGGCAACCCCGCGGATCTCCATCTGATCTGGATCGATCTGGAAATGACCGGTCTGGACACGGTCAACGACACCATCATCGAGATTGCCACCCTGGTGACCGATCGCGATCTCAACGTGCTCGCCGAAGGGCCGAGTCTCGCCATTCATCGGCCGGATGCCGTGCTCGGAAAAATGGACGACTGGAACACCCGGCAGCACACTCAGTCGGGGCTGGTGCGACGGGTGCGCGCGAGCCCTTACAGCGCGCGCGATGCCGAGCTCGCAACGCTGGCGTTTCTGCGCGCTTGGGTGGCGCCCGGGGTGTCGCCGATGTGCGGTAACTCGATCTGTCAGGATCGCCGTTTCCTGGCGCGGGAAATGCCGGAACTGGAAGCCTATTTTCATTACCGCAATCTGGACGTCAGCACCGTGAAGGAATTGGCGCGGCGTTGGCGGCCGGATTTGCTCGATGGTATGCGAAAGAACTCCCAGCATCTGGCGCTGCAGGATATTCGCGATTCGGTCGCCGAGCTGAATTATTACCGCGAACACTTCATCCACTGAGGCTTGCGTGCCGACGTCCCGTGGTCGCGACCGGCATGCCGCGCCGGCATTGCTGGCCACAGCCGGGTTCGTTAAGGTAGCGCGCTGCTGTCGTGAGCGTGGACCAGCGCGCCGCAATTCCGCCGCCAACAACCTGCCCTAGGAGCACCATGAGCATTCCCTGGTTGACCGACGAAGAGCGTTTCATCGAAGAAACCGCGCGGCGTTTTGCCCGCGAGCGCCTGGCGGCAGGCTATCAGGAGCGCAGCCAGCAGGAATGCATCGACCGTTCCCTGCTGCGCGAGCTGGGCCAGTTGGGGCTGGTCGCGCCCACGCTCGCGGAGCACTACGGCGGCATCGGCGCTTCCAGCGTGGTGGCGGGCCTGGTCTGCGAAGCGCTCGCCTACGCCGACATCAACATCAGCTATGTCGCGATGACTTCACCCCTGGTGGGCGGCGTGATTCAGGACCATGGCAGTGAGGCCATGAAGGAAGCCGTGCTGCCGCGCATTGCCGGCGGGGAAATCCTGGTGCAACTGGGACTGACCGAACCCAAGGGCGGTTCGGATGCCGCCAATCTAGCGCTGCGCGCCACGCGCAAAGGCGACCGCTTCGTCCTCAATGGCGAGAAAACCTCCATCACCTACGGTGCCCAGGCCGAGATGATGCTGATGTTTGCGCGCACCGATCCGAACCTGCCGGGCGCGCGCGGCGTCACTGCCTTTCTGGTGCCGCTCGATCTGCCCGGCGTGACCTGCACTCGCTTTGCGGATGTGGGCAGTCGTCCGGTCGGTCGCGGGCAGGTGTTTTTCGATGACGTCGAGATTCCCGAGACCGCGATGGTGGGCAACGAGGGCGAGGGTTTCACCAAGGTCATGCAGGGTTTCGATCTGAGTCGTTTTCTGATCGCGCTGATGTGTGTCGGCACTGCCCAGGCTTCGGTGGACGAGACCTGGCAGTACCTTCAGGACCGCGAAGCCTTCGGGCGGCCGCTCGCCAAGTTTCAGGGCACCACCTTTCCCCTCGCGGAAAGCGACAGCAAGCTCGCGGCCGTGCGCGCCCTGTCCTATCAGGGTCTGGCGCTGCGCGATCGCGGCATGCCGCACACCAAGGAAGCCGCGATGGTGAAATGGATGGGCCCCAAATGGGGGACCGACATCATCCAGGACTGCCTGGTGCTCCACGGCCATTACGGCTGGGGCATGGACCTGCCCCATCTGCAGCGCATGATCGACGTGATGGGCCTGCAGATCGGCGATGGCACGTCCCACATCATGAAATCCATCATCGCGCGCTAAACCATCGGCGCGGTCGGCGTCGCCTACAAATAGCCCTGTGAGCGCTGCTTCGGTCGGGGTGCGGCGGATTCGGGGTTACACTCGACCGGCGGTGGCCTGACCCAAGCGCGGAAGTTGCCGCTCGACGGGATGGCTTTTTGCGGGAAGAACAAGTGGAGACCGGCGATGTTCAGGAAATTTAAAACCCAACCTTACTACCTGCTCTACTACATGCTGGGCTGGGCGATCGTGCTCGGAGCGATAACGGCCGGGGTCTGGACGCCGCCCGCGGGCGCGGGTGCGCAATGGCTGCTGTTGCTGATGGTCGCCTTGATCATCAGTACCCGGTTCGATGCCATGCTGGTTGCGGTCATCCCGGCGATCCTGCTGACGCCCGCGCCGCTCACCACCCTGATGTGGCTGGTGCTGCTGTTTCCCGTTACCTGGACGCTGGGGGTTTTAGGCGCCGTATTCATTCACAACGCGAGCCACGACCAGTTTCGCCCGCGCTGGCTGAATCCCGTGATCGGCGAACTCACGGGCTGGTTTCTGCGCACCAATCTGCTGGGCTGGAAGCTGGTGCACTATTACCACCACAAACACGCCGACGATCCCGAGCGGGATCCCCACTGCCCCGGGACCATGACGTTCTGGCGCTACGCCAACTGGATGCAGAGCGCTTCCATGCGCTACCTGGATGCACGCCACAAGGAGATCCATCGGCTGCCCGCCTGGTATTACGGGATCGCCGGTGTCGCCGCGCTGACCGGCTTTGCCCTGATGCCGCTGAGCTGGTTCATGTTGCTGGGGCCGACCTGGTTCGCCGCCGTGTGGATGCCGATCCTGTGCTCGGGTTGGTGGCTGTTCACGGTGATCAACTACCAGACGCATCCGGTCGGTGCCGATGGCCGCAACGGCCCGGTGGATCTGACCAGCCGCCGCTGGCAGCGCCTGGTCAATCGGGTCGGCTATGGCGGGTTGTATCACGCCGCGCACCATCGCAATGCCCAGTTGTTCAACCCGAAGCCGCGGCGGCTCGCGTCCTGAGGGGATGCCTTCCGAACCGGGACGCGTCGTTTCAAACCCCGGGGAAAATGCCATAATCGGCCACCCACGGACCCAACCGATAACCATTCACAGACAGGAGACGACCATGACCATCAAGGCTGGCGATACCATGCCCGAAGGGCGCTTCACCATCATGAAAGCCGACGGCCCCGGCTCCGTCAGCAGCAAGGAATTCTTCGAAGGCAAGAAAGTGGTGCTGGTCTCGGTGCCCGGCGCCTTCACCCCGACCTGCTCGCGGCAGCACCTGCCCGGCTTTGTCGAAAAAGCCGCCGAGTTCCAGCAGAAGGGCGTCAACACCATCGCCTGCATGGCGGTCAACGATGTCTTCGTCATGGATGCCTGGGGCAAGAGTGCGCACGCCGATGGCAAGGTGACCATGCTTGCCGACGGCAACGGCGACTACGCGCGTGCGCTGGGTCTGGAGCTGGATGCCACCGGCTTCGGCATGGGCAAGCGCGGCCAGCGTTTTGCGCTGGTTGTCGACAACGGCAAGGCGACCCAGGTCTTTGTTGAAGAAGCCGGCAAATTCAAGGTCAGCTCCGCCGAGCACGTGCTCGCCAGTCTCTGAGTCCAGTCCACTGCCAGCCGCCACCGGGCGGCTGGCAGTCTTTTGGCGCTGGAAATTCGCAGTGTGCCGGGCAATCCGGGCAAGATCAGCGCCTGTCGATATCCATTCCCGCCGATCACGCGCGCCCATCGGCAAAAGCGAGGAGCGGCAGGTTCCCGTTCAGGCGGCGCTTGCCCGGTCGAGTTGCTCCATGGCCTGGCACAGTGATTGCGGCCGGCAAAACATGGGCCGGCGCTGCCAGGCACTGCCCCGGGACCGATAGCGCTTTCTTTTTGCGGGCCAGGGAAAATGGTACTGTGGGTCACCTGATGCCAAGCGATCCGTTCTCACCCGCGCCCGCGCTGGATCTCGCCGTCCGGGTGGGCTGCGAGCTGGTTTACGAGACGAGCGCAAATACGCCGGTGTTGCTGGCGTTCAAGCCGAAGCAGGACGCAATGCAGTCCATCCGGCAGGAGCGGGTGAATTTCGAGCCGAATCTGCCGGCTACCCAGTTTGAGGACGAGCATGGGAACACCGTTTACCGGCTCATGCTGGTGCCGGGCCGCAATGTTCTGAGTTTCGACGCCATCGTGCGGGTTCCCGGCATGCTGGAAGATTTCGCCCTGCTGGACGAACCCATTCCGCCCCACCTGCTGCCGCCGTCCATCCTGCGTTACACGCAGCCCAGCCGTTATTGCGATTCCGACAAGTTGCTTGATTTTGCCTGGCAAAATTTCGGGCATCTGCCGCAGGGCGTCGCGCGCGTGCAGGGTATCTGCGACTGGCTGCATCGGAACATCGAATACCGTACGCTTTCGGGCAGTCCGACACTGTCAGCCCATGACGTGATTCAGCGTGGCTACGGGGTCTGCCGCGATCTCGCGCATACCGCCGCCGCCCTGTGCCGCACCTTCAATCTGCCGGCGCGCTATGTCAGCGGTTATGTAGCGGACATCGGCTTTCCGGATCCCGGTACGCCGGAGGATTTCCACGCCTACATCGAGGTTTATATGGGCGGCCGCTGGCAGGTCTTTGATGCGCGTTTCAACGCGCCTCGCACCGGACGCATCCGGATCTCGACCGGTTACGACGCGGTGAATTGCGCCTTCACCACCCTGTATGGTCAGGCGTGCCTGGCCTATTTTCAGGTCTGGTCCTATCAGGTCGATCCGCGTGAAGTCCGGGTCGGCGATCCCGTCGATCTCTCCAAGCGTCTCTGTGGACAGACCGCGGTACGGTATCCGCTTTCAAACCCATGAATCCCCATCGACGCCGGCCAGGGCCAGCCGCACTCCTGATCCGCGTCATCCCAGCACGCCGACGCTGCGCAGTTCGGCCAGCGCCGCCCTGTCGTAGCCGAGTCCCGCGAAAACCTCGTCGGTGTGCTCGCCCAACGCGGGCGCGGGCAGGCGCACCCCACAGGGTTCGTGAGCGAAGATCGCCGCTGGTCGTGGCTGCCGGACCCGGCCGCCCACCGGGTGGTCGTATTCGATGATGGAGCCGCGATGGACGACGCGCGGATCCGCGATGACGTCATCGAAGTCGTTCACCTTGGCGCAGGGAACCTGGGCCTTTTCCATGCTGGCGACCAGAGCGTCGGTGGCGAAATTGACGGTGCGTTTTTTGAACTCCGCCATCATGGCGTGGGCATTGGCAAAGCGGTCGGTGATAGTCTTGAAGCGCGGATCGTTGACCAACTCGCGGCAGTCGAGAACATCGCAGGCGCCCGCGAACTCGTGATCGCCCACGGTGAACATCGCGACATGGCCGTCAGCGGTCGGCATGGTGCAGATGAACTCGGAAATCAGCGGCTTTTTCTCGCATTCGCCCACGAAGCTGTGATTCCAGAAGCCGTCGTGCCAGAGAAAGCCGAGATTGGCTTCCAGCATGGTCAGCTCCACATGGTGCCCGCCCACGCGACCGCGTTCGCGGGCGAACAGCGCTGACGAGATCGCCTGCGCGGCGGTCACCGCGGCGACCTTGTCGCAGACGATGTTTTTGACGAACTCCGGACCATTCGCGCCGGTCTGCACCCGCACCATGCCCGACACCGCCTGAATCACCAGATCGTAGACCCGGTTCTCGGCGCCGGGTCCGTCGGGGCCAAAACCGGACAGGGAGACGTAAATCAAATCCGGATTCAGTGCGTGGACCGCGTCGTAACCGTAGTCGAGGCGCTCCATCACCCCGGGCCGGGTGTTGTGCACAAACACATCGGCGCTGCGCAACAAATCCGCCATCAGCGGTCGGCTGCGGGGATCCTTCAGATCGATCGAGATCGCGCGTTTGTTGCGATTGAGGCTCAGGTAATAGCTGGTCACGCCATTGCGAATCGCGCCCAGCGCGCGAGAAGGATCGCCCGCGCCTACCTGCTCGATGCGGATCACGTCCGCACCCTGATCCGCCAGCATCAGCGTGCCCATGGGCGCGGCGACGTTGGTGGTCAGCTCGACGATGCGAATGCCTTGCAGTGGTTCCATGGGGACACATCCTCACGCAATTATTGTTATGGACGTCGCGGAGCATCGCGAAACACCCGGTGCGACGAGTATCGATAGTAAGCGGGTTGGCGCCCGATTACGTTTTCGCAATTTACTCACATGTGACTGCGGGACGGGCAGAAGTTTCAGGATGGCGATGACCCGGGCCGGGTTGAATGGTCTTTTTGCTGGACGCAGGTGTAAGCCCCCTGAATCAGCCGCGCACCCCGCGGCAAGGGCGGAGCCGCGATCACGGCGGATGCGCTTCGCTTATCCGCCCTACGATGGGAAACGCCGCGTATGCGCGTATGTAGGGTGGGTAAGCGCGGCGCACCCACCGAAAAACCGCGCGCCCGCCGGCAGGAGCGGAGCCGCGATCACGGCGGATGCGCTCCGCTTATTCCGCCCTACGAGGGGAAGCGCCGCGCCTCGTGGCGCGCGGGCCGCACTCTCAGATGTTCTTCGACGTGATGACATTGCGGGCTTCCAGATCGGCGATTTGCGCCTCGCTGTAGCCCAGCCGTTCGCGCAGGATCTCGTGGTTGTACTGCCCCAGGGTGCCGGCGCGGAGATCCGGGGTATCGGGGAATTCGGAAAACCGCAGCGGCGTGCGGGGAACATGAATGTCGCCGAAGATCGCATCGGGAATCGTCCGCATCAGGCCGCGTTCCTTGCTGTGCGGCAGTGCGATCACTTCCGGAATGCTGAGAATCGGTGCGCAGGGCACCCGGTGTTTCTGCAGCAAGGCCACGGCTTCGTCGACGCTCGGCAGCGTATCCAGCCAGGCTTCGATGGCGGCGTCGAGTTCCTCCTTGTACTGGCCCATGGTTTTCAGGTCGCTGAAGCGCGGATCGTTGAGCATGTCCTCGCGCCCCATCGCGGTCGCGAGACCGCGCCATTGATGATTGACGCCCAGCAAAAAAATGTAGCGACCCTTGCACGGGTAGATGCCGACCGGGGCGAGCATGCCGTGGCGCGCGCCGGAGCGCTGGGCGACCCACTGACCGCCGGTGGTGTCGTACATCTGCACGGCCATTTCGTGATAGCTGAACAGCACTTCCGTCAGCGCGATATCGATGTGCTGGCCCTTGCCGCCGCGCAGCCGGTGCAGCAGCGCCGTGACGATGGCGCCGTAGGCATGGGCGCCGGTGGAGACATCGCCGAAAGCGAAATCGCCGAAGATCGGCGAGCGTCCGGGTTCGCCGAGCAGATCGATGATCCCGGAGTAGGACTGCGCGATCCAGTCGTAGCCGGGCAGTTTGGACAGTGGCCCGGTCTGGCCGAAACAGGAAATCGAGCACATCACCAGATCGGGATTGATCTTGCGCAGACTTTCCCAATCCAGGCCATGTTGTTTCATGACGCCGGGCGAGAAGTTTTCGACCACCACATCGGCCTGCTTGATCAGTTCCCGGCAGATGGCCTGGGCCTCCGGGGTGGCGAGATCCATGGCCATGGGCTTCTTGCCGACATTGTGCTGGATGAAATAGGCGCTGCGGCCTTCGCGGTGCATCGGCAGCATGCGCGCCAGCTCGCCGCCGAGCGGCTCGATCTTGATCACCTCGGCGCCGTGCTCGGCCAGCAGTTTGGTGCAGTGCGGGCCGGCGATCACGTGGGTGAAGTCGACGACCTTGAAGCCTTCGAGCATTCGCTGAGTCATTGCGCTCTCCTGATTTGAAAGGCTTTTTCGCCTTCATTATTTGAAGTTATGGAAAGTCTGATTCATTTTGCACCCCCGCGTCTCCGTCGCCGCTACGGCCCCCGGCGCTCTGGTTTTCTCCCGCGTCACTCCCGCTCCCTCCTGCGTCACTCCCGCCCCTTCCCGCGTCAGCCCCGTTCTCTCCCCCGTCACCCCCGCGGAGGCGGGGGTCCAGGTGCCACCGGGCGCGGAGCCATTGCGGTACCTGGATTCCCGTTGCACTGGAAACCGCTCCTGCGTTTCCAGTATTTCCGTCATCCCTGGCGGTCGCACGGGAATGACGGCGGTTTTGTTGCCGTCGCGCGCTCCGGCCAATCCCGCGTCCTCGCCGTCACCCCCGCAGTTCAGCGCTCCCAGGCTCTCGATCTTTTGATTATCGACGCTACTTTCCGGAAAAGGAGAAATGTTTTTCCATGTCCCGCTCGACGTCGGCGAGGTGCGCCATGTACTTCACGAAGCCGCCGTTGTAGGTGCCGTCCTGGCGCCGGTTGTCCTCGCCTTCGAAGTTGTAATAGCCGGGCGTGCACTGCTTGTTGCGGTCGGTCTTGCCGCGGTACTTGATGACTTCCTGTACCCAGAATTCTTCGGACTCTTCCGTCACATCCAGCGCCTGGTAGCCGTGCTTGCGCACATGGTCGATACAGGCGGCGATGTGGCCGCCCTGGCTCTGCATCATGTCGGTGAGGTTGAACTGGAACGACGCCTGATAGCCATTCATGATGAACAGGTTGGGATAACCCCGGGAGTGAATGCCCAGCAGCGTGCGAATGCCGTCCTTGTATTTGTCGTTCAGCTCGACGCCGTTCTCGCCAATGATCCGGTTGTAGATGCCGGTTTTCTGGATCTCGAAACCAGTCGCGTAAATCAGCAGATCCAGTTCGTACTGTTTGCCGTCGACCACCGGCCCTTTTGCGTTGATTTCGGTGACGCCCTTGCCGTGGGTATCGACCAGATGCACGTTGGGCCGGTTGAAGGTGGGCAGATAGTCCTCGTGAAAGCAGGGCCGCTTGCACATCATCATGTACCAGGGCTTCAGCGCCTCGGCGGTGGCCTTGTCCTTGACGACCTCCTCGATGCGTTTGTGGATGCGCATCATGGCGTCGATATTGGCGTTCTCCTGGCGCCGCATCTGCCAGCCAGCGGGCAACTTTTTGGCCCACTCGGGATCGGTTTCCCAGTCGTCGCGGATGTCGATGGACGAGGGCGTACGCTGGAATACATACAACGCCTTCGCATTGGCGCCCAGACCCGGCACCGCCTGCACCGCGGTCGCGCCGGTCCCGATGATGCCGACGCGCTTGTCCTTGAGTTTGGACAGATCGTCGCCGGTGTAGGCGTAATCCCAGCGCGAGGTATGAAACGAATCACCCTGGAAGGTTTCCATGCCCTTGATTTTGGTCAGCTTCGGCTTGGACAGAATGCCGTTGGCGCAGATCACGAAGCGCGCCTTCATGTGGTCGCCGCGATCGGTCCTGATATGCCACAGCCGCTCGGCCTTGTCCCAGCGGGTCTCGATCACCGTGGTCTGGAACACCGCCAGATCATAGAGCGCGTATTTTTTCGCGATCGCGCGGCAGTGTTCGAAAATCTCGTCGCCGCGCGCATAGCGGTGTTTCGGGACATAGTTCATTTCATCCAGCAGCGGCAGATAGTCGTAGGACGGTACGTCGCAGGCGATGCCTGGGTAGCGATTCCAGTACCAGGTGCCGCCGACATCGGCGCCGCGCTCCACGATGCGGATGCTCTGCACGCCGATTTCGCGGAGTCGCGCCGAGGTCAGCAGCGCGGAAAAACCGCCGCCGATGAACAGGCATTCCACGGTGTCGGTCAGCGGCGCGCGGGGCTCGACCGGGCCCGCGTAAGGGTCCTGGTCGTATTTGGCCAGTTCACCCTGCAACTCGGTGTCGTACTGCTTGCTGCCCTCGGGCCGATAGTTGATGCGCAGATCGCGCTCCGCGGCAAAGCGCTGTTTGATGGCGTCGTAATACGATTGCGGGTGAGTCTCCTCCGACAGCGGATCCATCACGCCGAACTGGGGCGAATCCAGGCGGATCGCACCGTGCATGACGATGTCTTCCGCGGTGTTGCTGCCCATGTTGCTGGTCATGTTGTTGCTCCGTGAATGAAGGGGGGCCGAATACCGCAACGCGGATCGAAGGTCGCGGGATAGGTAAATGGGCTGTCGATCATAGCCGCTATGGGTGAGCGGGCAAACCGGGCGGAAAGCGGTCGGGCGAAATGAACTCGGTATTGATCTCGGGAGTCGGTCAGCGCCGGTTTTCCGGTGGCAGCGCCCGGATGCAGCGAGATGCGGGGAACGCGGGCGCGTGGAGATGGCCGTTGAGGCTTGAAAATCGACCGTTGGTCGGTAATGCCACCGTCATGATGCCTAAATTCGGCGGTTTTGACACAGGCTGCCAGCGGCGGACAAATTTTGAAAAATTATGTACTTCATGACGTTATATCGATTGTATAAGGTTGACTGTGAGCTTTTCGCGACGCCAGAAGGCGCTGCCGTGACGGTTTGACCTCGGCCGTCGAGCGGGTGCAATCTGTATCCGCTTCGAAAGGGCAAGGTCCGCGAAACGAATTTCCGGACCGCGCAACGCCACGGATTCTGGTCGCGCCACAACAAAGCCAGAACAGCCAGGCTGCCGAAAAGCACCGACGGGTTGTCGACGGATCGACAGTCGGGGTGTGAATCGGCCGGTGGCAACGCGCAACCATTCGTTTCTCCGCCGTTTCAACCCCCCGCTGTCTGCCGATCGCGCTGCACGCGCCGACTCTGACCGAGTGGCCTGTGGCGCCTTCGCCGTCCCTGTGTTTCCCGTCGGTGGGGTCCGGCAACCGCCGGCCTCCGGGGGTCAAGTGTGCCGCGCGGCCTTCCGTCGTCGGCGCCATGAATGAACACAACGGGAGTACAGCATCATGGAACACTCAAAACCAAACCGGGGCGCACGCGGCGGCTGGCCGCTCACCGTGCCCCGCAAACTGATCGCGGGCCTCGTCCTGGCAGGCGCCGTCGCGCTGCCGGGTCTGACCCAGGCGCAGGATAGCTGTGGAGGATCTCTCACCAACGCATTCGTAGCGCCCACCCCGGCGGTGCCGCGGTTCGTCGGCGACACACTGCGTGTCAAATCCACCATAACCAACACTACGGTAGATTTTCCCTGGACGGTCAGCGTCTTCAAGCACCAGCTCGACTGCGCTAATGCAGGCAATTTCTTTAGCTGCATCGATAGCGGTGCGGTGATCAATTTCGTTGGCAACGTCACCACCAGTTGCGTTGATGGGAGCAGCAACCCGGTGACCTGGGCGCCGGTTGCGGCAGCCAACCTGGTGACCTTTACACCCAACAATCCCGTGGTGCTGGCTGCCGCGGGTGGCGCCGGTGCGGCCTGCGACGTCTCCTTCGACGTGCAGATCGCCAGTCTCGATACCGACCTTACCCCCTACCTGATCACCTCGGCCAACGGTACGGAAGGGCTCTGCGGAACACTGCCAGGCAGCGCGCAAGGCTCTCTTGCCACGGCAGTGTCCACCTGCGGCCTCACCCTCAAGAAAGAGGTGAGCACCAACGGTGGCGGTACCTGGGCCGACGCCAACGCCCAGGGCGCTGCGCCACAGGCGATCATCCCGCCGGATGGCACCGGCAATGCGCTCTACCGGTTGACGGCCACCAACACCGGCACCGCTCCCTTCCTCAGTCTGCTGGTCAAGGATACGGCGCTGGGCATCGACCCCGCGGTGAATGTCGGCGCGCTCGCCGCCGGCGCCACCAAAGTGATCACTTCCGGGGATCTATCCAAGCTCGATGCCATCGGACGTTGCGTCACCAATGGCTACCTGGAGAACGTCTCCAACGCCGATGGCATCTGTCGTGCCGGCGATCCGGGGGTAAAAGCCAGCGCGCTCGACAACGCCTGGGTGCAGTGTATCGGCACGCCGAAGATCGACATCGTCAAGAAGATCAGTGTCGATGGCGTTGGCGGTCCCTATGTTGACGCCAATGATGCTGGCAGTGCGCCTACCGTGGTGTGGCCGCACGATGCGTGGTACCAGTTGGTGGTCACCAACACGGGCACCGTGGATCTGAAAAACGTCGAGGTGACTGACTCCACACTGGGCATTGCCGGTGCTGTGGTCGGCAACCTGGCCCAGGGCGCATCCGTGATCCTGGCGGAAGGTCAGATTGCGGCGCTGTTCGCCCAGGGCCGTTGCACCAACTCCGGTACCTTCACCAATACCGCCTCCACCAGCGGGGCTTCGGTGGAAACCGATCAGGTGGTCAACGACAGCGATCCGGCGGTACTCAAGTGCGTCGGTAGGCCGCATATCTCGCTCAGGAAGCAGATCAGTGTTGACGGCGGCTCCACCTGGGCCGATGCCGATGCCGTGGGCGCTCCCGATGTGCCTTCGGTGGCCTTCCCGCACGGTGCCATGTACCGGCTCATCGTGAAAAACGACGGTACCACCCCGCTCGACAATGTCACCGTAGCGGATCCGGATCTGGGCATTGCGTCCACTCCGATCGCGAATCTGGCGGTCGGTCAGGAGGTGATCATCGGCAGCGGTGCTATCCCCGCCCTTACCGTGGCTACCCGCTGCAACAGCTACGGCGACTTCATCAACACGGCGTCGGTCAGCGGTACATCAACCGAAACCGGCGAGGTCGTCCAGGCCAGCAATCCGGCGGTGCTGCATTGCACGGGAACGCCGAACATCCAGATCGTCAAGGAGATCAGCATCAACGGTGGCAGCACCTGGTTTGACGCCAATACCGTAGGTACGGCGCCAACCGCGGTGTATCCGCACGATGCGCTTTACCGCCTGACGGTGACCAATATCGGCAACGTGCCGCTCACCAATGTGGTGGTGAATGACGCCACGCTGGGCATCGTCAACTACCCGGTGGGCGGTATGGCGCCGGGAGCGATTGTGGTGCTCAATCAGGCGCAGATCGCGGCGCTGTTCGTCCGTGATCGCTGCACCCACTCGGGCGAGTTCGGCAATACGGCGTCCACCAGCGGCAGGTCGGCCGAGACCGGCGCGCCGGTCAACGACAGCGACCCGGCGTATCTGGTGTGCACCGGCGACCCCGCCATCGATATCCGCAAGGAGATCAGTATCGACAGCGGTGCCACCTGGCACGATGCCAACGATGCGGGTTCCGCGCCCGTGGCTACGGTTCCGTCCGGTGCCTGGTATCGCTTCATCGTGAAAAACGTGGGTAACGTACCCCTGACGAGTGTCACGGTGGCAGATGCGGAGTTGGGTATTCCGCCCACACCGATTGGACCGCTGGCGGTGCTTCAGGAAGTGACCATCGGTAGCGGTATCATCGCGCAGCTGAACGTGGCGACCCGCTGTGAGAGCGCGGGTACGTTCACCAACGTAGCGCGGGCCGACGGTATCTCCGCCGACGGCATCGTCACCGACAGCGACCCGGCAGTGCTGGTGTGCGAGGCCGATGATCTCTGTCTGACGCGCACGCCGGGCTTCTGGGGCACGCATCCCCATGTCACCGTGCAATACCTCGATATTCGAGTGTGCGGGAAACTCATCAACACCACCGTGGCGGGCACCAACCACTCTTCGGCCGAGGCGATGTGCATGAGTGGGGTCGATGCCAAGAAGGCGCCCACCAACATGCACTATCTGCAACTGGTACGGCAGTTGACGGCGGCCAAGCTCAATGTCGCGGCATCCGCCACCGATGGTGGTACCTGTGACAGCGTCGGCGGGGTGAACATCGATCGCCTGATCGCGCGCTGCGAGGCCTCACTCCTGTGCGGTGACACCGGCGCCAAAGCGGGCAAGCTGATCGCCGCTTCCGGCTGCATCGAGCAACTCGATGCCTTCAACAACTCGGAGGATACGCTGGATGTCTTCGGACCCTTCGTGACCCCCGGCCCGGCCGACCCGACTCAGTGCCAGATCGCAAACGGCAACGGAGTCATCGTGAAGTAATCTTGTCTGGCTGAACGGCCGGCGCCGCACGACGCCGGCCACTGTCCTGAACCCGCCTCTCCGTGAGGGGCGGGTTTTTTTCTACCCCCGCATGGGAGAGACTGCATGAACAACCCACATCCGATCAGGCGCACCATGATGCCCCCAACGCTGGCGAACCGAAGCAGGATCAACCGAACGCTGAGCAAGCGAACCCTGGCGCCGCTGCTCGCGGCGCTGTTGCTGGGCCTGCTGCCGGCGCCTCTCCAGGCCGCCGCCGACGACCTCGCGGCGATCAAGACCGAGCTGGAAGCCCTGCGCAAGGGCCAGGAACAGACCCGGGATGACGTCGCGCAGATTCGCAAGCTGATCGAAGGCGCCCGCGCCCAGGCGCGCGAGGAAGCCAAATTCGAACCCACCGTGGTGGAACTCGGCGCTTCCCCGGTGCGCGGCGATGCCAAGGCCGGCGTGGTGCTGCTGGAGTTCAGCGATTACCAGTGCCCCTTCTGCCGCCGCCACGCGGTGCAGGTGTTGCCGGAGATCCTCAAAAACTACGTGGATACCGGCAAGGTGAAGTTTGTGATGAAGGAATTCCCGATCGCCAGCCTCCACCCGGAATCGGCGCGCGCCTCCCACGCCGCCCTGTGCGCCCAGGACCAGGGCAAGTACTGGGAGATGCACGATCTGCTGTTCGCCACGCCCCGCGATGTCGCGGTCGAGACGCTCAAGGCCCATGCGGCCAAGCTCGGCCTCAAAGCCAGCCGCTTCGCTGCCTGCCTGGAGGATGAAAAGAACAAGGACCGCCTGGCGGCCGACATGGAACTGGGCGCCAAGCTCGGGGTGAGTGGCACGCCGATCTTTTTTCTGGGCACTGTGGAGCCCGGCAGTCCCGGCAAGGTGCGCCTGACCGCGCGCATTCCGGGCGCCGTCGCCTATCCCGTGTTCAGTGGCGCCATCGATGCGTTGCTGGCGCCGCCGTCAGCCGAGGAGAAAAAGAAGCAGCAGGAGTAAAGCGGACCAGCGCCCGCGCTCCGCGAGTCTGGCCGGTGTCCGGCGCAGGGCGGGTAAGTCCGGCGGATGCGCTGCGCTTATCCGCCCTACGGGCTGCTGCGAGTCTGACCAGAGCGGCGTAGGGTGGGTAAGCGCAGCGCACCCACCACAGGTGGCTTGGCCGGGGACTGGCCCTGGGCGGCGCCGCGGGTTCGGCCGTCCTCGCAATTTTTCTGTGGCCGGTCCCGGGGGTCGGGAGATTGCTGCGCTGCGTGGCCTTGTGTCATCCCGCTGTCGCGGGTTCCGCGCTCACCGCGGCTACCGTTCGGCCCGAAAAATTTACCGTTGGTCGGTAACATTGCCGTCATCCGGATGTGTATTTCAGGATTTCGACGTTGCAATGCAAGGTTTTAGTGCTTTCAATTCAATTCATTGAAGCCGTGAGTTTGCGCAGCTTGTTGCGATGGTCGCGCGCCGTCTCCCGCCGGGGAGTGCCTGGTGTGTCCGCGGGCCCGCTTGACCGGCCCGATAAAACGGGCGCAATCTGGACGGGCTTCGAAAAGGCAAGGTCCGCAGGATGCGTTTCTCCTTGATGCGCTTCCCCTTCATTCGATAGCGGACCACGCAAAGCCAAGGATTCCGGTTGCACTGCGTCAGCACTGGAATAGCCAGGTCGCCGAAAAGCACCGACGGGTTGTCGAGGGATCGACAGTCGGGGGTGTCGTTCGGCGGATGGCAGCAAGCAATACTTTTCTTCCGCCGTTTCAACCCTCCGCTGTTTGCTGATCGCGCTGCGCGCTCCGACGCTGTTTGAGTCGTGTTCGCCGCCATCGCGGTCCCTGTGTTTCCCGTCGGTGATGGCCGGCAGCCGCCGGTCCCTGGGGATGAGGTGCCGCGCGGCCTTCCGCCGCCGGCGCGACGAGCGCAACACAACAGGAGTGCAGCATCATGATCAGACAATCGAATCCAAGAAACGGGCGACCCATCCGCCGAGGATTGTTGGCTATTGCCGGGGCGGTTTTACTCTGCATGGCAGCCCCATCAATATCGTTGGCGCAAGCACAACAAGGCCAACTCGATGCGCAACATCGCGCCGATCCCAAATATGACGTCGCGGCGCTCAAGGCAAAAGCGCAGCGAGAAGGTCAGGTTCTGGTCATCGTCGGGCTCAGCGCGCCCGGCCGGTCCTTCAGGCCGGAAGGTGAGCTGCGTGGTCCTGCTGAAATTGCCTTGCAACGGCGCTCGATCGTGGCCGCCCGCGAGGCGTTGCTGACCGATTTGCGCGGACGCAACGCGCACGCCTACAGCGACTGGGATTCCGTGCCCTATATGGCGTTGAAGGTCGATGCGGAGGTTTTGGAACATTTATCCAACTCGCCGTTGGTGTCGTCCATCCAGGAGGATTCGCTCTCGGCCCCTAATCTGGCCAGTACCGCCGCCCTGATCGGGTCCGATGTGACCTGGGCGGGAGGATTGGGCGGTGCTGGCCAGACGGTGGTGATTCTGGATACCGGTATCGACGCCGATCACCCCTTTTTCGGCAACCGGGTGAAATGGGAAGCGTGCTGGTCGAATGCGGGCGGCGCCGGTAGTGGAAATACGCTGTGTCCCGGCGGCGGCAACAACCAAAGCGGTCCCGATTCCGCGGACGCCCTGACGGCGCAATGTCTGGACGGTGCCGATCAACTGTGCGATCACGGCACCCATGTGGCCGGAATTGCGGCCGGGCAGGGCGGTACCTGGAAGAGCTACAACGGTGTGGCACCGGAAGCCAATATCATCGCGATTCAGGTATTCACGCGGTTTAATTCCGACAGCGATTGCGGAGGCGGCGCTGGCGATGCGCCGTGCGTTCGGACCTACGATTCCGACCAGATCAGCGCCCTCAATTACGTCAATGATACGCTGCGCAACACTTGGACGATTGCATCGATCAACATGAGTCTGGGGGGCGGCGAACATGAGCTTGCCTGCGACGGCGATGCACGCAAGGTATCGATCGACAGCTTGCTGTCGAACGGCATTGCGACGGACATTGCGGCGGGCAACGACGGCTGGACCAACACCATCGGCGCGCCGGGATGCATCTCTTCCGCGGTTACCGTGGGTTCGGTAACGGACACCGATACGCTTCCCTTCGATTCGGTTGTGCACAACATGAGCAACCTGGTCGATTTGCTGGCGGTCGGCGCCGATGTGGACTCTTCGATTCCGGATGATGACGAGGGCACCGGGTGGTGGGGGACTTCGATGGCCACGCCGCAGGTGACGGGTGCGTTTGCCATGATCCGCGGCATCAGGCCGTCCATGAGTATCGCCGATATAGAAACGCTTCTTAAGACTACCGGCGTCCCGGTGACGGATACCCGTACTCGCATGAACCCTGCTTCCACCACAGTGAACTACGCGGGCTGGACCAAACCCCGGTTGCAACTCGATGTGGCCGCCGGCAGTTTGCTGACCGCCGACATCTCGGTGTCCAAGGACTGCAAACCCGATCTGGATAGTTATGTTTTGGCGGGGGCGACAGCAAAATGCTATATCACCGTCATCAATAATGGTCCCGATCCGGCGCTGTCGGTGCAGTTGATCGATACCCATGTCAGCGACGGTGCTTTCAGCATCACCTCGATTGTTGCGCCTGCGGGCATCAGTTGCACCGAAACAACCCCGGACAAGGTAGTGACCTGCGGACTGGGGAGCTTGAAAAAGGGTGAGAGCGTTCAGGTCCAGGTGAACTTGACCGCCAATGAAACCATGGACATCAACGATCAGGCGACGGCGACCACTCTTTCTCAAGACCCGAACTCCGCCAACAACAACAATACCAACCCCGCGGCTCATGATGGCGTCCACGTCAAAGGCATCGCCGATCTTTCGCTGACCAAGACCGCATCGCCCGCATCCCCGGTCACTGCGGGAACGGACGTGACCTATAGGCTGACGGCAAAAAACTGGGGTCCCTCGAAGGCGACCAATGTCGTTGTCAGGGATACGTTGCCGTCGGGCGTGACGCTTAAATCGGTTTCTGCCGCAGGAGGCACCTGCAATCCCGGTGTGCCGGGCGACGCCGCGCAACCGGCAACCTGCACGTTCGATGGTTTGCCTGTGGGCACAGAAAAAACCATGACGGTGGTCGTTACCGTCAACCCGGATGTGCAAGGCTCGCTGCTCAATAACGGTAGCGTCGCTGGCGAATCCTACGACAGCAACAATGCCAACAATTTGGCCACCGCCACCGTTGACGTGGTCAGCAAGGCGGATATCCAGATTACCAAGACCGATAGCCCGGACCCGGTGATCGCCGGCCAGGACCTTACTTATGACATCCGCGTCAGCAATGCCGGCCCCTCGACCGCACGCAACGTGGTTATGCAGGATACGTTGCCGAGCGGTGTGACATTCGCCGGATACACCGTATCCGGAGGCACCGGCACCTGTTCGATGCTGGGCTCGAACCCTTTGTCGTGCGACTTGAATAACTTGAGTCCGGGACAAAGCGTGCGGGTAATCGTCACGGTTCATGTGAACGCCGATGTGCCCCATGGAACCCTTCTGACCAACACTGCCGTGGCATCTTCCTCGGCCACGGATGAAGTCCCGGGCAATAACACGGCGAGTGCCGGTACATTGGTGAATGCGTCAGCCGATCTTGCGATTACCAAGGACGCGGCGCTCGATATATCCAATCCATCACCTCGGATTGTTTATACCGTGGTAGTGACGAACAAGGGATCATCCGATGCGCAAAGCGTGACCATCAAGGATGAGCTGCCGCTGGATCCGAAGAAGATCGTGTATCTGTTCGATACCGGCAACGGTGCTTGCGCTTACGACAAACCGACGCACGACATAAATTGCAGTGTAGGCACGCTGGCGAACGGCGCCACCTGGACTGTCAAGTTCTATGTCGACTCCAAAGGGGTAACGGGTGACATTACCAACAAGGTGAGCGTTGCCTCTGCGACCGCCGACCCGGTATCGGCAAACAATACCGCTTATAAGGCGGTGAGGATCAAATCGGGAACCAGAAGATAGCCGATTCAAAAAGCCTCGCCGAACGCCATGCAACCGCGCTGGTTGCATGGCGTTTTTTTTGGGGATTTTTAACCGGCGGTAGAAGTAGAAGTTGGAAGGCTTTTCCTTGTGCGGCGCGCGGTGGGATGCGTCGGCGACGCCATCAACGCCGGGCTGGCGCCGGCGTCGGCAGAGGAGAAAAAGAAGCAGCAGGAGTAAAGCTGACCAGCGCACGCCTCCGCGATCGCCACGGACGGAGGAAGTCCACAGGTCTGGCGGATGCGCTGCGCTTATCCGCCCTACGGGCCGCCGGCTGCGGCGGGGGTATTTGGCGTCCCGGAGAGGATTCGAACCTCCGACCTGCCCCTTAGGAGGGGGCCGCGCTATCCAGCTGTGCCACCGGGACGGGACGAGATTGGCCCGCGCATTATAGGAGCCCGGGCGCGGCGATCACAGTTGCGGCTCAGCGCGATCCCAGCAGCTCGTCCCTGGCCGCGTTGACCTTGGCCGCCAGATAATCGTTGCCGCCGCGATCCGGGTGGAGCTTCTGCAGCAGCCGCTTGTGGGCCTGGATGATGTCTTCGCGACTGGCGCCGGGGCTGAGGCCCAGGATGCGCCAGGCTTCGTCGGTATCGGGTCGCTCTGGCGTGGGCGGTTGCTGTCCGGAATTTCCGGCACTGCCGAAACGCCGCGCCAAATAGGCATTCAACAGCAGCAGCGATTTGCGATCCCCTGGATCGAGTTCGGCGCGCAACTGTTCCAGTTGCTGGCGCGTCAGCGCGGACAGGGCTTGCCCGGCAAACTGACCCGCTATCACAGTGCCATCGATGGCACCGGTCGCCAGATCGATGCGCACTTCGAGCATCGGGGTGCGAAAGCGGGGCGCGACCCTGGGGCCTCCGGCCCGATTCCACAGGCGCAGCAGCGGCCATGCCCGCGCGGCGGTGATGACCAGCGTTCGTGCCAGCAGCGGCAGGGCGGCGAAGGCGGCGGTAAGCCAATGGACGCGGCCGCTGAGGGCGAGCACCAGCGTCAGCGCAAAAAAGCCGATGGCGAAACTGCGCCACAGCAGGTTGCGGCGCTGTTCCGGCGACAGCCCGCGGAATCGGTTGCGGTGCCGCCAGGTGTACCAGAGGCCCAGGCCCATGAGGATCAGCAGCAGCTTGCTCATCCGCCTGGGATCTTCGCCTTATTTGGCTGCGCCAGGCGGCGCGCCGGGGAGGTGCCGCATCAGCAGCGCGAACTCACTGCCGTCGTTGCCCAAGCCGCCCTCGGGCAGGGGGAAGCGCACGCGATGCCCCGAACCCGGCGCTGCCGCGATGGTTTCGCCGCGCAGGTTTTCGAGGTGCTTCAGCGTGAAGGTGCGATTGCCGGCCGGCGTGATGAGTTCCAGCTGGTCGCCGGTCTCGAAGCGGTTTTTGACCTCGATGGTGATCCAGCCGCGGTCGGCGTCGAGTTCGGCGATGTCGCCCACGAACTGCTGCTGGGTGTTGCCGGAGTTGCCCTGATCGTAGTTCTGATACGCCTCGGGGACGTGGCGGCGGTAGAAGCCTTCGGTGTAACCCCGGTTGGCGAGGTGGTCGAGTTCGCGCATCAGCCCCATGTCGAAGGGCACGCCGTTGACCGCCTCGTCGATCGCGCGGCGATAGGTCTGGGCGGTGCGCGCTACATAGTAGTGGGATTTGGTGCGGCCCTCGATTTTCAGGGATTTGATGCCCATCTCCACCATGCGCGGGACGTGCTGCACCGCGCGCAGGTCCTTGGAATTCATGATGTAGGTGCCGTGCTCGTCTTCGTAGGCCGGCATCAGCTCGCCCGGGCGACTGGCTTCCTGGAGCAGCACGAGCGGGCTTTCTTCCGCTTCCCGGGGCGCCGCGTCGGCCGGATTCCAGGCGCCGACCGGTCGCACCGGAATGATGTCGCCAGTCTCGGTCTGGGTGGCTTCGTGCGCTTGGTATTTCCAGCGGCAGGCGTTGGTGCAGGCGCCTTGGTTGGGGTCGCGATGATTCATGTAGCCCGACAGCAGGCAGCGGCCGGAATAGGCGATGCAGAGCGCGCCGTGGACGAAGACTTCGAGTTCCATCCGCGGGCACTGGTCGCGAATCTCTTCGATTTCCTCCAGCGCCAGTTCGCGCGAAAGGATCACCCGGGTAACGCCCTGCTGGTGCCAGAAACGCACGGTGGCGTAATTGACCGCGTTGGCCTGTACCGACAGGTGGATCGGCATGTCCGGCCAGCGTTCGCGCACCAGCATGATCAGTCCCGGATCGGACATGATGAGGGCGTCCGGGCCCATGGCGATCACCGGCTCCATGTCCCGCAGGTAGGTGCGCACCTTGTCGTTGTGGGGCGAAATGTTGCTCGCGACGTAGAACTGCTTGCCGCCGCGATGGGCTTCGGCAACCGCTTCCGCCATGATGTCGAGGTGATTGAACTCGTTGTTGCGCACCCGCAGACTGTAGCGCGGCTGACCGGCGTAGACGGCGTCGGCGCCATAGGCGAAGGCGTAGCGCATGCTTTTGTAGCTGCCGGCGGGCGAGAGCAGTTCGGGTTTCATGGGCGCGGTCGCGGGATGCGGATCGGCATTTTACCAGTAGCGGCGGGTCCGCACGGCGGTTCGCCTCTTATAATGTCGGCTTCCGGATAAAACATGGCGGCGCGCATGACGACCCTGGGTACTCCCTTCTCCACTACGGCGACTCGTGTGCTGCTGTGCGGCGCGGGTGAATTGGGCAAGGAAGTCGCCATCGAGCTGCAACGCCTGGGCTGCGAAGTGATCGCCCTCGACCGCTACGCCAATGCGCCGGCCATGCAGGTGGCGGATCGCTCTCATGTGCTGTCGATGCTCGATGGCGCCGCGCTGCGCGCGGTGATCGAACACGAGCGGCCGCACTACATCGTTCCCGAGATCGAGGCGATTGCCACCGATACCCTGCTGGCGCTGGAAAGCGAGGGGTACAAAGTCGTGCCGAGCGCGCGCGCCGCCCATCTGACCATGAATCGCGAAGGCATCCGCCGGCTCGCGGCGCAAACCCTGGGTCTGCCGACCTCGCCCTACCGGTTTGCCGATACCCGCGCCGAGTTCAATGCGGCGGTGGCCGCCATCGGTCTGCCGTGCGTGGTGAAACCCGTCATGAGTTCGTCGGGCAAGGGGCAGAGCCTGGTGCGCGATCCGGCGGATGTCGCCGCGGCCTGGGACTATGCCCAGGCCGGCGGGCGCGCGGGCGCCGGGCGGGTGATCGTCGAGGGTTTCGTCGCCTTTGATTACGAAATCACCCTGCTCACCGTGCGCCACCGTGACGGCACCAGTTTTTGCGCGCCCATCGGGCATCGCCAGGAGGAGGGCGACTACCGCGAGTCCTGGCAGCCGCAGCCGATGTCGGAAACCGCGCTCGAACGCGCGCGGATCATGGCAGCGCAGGTCACCGAGGCGCTGGGCGGCTGGGGCCTGTTCGGGGTCGAGTTTTTCGTGCGCGGCGACGCGGTGATTTTCAGCGAGGTATCGCCGCGCCCCCACGATACCGGGATGGTGACGCTCATCTCCCAGGATCTGTCCCAGTTTGCGCTGCATGTACGGGCCATTCTCGGGCTGCCGATACCGAACATCGTCCAGCACGGACCGGCCGCATCCGCCGCCCTGCTGGTCGAAGGCACTTCGACCCGGGTGCGGTTTTCCGGTCTGGAAGCGGCACTGGGCGCGCCGGACACCCAGTTGCGCCTGTTCGGAAAACCCGAGGTAAATGGTCGGCGCCGCATGGGAGTCTGCCTCGCGCGCGGCCGGACCATTGACGCGGCGAAAGCGCAGGCGTTGGCGATGCGCGACCGGATCCGGGTAGAGTTATAACGGCGTCGAGGTCCCGGGCACCCGGCCCTGGTGCTGCGAGCCGTAGTCGCAGGGCGGATAAGCGAAGCGCATCCGCGAGGACCGGGGTTTACTTTTCAGATAATAATCATTATCGTTTGAATCGAACGCGACCGGAGAACAATGATGCATAAGATACTTGGATTGCTGCTGCTCTCACTGCTGCTGGCGCCGGACGTCCGGGCGGAGACACCGGAAATCCCGCTGGTCATCAAGGATCACCGCTTCGAACCCGCCACGGTGAAGGTGCCCGCCAACACCAAGGTGATGCTGGTGGTGGAGAATCGCGACGCCACCCCGGAGGAATTCGAAAGTCACGACCTGCATCGCGAGAAGGTCATCGCCGGCGGCAAGACCGCGAAGATTCGTGTGGGTCCGCTCAAGCCCGGCACCTACAAGTTTTTTGGCGAGTTTCATCAGGACACCGCGCAGGGCGTGGTCGTCGTTGAATAGCAGACGGGTGATGCGATCGTGTTGAGTGCGCTGATTATCGTCTTTCGCGAGGTGCTGGAAGCAGCCCTGGTGATCGGCATCGTGTGCGCGGCGACCCGGGGTGTGCGGGGGCGCGGCGTCATGGTGACATTGGGTGTCGGCGCCGGCATTGTCGGCGCCTCGCTGGTGGCGCTGGGCGCGGAGCGGATCGCCGAGTTGGCGGCGGGCATGGGCCAGGAGCTGTTCAACGCGGCGATCCTGCTCACCGTGGTGGTCATGCTCGGTGCCCACATCCTGTGGATGTCCCGTCATGGCGAGGCGCTGGCACGCGATGCCGGCCGCGCCGGCGAATCGGTGCGCACGGGTCAGAAGCCGCCCCGTATCTTGGCCGCGCTGGTGGGCCTCGCGGTACTGCGCGAAGGGTCGGAAGTGGTGCTGTTCCTGTACGGCATCGCGGCGAGCGGTGTGACGGCCGCCGCCATGTTTGCCGGTTCCGCCGCCGGCATCGTGCTGGGCGCGCTGGTCGGTTTCGCGCTCTACAGCGGATTGTTGACCATTCCCTCGCGCCATCTGTTCGCGGTGTCCTCCGCGCTGTTGATCCTGCTCGCGGCGGGCATGGCCGGACAGGCCGCGAAATTCCTGATCCAGGCGGATTATCTGCCACCCCTGGGCTATCTCTGGGACAGCTCCTGGCTGATCCGCAACGATTCCGTAGTGGGTACCGTGCTGGCCACGCTGGTGGGCTACGAAGCCGAGCCCGCCGGCACGCAGGTGTTGTTTTATCTGGCCGTGATCGGCGTTCTCGTGGGTGGGACCTGGTGCGTGCAGCGGACCCGGCGCGCCCCGGCGCATCCATGACGGCGGCCTGATCTTTCCGGTGGTCGCCCCGCGCCGGGTTCGCGGTAACGGGTGCGAAAACCTGCGGGCGCAATGTTCGGCAAAAAACGTTCGGCAAAAAAAAGCGCGGCGGGAGTATATATTTCCCGCCGCGCTCAGAGCGGGTCAGCCTTGATGGTGCAACCTTAGGGCGATCACCCTGATCAGGCAACCGCGCCACATCGACAATGTGCGCTGGTTAACAGATCGGCGGGCAGTTGGCGCGGCCAGAGCCTGAAAAACAGCAGTTCGCCAATCTTCTGAAGCCTTGGCTGGCCCGTTCAGCACACCGGGATTCCGCGCGGACAGCCTGCGCCGGGGGTAAAGCCAAGGGTAGAATAAAAAAGGGCGATCCCGCTCGGGACCGCCCGCGGCACCGACGCTTTGCTCAGGTCACCTCGATAATCAGCTTGGCGGCAATGCGCTTGCCGTCGTCCGCCGCCTTCTGGAAGGAGGCGATCTGATCGAAGTTCATGTAGCGGTAGATTTCTTTCGATTTGCTGCCGATGTCGGCGGCGTACTCAAGGTATTCCTCCGGCGTCGGCAGGCGCCCCAGGATGCCGCCCACGGCGGCCAGTTCCGCCGAGGTCAGATAGACGTTGGCGCCGTCGCCCAGGCGGTTGGGGAAGTTCCGGGTCGAGGTCGACAGCACCGTGGTGCCCGGTGCCACGCGCGCCTGGTTGCCCATGCACAGGGAGCAGCCGGGCATCTCGGTGCGCGCGCCGGCACGCCCGAAGATGCTGTAGTAGCCCTCTTCCATCAGGGTGTGCTCATCCATGCGGGTCGGCGGCACGATCCAGAAGCGGGTCTTGAGGGTTCCGGGTTTTACCTGCTCCAGCAGTTTGCCGGCGGCGCGGAAATGCCCGATGTTGGTCATGCAGGAGCCGATGAACACCTCGTCCACCTTGTCGCCCGCCACTTGCGACAGCAGGCGCGCGTCATCCGGGTCGTTGGGGGCGCAGACGATGGGTTCGCGGATTTCATTGAGATCGATGTCGATCACCGCGCTGTATTCGGCGTCCTTGTCCGCCGCCAGGAGTTCGGGCTTGGCGAGCCAGGCCTCCATCTTGCGGGCGCGGCGTTCGAGGGTGCGGGGATCGCCGTAACCTTCCGAGATCATCCAGCGCAGCATGGTGATGTTGGAGCGCAGGTATTCCGCGATCGACGCCTCGCTCAGGCGGATGGTGCAGCCGGAGGCGGAGCGCTCGGCGGAGGCGTCCGACAACTCGAATGCCTGTTCGACGGTAAGGGTTTCCAGTCCTTCGATTTCCAGCACCCGGCCCGAGAAGACGTTCTTCTTGCCCTGCTTGGCCACCGTCAGCAGGCCCTGCTGAATGGCGTAGTAGGGAATCGCGTGGACCAGATCCCGCAGCGTGATGCCGGGCTGCATCTGGCCCTTGAAGCGGACCAGCACGGACTCCGGCATGTCGAGGGGCATCACCCCGGTGGCGGCGGCGAATGCCACCAGGCCGGAACCCGCCGGGAACGAAATTCCGATCGGGAAGCGGGTGTGGGAGTCGCCGCCGGTGCCCACGGTGTCGGGCAGCAGCATGCGGTTGATCCAGCTGTGGATGATGCCGTCGCCGGGGCGCAGGGACACGCCGCCGCGATTCATGATGAAGTCCGGCAGCGTGTGCTGGGTCTCGATGTCCACCGGCTTGGGATAGGCGGCGGTGTGGCAGAAGGACTGCATCACCAGGTCGGTCGAGAAACCGAGGCAGGCGAGATCCTGCAATTCGTCGCGGGTCATGGGGCCGGTGGTGTCCTGGGAGCCCACGGTGGTCATCATCGGCTCGCAATAGGCGCCGGGCCGCACGCCGGTCACGCCGCAGGCGCGGCCGACCATTTTCTGCGCGAGCGTATAACCCTTGCCGGTGTCGGCGGGCTGCTGCGGGGTGCGGAACAGGGTGGTCGGGCCGAGTCCCAGGGTTTCGCGGGCGCGCCGGGTCAGGCCGCGACCCACGATCAGGTTGATGCGGCCGCCGGCGCGGACTTCGTCCAGCAGCACGGCGGAGCGCAGTTCAAATTCCGCCAGTACGGCGCCGGTCACCTGATCGAGAATTTTTCCCTCGTAGGGCAGGATGTCGATGACCTGCCCGGTTTCGAGCTTTTCGACGGGCGCTTCAAACACTAGGGCGCCGGAGTCTTCCATGGTGTTGAAGAAAATCGGCGCGACCTTGCCGCCGATGCAGATACCGCCGGCGCGCTTGTTGGGGATACCGGGCATGTCGTCGCCCGTGTACCAGAGCACCGAGTTGGTGGCGGATTTGCGCGAGGAGCCGGTGCCGACCACGTCGCCCACGAAGGCCACCGGATAGCCTTTCTGTTTCAGTTCCAGGATCTGCGCTTCGGCGTTCTCCACGCCCTCGCGGGGAATCTTGTACATGGCCTTGGCGTGCAGCGGAATGTCGGGCCGCGACCAGGCATCGGGGGCCGGCGACAGGTCGTCGGTGTTGGTTTCGCCGGGCACCTTGAAGACGCTGGCGGTGAGTTTTTTCGGGACTTCCGGACGCTTCAGGAACCACTCCGCAGCGGCCCAGGACTGGAGCACCGCGCGCGCCTGAACATTGCCTTTCTGGGCCTTTTCCGCGACATCGTGGAACGCATCGAACATCAGCAGGGTGTGTTTGAGTTCTTCGGCGGCCAGCGGGCCGAGTTCGGCATCGTCGAGCGCGCCCACCAGGGTCGCGATGTTGTAGCCGCCCAGCATCATGCCGAGCAGACGGATCGCGTGGGGGCGGTCGATCAGCGGCGATGTGGCCTCGCCCTTGACGATGGCCGACAGAAACCCGGCCTTGACATAGGCGGCGGCGTCCACGCCCGGCGGTACCCGGTTGGTGATCAGATCGAGCAGCAGGTCCGCTTCACCGGGCGGCGGGTTTTTCAGGAGCTCGACCAGTGCCGCCGTCCACTCCGGATTCAGGGGCTTGGGCGGTACGCCCTCGGCGGCGCGTTCCTCGACATGTTTCCGATAGGCAGCTAGCACGGCAGATACTCCTGTTGGGACTATGGGCGGGCGGGTCGTCGCGGGGGAGGGCCAGTCACTCCCCGTCGGGGCCAGAATTCTACGCCAAATGACGCGGTTTGCGCGGGTTTGTCCGGCGCGGGGCAGCGGGTGCTGGCGAGCGGCGGGCGCTGCGGGTAGAGTGCCCAACCATGGTCGCTTCTTCCCGCACAGGCATGCCCCGCACAGGTACACCCTGCATCGGCATCTGCTCCGCCGGCATCGGCGACAGTGTGTGCCGGGGCTGCATGCGCTGCGTCCACGAAGTCAGCCAGTGGAATGGTTTCACCGACGCCGAGCGGCAACTGGTATGGGCGCGGCTCGACCGCTTTCTGGTGCAGATCGTCAACAATCGCCTGGAGCTGCGCGATCTGGCCCTGCTCGAAACCGCCCTGGCCGACTGGAACATACCCCGCGACCCGGCGCGACCGCCGCAGCGCTGGCTCTACGATCTGCTGCGCCTGGCCGGCAGCCGGATCGGCGACCCCTCGGCGTGCGGCTTTGCCGTGCTGCCCGGGTCGGAACACCTCGGCACCGCGCAACTCTGCCGCGTGATCGAGCGCGAATGGCATGCGCTCTCGCTCGCACACTTCGAACGCTATATTGCGCCGGGCCTCGGTGTCATGCAGTCTTCGTGATGCACGCTGTTTTCGTGACAAGGGCAATAACAATCCATCCCGGGAGGATGCTGCAATGATCAAGCTCTATGGTTTTCCGGTCAGCGATTACTACAACATGGTGAAGGTGGCCCTGCTCGAAAAAGGCTTCCAGTTCGAGGAAGTGATGGTGCGTCCGGGCGCGGACCCGGCCTTTCTGGCCAAGAGCCCGATGGGCAAGATTCCCTGCCTCGAAGTGGCGGAAGGCTTCATCACCGAGACCAATGTGATTCTTGAGTTCATCGAGGATTCGTCGACCGATCATCCGCTGCTGCCGGCGGACAGCTTTCAGCGCGCCAAGGTGCGTGAGCTGATGAAAAGCGCCGAACTCTACCTGGAGCTGGTCGCGCGGCAATTGTTCGGCGGGGTATTTTTTGGCGCGCCCCTGAGCGACGAGCTCAAGCAGTCGGTCGGTGCCCAGCTCGACAAAGGCGTCGCCGCGCTCAACAAGCTGCTCAAATTCAAGCCCTATGCGGCGGGTGCCGAACTCACCTACGCCGATATCGTGCTCTATTACTCCGCCACCCTGGGCGGCATGGCGGTGGAGCGCGCCCTGGGTCGCAAGCTGAACGACGAAATCCCCGGCCTGGCCGTCTGGCTGGCACTGATGGAAAAGAACACCGCGGTGCAGAAAGCCAATCGCGACCGCGACGCGGCCCTCAAGGCCATGATGGCGGGCTGAGGCGGCGTGGCTGTCGCGCTCGAAGCCATCCGTGCCTTTCTCCCCTGTGCCACGCCCGCCGCCTGGGTGGCGGCGGCGCTGGCGCACCCCGAAGAACTGCTGATCGATCACGCCAACTGCGAGAAGAAGGCGGCGAGCACCGCGCTCGGTCTGCTGTATCGCCACATCGACCGCCCGCCGCTGCTGCACCGGATGTCGCGCCTGGTGCGGGAGGAGCTGCGCCACTTCGAGCAGGTCGTCGCCGTCATGGAACAGCGCGGCGTGGTGTACCGGCAACTGACGGCGAGCCGCTACGCGAGCGGTCTGCGCGAGCTGGTCCGCGTCGCGGAGCCGCACCGCCTGGTCGATACCCTGATTGCCGGCGCCTTCATCGAGGCCCGCTCCTGCGAGCGTTTCGCGGCGCTGGCGCCCCACCTGGATGCCGAGCTGGGCGCGTTCTACCAGTCGCTGCTGCGCTCCGAGGCGCGTCATTTCCGGGATTATCTGGAACTGGCCGAGACCGTCGGCGGCGACATTGCCGCGCGGATAGACCTGTTCGCCGCGCGCGAGCGGGAGCTTGTCGAGACGCCGGACGCCGAGTTTCGCTTTCATTCGGGCCCGCCGGCGGGCTGAGGATCAGCGGGGGAGTCGGTTGTGGCTTTGTCGTCGCCGCACGGTTCAAAATCCCGCTTGCCGCATCCAGGTTTGGGGCGCACAGTCAAACCGCACGGTCAAACCGGACGCAAGGGCAACCTCCCGACCGGCTACCACGGGCGCACCTGAGCGCGGCGACACAACGGAGACGGTCGATGGCCACACTGGGACTCCTCGGACTCGGGCGCATGGGCGCCAACATGGCGCGCCGGCTGCGGCGCGCCGGCATCGAAGTCGTGGCGTGGAATCGCAATCCCGCCGTCGCGACCGCCCTGGCGGAGGAGACCGGAGCCGTGGCGGCCGCCGAGTTCGCCGAGCTCGTCGCCCGGCTCAGCCCGCCGCGGCTGGTGTGGCTGATGCTCCCGGCCGGGGAACCGACCCAGACCTGCCTCGACGCCATCGCGCCGCTGCTCGACGCGGGCGATCTGGTGGTCGACGGCGCCAACGCCCACTACCGGGATGCCATGCGCCGTGCCGACGCGCTCGCGGCCCGGGGGTTGCGGTTCGTGGACGCCGGTGTTTCGGGCGGGGTCTGGGGTCTCGACAACGGCTACGCGCTGATGCTCGGCGGCGAAGCGGGCGCCATCGGGATGCTGCGGCCCGTGCTGGAAGCCCTGGCGCCCGCCGCCGACGCGGGCTGGCTGCACTGCGGCCCGGCGGGTGCCGGCCACTTCGTGAAAATGATTCACAACGGCATCGAATACGGAATGATGCAAGCCTTTGCCGAGGGCTTTGCGCTGCTGGAGGCGCGCACGGAATTCGATCTCGATCTCGCCGCCATCGCCGAGACCTGGCGCCACGGCAGCGTGGTGCGCAGCTGGTTGCTCGACCTCATGGCCAGCTTCCTCGCGGCCGACCCCGCGAGCCTGGATCAGGTGGCGCCCTATGTGGCGGATTCCGGTGAGGGCCGCTGGACGGTGATCGAAGGCGTGGAGCAGGGTGTGCCCACGCCGGTGATCAGCCTCGCGCTCGCCGCGCGCTTCGCCAGTCGCGGCGGCGACGATTTCGCCAACCGCCTGCTGGCGCTGATGCGGCGCGGATTTGGCGGCCATGCCACCCGGGCGGCAGAGGAGTAAAGCGGGTGGGCGAGCAGGGGCCCTGCCACTTCGTCATCTTCGGTGCCACCGGCGATCTCGCCAGCCGCAAGCTGCTGCCCGCGCTCTACGCCCTGGAGGCGCTTGACCAACTCGGCCCCGCGTTGCGCTTCATCGCCTTTGCCCGCCGCGACTGGCAGTGCTCCGACTGGCTCGCGTACCTGGGCACCAGTCTGGATCAGCACCTCGGCCGGGCGCGCGACGCCAGCGTCTTTGCCCGGTTCGCGGCGCGCTTCGACTATTTGCGCGGGGATCTCGGCGATGCCGAGGCCTATCGGCGCTTGCGGGACGCGATCGAGGCACCGCGCGCCGGCGGTTGTGCCAATGTGGTGTTCTATCTGGCGGTGCGGCCGGCGGAGTTTCCGGTCGTGGTCGGACATATGAGCGCGGCCGGGCTCGGCCAGGCCGCGGCCCGCCACCGCATCGTGGTGGAAAAGCCCTTTGGCGAAGATATCGACAGCGCCCGCGCGCTCAATGCCTGTCTGCACAGACATTTCGACGAGGACCGGATCTACCGTATCGATCACTATCTGGGCAAGGAGACCGTACAGAATCTGCTGGTGTTCCGGTTTGCCAACACCATGATCGAGCCGGTCTGGAATCGCAACTACATCGACCATGTACAGATCACGGTCGCCGAAGCGGGCGGCGTGGGCACGCGCGCCGGCTACTACGATGGTGCCGGTGCGCTGCGCGACATGCTGCAAAGCCATCTGATGCAGTTGCTCACCCTGGTGGCCATGGAACCGCCGGCCACGCTGGACGCCGATGCCCTGCGCGACGAGAAGGTCAAGGTGCTGCGCTCCATCCGCCCCATCGCCCCGGACGCTGTCGCGGCGCACGCGATCCGCGCCCGCTACGGGGCCGGGCAGGTCGCCGGCAAGGCGGTGCCCGGCTATGCCGAAGAACCCGGGGTCGCGACCGACTCGACGACCGAGACCTATGTCGCGGCGCGGTTCTGCATCGACAACTGGCGCTGGCGGGGCGTGCCTTTCTACCTGCGCACCGGCAAACGCCTGGCCAGGGACTTCTCCCTGGTGGCGATCTGCTTCCGTCATCCCCCGCAACTGCTGTTCCACGACGCCGGGGCGCCGCCCATCGATCCCAATTGGGTGCTGCTGTCGTTGCAACCGGACGAGTGCATGCAGATCGAGCTGCGCGCCAAGGAGCCGGGACTCAACCTGAATACCCGGGTGGTGCGGCTCGACGCCTCCTACCGCCCGGCGGGTGGGGTCGCCATGGAGGCCTACCAGACCCTGTTGCTGGACGTGATCCGGGAGGATCGCAGCCTGTTCATCCGCTTCGACGAAGTGGAGTGGGCCTGGCGGGTGCTCGATCCCATCCTGCGCACCTGGGCGACGGACCGGACGGCGCCCGCGGACTATGGCGCGGGCAGTTGGGGACCGCCGGACGCCGAGCGTCTGTTCGACCGCCCGGATCACCGCTGGCGCAACGGCATTCAAGACGCGTGAGGGACACTCCGGACGATGCCGCGCGGTGCCGGGTATTCGATGACGCCAGGCAACTCGCCGAGCACGCCGCGGCGTTGATTCTTGCCGCCGCGCGTGAGGCGATTGCCGCGCGCGGAACCTTTCACCTGGTGCTGGCGGGCGGGGAGACCCCGCTGGCGACCTACGCGCGCCTCGCCGGTGCCGCCGCCGATTGGCGGTACTGGCAGCTTTATTTCAGCGATGAACGCTGTCTGCCGGCGGGCGATCCCGGGCGCAACGACGCCCGGATTCGGCGCCAGTGGCTCGAACGGGTCGCCATTCCGGCCGGGAATATCCATGCCATCCCCGCCGAGTTGGGACCGGAACGGGCCGCCGAGCGCTATGCCGGGACCCTGGCCGGGGTTTCGGCGTTCGATCTCGTGCTGCTGGGGTTGGGTGAAGACGGACATACCGCGAGCCTGTTTCCGGGCCGACCGGTCGGCCCGGGCACGGTTCTGCCGGTGCGGGATGCGCCCAAGCCCCCGTCCGAGCGGGTTACCTTGAGCGCCTCCCGCCTGCGCCGGACACGGGCCACGATTTTTCTGATCACGGGTGCCGGCAAGCGCGCGGCGGTGGCGGCCTGGCGCGGCGGCGCCGATGTCCCCGCCGGTCATGTCGTTGGTCCCGATGCCGTGGTGACGGTACTGCTGGATGCCGCCGCCGCGCCGCCGGACTGTGTGCGCGACAGCGCCCGCCAGCCGTGACGGAGTGTGGTCGAACAACAGAGGTCCACGCGCCTCGGCTCCCCGGGGTGACGGATTATCCGGCGGTCGTGGCCAGCGGAAACTCCACCAGCTCAAGGGTGCCGGATGGATCGAGGCGGGCGCACCAGCCGCTGGTTTCGGTCCAGTCCCCCAGCACCACCCGTTCGACGTTGCGTCCGTCCAAGACATAACCGTGCCGCCCCGGGCGATGGGTGTGGCCGTGGATCATGGTGCCGGCGCCGGAGGCGCGAAACTCCGCCAGCACCGCGTCGGCATTCACATCCATGATGTATTCGGGTTTGTTGCGGTTGTGGCGCTGGCTGGCGGCGCGCCAGTCGCGCGCGATACGGCGCCGCAGCGCCAGCGGCAGATGGCGCAGGATGAAGCGGGTGACGGGATGACGGACGCGGCGCCGAAACTGCTGGTAGGCCGCATCGTCGGTACACAGGGTATCGCCGTGGAGCAGCAGCAGGCGCCGCCCGTGGATCTCGACCCGCTCGCGATCGCCGAGCAACCGCGCGCCGGTTTCCCGGGCAAAGCGCCGCCACACCGTGAAATCCCGGTTGCCATGGAGAAAATACAGGGCGATGCCCCGCGCATGGGCCGTGGCGAGCGCGTCGATCAGGGTGCGGGCGAGGGGGGAATCGTCGTCGTCGCCCACCCAGGCCTCGAACAGATCCCCCAGGATATAGAGCGTGTCGGCGTCGGCGTTGTGCAGGAAGTCGAGGAAAGCCCGGGTAACCCCGGGCCGCTCGGGTGTCAGATGCAGATCGGAGACGAACAGCGCCGTCACGGGGTAGGGAAGACTTCCTTCAGCGGTCGCTGTAGGCGTCGGATACCGTCACGCGCTCGATCTCGACGGTGACGGTCGGCACGTCCTGATGGTGGCCGGCGTTGCCGGTGGGTACGGCCTTGATCTCATCGACCACTGCCATGCCGTTCACCACCTTGCCGAACACGGCATAGCCCCAGCCCCGCGCATCTTTCGCGGTGTGGTTCAGAAAGCCGTTGTTGGCAATGTTGATGAAAAACTGCGACGCCGCCGAATGCGGATCGTTGGTGCGCGCCATGGCCAGCGTGCCGATGTCGTTCTTGAGGCCGTTGTCGGCTTCGTTTGCAATCGGCGGGTTGCCGCGTTTTTCGCGCATGTTGGTGTCCATGCCGCCGCCCTGCACCATGAACCCGGGAATGACGCGGTGAAATATGGTGCCGGCGTAGAAATTCTCGCGGCAGTACTGGAGAAAATTGGCGGCGCTCTTGGGGGCGCGGTCGAAATCCAGCTCGATGTCGATGTCGCCGTAATTGGTGTGCAGAGTAATCATGGGAATGCGCCCGGTCGCTGGCTAGGGGCTGCATGATAAGCGCTGGGGGAGGGCATGGGAATTGCGCGCTGGCGCGACGGGCTTCAGCCGGGCAGCCGGCGCACTTTGGCGGCCACGCTCTGCAACAGGTAGGCCGGTAGTTCGCGCGGGTACAGTCCCGCTGTGGCGGCGGCAAAGGACTCCCGCAATGGCTCGCGAATTGCCGTGTGCCAGGTTGCCGCGCGATCCGGCGCCTGACGCCGTTTGCAGATGAAAAAGCTGAACAGCGTGGGAACATCGCCGCGCGCGGTGCGCTCCTCGTCCTCGCGCAACAGCGTGGCAAGCGCAGCGCGCGCATCCTGGTCGCGTTTCTCGAACTCAACGAGATTGTTCCACAGGAGTTGATACGCGATGCCGCCGCCGAGGTCCCGCCGCTCGATGAAATCGAAATAACAACCCACCGCGTGGACAATGTCCGCTGCGTGAACCGCTTCGGTTGGGTCACCAGTGAGCATGTCTTTCAGCGCGGGGCGCAGGGGGTGTGGCGTGCGAAACCGTGGCGGGAGGCGACGATTGATCTCCCGCATTTGGCGTACTTGTGGGCAGGAATACTGATTCCGGGACGGCCCAACGTAGTCCCAGTTCACAAAAATTCCCGCGTCCGTCAGCGCGGGAGCCAATCGTTTGAGAAATCCGTAGAGGCGGCGGGCGTGATGGAGTGCGGCAACGTTCACGATGAGATCGTAGCGTTCCGTGGGCACGAAGGAGGCGAAGTCCGATGCGAAGTACCGGATTGATCGCTCACCCCGGAGCGATTGCGCGTGCTCCAGATAGTGCTCGGCGACATCAAAGGCGTCGAAGTGCTCGGCGATGCCCCTGTCGTACAAATCCCGCTCTACCCAACCGTTGCCGCAACCGATGACCAACGCGCGCTTGCGTGGCACCCGTGCGTAATGCTGTTTCAGGTAGTCCATCCACCAGACATCCGGATTCCCGGTCGCCCGCCGGCAGAGGTACGCGAGGACCTCCGAAAGATCGTTCCAGTAACGGTCCTGGTAGTGGTTGACGGCCTCAGGCATCGTAAACTCTCTCCCGACACGACGGGTCCTTGGTTGTTGGCGCGGATGGCCGGCGATGAAGAGCGCCGTCTTCGGCGCGAACCGGTGTCATTGCGGGCGTCCAGGGAGTCTCTTTGCCGGGTGCCGGCGTAGCCGCGCACGATTCTAGGGCGCTGTTCGCAAAGTGGCCAGCGCAACGTCCGCTGGCCGTCCAACCAACTGTCAGGTAGCGCGATGCTCGGAATGCCTCGGGCGTCCGTCGCCGGGTCGCGCCGCGCAATGATTTTGCGACCCCGGTGGGCGCGGCTATAATTCGCGCGCTTCACTCACTTCCAGGTCAATCCCAGCCGATCGGATCCACACCGGAATCCGGCATTGCAAGGTCCGCGATGGATTCCGACAAGCCCCGCAACTTTATTCAGCACATCATCGACAACGATCTTGCTGAGGGCACCGTCACGCAGGTGGTGACGCGCTTTCCGCCCGAGCCCAACGGGTATCTGCACATCGGTCACGCCAAATCGATCTGCCTGAATTTCGGGCTTGCGGAGCAGTATGGAGGCGTCTGCAACCTGCGCTTCGACGACACCAATCCCGAGACCGAGAGCGAGGAGTTCGTCAACGCCATCATCGCCGATGTGCGCTGGCTGGGGTTTCAGTGGGATGGCGAAGTGCGCTATGCGTCGGACTATTTCGACCAGCTCCACGCCTGGGCGCTGCATCTGATCGGGGCCGGCACGGCCTATGTGTGCGAGCTGACGCCGGACCAGATGCGCGAGTATCGCGGTACCTTGACCGAGCCGGGCCGCGACAGCCCCTATCGCGAGCGGTCGGCGGCGGAGAATCTCGCCCTGCTGGAAGCCATGCGCGCGGGTGAGGTCGAAGAAGGGAAAATGGTGTTGCGGGCCAGGATCGACATGGCCTCGCCGAATATCAATCTGCGCGATCCGGTGCTGTACCGGGTCAAGCGCATGGCGCATCACCGCAGTGGCGCGCGCTGGAACATCTACCCGTCCTACGATTTCGCCCACGGCCAGGAAGACGCCATCGAGGGCGTCACCCATTCGATTTGCACGCTCGAATTCGCCGATCACCGGCCGCTCTACGACTGGCTGCTCGACAACCTGCCGGTGCCCGCGCGACCCCGCCAGTACGAATTCGGTCGCCTCAACCTCAGCTACACCGTCACCAGCAAGCGCAAGCTCAAGCAGTTGGTGGAAGAGGGCCACGTCGACGGCTGGGACGATCCCCGCATGCCGACCCTGGCCGGTCTGCGCCGGCGCGGCGTCACGCCCGCGGCGATCCGCGCCTTTTGCGACAGCCTCGCGGTGGCCAAGACCGACGGCGTGGTGGACATGGGGCAGTTCGAGCACTTCATCCGCCAGGATCTCAACGACAACGCGCCGCGCGCGCTCTGCGTGCTGCGGCCGCTCAAGGTGACCCTCGGCAACTGGCCGGCGGGCACGGTCGAGACGCTGCACCTGGCCAATCATCCGCAACGGCCGGAACTCGGATCGCGCGAGCTGCCCTTCGGCGCCACCCTCTATATCGACCGCGACGACTTCAGCACCGATGCCGCGTTGTCCCGCAAGCAGTTCAAGCGACTGGTGCTGGGCGACTGGGTGCGGTTGCGCGGCGCCTATGTGATCCGCGCCGACGACGTGGTGCGCGATGCGAGCGGCGCCGTGAGCGAAGTGCTGGCCTCCGTGGTGCCGGACACGCTGGGCGCCGACCCGCCCGCCGGCATCAGGCCGCGCGGCGTGATTCACTGGGTGGCGGAAGAAAACGCCGTCGATTGCGAAGTGCGTCTCTATGAGCGCCTGTTCAGCGCGCCCGAGCCCGATGCCGGCGACGGCGATTTCCGCGCCGCCATCAATCCCGATTCGCTGGTCACGCTCACCGGCTGCAAGGCCGAAGCGAATCTGGGTCGGGCCGCGCCGGAGGTGACTTTTCAGTTCGAGCGCGAGGGCTATTTTTGTCGCGACAGTTTTTGCCGTGACCGCCACAACGGCAACCGACTGGTGTTCAATCGCACCATCGCCCTGCGCGACACTTCCCCTGAACCGGCGGGCACCAAACCGCCGGGCACCGAAGGCTGAACATGGCACTCCAGATCTACAACACCCTGCACCGTCGCAAGGAGCTTTTCCGGCCCATCGAGTCCGGCAGGATCCGCATGTACGTCTGCGGCATCACCGTCTACGACTATTGCCATATCGGCCACGCGCGGGTGATGGTGTGCTTCGACGCCATCGTGCGCTACCTGCGCAGCCGGGGCTGGGACGTCACCTATGTGCGCAACATCACCGACATCGACGACAAGATTCTCAACCGCGCCAGCGAAAACGGCGAGCCTTTCGATGCGCTGACCGCGCGCATGATCGACGCCATGCACGCCGACGAGCGCGCGCTCGGTGTGTTGCCGCCCGACATCGAGCCCCGCGCCACCGGCCACATCGACGACATCCTCGCCATGATCGGGACGCTGGTGGATGGCCACTACGCCTATGCGGCGGACAACGGCGATGTCTATTACCGGGTGCGGCGCTTTCCCGACTACGGCAAATTGAGCGGCAAGAATCCCGACGAACTGCTCGCCGGCGCGCGCGTCGATCCGGACGAAGCCAAGGAAGACCCCCGCGACTTCGCGCTCTGGAAGTCGGCGGCCCTGGGCACCGTGGGCTGGCCTTCGCCCTGGGGCTGGGGCCGGCCGGGCTGGCATATCGAATGCTCGGCCATGTCCACCTGTCATCTGGGCGAGACCTTCGACATCCACGGTGGCGGCCCCGATCTGCCTTTTCCCCATCACGAAAACGAGATCGCCCAGAGCGAAGCCGCCACCGGCAAGCCCTATGTGCACTGCTGGATGCACGCGGGTCCGGTGCGGGTGGACGACGAGAAAATGTCGAAGTCGCTCGGAAATTTTTTCACGATTCGTGAAGTGCTCGAAAAATACAATCCCGAAGTGGTGCGCTTTTTCCTGCTGTCGAGCCACTACCGGAGTCCCATCAATTATTCCGAAGATAATCTACGCGAAGCCAAGGCCGGGCTGGACGGGCTGTATTTTGCGATCCGGGAAAAGATCGGCCGCAAGGCGCCGGCCGCCAGCGCGCCTTTTTCCACGGAAGAAATGCAGGGCAATGCGTCCTATCAGCGCTTTGTCGATGCGATGGATGACGACTTCAATACCCGCGAAGCGATTGCTGTGATGCAGGAGCTTTCCGGCGCCATCAATCAGCGCGAGCGTGCCGGCGAGGATTGGTCGGAGCTAGTGCGCGTGCTGGTGGGGATTGGTGCGACTCTGGGCATTCTCCAGCAGGATCCTGAGGATTACTTCAAAACTCACGTTGGTCAGGGAGGGCTGAAGGCGGAAGGTTCTGCCCTGGTTGGTTTCGAAAGTGGCTTAACCAACAACGTTATCGATCAGTTGATCGCCGAACGCAACCAGGCGCGCGCCAACCGCGATTTCGCCCGCGCCGACGCCATCCGCGATCAACTCAAGGCAGCGGGCATCGTGCTGGAAGATTCCGGCAGGGAAACCCGCTGGCGGCGGGAGTAAATCTTGTCCCGGCTCAGGTCATTTCCGGTTCAGATCGAAGTGGGGGTAGCAGCCGCGCGATGCGCTGTCTCTGTACCGGCTGCCGCAAGGCGCTGGTGCTGACGAACCGCGGGCGATGAACGGAGAGGAAAATTTGGCGCACCCGGAGAGATTCGAACTCCCGACCACCTGGTTCGTAGCCAGGTACTCTATCCAACTGAGCTACGGGTGCGAGGGCGGCTACTATAGGCAAGCGCCCGGGAAGGGTCAAGAAAAAGCGCCGGCAAAGCGTGCCCGGAAGACGCCCGGCGGCGCCTTCCGGACCGAAGTCAGCTGACCTGGCGCTCGCGTCCTTCCCAGTAGGGCGCGCGCAGTTCGCGGCGCAGGATCTTGCCGGACGGATTGCGCGGCAGCGCGGCGATGAAGTCGATGGATTTGGGGACCTTGAACCCCGCGATCCGGGTGCGGGCGTAGGCGATGATATCGGCCTCGTTCACCCGCGCGCCCGGCGTGGTCACCACCACGGCCTTGATGGCTTCGCCCCACTTGGGGTCGGGCACGCCGATCACCGCCACGTCAGCGACCTCGGGATGGCTGTGGAGGGCGTTTTCCACCTCGGCCGGATAGACGTTCTCGCCGCCGGTGATGATCATGTCCTTGACGCGGTCCTTGATGTAGAGATAACCCTCGGCATCCAGGCTGGCGGCGTCGCCGGTGTGGTACCAGCCATCCACCACGGTTTCGGCGGTGGCGTCCGGCTTCTGCCAGTAGGACTTCATGATCCAGTCGCACTGGAGCAGGATTTCGCCGACTTCGCCGGTGGGGACTTCGTTGCCCGCGCCATCGACGATCTTCACCCGCGCGCCCACCACCGGCTTGCCGCAGGAGCGCAGCCGGTTGCGCTCGGGGGCGTGTTCCGCCGGCGGCAGCTTGCTGATGAGACCGTAGTTTTCGGTGGCACCGTAGAGTTGCATGAACTGGCAGCCGAAGACGGCGACCGCTTCGGTGAGCACGGATTCGGAAATCGGCGAGGCGCCGTAGTACATGTAGCGAAGCTGGCTGTAGTCGCGTTCGCGCACCCGCGGCTCCTGCAAGAGCATCTGGATCATGGCCGGCACGAACAGCGCGTTGGTGATCTTCTCCCGCTCCAGGGTGTCGAGCACCCGGGTGGGTTCGAATTCGGGGAACAGGTGCAGCGAGGCACCCCGCAGCAGCGGCAATACCGTGAGGTTGATGCCGCCCACATGGAACAGCGGCATCACATTGATGAACACGGCGGTGTTATCGACGGCCAGGATGTCGGTTTCGACGGCGGCCTGGAAAGCATTCGCGTAGCCCTGGTTGGTGAGCTGCACGCCCTTGGGCAGGCCCGTGGTGCCGCTGGTGTAGAGCAGCAGGATGTCGTCGTCGCCGCGCAGTGTCACCTGGGGCCGCTGGTCCGACTGGTGGTCGCGCCAGGTTTGGTAATCGAGCCAGCGGTCGTGGCCGCCGTCGAGGGCGATGATGTGCTCGACCGACTTGAGGTTCGCTTCGATGGCCTCCACGGTGGCGTAGAAATCCTTGCCCACGAACAGTACCTGGTTGCCGGTGTAGTTCAGCAACTGCTCGATCTCGGGGCCGGCCAGACGCCAGTTGAGGCCGGCGGTGGCATGGCCGGACGCGGCGGCGCCAAAAAATATCTCGAAGAATTCCGGCGAATTTTTTGCCAGGTGCGCGACGCGCTGCTGGCGCGGCACACCCAGTTCCAGCAGGCCGTTGCCAACCTGCCAGGCGCGCGTGGTCAGTTCGCCAAAGGTGATCTTTTCCCCCGCAAACACGATCGCGGTGTGCTCGCTCTGGGTTTGTTGCAGTTGTTCGAAGCGGTCGGCAAAAAACATGGAGTTATTTCCCCCTTCAGCAGCGTTGTTATCGGATGCCGGTATTGCGCGGCGCGCCACCTTACTGCCGATTACCCGAGGGTTCAAGGCGGCAGGATTGCGGCAAGACCGGCGCGCGCCGGTCTTCAGGCGGTGGCGGTCAGGATCGCGCGCAGTGGCGCCGGGTGGCCTTCCCGCGTCAGGTGGGGGTTTTCGGGGTCGAGAAAATCCGCGAGCGACTCGAAGTGCATCCACTCGGTGGCGCGCTGTTCCGCCGTCGTGGTGGGAGTGACATCGACCACGGCCGGTGCGCGAAAGCCGATCTTGCGCAGCCAGGCGATCAGGGTGTCCGGCGTCGGGATGAACCAGACATTGGCCATCTTGGCGTAGCGACCTTCGGGCACCAGCACCTGCCCCGGGCCGCCGGTGATCACCAGGGTTTCCAGCACCAGTTGCCCCCCCGGGCGCAGCAGTTCGCGCAGTTCGCGCAGGTGATCGAAGGGTGAGCGGCGGTGGTAGAGGACGCCCATGGAAAACACCGTGTCGAACGCCGCCAGCTCCGCCGGCAGCGCCTCGACGCCGAGCGGCAGCACATCCACCGGCATCTGCCCCGCGTAGCCTTTGATGGCGTGAAATTGCGCGACGAAGCGCGCCGAGGGATCGATGCCGATCACCCGCGCCGCGCCCGCGCCATGCATGCGCCAGCAGTGGTAGCCGTTGCCGCAGCCCACATCCAGCACCAGGCGCCCCGCGAGGTCGTCGAGATGAGGCAGCACGCGCTGCCATTTCCAGTCCGAGCGCCATTCGGTGTCGAGGTCGAGACCGAAGAGTTGGTAGGGCCCCTTGCGCCAGGGATGCAGTTCCATGAGCACCGCGCGCAGGCGGTCGCGCTCGGCGTCGCTGGCGTCAGCGGCGCTGCCGATCCGCACCCCGTCGCGAAAATCCACCGTGTCCGGAGTGAGTGCCGGCAGGCGTGCGAGCGCTGCCTGCCAGCGCGGCAGGTCGCCCCAGCGCTCCGCGCTCAGGCCGCGCGCGATGCGGGCCGGCAGGTCGTGCGCCCAGTTCCGCAGCGGGGTTCTGGCGAGGGCGTCGAGCAGCGGTCCGTAGGCGTCCTTCATCGGAACGCGAGCAGGGAGGCGAAATTGAAACACTGGAACCAGACATCGACCGTCCCGAAACCCGCGTCCCGCAGTCGCGCGCGATGGGTATCGAGGGTCTCGGGCACCAGCACGTTTTCCAGCGCGGTGCGCTTCTGGCTGACTTCGAGCTCGCTGTAGCCGTTGGCGCGCTTGAAGGCGTGGTGGAGATCCGTCATCAGCGCGTCGAGCCCCGGGTCGGCGAAAGCGATTTTTTCGGACAGCACCAGCACGCCGCCGGGCACCAGCCCCGCGCCGATGGCGGCGATGAGGGGGCCGCGATCCGCCGGAGGGATGAATTGCAGGGTGAAGTTCAGCACCACCACCGAGGCGTTCGCGAAGCGGATGTCGCGCACATCGCCCAGGCGCAGCTCGACGGGCGCGGGCGCGTCGTCGGCGGCGATCACCGCCCGGCAGCGCTCGATCATGGCGGGTGCGTTGTCGGCGGCGATGATCGCGCAGTCGCGCGCGCCGATGCCCCGCCGCAGGGCCAGTGTCGAGGCGCCCAGGGAACAGCCCAGGTCGTAACACCGGGTGCCGGGCAGGGCGTAGCGCTCGGCGATGGTCCCGGTCATGGCGACCATGGTTTCGTAGCCCGGCACCGAGCGCCGGATCATGTCCGGGAAGACCGCGACGACCAGGTGGTCGAAGCGGAACCCCGCGATCTCGGCGAGCGGCCGGGCGAAGAGCTGGTCGCGTTCGCTCACGGCGGACGCAGGGCTCAGAGCGCCATCAGGCTGAGGTTGAGCGCCGCGAGTTGCCCGGCGCGATCCGGCGCCGTGATCACCGCGGTGCTGGCGCGCTCGGGCCGCAGATACGTCGTCGCGACCCGCTGCAAGTCACCGAGTCCGACCTGCAATACCCGGTTGCGGAAGCGCTCGCGGCAGGCCCGATCGCGACCGTGAAGCTCGGCGTGAAAGGTCTGCTTGGCCTCGCCCGCCGGCGAGCCGGGTTTGTCGAGGCCGCCGATCACGCCCAGGATGGCTTCCTCGACCCGCTGCGGCTCGTGACGTTCGCTGCCGAGCCAGTCGAGCGCGCGGTCGAAGTCGGCAAGCGTGTCGGCGAGGCGGGGATCGCGGTAGGAGTAGAAGCGGAACGCCGCGATGGTGCTGTCCTGGCTCGCGCCGCCGCCGTAGGCGCCGCCTTTTTCGCGGATCGCGGTGTGCAGAAAACCGTTGCGCAGGAAGCCGCCGAGCACGCTGAGGGGCGCGGCATCGGGATGCTCCATGGGCACCGTGGGGTAGGCGCGGGCGCAGAAGTTGACCTGGGTGCTGGTGGTCCAGAGCTGGTTGCTGGGTTCGCACAGCGCCGGGCGGCTGAACCCGGTGTGCGCGGTGCCGGGCGCGGGCGCGAGGTGCGCCAGAAAGCGCGCCTCGAATTCGCCCAGATGCTCGGGCTCGGCGACCAGCAGGCACTGCCGCGGCGCGGCCCGCACCAGGGCGTGCAGCTCCGCCAGTTGCCGCCCCAGGTCCGCCAGTTGTTCCGGATCGTTCAGGGCGGCGTCGAGGGCCTTGATGGCGCGGATGCCGTCGAGCCCGCCCCAGCGGTGATTGAGCAGCGCGCCGTTGCTGAACCGCGCCGCGGCCGCCGCCATCGCAAGGCCGTGGCCATTGCCGGTGACGCTGGCTTCCATGCGTGCGCGCATCTGGGCGATCAGGTCGCGGATGCGCGGCAGTTCGTCGCAGCGCACCTGGTTCAGGGTGGTGTCCAGCAGGCGGGTCAGCTCCTCCTGGTTGACGGCGAGGCCCTTGGTGGACAGCACCAGATGGCCGCGCAGCGCCTGGGCATCGTCGGGCAGCCCGCGCACGCTGGCGAAGGCGTTGACGCCGCCGCTCACCGCCGCCTGCCAGCGCTGGGTGGCGAGATAGTCGCGCGCGCCGACGCCGAGCTCCGGAATGCAACTGGCGTAGATCGGCAGCAGGTCGGTCTGCGCTTCATCGAGCTGGGGCAGTTCCAGGATCAGTTGCTGGTAGACCAGGCCGTTGGTGCCGGCGCCGTAGCTGGTGAGCGGCAGGGGCGTGGCGATGCGATGGGTCGCCGGCACATAGGCCATCTCCGACGGCACGTCGGCCAGTTCCACCTTGGGCAGGATGCTTTCGTCGTCGCCGCGGGCCTGGCGCGCCGCGAGCGCGCGCGCCCGTTCCACCAGCGCCTGTTCCTGGGTGGCATCGAGACTCGCCCGGATCGCCGCGAGCTGCTGCTTCTCGACGGCTTCGCGGCGCGCCGAGATTTCGGTATCGGGGCGCAGCGTCAGGCGCACCCGGTGCAGGTTGTCGCGCAACAGCGTCTGCGCCAGACGCTTGATGTAGTCGGGATCCTTGATGCGGGTGCGCAACTCGGCCAGCACCGGGTCCAGATCGAGCAGGGCGGCGGGATCGCCGCGGTGGGTGGCGCTGGCGAGGGAGGTGAGGATCAACTGCAAACCGTAAGGGTAGCCGTCGCCGCCGATCTCGCGCTGCTTGAGTTCGAGCTGGTGCAGCGCGGCCTCGACCTGATCAGCGGGCACGCCCTGCTCGGCAACCGTTTGCAGGGTGGCGAGGACGAGTTCCTCGACGGCGGCGGCGTGCTCGGGCTCGGAACCTTCCAGACCGCACACGAACAGCAGTTCCAGGTGCGAGTCGTCGAGGCCGCACAGGGGCGAGGGCGCGGTGCCGAGGTCGCTGGTTTCCAGCGCCTGCAACAGCGGCGAGGCGCTGTTGTCGAGCAGCACGGAATTGAGCAGATGCGCTTCCATGTTGGCCATCAGGTCCGTGGTCTGGCCGAGCAGCCAGCCCAGCACGACATGGGTTTTCGCGGCGGTGTCGGGTTCGTCCAGCGCATAGGCTTCCTCCACGCGCACCGGCGCGAGATAGCGTTTTTCCCGTGGCACCGCGATGACTTCGGCGAGGGGCTCGAAGCGGGTGAGCACCTGGTCCTCGAACTTGCGCTGGTGCTCGTGGGCCGGGATGTCGCCGAAGGTCATGAAGATCGCGTTGCTGGGGTGGTAGTGCGTACGGTAAAAGTCGAGCAACTGCTCATGGGTGAGGTCGAGGATGCACTCGGGGTCGCCGCCGCTGTTGTGGTGGTAGGTGGTGGTGGGGTAGAGGTATTTGCTCAGCGTATGCCAGAGGGTCGAATTGACCGAACTCATGGCGCCCTTCATCTCGTTGTACACGACACCCTTGTAGACCAGCTCCGAAGCGGGATTCTCGCCTTCGGCGAATTCCAGCCGGTGACCTTCCTGGGCGAAGTCCAGCGCGTCCAGGCGCGCGAAGAACACCGCATCCAGATAGACATCCAGCAGATTGTTGAAGTCCTTGCGGTTCTGGCTGGCGAAGGGGTAGGCGGTCCAGTCCGAGCTGGTGAAGGCGTTCATGAAGGTGTTGAGGGAGCGCCGGATCATCATGAAAAACGGATCGCGCACCGGGTATTTTTCGCTGCCGCACAGCGCCGTGTGTTCCAGGATGTGGGCCACGCCGGTGGAGTCGTGGGGCACGGTGCGCAGTGCCACCAGAAACACGTTTTCCGGGTTGTCGCTGTGGATGTGGATGTGTTCGGCGCCGGTGCGGAGGTGGCGGTATTCCTGCACGTCGAGCTTGAGTGCGGGCACCGGATGACTGCGGACATGGGTGAAGGCGGCGTGGGCCCTGGCGGTCATGGGGCGGTCTCGGGAGCGGTTGGGCGGGGAACCATTCTAGCCCGAACCGACCCCGGAATTGACGCCGAAACGGGCGGCCGCGCCCGGACTCATGGGGGATAAGGTCAGCACCGTCCGGCGGGGCTATCCTTGAACGTCATGTTGAATAACCGTCATGCCCGCGCGGTGCCCGCGGAGGCGGGGCCGGGGGCGGGAACCCAGGGGCTGCGGGCACCGGGAACCGAAGAAGTAAACCGTCGTTCCCGCGCAGGCGGGAACCCAGGGATATCAAAGTGCCCTGGATGCCTGCCCCCGCCTTCGCTGGGGCAGGCGCCGCGGGAACGACGGCCAGACGGTTATTCGGGGCGTCCTCAGGGGATGTCGGTCACATCGCCCGGAGGGCCCACATGATGGGGATGGGGTTCGTGGGGTGCCTGTACCGGCGCGCCCTTGACCGGCACGGTGCGGAACAGGAAGTCCGTGACCGCGTTGGCGAAGACGTCATTGCGATCGCCCGCCACCATATGGCCCGCGCCGGTGATGTTGACGTATTCGGCGTGGGGACACATTTCCAGAAACGACTTTGCGCCTTCTTCGCTCAGTACGTCCGACAGCCCACCCCGGACCAGCAGTGCGGGCAGCTTGAGTGCGCGGGCGCACTCTTCCAGCCGCCGCGTGCGCGCCTCCATGTCACGGCGCGCCTGCATGAAGCGCGGATCCCAGTGCCAGCGGTACTTGCCGTTTTCCGCCAGCCGCAGGTTCTTTGCCAGTCCCTGCAGATCCTTGGGCGGCGAACGGTGGGGCTGGTAGTTGCCGATGGTTTCGGCGACCTCTTCCAGGGAGTCGAAGCCCTCGGGCTTGTAGGACATGAAGCTGGTGATTTTTTGCACGCCCTCGGGTTCGATCTTCGGCGCGATATCGACCAGCACCAGGGCGGTGGCATCGACACGGTCCTCGCCGAGCGCCACCAGGCTGGTGCCGCCGCCCATGGAAGCACCCACCAGCACCGGGCGCTTCCCGCCCAGGGCCGCGATGACGCAGCGCAGATCTTCCACCATGATGTCCTGGCCATAGACGCCGTCCGCGGACCAGTCCGAATCGCCGTGGCCGCGGGCATCGAAGGCGACGGCGTGATAACCGGCTTCACCCAGGGCTTCGCCGGCGCCTTTCCAGGCGTGGCGGGTCTGGCCGCCACCGTGCTGGAGCAGCACCAGCGGGCCGGCCGGGTCGCCCCAGGAATCGCCCGCGATCATGGTTCCGCCGACGCCGGGCCAGCGGTGCATGGGGTCCGGCGTGCCCGGAAGTCGTTTACCTGCGCTCATGATGAATCCTGTGAGACGAATTGAATGGGTTAGGCGATGCTTTGTACACGGCACCCCGGGCAGGGTCAAACCGGCTTCAGTGGTCCGGCGCACGAAACCGATGTCCGGGTTTTGAGTGCGGCCGAGGTTCTGGCTACACTCGCGGCTGCGGACGGTTCCGCCCGCGCCACTATCCGAGGATAACGCCGATGACTTCAAGCAACCCATCCCGACACCTGTTGACGCTGGCTTTGGTGTTGAGCCTGATATGCAGCACCGCCACCCAGCCGGCCGCGGCCGCCATGATGGGCACCGCCCAGGCGGCAACCGGCACCCGTGCCGAACAGCTTGACCGCGTCGATCACTTCCTGGCGCAGGACTCGGTGCGCGGTCTGCTGGAACAGCAAGGCGTGGACCCGGCCGATGCGCGGGCGCGCGTGCAGGCGTTAAGCGACAGCGAGTTGCAGCGCGTTGCCGACAATATCGACCGGTTGCCCGCCGGCGGCAGCGCCCTCGCCGTGATTGGCCTCGTGTTTGTGGTTCTGGTGGTCCTCGAGATCGTCGGTGTGATCAACGTCTTCAAGGGGCTCTGATCGCTGGTTTTTTGATGACCCTGGCTCGGGCCGCGGGCCTCGCGGTGGTGTTGCTGCTCGCGGCCTGCGGCCGGACTCCCGTGCTGGGTCCGACCGCTGGCGGCGACGCCCGGATCGAGCTTGCCCAGGTGCCCTTTTATCCCCAGAGTGCCTACCAGTGCGGCCCCGCCGCGCTGGCGACGGTGCTTGGACCGGCCGGGGTCGTTGTCGACCCGGAGCACCTCGTCAGCGCGGTCTACCTGCCGGAAAAGAAAGGCAGCCTGCAGGTCGAGCTGGTGGCCGCGGCGCGCCGCTACGGCCGGGTGCCCTATCCGGTCAATCCCGATCTGACGGGTCTGCTCGATACCCTGCGTGCCGGCCATCCGGTCCTCGTATTACAGAATCTCGGCATCGCGCACTGGCCGCTGTGGCACTTCGCCGTGGTGATCGGCTTCGACGCCCGGCGCGATGAATTCATCCTGCGCTCGGGCACCACCAAGCGCGAGGTGACCTCTGCCCGGCGCTTTATGGATACCTGGAAGCTCGCCGGCAACTGGGGCCTGCTGGTGCTCCCCCCGGGCGAGTTGCCCCCCGCTGCCGACCGCGAGCGCTACCTGCGCGCGGTCACCGACATGGAGGGCGTGGCGCCACCGCAGGCGCTGCGGCAGGCCTTCACGGCGGCGCTCGCGCGCTGGCCCGACGACCCCTGGGCGCTGGTGGGGCTCGGCAATGCCCACTATGGCGCCGGCGATGCGCGGGCGGCAGAGGCGGTATTCCGGGATCTGCTGGCACGCGATCCGACACACATCGTGGCCCGCAACAATCTCGCCCAACTGCTGGGCGAGCGTGGATGCCGGTCGGCGGCGCTGGAGATCCTCGATGTGGGGCTGGCGCAAACGCCGTCAGCCACTCGCGAGCAACTGGCCGCCACGCGAGCGGAAATTCTGACCACCACAACCGTACCGGAACCGGGCGATTGCCCGCGGGCAGCCGCGGCGGGCGGCATTGAGTAGGGTCGTTGCGGCACCACCATTGCCGCCGATCGGCACACGCCGAGCGCGCGATGCGCCGCCGGCGCAAGGAGTGGCAAGAAATGGCTTAGTGGTAAGCGGGTGCGGAGATCATCTCCCGGGAACCGGGTTATGCTGCAACCCGTCGGCTGAACAGGGCTTGCCTGCCGTAGATGCCTTCGTTTTCGCGCCGGAGAATGAGTCGACCTGGGAGGCTGCGGGGCATGCGGAAATCTTCCGTGGTTAAACACGGAAGATTTCCAGATACTCAATGTTAGACCCCAACAAAACAACAGGGAGGCGGATCATTATGCTTAAGGCAGTGCTCGCGAAGATCGCACACGGCTTGCTCGTTGGTATCGGTTTCGGCGTGGCGCTTGGTGGCGCCATGTACGGCTACACCATGTGGCAGATGAAGGAGTTTGAGAACAAGAACCGAGACATGATGGGCATGTTCAAGGAATACACGCCCAATGCTGGTCTTTCGATAACCGAGCATAGGCCTCAGAACCCGACGGCCAATGACGCATTTATTGGGTCGCTCGCGAACAACGGGAAAGACACGTGGGAGAGGGTTGAGCTACTCGCAGAGATGTTCGGAAAGGATGGTGCGTTTGTCGATAAGTGCTCGAGCTATCTCGACGGCTCACTTGCTCCAGGGCAAACACGCAATTTCAAAGTCTCATGCTCTGGATGCCGCGACACGAGAGTGCCGCTGGTCTATGACAAATACACAATTGCAATTGTTGATGCGAGCTATGTGCGCCCCGAGAAGTCGGGGCTTAACAAGTAGTTCCAGCCGACGGTCCGCGCTTCGCGGATGAAGTACGCGCGCGAGACAATAAGGGTCTGGTCTCGCACGAGACAAAGGGGTCCGAGACAAAGGGGTCAGACAAACAGACAAAGGGTCTACCATCGAATTTGCAGACAAACAGACAAAGGGTCTCGTATTGTTGCAAGCGTCGGTCTGCCCGCCACGTCAGGGTAGTTGGCGCTGGTCCGCTCGTTCTTCAGACATCCTTCTGTAGCCTATATTTCTGACTTATGAGTAAGCGCCTTCCTAAACTGAGCAGCCTTAGCCCATGAAAAACCAACTTTTCTTCTCATGTCTCATGCTTGCAACCGGAGTTGGTATCCCAGTTATGGCGGCGCTAAGCGGAACATTGGGGTCGAAGTACGGAAGTACAGCGTTCGCTGCCTCGGTGTTGTTTCTTGTAGCGTTGTCTATCTCCGTTGCTTTCCTGTTTGCAGTGGAGGGTGGCCTGAAGCCATTCCCAAAAACACCGCTGCCGTTCTACTACTACTTGGGCGGTGTGTTCGTGGCTTTTTACGTCCTCAGCATCACTTGGGTTGCTCCGCAGTTCGGCGTCGGAAATGCCGTGGCTTTTGTACTTCTGGGCCAACTCATATCCATGGCGGCCATAGATCAGTTCGGCTTGTTGGGTGCACCAATACGTGTCGTTACTTTGCAAAGGTCAATCGGTCTCATTCTGATGGCGGTCGGCGTGTTTCTGGCGGTACGTCGTGTGTAACATCCGAGAGGCGCATAACACTTCGCCGCAGGCCAACGTCCCTGACGGGCCGCAGCCTGAGCTCAAACTACAAGGGCTTCCCCATGTAGGCAAGTGTTTTGATTTTAGATTTTCATGTTCCGTTTTCCAGGTGGTTCATGTTTTGCCTGCCGGTGCTGTACGAGAAGATGGCGGACTGCGAAACTACAACCGGTCATGTTGGGCAGAGTGCCCGGACCCTGATGAAAGACGCGCGCCGGGGCCTCAATCGTTAGTCGGGAATGGTTTCTTGCCCTTGAGCTAATCAGGCGCTCCCGGCGCGGGTCCAACCCGCTTCACATCAACGCTGGCAGTGCATCGGTGATTATTGGCCGCCGTCCAGCGGCCCGTTCTTTCTCTTCACTATCCTTTTCCTGCTGACGCTTTTTCGAAGCGTCAGGCAACGCTCGGCTGCAGACGGAAATCCTCGCCGTATTTCAACACCGCCCAGGCCAGCCGCGCATTCTTGGCGGCGATGGCGACTACCGCACGCCAGTAGCCGCGCCGTTCCTGCAGATTGCGCGCCCAGCGACTGAAGCCATCCTGTTTGTCGCCCAGTCCGGCCAGCACGGCTCGGGCACCCATGACCAGGAGACTGCGCAAGTAGGGGTCGCCGGCCTTGGTGATCCGGCCCAAGCGGGCTTTCCCGCCGCTGCTGTATTGCCCCGGCGTCAGCCCGATCCAGGCCGCCACCTGGCGACCGTTCCTGAAGTCGTGGCCGCCGCCGATGCTGGCCAGCAGTGCGCTGGCGCTGATCGGGCCAATGCCGGGACGTTCCATCAGGCGCTTACTGCGTGCATCGTCGCGTGCCGCCTGGGCGATGCGACGGTCGTAGGCGTCGATCCGTGCATCGAGCTGATCGGCATGGGCCAGCAGGTCGCCGATGCACGGATCGACGTATCCCGGCAGGTTTTCCCGATGCGCGCCGATCTCCCGGCGCAGGCAGGCGATCTTCTGCGGCAGAACAATCCCGAATTCGGCGATGAGGCCGCGCACCCGGTTATAGACCGCCGTGCGCTCCGCGACGAAACCCTGCCGCGTGCGATGCAGGCACAGGATGATCTGCTGGTGTTCTTCTTTGACCGGGACGAAGCGCATGTTCGGCCGGGTCACCGCTTCGCAGATCGCCGCCGCGTCCGCCGCGTCGTTCTTGCCGCGTTTGCCGCTCATGCGGTACGGGGTGACGAACTTGGGCGCCATCAGCTTGACGGTGTGGCCGTGCTGGCGAAACAGCCGCGCCCAGTGGTGCGCGCCGGAGCAGGCTTCCATGCCAATCAGGCACGGCGGTAACTGGACGATCAACGGCAGCAGTTGCTCGCGTGTTATCTTGGGCTTGATCAGTACGGCTTTGCCGTTTTCATCAACGCCGTGCACGGCAAACACATTCTTGGCGAGATCGATCCCTACGGTGATAATGCTCATGGACTTCCCCTTTCGTGGTGTTGATGAGGTTCGGAATCTTCATCATGGCACTTGTTGCCGACCGCGGCTTCCGCCGCCTAGGGACGGGGAAGTCCCTTTCATTCGTTGGGCGTCATCACACAGTGTGGTTTTCCGTAAGGTGAAAATATGAAGGGCAGTTGTTTGTGTGGTGCCATTGAGTACGAGGTTGATCAATTGGACATGCCAATCAGTCACTGCCATTGCCGCACTTGCCGCAAAGCTCATGCAGCCGCTTTTGCTTCGAATGCGGGTGTTATGCGGGAGCATTTCCGCTGGGTTAAAGGTAAAGAGAAATTGGCGGCCTTTGAGTCGTCACCGGGAAAGCTCAGGCATTTCTGTTCTGTTTGTGGCTCTCACCTCGTGGCCGAGCGCTTCGCACAGCCACACGTCATTGTGCGCGTGGCAACGCTCGATGACGACCCTGGCATAAAACCTACTATGCACATCTGGTATTCACATGACGTTCCGTGGTTGCAGGATGATGAGGACGTTTCGTTCTATCAAGAATGGCAACCCGGTAGGTAACCAGATGCCGCCCAACCCATCATTCCGCCGGACGCTGCGTGATAAAGCTGAAGAAACAAAGGAGTCTGGTCGCGCACTGTTGCATGCATCGGTATGCCCGCCGCGTCAGGGTAGTTGGCGCAAAAATAGGTAGCCCGCTTTATTTTCTTGGATTTTTCCGTTTCGGGTTGAGCCGGCTCGTTTTCAAAATTGAAGGTGCGGGCCGTGACGGTCACGGCAAAGGCAAACGCCAGAGCGAACGGCAGCATGATCCAGGACGGGTGCAAGCTGAACCGCCACACCAGTCCTGCGCTACCGGAATCCGGCGCCTGCTTCTGGCCGTAAGCGGAAGTCGGGTAAAGTCATGGGGCTCGCAAGGGAGCTGCCGCGAGCGGCCCGGGATGCCTGGGGCCGCTCGCATCGAAGGCGGACTTCTCGCCAGTCTCGCCGGGCGTGCCACGGAGCGCATCGAACATGAACAACCCACGCAGCCATCATCACCGCCATCTGGAGCAGGCCCGCGCCCAGGTCATCGAACTGCTGTCGCGGCAGGCGGTGGAACGGGCGCTGGTGGATCGCGCGGAAAATCGCAACCGGGATGTGGTGGCCCAGTTGGTGGCGCGCCAGCAACAGACGGCCCTGGCGCAGCGGCTCGCCGGCTTTCACCCGGCCGACATCGCCTTCGTGCTGGAAAGTCTGGCGCCCGCGGCGCGCGATCTCGCCTGGTCGCTGGTCGCTCCCCAGCAGCGCGGTGCGGTGTTGCTGGAGGCATCCACCGCGGTGCGTCGCGCCCTGGTGCTGGCGATGCCGTCGGAGGCGGTGGCGGACGTGCTGCGCCCGCTGGCGTCCGACGATATCGCCGATCTGGTGAGCAGTTTGCCGGACGCGGCGCGTCAGGCGGTGCTCGCCCGGCTCGACGAACCCGAGCAGGTCGAGGTGCGTTCGGTGCTGTCGTTCCCGCCGGGATCGGTCGGCGCCGCCATGGATCTGGATTTCATCGCCGTCCGCGAGGACGCCGCGCTGGAAGCGGTGCACCGGCTGTTGCGACGCAGCAAGAGCCTGCCGCCCCACACCAACGAACTGTTGGTGGTGGATCGCGCCAATCGGCTGCGGGGCTATCTGCGCCTCCAGCGGTTGCTGTTCGGTGATCCCGAGGCCAGCGTGGCCGACGAGATGTCGCGCGACCCGATTTATTTCTACACCGACGACCTGATGCGCGAGGCGGTGTCGGCGTTCGAAAAGTACGATCTGGTATCGGCGCCGGTGGTCAATCTGCAGGAGCAGGTCGTGGGCCGCATCACGGTGGACGCGGTGGTGGACGAAATCAACGCCCGGGCGCAGACCGAGAGCCTGCGCCAGGTGGGTCTGTCGGAGGCGGACGAAGACCTGTTCGCGCCCCTGCGCGGCGCGGTGCGGCGCCGCTGGCCGTGGCTGGCCATCAACCTGTGCACCGCCTTTGTGGCCTCGCGCGTGATCGATGCCTTCGCGCCGATCATAGCGGCGCTGGTAGCGCTGGCGGCCCTGATGCCCATCGTCGCCAGCATCGGCGGCAATTGCGGTAACCAGTCCGCGGCGCTGGTGATCCGGGGCCTGGCGCTCGATCAGTTGGGCGCTGCCCAGTTACGGCGCCTGTTGATGCGCGAGCTGTCGATCGCGGCCCTGAACGGCGCGCTGTGGGGCCTGGTGCTGGGACTCGCGACTTTGCTGCTCTACCACAACCTGGAACTGGCACTGGTAATCGCCGCCGCGCTCACGTTGAACATGCTGGTGGCCGCGCTGATCGGGGTGTGCGCCCCGGCGGTGCTGCACCGGTTTGGTCGCGACCCGGTGCTGGGTTCGAGCATCGTGCTGACCGCCACCACGGACTCCATGGGGTTTCTGATTTTCCTGGGTCTGGCGGCGATGTTTTTGGTATAGGAAGTGGCAGAGCCTGCTAATCCTTGCGGTCCGCGCTGACCGCGGTCGCCGGGAGAATGTCCGGATGCGCGGCGAGCAGCGTCTCGATGCGGTCCATGAGCGCGTTGCAGCGCCGGATCACCGCGCGGTAGACCTCCGCTTGCGCCATGTCGATGCCGGCCCGCCGCAACAGCGGATACGGATGCTCGGAGCCGCCGGCTTTGAGAATCGAGAGATACGCCTCGCGTTCGGCCGCGCCGCCGTTCCGCACCTTTTCCATCAGCGCGTAGGCGGCGGCGAGGGAAGTCGCGTACTGATAGACGTAGAACTCGGTGTAGAAATGCGGCACATAAGCCCATTCGACGGCGTAGGCGGCGTCGACGTTCATCACGCCTTCGGCCTCGCCCAGATAGCGTTTGAGGATGTCGCCGTAGATGCGGTTCAGTTTTTCGCCGGACAGCGCGCCACCCTGTTCGATTTCGCGGTGGGTGGCGAGCTCGAATTCCGCGAACTGCGCCTGGCGAAAAAACGTGCCGCGCAGGCCCTGGAGTTCCTGGAACAGATAAAACAATTCCTCGCGCGGGGTTTTGGCGGTCGCGCTCAGATGGTTGTAGAGCAGCACCTCGTTGGCGATGGAGGCGATCTCGGCGATGAAGGTGGGGTATTCCGCCTTGGGAAAGGGCTGCGTGGTATTCGCCAGCAAGGAGTGCATGGCATGGCCCCACTCGTGGGCGAAGGTGGTGAGGGATTCGAAATCGTCGTTGTGGTTGAGCAGCAGATAGGGGTGGACGTCGTAGGCGGAACCCATCATGTAGGCGCCGCTGCGCTTGCCCTCCGCCGGGCGGACGTGCATCCAGTTGTGGTTCAGGGCCTCGGTGAGGCGTAGCCCGTACTCCGGGCCGAGCGGCGTCACGGCCGCGCGCAATGCTTCGCGGGCGTCGGCAATCGGGTAGGTGCGCTGCTGGGGAACCGGACTCGGATAAAGATCGTAATAATGCGGGTCCGCGATGCCCAGCACTCGGGCGTGGAGGCGCAGATAGCGGTGCAGGGTGCCCAGGTTGGCGTTCACTTCGCGCACCAGGGTTTCGTACACCGCGGGCGGAATGGCATCCACATCGAGCGCCTGGGCCAGGCTGGAATCGAAGCCGCGCATGCGGGCGACGAAGGCGCTGGCCTTGATCTGCCCGGACAGGGTGCTCGCCAGGGTTTCGCTGTATTGGCCGTAGGCGCCGAAAAAGGCGTCGAACACGGCTTTGCGATCCGCGCGGTTGGGGCCCGCGCGGTACCGGGTGTACTCGCTGGCGCGCAGCGATACGGCTTTTCCATCCGCCAGGGTGATGGTGGGCCAGGCGATCTCGGCGTTGGTGAGCACGGTGTAGGTGTTGGACACCGCGCTCAGGGGATCGGCCGCCGCCGCCAGGATCTGTTCCTCGCGCGGCGACAGAACATGGGCGCCTTTGCGCAGCGTATTGCGGATCAGGAAATCGTAGTCCGCCAGCGCCGGCGTGGTGGCGAGCCAGGTTTCCAGCGTGGTGGCGCCGATGGCGATCAACTCCGGATCCAGGAAGCTCAGGGCCTCGCCGTACTGGCTGTAGAGGGTCTGGGCGCGGGAGAAGCGTTCGCCCGCCGCCGCGTCGCGCAGGTCCGTGTCGCGATCCAGATAGACGTAGCTGAACAGCCGCATCAATTCGCGATAGGTGGTGTGGATGCGGTTCAGGCAGTCGGCGAGTACGGCAGCGCCTTCGGCCAGGTGGCCTCGACAGGCGCCGATCCCGGCGAGCTGCTGCCGGGTGCTGCCAAAGGCCGCTTCCCAGGCGCCCAGGTCGGGATAGAGATCGCCCAGATTCCAGGTTTCCGCATCCGCGGTGTGCGCCGGGGCCGGGTTGGCGACCTTGGCGGCGGCCGGGGTTGCGTTGAGGGCGGCGGCAAAAGAAATCGCGACCAGAGTCGCGGTCACTATCGGGTGCAAAGGCATCGATCAATCCTGTGGCGGTTAATTCTGTGACGATTGCGCGTCGCTGGCGAAGTCGCGGGCGATGGCAAGGGTGTCCTGGGTGTCGATCCCGGTGACGGTGCAGTCGAGGCGGCCGTCGCGCAGGCGCACGCCGAGCTCGGCGCCGACCCGGGTGGCGGTCACCTGGCCGACGCTGCGCCCGTCGCGGTCGAGGACGATGGCGTACCCGCGTTCCAGGGTGTTGAGCGGGCTCACGGCATGCAGTACGGCGGCGCGCGCTTCCAGATGCTCGCGGGCGCGAGCGAGCAGCTGCCGCATGTGCTGCGTCAGGCCGGCGTCGAGTTGTGCAAGTCGCATGCGGGTCTGCACCAGGCGCTGGCGCGGATCATGGCGCTCGCGCCGCACATCCAGGCGGTGCAGCCGGGCGGTGTCGGTCGCGAGGCGCGCGCGGATGGCGCTGACGAGGCGGATTTCCAGATGATCCAGATGCTGGGCCTGGCGTTCGAGGCGCTCGCGGGGATGGCGCAGACGGCGGCGCAGCGCTTCCAGGTGCGTGCCGAGCCGCTGTAATTGCGTCGCGAGGCTGCGCTCCAGCCGGCGCTGGTAGCCGGCCAGCGCCGCCAGCAGTTCGTTCTGATCCGGGCTCGCCAGTTCGGCGGCGGCCGAAGGCGTCGGGGCGCGGAGATCGGCGGCGAAATCGGCGATGGTCACATCGGTTTCGTGCCCCACGCCGCAGACGACGGGAATGGTGCTTGCCGCCACGGCGCGCGCCACCGCCTCTTCGTTGAAAGGCCACAGATCCTCCAGCGAGCCGCCGCCGCGGGTGAGGATCAGCAGATCGCAGGCGCCGTGGCGGTTGGCGAAGTCGAGCGCGGCGGCGATACCGGCCGCGGCTTCGCTGCCCTGCACGGGCGTCGGATAAATAAATACCGGCAGCGCCGGAAACCGCCGCCGCAGCACGCGCAATACATCCTGGAGGGCGGCGCCGGTCGGCGATGTCACCACGCCCAGACAGCGCGGCAGCGTCGGCAGGGCGCGCTTGCGCGCGATATCGAACAATCCTTCCGCGGCCAGACGCGCCTTGAGCTCGTCGAAGCGGCGCTGCAGCAGACCCTGGCCGGCCGGCTCCATGTGATCGACGATCAGTTGGTAGTCGCCGCGCGGTTCGTACAGGCCGATGCGTCCGCGCACGAGAAATTGCTGACCGGATACGGGACGCAGGTTGAGCAGCCGGTTGCGGGTGCGAAACATTGCCGCCCGCACCTGCGCGTGCTCGTCCTTGAGGGTGAAATACCAGTGCCCGGATGCCGGGCAGGAGAAATTGGTGAGTTCGCCTTCCACCCAGAGCAGCGGCAGATGGGTTTCGAGCAACTGGCGCGCGCGGCGGTTGAGTGCGGAGACGCTCAGTATCTCGCGGGCGGGAAGAGCGGATTCGATGGGGTCCGGGAACTCAGCCATGGTGGCATTGTAACCTTCGTGCCCGCCGCGCCGTCCGTTCGGCGCGGCGGTTTCGGTTTACCGACTGCCGGGGCGTCGATATAATCGGGCGCCTTCCGGGACCGGCCCACCGGCACAGGCCATGCTCAGAATCGATCAGGAAGCCCTCACCTTCGACGACGTCCTGCTGCTGCCGGGCTATTCCGACGTCATGCCGCGCGACGTCAGCCTGCACACCCGCCTCACCCGCTCCATCAAGCTCAATATCCCGCTGGTGTCCGCCGCGATGGATACCGTCACCGAGGCGCGCCTGGCGATCGCCCTGGCGCAGGAAGGCGGCATCGGCATCATCCACAAGAACATGAGCATCGAGCAGCAGGCAGCGGAAGTACGCGCCGTGAAGAAGTTCGAGAGCGGGGTCGTCAAGGACCCGATCACCATCGAAGCCGATACACCGATCCGCGATCTGCTGGCGCTCACCCGGGAGCACAACATCTCCGGTGTGCCCGTGTTGCGCGGCGGCGATCTGGTGGGGATCGTGACCCGGCGCGATGTGCGCTTTGAAACCAACCCCGATGCGCCGGTCTCCGCCGTGATGACGCCTCGCGAGCGCCTGGTGACGGTACGCGAAGGCGCCAGTCCGGAAGAAGTGAAACGTCTGTTGCACACGCACCGGATCGAGAAAGTGCTGGTGGTGAACGAGCGTTTCGAACTGCGCGGTCTGGTCACCGTCAAGGACATCGATAAAGCCGAGCGCTATCCGGATTCCTGCAAGGATGAGTTCGGCCGTCTGCGGGTCGGTGCTTCGGTCGGTACCGGTCCCGAGACCGATGAGCGTGTCGAGGCGCTGGTGGCGGCGGGTGTCGATGTGCTGGTGGTGGATACCGCGCACGGCCATTCCAGCGGCGTGCTGGCCCGTGTCGACTGGATCAAGCGCCGGTTTCCGGCGGTCCAGGTGATCGGCGGCAATATCGCGACCGGCGAAGCGGCCTTGGCGCTGGTCGAAGCGGGCGCCGATGCCGTCAAGGTGGGCATCGGGCCGGGGTCGATCTGTACCACCCGCGTTGTCACCGGCGTCGGTGTGCCGCAGATCAGCGCCATCGCCAATGTGGTGAAGGCACTTGAGCACCTCGAAATCCCGGTCATCGCCGACGGGGGGGTACGGTTTTCCGGCGATATCGCCAAAGCCATTGCCGCCGGTGCCGACGTGGTGATGGTGGGCTCGCTGCTCGCCGGCACCGAGGAAGCGCCGGGCGAGATCGAGCTGTATCAGGGCCGCACCTACAAAGCCTATCGCGGCATGGGCTCCATCGGCGCCATGGCGCAGACCCAGGGTTCGAGCGACCGCTATTTCCAGGATGCGCGCGTCGGCACCGACAAGCTGGTGCCCGAGGGTATCGAGGGCCGGGTGCCCTACAAGGGCCCGGTGTCCACCATCATTCATCAACTGATGGGCGGTCTGCGCTCGGCCATGGGCTACACCGGCTGTCGCGACATCGATCTGCTGCGCAACAAGCCGCGCTTCGTGCGCATCACCGGCGCCGGCATGCAGGAAAGCCACGTCCACGACGTGGGGATCACCAAGGAAACCCCCAATTATCCGGTGGGCGGCAACTGACCCGCGCGCACTTGCCACCGCTACTTTGCCGGCTGCGCCGGAGGGAGATGTCATGACCACCGACCTTCACGCCGCCCGCATCCTGATTCTGGATTTTGGCTCCCAGTACACCCAGTTGATCGCGCGCCGGGTGCGCGAGATCGGCGTCTATTCCGAAATCCGCCCCTTTGATCTGCCGGCCGCGGAACTGCGTGCGTTTCGCCCCCACGGGGTGATCCTGTCCGGCGGGCCGGAGTCGGTCACCGCCGCGCAGGCGCCCCGGGTGCCGCCCGAGGTGTTCGAGCTGGGCGTGCCGGTACTCGGCATCTGTTACGGGATGCAGGGCATGGCGGCGCATTTCGGCGGGCGCGTGGAGAGCTCCGAGCAACGCGAGTTCGGCTACGCCCAGGTCGCGGTGCGCAACGCCGACCCCCTGCTGCACGACATCAAGGATCATGTGGACCCGGCGACCGGGGATGCCCTCCTCGATGTCTGGATGAGCCACGGCGACCAGGTCGTGGCACTGCCCGAGGGCTTCGAGGTGATGGCGTCCACGCCGTCCTGTCTGATCGCCGGCATGTACCATCGCGACCGGCCTTTTTTCGGCCTTCAGTTTCATCCGGAAGTGACGCACACGGCGCAGGGCGGGCGTATCTTCGAGCACTTCGTGCGCTCGATCTGCGGCTGCGAAGCGCTCTGGACTCCGGCCAACGTCGCCGACGATGCCGTGGCCCGGGCGCACGCGCTGGTGGGCGGCGATGAGGTGCTGCTCGGCCTTTCCGGCGGCGTGGACTCCTCGGTGGTGGCGGCGCTGCTGCACCGCGCCATAGGCTCCCGGCTTACCTGCGTGTTCGTCGACAACGGTCTGCTGCGCAAGGGTGAGGGCGATCAGGTCATGGATACCTTCGCCCGCAACATGGGTGTGAAAGTGATCCGCGCCGACGCGGAAGCACTGTTTCTGGAGCGCCTGCGCGGTGTTGCCGACCCCGAGGCCAAGCGCAAGATCATCGGCGCGGCCTTCATCGATGTGTTCGAGCGCGAAGCCGCGCGTCTGCCCCAGGTCAAATGGCTGGCCCAGGGCACGATTTATCCCGACGTCATCGAATCCGCCGCAGCCGGTACCGGCAAGGCCCATGTGATCAAGTCCCACCACAATGTCGGTGGCCTCCCGGACACCATGAAATTGCAGCTCATCGAGCCCCTGCGGGAGCTGTTCAAGGACGAAGTCCGCCGCGTCGGACTGGAACTCGGTCTGCCCCGGGACATGGTCTACCGGCATCCCTTTCCCGGCCCGGGTCTCGGCGTACGGATCCTGGGCGAGGTGAAACACGACCATGCCGTGCTGCTGCGTGACGCCGATGCGATCTTTATCGAGGAGCTGCGCGCCGCGGAACTGTATGAAAAAGTCAGCCAGGCGTTTGCCGTTTTTCTGCCGGTGAAATCCGTCGGCGTAGTGGGCGACGCGCGCCGCTACGAACCCGTGATCGCCCTGCGCGCCGTGGAGACCATCGACTTCATGACCGCGCGCTGGGCACATCTCCCTTACGAATTCCTGGAGCGGGTATCCAACCGCATCATCAATGAAATCGCCGGCATATCCCGGGTGGTCTACGACATTTCCGGGAAACCGCCGGCGACGATTGAGTGGGAGTGATTCAGCGTCTGGCACCGGCTGGCAAAATGCACAGCTGGAAAGCCGCGCGGGAAGACGGCCTCAATTGCCTCCGAGGATCCCTTCAGTCCATCGACACAGGCAATAAAGATGTCCTGCACGCCCCGCTTGCGTAATTTGGTCACCATCTTGTTGACCGGAGCCGGCTAATGGGCGACTCCACTCTGCGCATTTACCTCAGGCGGGCGCCATTTGGCCAAAGAAAACCGTCCGCCGGCGATGCCAGTGTCGTGGAAGGGTACTTTGCAGCAGTATGCTGGCCGGCTGCACCGCGAGCATGCCAACAAGACCGACGTGCGGATCATCGATTTCGTGGACACGGGCCACCCGGCGCTGCCGCGGATGTGGGACAAGCGCCGACACGGATACAAGGCCATGGGGTATCGAATCGGCGCATGAATTCCATCGATCAGATCACATAGCCTTCACAGAAAGTGAATCGTGATGAGCGAATACCAGTACTACGAATTCGTCGCCATCGACGAGCCACTGACCCCGAAGCAGATGGCGGAACTGCGCGCGCGCTCGTCTCGTGCCAGCATTACGCCGACCAGCTTCGTCAATGACTACCAGTGGGGCAATCTCAAGGGCGATCCCGCCGACTGGATGTGGCGCTATTTTGATGCTCACGTCTATGTGGCTAACTGGTGTACTTGCCTTCTGTACCTGCGCGTACCGAAAAATGTGTTCGATGCCGGGACCCTCCGGGCCTTTAAAACCAAAACCGGTTTTTCGGTTGAGCAGACGAAGACACATTGGTTGCTCGGATGGGATCTGAACGAAAGCGACAACTACGACCGCTTTGCCGAAGAGGATGGGCGAGGCTGGATGGGCAGGCTGGTTCCATTGCGCGACGAGCTGCTGCGCGGCGACATGCGTCCGCTGTATCTCGGCTGGCTGGCCGGTGTGAGCGCTGACGAAGTTGACGTAAAGGTGACCGAGCCCAAGCCGCCGCCTGGACTTTCCCGACTGACCGCTGCCCAGCAAGCGCTGGCGGAATTTCTGGAAGTCGATGAGGATTTGCTGGCAGCCGCCGGACTCTCTGACCAGCAAGGTTCAAAACCCGATAGCGAGCGCAACGCGGAACTGGATGTCTGGCTCGCCGGGCTTCCCGCAGCGGAGAAAACCGAGATGCTCAAACTGCTCCTGACCGGGAGCGCGCAGCAAGCCGAGCGCAAGCTGAAATTACGTTTCCTTGCCTGGCAGCGCGAACAACAGCCGATTGAAAAACCGGGGGCGCGGCGCACTGTTGCAGAGCTTCGGAAACTGGCAGCGTCCGCTGCCGAAGCGAGAAAAAGGCAGGAAGCAGTACGGCGCAAAAAAGCCGAGGCCGAGCGGCAGGCCAAGCGGGAAACCTACCTGCGCACGCTGGCAGCAGATTTCGACCGGTGCTGGCAGGCTGCCGACGAACTGGCCGAACGTGGCATCGCGTCTGCCTACGACGAGGTAAAGCGCGCGCTCGTCGATCTATCCGATGCCTATGCGCTGTGCGCGACCCAAGCCGACTTTGACCGACAATTGGTTCAGTTCATGGCCCGGCATGGAAAACGCGGCGCCCTGGTTCGGCGCCTCGCCAATGCGGGTCTCTGGAAGAAGTCTTCGCGATGACAAAAGCGAAAACGAAAAAGACGACGAAGTTCAGCGCGGAATACCTGGATAAACTTATCGAGGAGGCGACCACGGATGCCTACAACGAGTCGGAGCAGGCTGGCGGGTTCTTCGCCATGATCGAAGAGAATCTCTCCCTGCCATTCACGACCCAGGTGCTTGGGCAGGCAGTGACGGTGGCCAAGATCGATCTCACCTGGCGCGACCAAATCGTTGCCATTTGCGTGCACGGAAAAGCAACTCAAGCAATACCGATCCTCGATCTGCCGATGCCGGACCCGCCGCCGGAGGGCGCGGAATGGATCGACGCTTACCGCCGCTGGTGCGGGAATTGATGGAAGTGGTCAGTCGTTCAGCGTGTCAACCGATGGCCAGCTTGACCGGCTTGCCGACGCGGCTAAGCATTTCCACCAGCGTGTCGATGGTGAACTTGGCCGTCTTCTTGTTCACTACATCGGATACGCGCGGACGCGAAACCATCAGGATTTCGGCCGCTTCGGCTTGCTTCAGGTGATGCTCGGCAATCCAGGTGGACAGCTCGTCCATCAACTGCTGCTTCAGCAATTGGGTGTCGTTGATCTGCTTGCGAGAGGCCGCCTGCAAGCGCTTGGCCTCGGCGGGTGCGAAACCAAGCTCCAGGAAGAGGTTCGCTCCCAGCTTCGTCACATGGCAGATTTCGGTGTCGGTCTTCATTTCCGTGCCTTTCTCGCGTTGGCCACGGCGCGATAGCGCGCCTCGGCAATACCCTTGTCCTGCTGCGGATCGCCTGAGCCTTCTTCTGGAAGCAGTGCAGGACATACACGGCTTCCTCGAACTTGGCGACGTACATCACCCGATAGATGCCGCTGGCCTCCCGGCGGTGGAATCACGACACACCTTCAGACTCATGTGTCATTGGAAAAGTCTGGATCTGGCCCCTCGCGATGTCTTTCAACAGCTTGCTCGGGCATGCCGGATTGCTCAGAATCAGGGAGAAAAACGTTTTAAGACTAATATTGTGGCTATAAATAGTCTATAAGAGCAGATAATAGCTTTCTCGGCGATTCGCATGACAAAATGAAGAAAAGGACAATAGGACAATCTAATAATAAATATATGACAAAAATAATGACTTTATTAATACAATAGTGCCATTCCTGAATTTATTTTTCTTCCATGCGCCGCGCCAATGAACCGCACGCAGTGAGTCCGTCTGCCGAAACCGGGATCGCTGCGGACAGGAGCAGCTGTGGCCAGCCAGTGACCGGAAGCCCACCCGATCCCCCGGCGCACATATGAGCCCATGACGCCGAGACAATCGCCTTGCTCCTTCACTTGGCCAGGGGCCGGAACGCGTGGGCGGTGGACTGTGGTCAGGGCGGGTTTCTTGTGGCGGGGTCTGTTTATCCGGTTGCCGAAAACTGCTGCGGGCACCATCTGCTTCGTTGCGCGGTGCTCGCTCCCTCGCCTATCGACTTGATATGTCTCGGTTGCTGAGCGCCTCGCCCCTCGCCCTCTCGCGATGTTTTTCAGCAGCCTGTTAGGCTAACAACATATCGGGTTGCCGCCGCTTCGGTACTCAAATGGCCGCCCTTCGAATGCGCACCATTGCTGCACTAACAGCTCTGTAACCGTGCTGGCTGTTCCTCCGCAGCTATACAGTAAAGATATTATTCTATTTTAAAAGCCTTTTAAATGGCTTATTTGTGCTTTTGGAATGCTGCTTCCCTGAGCTGTTTAGATTCCTTAAAAGATGTTATTATGGTACTTGTATGCAAATCAGATAAGGATAGCAGTCTCGTCTTGCCGAGAAATTGTTCCGGCCTGTCGGTCTGATTTCCAGAACGATGTGGCGCGGGCTGTTTGCGGCAAAAACACGGTGATAATCGCACTATGGCCAAAAAAATAGCACCTTTGCTGCCCTCTACCGAGGCGTTGCTCACTGCGTTCAGTGACCGTCTACGCCTGGCACGGCTGCGGCGCCGGCTGCCCGCGAAGCAGGTGGCGGCGGCGGCCGGGATGTCGCCGATGACGTTGCGGAGCCTGGAGCGGGGTGGCTCTGGGGTGACCATCGGCGCTTACCTGTCGGTGATGCAGGTACTGGGTATCGAGGAAGACCTCAATCTGCTCGCCCAGGCCGACCCGGTAGGGCGTCAGTTGCAGGACGCACGGTTGCCCGCGAGTCGGCCGGCGGTGCGGGCGCGGGCGAAAACTGTACCGAACGAGCGGGGGGGCGATCCTGCCGACGATGGCGTTGCGCAACTGCGGAGCTTGATCAACGCAGTGCCCGATGAGCAATTGCGCCGGTTGTTTGCGTCGCTCGGCCAGACTCAGGGGGAGACGCCGCGCGCGGCGCCTCTCGGCTCTGGTCAACCGCGACCGGGTGGCGAGACGACTGCGGGTGAGGGCGTTGCCGCGCCGGTGGCCATGCCGTCACCGCAAATAACATTTGACTGGTTGGACGCGCCGGCAAGTGACCTCAAAAAGCTGGTCAAACCTGTGCGGGAAACGCGGGGTGGGAATGACAAGAGGGCAGCCGCACAGGTCGGGAAATCGGTTGCCGCGCCGGTCACTGAAATGTCGCTGACGGCTGCATCCGACAAGCCGGGACCCGCAACTCCCGGCGAGGCATGAATTAGCAGGTTGCTGAAAAACGTCGCGAGGGGGCCAGATGCGAGGCGCACGGCGCGCAGCGATCGAGACCTATCAAGTGGATAGGCGAAGGAGCGAGCACCGCGCAACGAAGCAGATGGTGCCCGCAGCAGTTTTTCAGCAACCTGTTAGGGGACAGTCGTGGGCGGAAGCGGTATGTTCGCGCGGTGTGCCTGTTGGAGGAAATTCGACCATGAGAGTTGTGCTGCTGTTGTTCGCGCTGATGGTGCCGGCTTATCTGTTGATGTGTCAGCGCCAGACCGGTCCGGATCCCGCGGAACAGGGTCTGCCGATTTACCGCACCGAGGTGAACAAGGCCAAGGGTGTCGAAGCCATGCTCCAGCAGGGCGTCGAGCAACGCGAAACCAAAATGCAGGAGCAACTCGAAGGCGCTGAATTGCAATAACCGGGCAACCACCTGGACCGCACGCGGTCACGGATACAGGCGGTGGACTCGGTCGCGCCCACTTGCATCCGCAGGCAGGTCGAACGTAAATTGAATCTCCGGCCAGGATGGCCGGTTGCGTCCCGCTGACGTCGGCGGGTCACTGAAGGGCCGCTGAAATGGGCCGATTCCACAGGGAGGTGCACGGCGCATGGACAGGCGCTCACGGGGCTTCACTCTGCTTGAAATGCTGGTTGCTCTGACGTTGCTGGCGGTGCTTGCCGCCGCCGCGGCGCCTTCGTTCAGCGGTCTTCTGCAAAGCAATCTCGCGGCGACGCACGCTGACGCGTTGATGACCTCGCTCACGCTGGCGCGCAGCGAGGCGATCAAACGCAATCTGCGGGTTACCTTGTGCAAGTCGGCCGATGGCGCAAGTTGCACCACAGCGGGTGACTGGGCGCAAGGCTGGCTGGTGTTCGTCGATCGCGACGCCAATGGCGTGCTCGGTACCGACGAGGAAGTGCTGCGGGTGCAGTCGATACTGTCCGGCGGGTTCACGCTGGGTAACAGCAATGCCCGCAATTGGTACGCTTATCGCGCGGATGGGTCGGCGGCAAGTTCCGGGGGTCTGGTGACCGGTACCTTTCGCGTCTGTCCTCCGGACGGCAACGTTGCCAGGGCGCGTCGCGTGGTCACCAACATCACCGGGCGACCCCAGGTCCGGGCGGGGATCGGAAGCCTGAGTTGTCCCTGACCGGACTCAGGCCGGCGCGCGCGGTTCCAGCAGTTCGCGCAGCGGCGGGGGAACGTGGGTGTCGTGACGCCCGAACCGGCTGAGGTCCGCGAGCGTCGTCCGCTCCAGCACCTGCATCACGATGGCATTCACTCCCGGCCAGCGATCCGCCAGCTCGCACTGACCCGCGATATCGCACTGGCCGTGCTCGCTGGAACAGGTGGTGAGCGCCGGGCGACCTTCCAGGGCGGTGATGGCATCGGCGAGGCTGATGGCCTCCGGTGGGCGGGCGAGCAGGTAGCCGCCCAGGGGGCCGCGTTTGGAAAGTACCAGCCCGGCTTCGATCAGGAAGCGCATCACCTTGCGCACGGTCGGCAGTGGAACGTGCGTGAGTTCCGACAGGGTTTCCATGGACAGGCGCGCGGGCCGCACGCGGCCCAGGTGGTGCAGGATCAGCACCCCATAATCGGCGAGACGTCCCACCTTCAGCATGGCGAATTTCCCGGTCCCGAGCAGTTGTTGGCCAATTGTATACCCGTGGAGTATTGAATACGATCCGGGTATCCATTAGTATCTCACCAGGCAATTTACCAAGTCTGCGCGCGCAAATCTGTCCGTCCATGGACAGTGCGCGATCCGCCCGCCCGGCGGGCGATCGCCAAAAGGTCCGCGCAGCGAACGGGGAGTTCTCCCATGAGCAAAAACCTTGGCCAACTCGACCGCATGGTTCACGGCGCCTACGAGGCGGGCTGGACCACGGACATCGAGTCCGACACCCTGGCGCCAGGCCTGAACGAAGACACGGTCCGGTTCATTTCGGCCCGCAAGCAGGAGCCCGACTGGCTGCTGCAGTGGCGGCTGAAAGCGTTTCGCCACTGGCAGACCATGGTGCATCCCGAGTGGGCGCACGTTCACTACCCGCCGATCGATTACCAGAGCATTTCCTATTACTCCGCGCCGAGGCGCCCCGACGAAGGCCCGCAAAGCCTGGACGAAGTGGACCCCGAACTGCTGCGCACCTACGAAAAACTCGGCATTCCCCTGCACGAGCGCGCGGCGCTCGCCGGTGTCGCCGTCGATGCCGTGTTCGACAGCGTTTCCGTGGTGACCACCTTCAAGGACAAACTCGCCGAGGCGGGCGTGATCTTCTGCCCGATCTCGGAAGCGGTACGTGAGCACCCCGAGCTGATCCGCAAGTATCTGGGCAGCGTGGTGCCCTTCCGCGACAATTTCTTCGCCGGGCTGAACTCGGCGGTGTTCAGCGACGGTTCCTTCGTCTATGTGCCCAAGGGCGTGCGCTGCCCCATGGAGCTGTCCACCTATTTCCGCATCAACGCCCGCAATACCGGGCAGTTCGAGCGCACCCTGATCGTCGCCGACGAAGGCAGTCATGTGTCCTACCTTGAAGGCTGCACGGCGCCCCAGCGCGACGAAAACCAGCTGCACGCCGCGGTGGTGGAACTGATCGCGCTCAAGGGCGCCGAGATCAAGTATTCGACGGTGCAAAACTGGTATCCGGGCGATGCCGATGGCCGTGGCGGGATTTACAACTTCGTCACCAAGCGCGGCATTGCCCACGAAAATGCCAAGATTTCCTGGACCCAGGTGGAAACCGGCTCGGCGATTACCTGGAAATACCCGTCGGTGATCCTGCAGGGCGACAACGCGGTCGGCGAGTTCTATTCGGTCGCGCTTACGCGCGGGATGCAGCAGGCCGATACCGGCACCAAGATGGTTCATGTGGGCCGCAACACCAGATCCACCATCGTCTCCAAGGGCATCAGCGCGATGCGCGCCGAGAACTCTTATCGCGGCCTTGTACACATCGGCGCCGGGGCGGAGAACGCCCGCAATCACACCCAGTGCGATTCGCTGCTGATCGGCGACCGCTGCGGCGCCCACACCTTTCCCTATATCGAAAGCCGCAATCCTTCCGCGACCGTCGAACACGAGGCGACCACCTCGAAGGTGGGCGACGACCAGCTCTTCCTGTGTCGCCAGCGCGGTCTGGACCCGGAAAAAGCCGTGTCCATGATCGTCAACGGATTCTGCAAACAGGTATTCCGCGAGCTGCCCATGGAGTTCGCGGTGGAAGCGGGCAAGCTGCTCGAAGTCAGTCTCGAAGGCGCGGTCGGCTGAATGCCGGGGCGCGAAATGGAGTAATCCCATGCTGAAAATCACCAATCTGCACGCCACGGTCGCGGACACGCCGATCCTGAAAGGCCTGAACCTCGAAATAAACGCCGGCGAAGTCCACGCCATCATGGGCCCCAACGGCTCGGGCAAGAGCACGCTGGCCGCGGTGCTGGCCGGCCGCGATGGCTATGAGGTTACCGCGGGCAGTATCGAATACCAGGGGCGCGATCTGCTCGCGCTGGCCGTCGAAGAGCGCGCCCGCGCCGGTGTGTTTCTGGCGTTCCAGTACCCGGTCGAGATTCCCGGCGTGTCCAACATGGAGTTTCTGCGCGCCTCGCTCGAAGCCGTGCGCAGCCATCGCGGCGAACCCAATCTGTCGGCGGTGGAATTCATGAAGCTTGCGCGCGCGACCAGCCAGCAGCTGCAACTCGATCCCGAGTTTCTCAAGCGCGGCGTCAACGAAGGTTTTTCCGGCGGCGAAAAAAAGCGCAATGAAATTCTTCAGATGCTGCTGCTGCAACCCAATCTCGCGATACTGGACGAAACCGACTCCGGCCTCGACATCGATGCGTTGCAGGTGGTGGCCGACGGCGTCAACGCGCTGCGTTCTCCGGAGCGCGCGATCATCATGGTGACCCACTACCAGCGTTTGCTCGATTATGTGGTGCCGGATCAGGTCCATGTGCTGGCCGATGGCCGCATCCTGCGCTCCGGCGGCCGCGAGCTGGCTCTGGAACTGGAAGCCAAAGGTTATGGCTGGCTCCGCGACGACGCGGCCTGAGGCTGGGATGACGACGCTGAAGCGCAGCGAGCGCATCGAAGTTTTTGCCCGCACCGCGCGCACGCGGAGCGAGAACTTTCCCGCCGACACCGGCGTGCTGGGCCGCCTGCGCGCGGCGGGGCGCGCGGCGTTCAGTGCGGCGGAACTGCCCAATCCCAAGACCGAAGCCTGGAAATACAGTCGCATCGGGCCGCTGCTCGAACAGGGCTTGCTGGATCGCGCGCCCGCCGGCGCGGCCGCCACAGCGAGGCCCATCCCGGGACTGGACGTGCAGTCGATCGCGATTCTGGACGGTATTCCGCAGCCGCTACCGGCCTTCACCCCGGGGGTGTCGGTGACATCTTTCGCGGCGCTGAGCGGTGCCGAGGCCGCAGCCGTGGAAATCCATCTCGGCCGTCTGGCCGCGGTGTCGGAGCGGCCTTTCGTGGCGCTCAACGCGGCGCTGCTCGAAGACGGCCTGGTGATTCAGGTGGCGCCCGGCGTGGACGTGGCGTTGCCGATCGAGCTCCTGCTGGCGCAGGGCGACGGCGCGGCGCCGCGCGGCGTCCATCCGCGCGTGCTGGTGATCGTCGGGCAGGGCGCCCGTGCCACGCTGATCGAACGGCACCTGGGCGCCGCCATGGCCTTCACCAACAGCGTGGTCGAAGTGGTGCTGGCGGACGGTGCGCAACTGGATCATCTGCGCCTCGCGCTCGACGCCGGACGCGGCCGCTGGCTCAGCGCGCTCGACGTGGAGCTGGGCCGCGCTGCGCGCTACCACCTCTGGCAGGCGCAACTGGGCGCCGCGTTTCGCCGCAACGAGATTCGTATCCGGCTGGCGGGCGAGGGTGCGGAAGTGACGGTGAGTGGCGCCGGCCTCACGCGCAACAACGCTCATCTCGACAATCAACTGTGTCTGGAGCATCGGGTGCCCCGCGGCACTTCAACACAGGTGTTTCGCAACATCGCTGGCGAGACCTCGCGCGGCATCCTGAACGGCCGCATTCACATTCATCGCGGCGCGCAAAAAACCGACGCCCGGCTCCACACCAAAAGCCTGTTGCTGTCGAGCCGTGCCGAGATCGACGTCAAACCGGAGCTGGAAATCTACGCCGATGACGTGAAGTGCGCCCACGGCGCCACGCTGGGTCAACTGGATACGAATGCGCTGTTCTATCTGCGTTCGCGCGGCCTGGATGAAACAGCGGCGCGCACCCTGCTGAGTTTCGCGTTTCTCGCCGAAGTGGTGGACGGGTTTCCGGTCGACGCGGTGCGTGAGGCGCTGCGCCCGGCATTGGCGCAGGCATTTGCAGCCCCGGCGGCGGAGGAATCCCCATGAGTGTCGCCCACACCGCAAGCCGCGCGGCATTCAACGTCGAGGCGGTGCGCAGCCAGTTTCCGATCCTGCATCAGGAGGTGAACGGCTATCCGCTGGTGTATCTCGACAACGCCGCCTCGGTGCAAAAGCCGGTCGCCGTGATCGACGCCATCGCCCACTATTACCGCCACGATCACGCCAACGTTCACCGCGGCGCCCATACGCTCGCGACCCGCGCCACCGACGCGTTCGAAGGCGCGCGTGCCAGGGTGGCGGCTTTTCTCGGTGGCGTGGCGCGCGAAGAAATCATCTGGACGCGTGGCACCACCGAGAGCATCAATCTGGTGGCCAACAGTTGGGGCCGCGCCAATCTCCGCGCCGGCGACGAGATCGTCCTCACCGAAATGGAACACCACGCCAACATCGTGCCCTGGCAGATGGTGGCGGCGGCGACCGGCGCGCGTATCCGCGTGGTGCCGGTGACCGATGCGGGCGAACTGGATATGGACGCGTTCCGCAATCTGCTGGGCGAGCGCACACGCCTGGTCGCGGTGACCCAGGTCTCCAACGCACTGGGCACCATCAATCCGGTGGCCGAGATCGTGCGCCTGGCGCATGCGGCCGGCGCGCTCGCGTTGATCGACGGCGCTCAGGCGGTGAGTCATTTTCCGACGGACGTGCGCGCCCTGGGCGCGGATTTTTATGTGTTTTCCGGACACAAGCTGTTCGGTCCCACCGGCATCGGCGTGCTTTACGCGCGGCGCGAACTGCTGGATGCCATGCCTCCCTGGCAGGGCGGCGGCCAGATGATCGAGAAAGTCGCGTTCGCCGGTACGACCTACACCGAAGCCCCGTGGAAGTTCGAGGCCGGCACGCCGAATATCGCCGGTGCCGTCGGCATGGGCGCGGCCCTCGAATGGCTCGGAGCGCTGGATCGCGACGCGGCGCAGGCCCACGAGGATGCCTTGTTTGTCCGCCTCGATGCCGCGCTCGCCGCCATGCCGGGCGTGCGGCGGATCGGCACGGCGCCTTCGCGGGTGTCGGTCGCCTCGTTTCTGGTGGCAGGCGCCCACCCCACGGATGTGGGCCACCTGCTCGACCAGCAGGGCGTCGCGGTGCGGGCCGGGCATCACTGCACCATGCCGCTGATGGCGCGCCTGGGCATTCCCGGCACGGTGCGCGCGTCGGTCGCGTTCTACAACACGGCGGCCGAGATCGATCGCTTCGTTGCCGCGCTGGAAAAAGTGAAAACGTTTATTTAGAAAACTGTTCATCTTGAAAACTGTTGTTGGAGAAGTCGCCATGTCCGTCCAGACATTCGAGCCCACCGCCGCGCGCGCGGGTGTGCGGATGACGCCCTCCGCGGTCGGCCATGTGCGTCGCCAGCTCGACCGCGCCGGCGCCCACGCGGTGCGTGTCAGCGTCAACCGCAGCGGTTGCTCCGGCTACATGTACCAGATCGACTACGTCACCGAACCGCGCACGGAAGATCGCGAATTCAAGGTCGCCGAGAATCTTTCCGTGTTTGTCGATACCGAGGCTTTACCCCTGATGCAGGGCACCGAGATCGATCTGGTGGTCGAAGGCCTGAATTCAACGCTCAAATTCCGCAACCCCAATGCGCAGATGGAATGCGGCTGCGGCGAATCGTTCGGAGTCTGACGCATGGAACGCCGGATGGTGGTAGTGCAGCGGGACTGTCCCGCGCGCCTGGTGCCCGCGGGCACCCGCATCACCATTCCCAGGGATACCTTCGTCGGTATCACCCAGGCACTCGGCGGCAGTTACACGGTGAACGTCGGCGGCAACCTCGCGCGCGTGGATGGCACCGATGCGGATGCGCTCGGGCTGGAAGCCGTCGAGTTCACCTTTGCGCCGAGCGATTCCGATCAGGTGGACGAAAAAAATGTGTGGGAAGCGCTGCGCTCGATCTACGATCCGGAGATTCCGGTCAACATCGTCGATCTCGGTTTGATCTACGCCTGCACCGTCTCCGGCAATCGCGTCGACATCACCATGACCCTGACCGCGCCCGGCTGCGGCATGGGACCGGTGCTGGTGGATGACGTCAAATACCGCGTCGGCAAGGTTCCCAATGTGAAGCAGGTCGAAGTGGCGCTGGTGTTCGATCCGCCCTGGAGTCGCGCGCACATGTCGGAAGCGGCGCAACTGGAACTGGGCGTCTACTGATGGACGGCGCGGCCGATTACACCGCCGTGTTCGAGCGGGTGCCCTTCGGCCGCAGCATCGACGCCGAGGAAATCGCCGAGTCGCTCGCCTTTTTCGACGACTGGGAAGACCGCTATCGCTACCTCATCGACCTCGGCAAGGAACTGCCGCCGATGCCGGAAGAACTCAAAACCGAAGACCGTTATATCCACGGCTGCCAGAGCCAGGTGTGGATCGAGCACCGCCGCGACCCGGCTACCGGGAAACTGCAATTCATCGTGGATTCGGACGCGCTCATCGTCCGGGGACTCGCGGCCATCGTCCTCGCCGCCTTCAATAACCGCACGCCCACCGAAATCGGCGCCTTCGACATCGAAGAATTTTTCGCGCGCATCGATCTGCTGCGCCATATTTCGCCGACCCGGGGTAACGGGTTGCGGGCAATGGTTAGGAAGATTCGTAAACTCGCGGAAGTTGCTGCGGGTCAGGGTGTTGTCTGACGTGCGCGATTCGCGCAATTCCCGTGGCCTGTTGTGAACCACCGGGTAAATGACGTATGCGGATATGGTCGTTGCATCCCCGCTATCTCGACACGAAAGGCCTCGTGGCGTTATGGCGTGAAGGTTTGCTGGCTCAGGCGGTTATCGCGGGTCAAACGCGGGGCTACAAACATCATCCACAGTTGGCGCGATTTCTGGAGTCTCCGGATCCCGGCGGGAATATCGCGGCTTATCTCCGCAACGTATGGTCGGAGGCCGAACGTCGCGGTTATCGCTTCGACGCGAGCAAGATTGGCCGTGATGGATCCGGCAACCCACTGACGGTCACTGAAGGTCAGCTCCGCCATGAATGGGAACATCTCACCAACAAGCTTCTGATACGAGCACCGGCGTGGCTTGAGCAATTCACCGCCATCAAGCTGCCCGATCCGCACCCGCTGTTTCGGGTAATTGCGGGTGATGTCGCGGTCTGGGAAGCGACGATTGCCCCGCGCTCATAATGAACCTGAGGCCACGCCCGCGCCCGTCCGGGGCAACGCGATTATTGTGATGGCTGTATCAGCGGACCCGGATCGCCCGCCTTGCCGCGCCGGACAAGTCCGATCTACTATCGAGGCACGCCAAGCCGCGTCGAGCGGATAGCGGAACGCGACGAGCGTTGATGCGGCGGCCTTGATGAGTGTGCGTTCTCTGAACGAACTCTGAGTGCCGCGCCGGTTGGCGGTGATCGCAGTCAATGTGCATGAAGAACGAGTGTGCTCAACCGAGCCCCATCGCCGCTTTTACCTGCGGCTTGAGAATCTTGCCGTTGGCGTTGCGCGGCAGCGGTTCGTGCACGATGTCGATGCGCTCGGGCACCTTGAAGGCGGCGATACGCGCGGCGACATGGGCGCGCAGGGCGGCGGCATCCGCGGTGGCGCCCGCGCGCAACTGCACCATGGCCCCTACGCGCTCGCCCAGGATCGGATCGGGAATGCCCACCACGGCGACATCCAGCACATCCGGGTGGGTGTGCAGCGCGTTTTCGACTTCGATGCAGTAGATGTTCTCGCCGCCGCGCAGCAGCATGTCCTTGGCGCGATCGACCACGAACAGCGCGCCGTCGTCGTCCACATAGCCCAGATCGCCGCTGCGCAGCCAGCCATCCACCAGCGCCTTGGCAGTGGCTTCGGGATTGCGCCAATAACCCTTGAATACCTGCGGGCCACGAATCCAGATTTCGCCGGTCTCACCCACCGGCAGTTCCGCGATGGCATCCCGATCCATGATCTTCACGCGCGACACCGGCGCCGGCACGCCCGCGCTGGCGGGCTTGGCCAGATAGTCCTCGGCGACATTCACGGTGGCGACGCCGGAGGTTTCGGTGAGGCCGTAGCCGTTGCTGGCCGATGCGTTCGGGAACACGTCCTTGATGCGACGCGCGAGTTCCGGCGACGGCGGGGCGCCGCCGAACAGCACCGCCATCACCGAGGAGGTGTCGTGTTGCCTGATAACAGGCGATTCGATCACCTGCAACGGCATCGAGGGCACGCCGCCAAACGAGTTGAGACGCTCGCGCTCGATCAGCCGGATCGCGTCTTCGGGATCCCAGCGACGCATGAACACCAGTTTCGAACCCTGGATGGTGCTGCCGATCAGCATGGCGACGGAACCCGTGACATGAAACAGCGGCACGCTGATGAGCTGACCCATCTGCTGTGTGGGTGGCTGGGGCGTGCGGCCGTAGCGGAATTCGGTACGCGCGCGCAGATAGACGCCGGTGACCTGGTTGGCGCAGATGTTGCGGTGGGTGAGCAGCGCGCCCTTGGGTCGCCCGGTGGTGCCGGAGGTGTAGTAGATCGCGGCGTCGTCCTCGGGATCGAGCGCGCAGGGCGGCAGCTCCGCGGGATGGGGTTCGGCGAGCACCTCGCCCCAGGCATGAACCCGCGCCGGCAGCCTGTCGGCGCCGCGCACCACGACGGTGGCTTCGAGCTCCGTCAGCGTGGGCAGATGCGGCGCGAGACTTGCCAGCCGCTCGGCGTCGACCACCAGCAGGCGGCTGCCGGAATCGGCCAGCGCATAGGCGAGTTCGCCGCCGGTCAGCCAGGCGTTGAGCGGCACGATGATGGCGCCGATCGCCACGCTGGCCCAGAACACCGCGGGCCATTCGGGATAGTTGCGCATCGCCAGTGCCACGCGATCGCCCTTGCGGATGCCGAAGCGTGTCGTCAGGGCGTGGGCGAGCGCCGCAACCTGGCGGTGGTGCTCGGCGTAGGTATGACGCTCGCTTTCGTACACCAGATAGTCGCGCGCCGCGAACTGCGCTGTGTGCGCGAACACCGCGCGCAGATGGGGAAAGCTCTGGCGCCAGCACGGGGTGTCGATACCCCGGATGCGGAGCATTTCGACGCCGAACGGCGAATCGGGCGCTGTCGTCAGTCGCCGGTCGAGCAGCGGAACGGGAACGGGAATCGCGGCGGTCTCGGTCATGGGGGAGGTCTCGTGCTGATCGACAAGGTTTGTCCCAAGGGTAACCGGTATGGTCAGCGAATTGGATCCCGGCAGTGCGGCTCCGCGGTCACGGCAAAGCGGCGATCCGCCCGCGCTGCGCGGATAGCCGCTGCAGGGCATCCGCCGCCGCCGCCGCTTTTTCGCGCTCCCGTTCCACCACCTCCGCCGGTGCATTGGCGACAAAATTGTCGTTGCCGAGTTTGCCGTTCAGACGCTGGATCTCCTGCGCGCTTTTGGCGATTTCGCGGTCGAGCCGCGCGAGTTCCGCGTCCTTGTCGATGAGCCCCGCGAGCGGCACATGGATTTCCATGACGCCGGCGAGCACCGTCGCCGCGGCCGGCGGTTCGGCGTTCGGTTCCAGCCAGACCATGGCGTCGAGATTGGCGAGCCGCGCCAGATAGCTGCGATTGGCGTCCAGGCGGGCGCGGTCGGCGGCGTCGCCGTGGCGGAAATAGAGCGGCAGTTTGCGCCCCGGCGCGATGTTCATTTCGCCGCGAATGGTGCGCACGCCCAGAATCACCTGCTGAATCCAGGCGATGTCCGCCTCGGCGTCCGGATCGATGCGCTCCGTGCGCGGCACCGGGTAGGCTTCCAGCATGATGGTGTCGCCGGCCTTGCCGGCCAGGGTTTTCACGCGCTGCCAGATTTCCTCGGTGATGAAGGGCATGAACGGGTGGGCGAGGCGCAAGGTCGTTTCGAGCACCCGCACCAGGGTGCGGCGCGTGCCGATTTTCAGGGCCTGGGGTGCGGCCTCGTCCCAGAGCACGGGTTTCGACAGTTCCAGATACCAGTCGCAGTAGTCGGACCACACGAATTCGTAGAGCGCCTGGGAAGCGAGGTCGAAACGGAAGCTGTCGAGCGCGGCGATCACCGCCTGCTCGGCGCGCTGCAGGCGGCTGCTGATCCAGCGGTCGGCGAGGGACAGTTCGTATTCGCCGTGCCCGTCCTGTGCGCAGTCTTCGTTCTCGGTGTTCATCAGCACATAGCGGGTCGCGTTCCAGATCTTGTTGCAGAAGTTGCGGAAACCTTCGATGCGGCCGACGTCGAAGCGGACGTCGCGCCCCGTACTGGCAAGCGAATAATAGGTGTAGCGCAGGGCATCGGTGCCGTGGGCGGCGATGCCGTCGGGGAATTCCTTGCGGGTCTGGCGGGCGATTTTCTCCGCATCTTTCGGCCGCATCAGACCGCTGGTACGTTTGGTTACCAGTTCTTCCAGGCCGATGCCGTCGATCAGGTCGATGGGGTCCAGCACATTGCCTTTGGATTTCGACATCTTCTGGCCCTGGCCGTCGCGCACCAGGCCGTGGACGTAGATGGTGCGAAACGGCACTTCGTCCGTGAATTCCAGGGTCAGCATGATCATGCGGGCGACCCAGAAGAAGATGATGTCGAAACCGGTGACCAGCACATCGGTGGGATGGAAGCCGGCCAGCTCCGCGGTCGGCTCGGGCCAGCCGAGGGTGCCGAAGGTCCAGAGTCCGGAGGAGAACCAGGTGTCGAGCACATCCTCGTCCTGGCGCAACGGCACCGAAGAATCGATGCCGTGTTGGCTGCGCACCTCTGCTTCCGAGCGGCCCACATAGGCGTTGCCGTCGGGATCGTACCAGGCGGGAATCCGGTGTCCCCACCACAGCTGGCGGCTGATGCACCAGTCCTGAATCTCGCGCATCCAGGAGAAATACATGTTTTCGTATTGCTTCGGCACGAAACGGATGGCGCCGCTTTCGACCGCGTCGATGGCGCGTGGCGCCAGGCGTTTGGCATCCACATACCACTGCTCGGTGAGCCAGGGTTCGATCACCACGCCGGAGCGGTCGCCGCGCGGCACCTTGAGGCGGTGGTCCTCGATCTTCTCCAGCAGCCCCAATGCGTCGAGGTCGGCCACCACGCACTGGCGCGCTGCGAAGCGGTCGAGGCCACGGTAGGCGGGCGGGACGTTGCCGTTCAGGCGCGCATCCGCATCCAGGATGTTGATCAGGGGCAGGCAGTGGCGCTCACCCAGGGCGTGGTCGTTGAAGTCGTGAGCGGGGGTGATTTTCACGCAGCCGCTGCCGAATGCCGGATCCACATAGTCGTCGGCGACCACGGGTATGTCGCGATCCGCGAGCGGCAGCCGGATGCTTTTGCCCACCAGGTGGCGGTAGCGTTCATCTTCCGGATGCACCGCGACCGCCGTATCGCCCAGCATGGTCTCGGGGCGAGTGGTGGCGACGGTGAGGTGCCCGGAGCCGTCGGCGAGGGGGTAGCGGAAGTGCCAGAGATGGCCGGCTTCCTCTTCGCTTACCACTTCGAGATCGGAAATCGCGGTGTGCAGTTGCGGATCCCAGTTCACCAGGCGCTGGCCGCGGTAGATCAGGCCTTTTTCATGGAGGCGCACGAAGGCTTCGCGCACCGCGCGCGAGAAGCCCTCGTCCATGGTGAAGCGTTCCCGCGACCAGTCGGTGGACGCGCCCAGGCGCCGCAACTGGCGCGTGATGGTACCGCCGGATTCCGCCTTCCAGCGCCACACCCGGTCGATGAAGGCCTCGCGGCCGAGATCGTGGCGGCTCAGGCCCTCGGCTTCGAGTTGCCGCTCCACCACCATCTGGGTGGCGATGCCGGCGTGGTCGGTGCCCACCTGCCACAGGGTGTTGCGTCCCTGCATGCGCCGCAAGCGGATCAGGGCGTCCATGATGGCGTCCTGAAAACCGTGGCCCATGTGCAGGCTGCCGGTGACATTGGGCGGCGGGATCATGATGCAGAAGGGCTCGCCCGCGCCCTGCGGCCTGAAGTAGCCGCGTGCTTCCCAAATCTGGTACCAGTGTTGCTCGATGGCGCCGGGCTGATAAGTCTTGTCCATAACGCGGGATGGTTCTCGTGGTGGAAGGTGGCAACGGGTGGCGCGGGGCCGGCAAGTCAAGGTCGAGAGTCAGTGATGCCCGGCATCATCAGGCCCCGTTCATGCTTCGACAAGTTCACCAGCGGAAGCGGAAGCTCTCCGTTCGTCCTGAGCCTGTCGAAGGACATGGTCCGAGGCTCCCAACGACCGAGAAATCAAGGTCGGGCGCCAGAATTCAAGGGTGCGAATTATAGGGGCTGATCCGGCTCCGGGTCTCCGGGAACCGGCGCCACTGGCGATGGCGTTGCCGGAGGTTCCAGCACCTCGGTGAGAATGGGTATCTCCAGCACCGACAGATCGAGTTCCGCGGGGTCCGGCGCGGGATCGTCGTCCGGATCGCCCGGTTCGCGTCCGTTCATGAGGCCAGCGTGCGTGCCGGCACGCCGAGTTTGTGGTGCTGGATCGCGTAGCCACGATCGCGATAGAAGCGATAGCGCTCGCGCATCTGTTCCCGCTGGTGCGGATTTTCGGCGTGGACGAATTCCGCCAGACGCTCGAAGCGGCTGAACCAGTCCGGCGCCACCGCCGCCAGGTTGATCAGCAGGCCGTGATGGTGACCTGGGTCGCCATCCAGATTCAGGGTCACGGGCGCGGCCGGATCGGGCGCGCGGCCATGGGGGATGAAGGCGGTGGGGGCGTGGCTCCAGAGCAGGGCGTCGAGCTGATCGAGCGTTGCGGCGTCGGGGCAGTGAATCAGGGTGTCCATGCTCTGTGCCATCGCCTTGGCGGCGAGCTGGCAGCACAGCGCGAGGTGCGTGTCGCCGCCGCCGGTGATCTCGTAGAAACCGATTCGGGTCACGCGTTCCCCGCCGCGTCGATACGGCCGAGCAGGTATTCCATCAGCAGCGGGATGGGGCGGCCGGTGGCGCCTTTCGGGCCCGAGTTCCAGGCGGTGCCGGCGATGTCCAGGTGCGCCCAGGTGTAGTCCTTGGTGAAGCGCGCCAGAAAGCAGCCGGCGGTGATGCTGCCGGCTTCGGGCCCGCCCACGTTGGCGATGTCCGCGAAGTTGCTCTTGAGCTGTTCGTCGTATTCCTTCCACAGTGGCAGCCGCCAGGCGCGGTCGCCGGAGGCCTCGCCCGCCGCCAGCAGCTCCGCCGCCAGGGTGTCGTTGGGGCTGAACAGGCCGCTCGCCTGCTTGCCCAGCGCCACCACGCAGGCGCCGGTGAGGGTGGCGATGTCGATCACCACCGCCGGCTTGTAACGGGCCGCATAGGTGAGGGCGTCGCACAGGATCAGCCGGCCCTCGGCGTCGGTGTTGAGAATCTCGATGGTCTTGCCCGACATCGACGTGACCACGTCGCCGGGCTTGGTGGCGGTGCCGCTGGGCAGGTTTTCCACCGTGGGAATGAGGCACACCAGGTGCAGCGGCAGGGCCGCCGCCGCCACCGCTTCCATCACGCCCAGGACGCTCGCCGCGCCGCACATGTCGTATTTCATCTCGTCCATCTTGGCGCCGGGCTTGAGGCTGATACCGCCGGAGTCAAAGGTCACGCCCTTGCCGACCAGTACCACCGGCGCCTGCGCGGCGGCACCGCGGTATTCCAGCGCGATCAGGTAAGCGGGCTGCGCGGTGCCCGCGGTGACGGAGAGCAGCGCGCCCATTTTCAGCTTGGCCATCTGCTTTTCGTCGAGCACCCGGACGCTGACGCCGGTATGGCGTTTGCCCAGTTCGCGGGCCTGTTCCGCGAGGTAGCCGGGCGTGCACACATTGCCGGGCAGATCGCCGAGGCGGCGCGCGCTGTTGATTCCCGCGCCGATGGCGGCGCCCAGCTCGAGACCCCGGGTGAGTGGGCGCACCTGACTGCGCTCCTCGCACACCAGGGTGAGCCGACCGAGTTTGCCGCGCTTGCCGTTGTCTTCACCGGTGCGAACTTTGTAGCCCGCCTCGCAAAACAGGCGCGCCGTCTGGCGTCCGAACGCGGTCGGCTCCCGCTCGCCGAGCAGATCCGTGACCAGCAGGGCGGCGCTCCTGGCCGGCGTGCCCTGCACCGCGCGGGCAGCGGCCGCGACCAGATTGAGAACATCGCGGGGCATGGGCGGTTCCTTGCCGGTGCCGATCAGCAACAGTCGCGTCGCCGTCAGCCCGGCAGGCTGGTGCAGCATCAGCGCCGCGCCCAATGCGCCGGTGAAATCGCCGGCATCCACCAGCGCGCTGATTTGACCACCCAGCGCGGTATCGACCGCGGCGGCGGCAGCCGGCAGCGGCAGCTTGCCCGGCACCGGGACGATCAGGCAGTCGGTTTTGAACGGGATGACGCTGCCCGCGCGGGCGCTGAATTCCAGGGCGTGGTCTGGCACGGTGACTCCAGAGACAAGTGCGGATGAATGCCGGATAATCGAAACGCAGTGTAAGCCATGCCTCCCCCGGCACCAACCGACCCTCACACCCAACCGAGTCCGCGCCGCTGCCCGTGATCATCTTTCGCTATCTCGCCCGGGATCTGCTCGCCACCACTGCGGCCGTGGCCCTCGTCCTGCTGATGGTGGTGATGAGCAGCCGCTTTGTGCAGTACCTGGCCGATGCCGCCGAGGGCAAGATCGATCCCAATGTGATCTTCGCCATCATGGGTTACCGGTTGCCGGCTTTTCTCGATCTGATTCTGCCGCTGGCGTTTTTCCTTGCGGTGTTGCTGTCCTATGGCCGGCTGTACCAGGACAGCGAGATGACCGTGTTGCACGCCTGCGGTGTCAGTCAGATGCGGATTGCCGCCTACACGCTCGCCGTTGCTCTGGTGGTCGCCGGCATCGTAGCCTCGCTGAGCCTGTGGCTGAGTCCCCAGGGCATGGCCCGCGCCGAGCTGCTGATTGACGCGCAGAAGGTCCGTGGCGAATTCGATGCCATGGAGGGCGGCAAGTTTTATCCACTGCGCGGTGGCAAGGGCGTGAGCTACGCGGAGCAGATCCTGCAGGACGGCCACATGGAGAAGATCTTTCTGGTCGAAGCCGGCGCCGACGCGGCGGGCGAGCCGCGCATGGTGATCGTGGTGGCCGAGCGTGGCGAACCGAAACGTTCTGACCAGGGCCAGGCCGCCTATCTGGTGTTGAGCAACGGGCACCGCTACCAGGGTGTGCCGGGCCGGGCCGATTTCGAAGTGACCCAGTTCGCGGAATACGGTCAGCGGCTGCCCAAGCCCACGCCCCGCAATCGTCCGGGATGGAGCGAATCCGTGCCCACCAGCGTATTGCGGCAATCCACCGATCCGGAACATGTCGCAGCCCTGCAATGGCGCTATTCCACCGCTTTGCTGGTGCTGGTGGTCACCCTGATGGCACTACCCCTGAGCCGCACCGATCCCCGCAAGGGACGCTTTGCCCACATTCTGCCGGCGGTGTTTTTGTACATCGGTTACCTCGTGAGTCTCAACGCGGCGCGCGGCGCGGTTGAGGCCGGCGCCGTTTCGCCAGCGCTCGGTCTGTGGTGGATCCACCTCATCTTCCTCGGTATCGGCGCCGCCCTGATGCTGTGGTGGACGGGCTGGCGGCCCCGACGCCCGGGCGCCGGGTTGGTGCGCGTCTGATGCGGCAGTTGTCCCGCTACACCGGCCGGACGGTACTCGGTGCCACCGCCGTGGTGCTGTTGGTGCTTCTGGCCCTCGATGCCATCGCCGCGTTGATCGACGGCCTGCGCGATCTCCGCAACGCTTTCGATTTTCCCGAATTGCTGCTGTATGTCCTCGTCACGATGCCGGCGCGCATCTATGACAGCCTGCCCTTCGCCGTGCTGATCGGCGCCCTGGTCGGCCTGGGCAGTCTGGCCGGCAGCAGCGAACTGGTCGTGATGCGCACGGCGGGTGTATCGCTGCTGCGGATCGCGGGTTTCGCGGCGCGGCCCGTGCTGCTGCTGATCGTCGCCGGCGGTCTGCTCGGCGAATTTGTGGTGCCGGTATCGGGACACTGGGCCGAGAGCCGCAAAATGGCATTGCTCGGCGAGCAGGAGACTTTTTCGGCGCGCAGTGGCGTGTGGAATCGCGAGGGCGATGAGTTCATGCACTTCAACGCCATTTACCCCGGTGGGCATTTGGCCGGGGTCGCGCGTTACCGCTTTGACGCCGACTACCGGCTGCGGGAAGCGAGTTTCGCGGCGCGTGCCAATTTTCGCGGCGATCACTGGGTCGAAGAGGATGGCGTCATCACGCGTCTGAACGACACCGCCACCGAGACCGACCGCTTCGCGACCCGCCGCTGGGACACCGATCTCTCGCCGGATCTGCTTACCCTGACGATGATGGCGCCGGATGCGCTGCCGATGCGCCGGTTGGGCAGCTACGCCGATTACCTGGAGCGCCAGGGCCTGCAAGCGGGCGCGTACCAGCTCGCCTATTGGTCCAAGGTTCTGCAACCGGCGGTCATTTTCAGCCTGTTGCTGGTCGCCGTATCTTTCGTGTTCGGACCGCTGCGGGAATCCACCACCGGATTCCGGGTGTTTTCCGGCGTACTGGTCGGCGTGGTGTTTCAGACCAGCCTGAAGCTGCTCGGCCCTTCGAGCCTGGTGTTCGGATTTCCGCCCTTCTGGGCGGTGATGGCGCCCGTGCTGATCTGTCTGGCGGTGGGGCTGGTGTTGTTGCGTCGCGCGGCCTGACCGCCGCGGCGGCAGCGAAGATCGGGCGACTGACAGGTTGCTGAAAAACTGCTAACGATACTCTGAATAACCGTCATGCCCGCGGAACAGGCTGTGTGAAAACCCAACAGACAGCGCAAATGTCGGAAACACCCATCGCAGGGAGGGCAAAGGCCGATAGGTCGCGCCCACGCGGGGCATCTCCATGCGTAGGGCGGATAAGCGCCAGCGCATCCGCCGTGATCGCGGC
>CAMTUJ010000011.1:0-5994 GCA_947084925.1 uncultured Gammaproteobacteria bacterium
GGCGAGGCGGTCTTCGTCATCCTCGAAAATCGGCTCCTGACGATCACCACGCGAAGTAACGTGATAAAGCGCTCCGGAAAACTCTATGCGAAGGGGTCTGGCCATGGCGGAAGCATATATCAATTGGTTGGGATGTTACCATGAAAGACTTGACCCCGATGTCTACCTGAAAGACTTGACCCCGATGTCTACCGATGTCTTGTTTTGACCTCAATGTTTTTTGACCCCAATGTTTTCCAATGTTCTTCTCACATATTCATTCCAATTTGCCCAACCTGCCGACGACTTGAGCAAAAATGCCCACTATCACGGTCCTTATTTCCTCAAGATCACCGCTCCCTCAATCAGCAGGTCTCTCTTGAAGTCTGACGAAAAGAACTCCTCGTAGTATTGAATCATCTCCCAAGCCCACTGCGGCAACGCCTTTCGCTCTTTGCCGAGGCCTAAGCGTAGATTCACTTCAATCTGTTTGGCAAACTGCTGCTCGGGGGGATGCAGAGGGTAGATCCGGCATTCGGAAAATCCCGCCTTCTCTGCCACCTCTTCGACATAGGATTTCGTGAACAGCCATTTATCGTCCATGTGCGCAAAGACCGGGGAGGATTTCTCTCGCCCCTTGCGTACCGCATGATCGCAGGCTAGGGAGCGCAAAAACGCTTCCACTTCTGGAGCAAGCGGTTCCTGGTGGGTTTGCCGCAGAATCGCTTCATAGATCAGGCTCAGGATCGCATTGCCGTTTTCAAACGGCTCGAAGAAGATGGCAGAGCCGCCCGGCTTCAAAATCCGCGCACACCCGTGAAGGGTGCGGTCTGGAGAGAGCAGATGGTGCAGGACTGCTGCGCCGACTACCAAGTCGAAGGACTCAGGAGCAAAGTCGAGTTCCTCGGCGTTGAGTTGCAGGAGGGCGCAGCGCTGCTCCAACTCCTGCTCTCTGAGCGTCTGCTTCAGGAGCACTAACAACTCAAGACTCAGGTCACTGGCAATCACCAAGGAGTTGGAACAGAGGTGCAGGAGCGGAAAGATAGAGTTACCTGCACCAGAGCCGATGTCCAAAATCGCGCGCCCTGCGAGCTCCTGCCCCTTCCAGCCAATCCTGGCAAAGGCGTCAGAGAGGAGCCGGGTAAAGTACTCGATAGCTGTATACTTCTCAGCATAGGTCTGCGCGTGCTCGCGGAACTGCGCGTGAATGTAGCGCTGGATGCTCGCCTCCTCATACAGCGGCGAGAAGATGCCTCGTAGCTGCTCCCCTCCAATGGCACCAAGATCCACCAAAGGTCGCTGATACCATTGTTGCCAGGGTGTGTGGGAGCAAACCCGTTGGAGAGAGAAGGATGGCCAGAGCCAATCAATGATCCGACGACTTGTTCTTCTTCGCGTCACGCTGTTATACCTGCTCGCGAAAATTTCATATTCACGGTTTCATACACTCAGCCCACATGCGGTTTAATCCACTCGAAATTCAAAAGAGCCACTATAATTAAACACCCCCAAAGGCGTCTTTTATTGCACCTCGTGGGTGCCTGACATTTCCTGGGTCGAGATTACACAAGGGCTTACCGCCATGTCAAACGTTGCAACACACCCGAACGCGCCAAAGCTCCTCGACGAGGTGCGCGCCCGCATCCGGCGGCTGAATTACAGCATCCGCACTGAGGATATCTACGTCGATTGGGTGCGGCGGTTTGTCTTGTTTCACGACGAGCGCCACCCGCGTGACATGGGCGCGAGCGAGATCGAGGCATTTCTGACGCACCTCGCTTATACCGATGAGCGCAGCGCACAGTGTTTGATTTTCCACCCCTACGCCGCATGCGGTGTAACTTCCTTTTCCAACCGTTGCGCGAGTTCCACTTCCGCGCACAAAAGATCGTAACGGGATTGAAGGTTGAGCCAGAACTGTGCCTCCATGTCGAAGTACCGGCCGAGACGCAACGCCGTGTCGGCCGTGACAGAACGCTTGCCTTGGGTAATTTCACTGATACGCCGTTGCGGGACGCTGATGTCCTTTGCCAGCCGGTACTGCGATATGCCCAGAGGACGCAAAAACTCCTCCAGCAGGATCTCACCGGGATGGATCGGATCGAAATCTCTCTTGCTCATGACTGACCTCTAATGATGATCGGCGATCTCCACCTCATGGGCATTACCATCCTTCCGGATAAAGCAAATGCGCCATTGATCGTTGATTCGCATGCTGTGTTGCCCCGCCCTGTCACCCTGTAGCTTTTCAAGATGGTTGGAGGGAGGGATTCGCAGCGATCTCAGCTCATTTGCCGCCGCCAGCATCTCCAGCTTCCTGGCCGCAAGGCGTTGAATGTCTCGGGGAATCCGCCTGGAATAGCGTCCCTGATGGACCTTCTCGGTTTCCTTGCTCTTGAAGGATTTGATCACAGTGCAAATTACTACCGCTTGGCGTTAGTATTGTCAAGCGCCGCTATTTGGCCAGGCGTGTTCCAATCGAACGCGGGCTGACCACAGTCCCGCTTTTCACCCCGCCTCATGCCGAAGTTCTTTCGTAAGCTCCTTCAACGCCATTTCATCCAGCGTCTCCCGCACCAGCAATTCCCGCGCGCCCCGTTCGAGAATCTCCCGGTTGCCGCCGAGGATGGCTTCGGCGCGGTGGAAGGCGGTCATCACGATATCGCGCACCGCGGCGTCGATGCGGCCCTGGGTCGCTTCGCTGATCTGGCAGCCGCCGGGCGGGGGGCCCATGGGGGTATCCAGAAAGCGCTGGGGCTGGGCGTCGTAGACGACGAAGCCCAGTGCTTCGTCCATGCCGTAGCGGGTGATCATGTCGTGGGCGATGTCGGTGGCCTTGGCGAGATCGTCGGCGGCGCCGGTGGAAAGCTCGCCATAGACCAGATGTTCCGCCGCGCGCCCGCCCATGAGCACCGCGATCTTGTGTTCCAGTTCGGCGCGGCTCATCAGGTAGCGGTCTTCGGTGGGGCGCTGGATGGTGTAGCCGAGCGCGCCGATGCCACGCGGAATGATCGACACCTTGTGCACCGGATCGGTGCCGGGCAGCGACAGCGCCACCAGTGCGTGGCCCATTTCGTGGTGGGCGATGACGTCGCGCTCGCGCGGGTTGAGCACGCGACTTTTCTTTTCGAGCCCGGCGACGATGCGTTCGATGGCGGTGGTGAAGTCCGCCAGTCCGATGTCGGTGCCGCCGCGGCGGGTGGCGGCCAGCGCCGCTTCGTTCACCAGGTTGGCGAGATCGGCGCCGGAGAATCCCGTGGTGAGTGCGGCGACCTGTTCCAGATCCAGGTCGGGCGCCAGCGTCACCTTGCGCACATGCACCCGCAGGATCTGCACCCGCCCGGCCTTGTCGGGGCGGTCCACCAGCACCTGGCGGTCGAATCGGCCGGCGCGCAACAGGGCCGGGTCGAGGATTTCCGGGCGGTTGGTGGCGGCGAGCAGCACCAGACCCGAGCCGCTGTCGAAGCCGTCGAGTTCCGCCAATAGCTGGTTCAGGGTCTGCTCGCGTTCGTCGTGGCCGCCGATGCCGGGAAAGGCGCCGCGGGCGCGGCCCAGGGCGTCCAGCTCGTCGATGAAGATGATGGCGGGGGCGCGCTGCCGCGCCTGCTCGAACAGGTCGCGCACCCGCGCGGCACCGACGCCCACGAACATTTCGACGAACTCGGAGCCGGAGATGGAAAAGAAGGGCACCCCGGCCTCGCCGGCGACGGCGCGCGCCAGCAGCGTCTTGCCGGTGCCGGGCGGTCCCACCAGCAGCACGCCCTTGGGAATGCGCGCGCCCAGGCGGCCGTAGTCGCCGGGCGTTTTCAGAAAGCCCACGACTTCCTGGAGTTCGCCCTTGGCCTCGTCCACGCCGGCGACATCGGCGAAGGTGACGCCGGTGTCCTTTTCCACATAGATCTTGGCGCGACTCTTGCCGACGCTCATGAAGCCGCCCATGCCCTGCTGGCGTTCGGCGAGGCGGCGGAACACAAACAGCCAGACCGCGATGATGATCAGCATGGGCACGATCCAGGACATCAGATCGCGCAGGAAGGTGCTCTCGATCACCCGGGAGTAGGGCACCTTGAAGCGGTCGAGGCGCGCGACGAGGTCGGGCTCCACACGGGTGGCGACCAGCGCCTTTTTGCCGTTGCTGTCGGGCGCCGCCAAACGCCCGGTGAGGGTGCGATCGGCGATGGTGACTTCGACGATGCGGCCGTCGGCCAGCGCCTGCTCGAATTCGCTATAGGGCACCAGCTCCAGTTGCTGGCGCTGCTGCCACCAGCTTTGCAGCAGCAGCAGCGCCATCAGCGCCAACAGCCAGTAGGTGGTATGCCAGCGAGCCTGGGGTTCCATCGCGTCTCTATCCTCAGTTACCGGCCTGGAGCGTCACCGGAATATCGATCTTCCTGCCGCCGCGGACCAGGGTGATGATCACGGGGGTGCCCACCGCCAGATCGTCGAGGCGGCCAAGCAGTTCGGCGACCGATGTTACCGGTTTGCCCGCTACCGCCACGATGATATCGCCGGGGGCGACGCTGCCATCCGCGCTCACGGTTGCAGCCTTGAGGCCGGCGGCCGCAGCGCCGCTGCCTTGGGCCACCGACAGGATGATCACGCCACGCACGCCGAAAGCGTGCTGCAGGCGCCGGTTCCAGTCCTCGTCGATCCCGATACCCAGGGTCGGGCGCTGGTAGCGGCCGGTGGCGATCAGTTGCGGCACCACCCGGTTCAGCGTATCCACGGGCACCGCGAAGCCGATGCCGGCGCTGGCGCCGCTGGGGCTGTAAATGGCGGTGTTGACGCCGATCAGGCGTCCGGCGGAATCCAGCAGCGGACCGCCGGAATTGCCCGGGTTGATGGCGGCATCGGTCTGGATCAGGTGCTGCACCAGGCTGTCGCCCTCGCCGGGCAGCGAGCGGTCGAGCGCCGAGACGATGCCGGTGGTCAGGGTCCAGTCGAGCCCGAAGGGATTGCCGATGGCGAATACCTTCTGGCCCACTTTCAGATCGCCGCTGGTGCCGATGGGCAGCGCCGGTGGCCGGCTGCTATCGAGCTTGATGCGCAGCACGGCGATATCGTGGGACGGGCTGGCTCCCACCAGGGTGGCGCGGTGATCGCTGCCGTCGGCGAGCCGCACCCAGGCTTCGGAGGCGCCGCTGATCACATGGAAGTTGGTCACGACATGGCCGGCGTCGTCCCAGATGAAACCCGAGCCGGTGCCGCGCGGCACCGAGAACACATTGCGGGTCCAGAAATCCTGCACCTGTTCCCGGGTGGTGATATAGGTCACGGACTCGCGCGCCCGTTCGAACAGGGCGATGGTGCTGGTCTCGTCGGCGGCAAGTTCGCTACGCGGGGTGACGGCGCGGGGCGTCGCGACGGCACTCTGTCCGCGCGGGACGTCGCCGAGAAATCCGGCGCCGATCAGGAGCATGGCAGCCAGTGCCGGCCAGATGAAAAGGCGCCGGGGAGTGCGCGGTACAGGCATCTTCAGAAACTCCGTCGGATGGAAACCGCCTCAGGCCGAGGCCCGCAAGGGCCATCGTACCCGCAGCGAACGGTTGGCCGCCAACACTTACGCTGCGAGTTCGAGACTGACCTTGCGACCCAAACGACCTTCCAGCGTAATGCGCATTTCCAGGCGGAATTTTCCCCCCTTGCCGCGCACAGGATCGTAAACGCGCGATTGCGCAATGCCAAACTTCGCTGCCGCCTCGTGTTGCGTCGGATGTTTGCTCTCGATGCATTGCCGAGGATCGGCCACAAGCCTCGCCTGCATGGCAAGAATCGCAATTTCTTCCGGCGCAAAGCCAGGATCAATAAGCACGTTGCTGCTGTAAACCTGGCAACGTAAACAGCGGTCTTGGAATTTCATGTTCGTCGGGCTCAGGCCTTCTTGACCCGCTGACAACTGAAACCCAGCATCGTTACCGGCATGTTTAGGGAAGCTCTGAATAATCACCCGATCGTCGTTCCCGCGCATGCGGGAACCCAGGAATATCAGGGCCCTCCGGATGCCCCTTCCGCGGA
>CAMTUJ010000012.1:0-94772 GCA_947084925.1 uncultured Gammaproteobacteria bacterium
TGAACCGGCCAGCCGGCTCAGCCAAGTGGTGCGTACCTGGCGTTCCCCGCACACGCGGGGATGAACCGTGATGCTGGAAGTGATGCTGGTTGGCTCTATAGCGTTCCCCGCACACGCGGGGATGAACCGTGCCAGCAGGCCGACCTCGACCGCCTCTCCGGGCGTTCCCCGCACACGCGGGGATGAACCGCGGGCGCGCAGCAGCTTGGCCGCGGCGACGTGGCGGTCCCCGCACACGCGGGGATGAACCGTTGTGGGACGGATGGGGAAATAGCGGGACAGCGCGTTCCCCGCACACGCGGGGATGAACCGCGCTACAGATCAACCGCATCCGGGCATTCGACCAGTCCGTCGGTACCCTGGAGGCGCGCGTACTGCCGGCGGTGCGGCGCTTTCGCGACCTCAAGACCGTGGGTGGCGATCGCGATATCGAAACGCTGGCACCGCTTACCCAGGAAACCCGCGGCCTCACCGCGCCGGAACTGCGGGGGGCGGTGGATGACGTGGAGGTGAGTCGCGGGGTGGATGGGTAAGATCACCGCTGGTGCGGCAAAACGCGTAACTGGGCCTTGGAAATCGAGGTCTGGCTCAACCGGGAACGGGATGCCGGATCAGTCCAACATTGAGCAGCTGCATGACCCGTTTCCGCGACAATTACCTTGAAAATCTCCCCTGCGCCACGCCGGCCAATTGGCGCGTCACTCGGTCTTGCGGCTGGGTGCGGGTTGAAACCGATCGACCCGGCGTCGTGGTCGGTGCGAGCTGAGCCTCGCTCGGCCTATTCGTCGGCATAGCGTCGCGTGACATCGATTATGTTCGGCAGGCATCTCAGAAAATGGTGGATCACTTCGGGATCGAAGTGAGTGCCGGCACTCTCCTTCATATAGTTCACCGCCTTTTCCGTCGGCCAGGCATCCTTGTAGGGCCGCACGGAGGTCAGCGCATCGAACACATCGGCCGCGGCGACGATGCGGCCGGCCATGGGAATGGCCGCGCCCGCCAGACCCTTGGGATAGCCGGTGCCATCCCATTTCTCGTGGTGGGTCAGAGCGATGGTCTGGGCGAGGTTTATCAGGTCGGAATCGTCGCCATCGAGAATTTCGGCGCCGATCTCGGTATGGGTCTGCATGATTTTGAATTCGTGGGGTTCCAGCTTGCCGGGTTTCAGCAGGATGCCGTCGGGTATGCCGATCTTGCCGACATCGTGCATGGGGCTTGCGTGCGACATCAGTTCACATTCCGCCGGGCTCCATCCCAGGCACTTTGCAAGCACGGCGCTCACCTGCGCCATGCGCAGGATGTGGTTGCCGGTTTCGTTGTCGCGGTACTCTGCTGCCCGGGCCAGGCGCTGGACCACCTGCAAGCGGGTCTGTCGGAGGACTTCGGTGCGTTGCTGTACCAGATCCTCCAGCATCGCGCTGTGGTCGTGCAACATACGGTGCGCGAGATGAGCGCCAAGCAGGTTGCGCACACGCACCTGGAGTTCGATGTGGTCGAACGGCTTGCGGATGAAATCCCGCGCGCCCGCGGACAAGGCCTTCACGAGATGCTCGCGGCTGTGTTGGGCGGTGAGGACGACGATGGGCGGCAGCATCGGGTCGTTCAGAGCAATCAGTTGGGCAAGCACCTCGTAGCCGTCCAGATGGGGCATGTTGATGTCGAGCAGGATCAGGTCGGGGCACGCCTCTTGGTAGCGTGCAATCACCTCGCGCGGATCCTGGATCAGTTCGATTTCGCCATAGCCTTGGGTGGTGAGAAAGCGCTCCAGCAATTTCAGGTTCACCGGCTCGTCGTCGATGACAAAAATGCGCGCGGTGTGGACGAGATTTTCGATCATTGTCGACTTTTCTCCCCAGGTGCCAAGTAGCGGTCGATGGTTTGCAGAAATGGCTCTAACTTGAGCGGCTTCGTAAGGTATTCGGTAAAGCCGGCGGCCATGCCGCGCGCAATATCCCGGGGCATGGCGTTGGCGGTAATGGCAATCACGGGAACGCGCCGCAGGTGGGCGTCCGCCGCGAATATTTTCAGCACCTGGTAGCCGTCGAGATGCGGCATGTTGATGTCGAGCAGGATCAGATCCGGACGATGCGCAAGGGCGAGCTCGATGCCCAGTGTCGGCGTGTGGGCTGTCATCAGATGGATGTCGCGGTGCTGGCCGAGCATCTGTGCGATGAGCTTGAGGTTTGCCGGGTTATCGTCGATGCAGAGGATCTGGTGCTGGTGCCCCGGCGTTCGTTCCGATGGCGTCGCGGTTGCCGGTTGTGCCGAAAGTTCCCGCGCAGTCCCCGCCCGTTGCGGCAGTTCGACCCAGAAGGTGGAACCGATCCCGACTTCGCTGCTGACCCCGATGCTGCCGCCCATGAGTTCCACAAGACGGCGGGTGATGGTCAGGCCGATACCGGTGCCATCGATTTCGCTGCATTCCGCACCCAGCCGATTGAAGGGCTGAAACAGACTGGCCAGGTGTTCGGGCGGAATGCCCCGCCCGGTGTCCGCGACCGCGATGCGCAAGCAGTTTTCGGCGCCGGGACCGACGGTTACCCGGATTTCGCCGTGCTCGCGGTTGTATTTTACCGCGTTGGAGAGCAGGTTGAGCAGCGCCTGCCTGAGTTGAATGCGGTCAGCGCGCACCGTGGCTTCCGCATGAACATCGAGATTCAGCGCCAACTGTCGCGCCACGGCGAGAGGCCGGATCAATTGATGGCAGTCTTCGATCAGCGGACCGAGCGGCACGGATTCGAGCGAGAGATTGATGTGGCCCGACTCGATCTTGGCCAGATCGAGCACTTCGTTGATCAGGTCGAGGAGGTGGTTGCCGGCCTTGCTGATTTCATGCGCGCTGTCCCGCTGTCCCGCTGTTCGGCGTTTAGTCCGCTGTCGTATTCCAGCATCTGGGCGAAGCCGATGATGGCGTTCATGGGGGTGCGCAGTTCATGGCTCATGCTGGACAGGAATTCGGATTTCGCCTGGTTGGCACGTTCAGCTACTTCCCTGGCTTCGGCCAGTTCGGCGCGGCGCGCGAGTTCCTCGGTGAAGTCGGTGAAGATGTCGAAGTAATACTGGATTTCGCCGTGCTGATCCTTGACGGCGCCAAAGTTGCTGAGTGAAGTGAAAAAGCTGCCATCCTTGCGGCGGAAGGGAATTTGCACGATGCCGCTGTCGCCGTCCGTCAGGGTGGCCATGACCGCTTTCCAGGACAGGGCTTCCTCGACCTCCGGCAGGACCAGTTCCGCGGGCCGGAGGGCGAGTTCCTTGACGGAGTACCCCAGCGCCTTTTCAAAACTGCTGTTGACATACAGGATGCGCTCCGCGCTGTCGGCGATGCCGATACAGTGCTGCGAGGCGTCGAAAATCCGGCGAAACAGTTCGAGATCGCGCTCCGCGGCCTTGGCGTCCGTGACGTCCTGTACGGTGCCGATCAGCCGGACGATGCGTCCATCGGCATCCCGTTCGGCGTGCGCGAGTTCACCGACGTACCTTACCGTTCCATCGGGGCGGACGATGCGATGCACGAGCTCATAAATCCCTTTCCTTATCGAGCGGCGCTCGCTGGCACGTACCAGCTCGATGTCGTCGGGATGCACGGCGGCGCGGAAGCTGTCCAGGGTGGGTCTGAAATTACCGGGATCGAGTCCGAAGATACGGAATACTTCTTCGGACCAGAGCAATTCACCGGTGGTCAGATCGGCTTCCCAATTGCCAATGTGTGCCAGGGCCTGCGCTTCGCGCAGCCGCTGCTCGCTACGGGCAAGCGCCAGTTGGGTATGCTTGCGATCATCGATGTCCTGCACCACGCCGAGCATGCGCAGCGGCTTGCCGTCGGTATCGCGTACCACGGCGCCGCGCTCCAAAAGCCAGCGCACCTGTCCGTCGGGCCACACCACGCGGTGCTCGATTTCATAAGGTTTGTCGTGTTCGACGCTGGCATCGATGGCCGCGCTGACCGCCTGCCGGTCGTCGGGATGCAGCGCGTTGAGAAAGTTTTCGTAGGTTGTTTCCAGTTCCCCGTCCGGATAGCCGAACAGGGGCGCTACGCGTTCCGACCAATAAAGCGCACCCGTCTGTATGTTCCAGTCCCAGGTGCCGATGTTGGCGTAGCGCTGGCTGCGAGCCAGGCGTTCGGCAACGGCGTGAAGCTCCGTCTCCCGCTGCTTCATGCGGGTAACGTCGGTGCGGATCGATATGTACTGGACGGGCCGGCCCCTGCTGTCCGGTATCGGCACGATGGTTGCCGCGACACAATAGGGGGTACGATCCTTGCGCCAGTTGCAGACCTCGCCGTGCCAGATCTCGCCGCGGGTGATGGTGCTCCAGAGCTCGCGATAAAATTCCGTCGGGTGGACGTCGGATTTGATCATGCGGTGGTTCTGGCCCAGAAGTTCTTCCCGGCGGTAGCCGCTGATCGCGCAGAACCTGTCGTTGACATGCACGATGTTGCCTCGGGCATCGGTGATGCTGAGGATCGCGTGGGCTTCGATGGCCTGATACAGGTCTCGGAAACGGTCGCGTGTGCCGCGCTGCAATTTCTGGCGGCGCGCGTAAGCGTGCTGGCGGGGACGGAAACTTCGGGCGCGCGACCGCACCGCCGTGAGCAGCAATGCCGGGGCCAGTGAGTCGGGCAGGTAATCGGTGGCGATGGGGCGCGCCACCAAACGCTCGGGAACCGTCATCGCCGCGCCGAGCACGATGATCGGCAGTTCGGCGAGCCTTGGTCGCTGGCGCACGAAGACGATCAACTCGGCAGCGGTACAGCCGCGCGGCTCCCCGTCAGCCAGCAGCAGATCGGCTTCGAATTCCGCTATGGTATCCGGCAGGTTCGCGGAGTACCCGCACCACCATGCCGGCGCTTGCAAGGGTTGCGGCGTGGCGCGGTCGGGCACAGTCAGTGCTGTCCAGCAGCAGCACCCGCAGCGGCGGGCCGTCCAGTAGATCGTGGAGGCGTTGGACCAATAGCGCACGCCGCTCCTGGTGCAGCGGCGTGCGGAACAAATGGCTGACCCCGGCCCGTTGCCAGGCGACCTGCTCCGCGAACGCATCCTCGGCATCGGTGAGTGCAATCCAGTACGCGGCGCCGCTCGCCCGCTCGCTCAGGGCATCGCGTGCCACGGACGGCAGGCGGTTGAGCCAGGCGAGTTCGGTGAGCAACAGATCCCGCCCGGTAAGTGTCGCGGGCAACTGGTCGAGATCGGCACTGAGGCACTTTTCTGTCCGCAGATGCGCCAGGTGGTTGGGGAGCTGCGGTATTGCATGGGAGAACTGGCCCAGGAAAATTATCCGCACAGGCTGAGTTGATCTCGATTCCATGGTTTATTCGGCACCCGAGGTCCAAGTGGGCTTGAGTAGACGGATGGGTCTGCCAAGCGTTGTCTACGCCGTCCTTGGCCGTCTATCCAGTGCGTCAACGCGTTCAGCAGATTGCCGAAAACCGCCGTGGCAGTCATCTATTTTGTCGCGCGATGCGGTCTCGCCCATTGTATCTCCGAGGCTTGGGTCGCTGCGGGTTGCGTACCTGTCTCCGCAGGCTATCGGCCGAGTAGGCGCAAGCTTTAATCCCGCGGCGTGCCAGCGGCAGGCGGTGGTGTATCTCCACTCCCCGGTTCAGGGTCTGGCGAGCTGCGCGAGGCGATCCCGTTCGAGACGCAAGCGGGCGTTGTAGGCGTTGGTCACCGTGCGAATTTCGGCAGCGATCAAGCGCCGCTGGGTGGCGCTGTCCCGCGTCTTGCCGACTTGGGCTTGCCGGGCGCGCAACTCCGCCAGGCGATCGTCGCGTTGGCGGAGCAATTCCCGGATGCGCTGCCGATGACGGGCGACGTCGCGTGCGTGCGCGCGTTCGCGGTTGGCTTGCACGGTTTCCGAAAAATCGCCCTCGACACCCATGCCGAGGCCGTTGGTGGTCTGGTCGGTGAGTTCGATCCGGTCGGCACCGGTGCCGCAGGGATTCTCGCTGAAGGTCACATGGCCGTGGGCGTCCGCGCAACGGTAGGCAGTCGCGGCCAGCGTGGGTAGCGCCAGTGCCGTCGCCGCGAGGGCAAGCAGCATCGCGCTGGATGGCCCGGCGATGTGCCGGGGATTGGCAAAAAATCGAGGGTTTCCGGGTGCCGCCATGGCCTGATCCTCATCCTGAGAAGGCCCTATTGAACCAGAGTGTCCCGGTTTGCGGCCAGCGTTGATCGTATCGCGGAGCACCGCGGGCGATCTTCATCGCGCACTCCCGCCGGCGTGGAGTCGCTGGGGGGTTCCGCGTATTATTGCCCGGCCATTTCACCGGCGGCTGCCGGCCCCGGGCACGGCGGCTCCAGAACCGGTAACAACGCGATATCCAGGGGAGAGTTCATGGTCATCCAGCCCAAGGTCCGGGGATTCATCTGCACCAATGCGCATCCGGTGGGCTGTGCGGCGAACGTCCAGCAACAGATCGATTACGTAAAACGCGGTGGGCCCATTGCCGGTGGCCCGCGCCGGGTGCTGGTGATCGGCTCCTCCACCGGCTATGGGCTTGCTTCGCGGATTACCTCCGCCTTTGGTTGCGGCGCGGGCACGCTCGGCGTGTTCTTCGAGAAGGAGCCCATCGAGCGGCGCCCCGGCACGGCCGGTTACTACAATACCGCGGCGATGCAGCGCGCCGCGCGCGCCGAAGGGCTGTACGCCCAGGGCATCAACGGCGACGCGTTCTCCGACGCAGTCAAGGCCCAGGTGGTGGACAAGCTCAAGCGCGAACTGGGTCCGGTGGACCTGGTGGTCTATTCCATCGCCGCACCCCGGCGCACCGATCCGCGCACCGGCATCACCTATACCTCGGCGCTCAAGCCCATCGGCGCGCCTTTCACGATGCGCGGCATCAACACCGATTCGCTGGTGGTGGAAGAAACCACGGTCGAGCCCGCGACCGAAGAGGAAATCGCCCACACCATCAAGGTCATGGGTGGCGAGGACTGGGAGTGGTGGATGCAACTGCTCCAGAGCGAAGGTCTGCTCGCCGAAGGCTGCAAAACCACGGCCTACACCTACATCGGCAAGGAGATGACTTGGCCGCTCTACGGTCACGCGGCCATCGGCATGGCCAAGCGCGATCTCGACCGCGCCGCCGTCGCCATCGGCAAACAGTTGCAGGCCATCGGCGGCGAGTGTCGCGTGTCGGTACTCAAGGCGCTGGTGACCCAGGCGAGTTCCGCGATTCCCATCATGCCGCTGTACATTTCCATCCTCTACAAGATCATGAAGGAGGAGGGCACCCACGAGGGCTGCATCGAGCAGATCCAGGGTTTGTTCGCGCGCCAGCTCTACGGCAGCGCGCGCGAGCTGGACGAAGCCGGGCGTCTGCGCATGGATGCCAAGGAACTGCGCGACGACGTGCAGGCCCGGGTGAAGGCGCTGTGGGAGACGGTGACCACCGGGAACGTGGACCGGCTCACCGATCTCAAAGGCTACAAGGAGGAATTCCTGAAGCTGTTCGGTTTCGGTATGCAGGGCGTCGATTACAGCGCCGATGTCGATCCCGTGATTCAGCTCTGAAGCTCGGCGCCCAGAGACAATAAGAAACATCAGCAGTCCGGCCGAGGCCGGGCTTCGGGAGATTCGCAATGAGCATCGCTGACACCGCTACAGCCACCGCCACCGTCGATCGGTTTTCGCCCCTGGTGCGGCGCATCGCCGCGCCCAACGGCAGCGTGATGACCGGAGCCGGCACCAATACCTTCCTGATCGGTCGCGAGGAAGTCGCGGTACTGGACCCGGGGCCGGAGTACGAAAGCCACTACCAGGCCATCCTCGCGGCCGGCGCCGGGCGCATCAAATGGGTGGTGGTGACGCACACCCACAAGGATCACTCGCCGCTAGCGGCGCGGCTGGCCGCCGAAACCGGCGCCAAACTCATGGGTTGCGTGCTGCGCCCGGGCGATGAGTTCCAGGACACCTCGTTCCAGGTCGATACGGACATCCGCCACGGCGATAGGTTGGAGACCGCGGAATTTACCCTCGAAGCCGTGTTCAGTCCCGGGCACGTCGGCAATCATTTCTGCTATTTCCTTCACGAGGACGCGCTGCTGTTTGCCGGTGATCACATCATGGATGGCTCCACCGTGGTCATCCTGCCGCCGAGCGGCGACATGAAGGACTATCTCGACTCGCTCGCCGTGCTTGAAAAATATCCGGCGACCGGCATCGCACCGGGTCACGGCAATCTGATGCCCGATCCCCGCAAGGTCATCGATACCCTGCGCCGCCATCGCCTGATGCGCGAACAAAAAGTGATTGCCGGCATGCGGAAAACCGGTCCCGGGACCATCATGGATTTTCTGCCGACGGTGTACGACGACGTGGACCCGAAAGTATTTTTCTACGCGCGGTTTTCCCTCTGGGCGCACCTGTTGAAACTGGAACGTGACGGTCTTGCGCACTGCACCCGGCACGATGTCGAGTTCGATCAGGAACGCTGGGAACTGCTTGCCAACTGACTGCGGGAGTATGTGATGGACACGACCGGACATGATCAGAAAGCGCTGTTTGCGCAACTGGGTTTGCCGCACGACGCGGAAGCGATCGCCACCTTCATCGACCAGCACCGGCCCCTGGATCCCACGCTTACCCTTGCCGAGGCACCGTTCTGGCAGCCGGCGCAGCGGGAGTTTCTGCTCGAAGCGCTTGCCGATGATTCCGACTGGGTCGAGGCGGTTGATAATCTGGACGCGATGCTCCGGCATCGAGATCGCCATGGCTGAAGCGATGCGCGAATTCCGCGCGGTGGTGCCGCGCCGGAACTTCAAAAAAGTTTGCCGCGCGCATTTCGTGCCGGATTCCTGCCATCACCGATCCAATCTGTAGCCGCGAGGTCAACGGAACATGCCGTTTGAGACGATTCACAATTACTACGAACGCGTGGTGTTCAGCGCGGTGCTGGACGCGACACGCGAGCTTGCTGCCGCTTCCGGTACGGCTGTCGATGCCGATGTAATCGCGGATATGGCCTGCGTCGCATTGAATCGCCTGCCGGCACGCTATATCCGCCACGACATCGATCTGGCGTTCTATCTGACCGACGCCGAACGGGAAACCATGGATTAGATGATCAAGGCCGCGGTACGGTTCGCCGTCGATTTTGTTCAGCAGCGCGCCCGCGTGTTCTGAGCAAAGCGTGCAACGGTTGCCGAGCGCGCGGTGATGGCCCCGTGTTGGGTGCGAAACGTCCCGAGCAGTCGCAACGGTTTTAAAAAAAGCGGAATTGGAGCGGGTGATGGGAATCGAACCCACGCTGAGAGCTTGGGAAGCTCCCGTTCTACCATTGAACTACACCCGCAGGGGGCGCCAGTCTGCCAGTGTCGGGCGCTGGCGGCAACTCGGGCGCGGCAGCCGGCGTCAGCGCGGCGTCACAGACCCAGCTCGCTCAGTCCGGGGTGAGCGTCCGGACGGCGGCCCTGGGGCCAGTGGAACTTGCGGTCCTCGGTGCGAATCGCCAGGTCGTTGATGCTGGCGAAGCGCAGTCGCATCAATCCCTGTGCGTCGAACTCCCAGTTCTCGTTGCCGTAAGAGCGAAACCAGTTGGCGTGCGCATCGTGCCATTCGTACGCGAAGCGCACCGCGATGCGGTTCGCGTCGTGCGCCCACAATTCCTTGATCAGCCGATACTGATGTTCGCGCTGTCATTTGCGGGTCAGGAATGTCTCGATTTCGGCGCGTCCCTGGAGAAACTCACAGCGATTGCGCCAGCGGCTGTCCGGCGTGTAGGCCAGCGCCACCCGCTGCGGATCGCGGCTGTTCCAGGCGTCCTCGGCCATGCGGACTTTTAGTGCGGCGGTTTCCCGGGAGAACGGCGGGAAGGGTGGGCGGCTTGCGTCAGTGTTCATCCAGTTCCTCGCGATGTATTTTGGCGACCCGAGTGCGCAGCCGGTTACGGGGCGGCGGTATTCACCGCGGCAAGACGGCGGCAAGCGAGCGCCACCAGCAGTGCGAAGGCGATGCTTGCCAGCCAGATGCCAACCACCAGCGGGCTTGGGGTGGCTTCGTAGCCAATCAGGGCATAGAGCAACTGGCCGAGTGGCGAGGACTCCGGCAGCCAGCCGGAACTGTTCCACAGCGGCGCCTGCGCCGGCAGCCAATCCGCCTGGATGAGCAGCAGCGTCGCCTGCGCACACATGCCGCTGCCGACCAGTACCAGCAGGATGGCCGCGGTCCGCAGGGCCCGGGTGGGACCCTGGATCAATTGCAGATAATAAAACAGCGTGCCCGCGCTGAAACCGACCCCGGCGCCGATGACCGCACCGGTCATGGCGTCGGAGATCGCTCCCGTCTGCCCCTTCAAACTGCTGAAATACAGCAGAATCTCCGCGCCTTCCCGGGTGATGGCGAGCGCGACGGTGGCTGCCATGAGCCAGCGCAAGTGGGTATGGGTCCGGTGTCGCGCGTGTCGGCCGCGCATCAGCAGGCCCAGGATGGCGAGGATGGTGCAATAGATCAGGAGCTGAACGATGACATTGGCCAGCTCGTAGCCGACGCCGCCAAACCAGTCGAATACCGCACGCAGCGTAACGTCGAACAGGATCGCGCCGCCCAGTCCGAGCAGTACCGCGGCGCGAAATCTGGGCGCGGTCATGCCGAGAAAATGCGTCATGGCCAGCAGCAGGCTGAGCAGGAATGCCGCTTCGAGGGTTTCCCGCAACACGATGATGACGCTGTCGATCAGCATGGCGTCACTGCACCACAAGCCGGCCCAGCGCCGTCTTGGGATTGAATTCGCCGAAGAATCGGTAAGTCCCGGGCGCCAGCGGTCCGATGAACACCGTGGCGCTGTGGTTGCCGAAGATGATTTTTTTGCGGTTCAAATCCCAGCTCTCGAATTTTTCCAGGGTCGAGTCCAGATTGTGGATCAGCAAGCGCACCTTGGTGTGCGCGGGGATGTGGATTTCGGAAGGTTCGAACAGGTGATTCTGCAGTCGCAATTCCACCGTCGGCGGCGCGGGGGTTTCCGCAGGCAGCGCGGCGGCCGCGCTCAGCAGCAGCAAAATTGCCCCACGGCGGCATGTGCGTGCCGTAGACCGGTTCGCGCCGCGCGGGTACGGAGTCGGAGTCGTTGTCGCCATGGCTCAGGCGCTCCCGTTGGGCGCCGCCGCGGCCGGTTCTTCCGACAGCGGAAACTCCACACGGACCGACAACCCGGTACCGAACGCGGAAGGTCCAAAGCGAATGGTCGCGTGGTGCAGATCCGCGATCAGTTTCACGATCGACAGGCCCAGACCGCTGCCGGACGCGGGGTTACGGTCGCCGCCGATGCGGTAGAAACGATCGAACACCCGCTCCCGTTCCGACTCCGCCATACCCGGACCGGAATCGCTGATCTCGAGAATCACCCGCTCGGCGGTGGCGCTGGTGGAGACGGCAATCCGTCCGCCGGTGGGAGTGTAGCGACTCGCATTGGCGACGAGGTTTTCCACCAGCGTGGCGACGGCGAAGCGATCCCCGAGGATGGGCTGGCTGTGGCCTTCGAAATGAACGTCCTGCTCTTTCGACTCGAACTCCGCGTAGCGATTGGCGACCGTTTGCCGGGCAATTTCGGTGAGGTCGAGGACTTCCATGGTGGCCCGGTAGTGCTCGGGCTCCATGCGGTAGAGCAGCAGGATTTGCGCGATCAGATGCTCCAGGCGCGTCGCCTCCGCCTGCAACTGGGCCAGCGTCGCGTCGCCGGGCGGCAGCTTCCCGGCAAGATTGTGCAGGTGTATTTTCAGGGCAGCGATGGGGGTGCGCAGTTCGTGGGCGGCATCGGCGGTGAGGCGCCGTTCCCGCGCGAAGGAGCGTGCCAGGCGATTCAGCAGGGCGTTTACGGCGGCCACGATCACCGCGAGTTCCTCGGGAGGATCGTCGAGATCGAGGGGCGACAGGTCAGCGGCTTTCTTGTGGCGCAGCTCCGATGCCAGGCGCGCCAGCAGACGCAGCCCGTGACCGACGATGATCCAGATGAACAATGCCGCGACCGGCAGGCTGACGACCACCGCGAGGACGGATTCCATCACGATGCTGTCGGCCAGCAGATAGCGGGTGTCGGCGCGCTGGGCGACCAGAATCCAGTGGTCGCTGGCCTGGGCATGGCGCACCAGCACGCGCCAGCGCTGGTCATTGAAGTTGCGATCGTGAAACCCCGGCTCAAACGGCGCGATGGCGGTGGTGGGGGCGTCGGCGGAATACAGAATCAGCCGCTGGTCCGCGGTCCAGATCTGAAAGGCCGCCTGCCCCGCACTCGGGGTGAGGCCGCGGTCGGCCTCGGGCGTCGCTTCCGGAGGTTGCGCGGCCAGCAGCGCGGCGATCAGGCTGGCGGTATCGGAGAGCTGCGCATCGAAGAGGGTCTGCGCGGCGGCAACGCTGGTGCGGTAGCCGTAGAGCGCCGCCACGAAGCTGGTCAGGGTGATCGCGGACAACACCGCGATCACCAGGTAGGAGCGGATGGACTTCATGGCAGGCGCAGGCTGTAGCCGATGCCGCGCACCGTCTTGATGACGTCCGCGCCCAGCTTGCGGCGCAAATGGTGGATGTGAACTTCAAGGGCGTTGCTGGCGACCTCTTCGCCCCAGGCGTAGAGCTTGCCCTCCAGGGATTCGCGGGTGAGTACCTTGCCGCGATTCTCCATGAGTGCGCGGAGCAGTGCGTATTCGCGGCGCGAGAGATCCACCGGTTGGTCGCCTTTGGTCAGCTCGCGCGTGGCCAGGTTCAGGCTGAGGTCGCCGGCGGTCAGGATGCTGCCGGTGGCGCTGCCCAGGCGCCGGCTCATGGCACGCAGACGCGCGTCCAGTTCGTTGATGTCGAAGGGTTTGGCCAGATAATCATCGGCGCCGAGATCCAGGCCCGCGACTTTTTCGCTGATGGTGTCCCGCGCGGTGAGGATCAGCACCGGGATGGTGCGATTGGTGTTGCGCAACTGGCGCAGCACATCCAGGCCGTCCATGTCCGGCAGCCCGAGATCGAGGATGATCAGGTCGGGGGGGTCGGTCTCTACGGCGAGCAGCGCGTGGTCGCCGCGCGCCACGTGATTGACGGCAAAGCCCTTGTTGCGCAGGGCGAGGGACAGGCCCGCCGCCAGCGATGTGTCGTCTTCCACCAGCAACAGTCGCAACGCGAAACTCCCTGGGCAAGAGCAGTCTATTGTGCGTGAATTTTGGCGAGGAGTTTGGCGATGTCGCGTCGTCGGCCGGTGTCGGCGAGCGCCTGTCCCGGGCGCGGCGGCGCCTTCTGGGCACGCAATAAATACACCCGCGCCTCCCGGCGCTGGCCCTCCTCCAGCAGGAAATCGCCATAAAAATAGTTGCTGTCGATGCCATCGGGATCGGCCTTGACACCCTTGAACAGCAGCTCCCGGGCCTTTTTGCGGTCGCCGAAACCCACTGGCCAGCCCGGCGTCTTGTAGTAGAGCGCGCCGAGCTGGGTGTAGGCGGCGCCGTCCATGGCCTTGGGATCAATGGCCAGTGCCCGTTCCAGATCGATACGCGCCGCCGTGGCGGCATTCAGCGAATTGATGCCGGTTGCGGAGCGCGCCAGGGTCGCCTGGATCATGCCGGACCAGATCCAGACTTCGGCACGTTTGGGGTTCAGCGCCGCCAGGCGCACCGCGCTTTGCGCCAGGGTTTCCAGCGCGGCAATGCGGGGCTGGCCGCGCATTTCATAGTTGGCAACCGCCCAGCGCTGCTGCAAATCGGAGAGGCGGGCTTTGAGGTCGGGCTCCGCGGCCACCGCCAGCGCGTTGAGCAGCATCAGGGCGGCGAGCAGGAGCGGACGCGTCACGGACTTCATTGCAGATTCGTTCCCCCGTCGGGAAATGGCTCGCGCTGTAGCGTTATGGTGGCAATAGCGTATTGAACCGGGTTGGGTGCGCCCGGGTCCAGTGAAATCCGCTTGCGGCGGGTTTTCCGGATGGCTGGCTCCGCAACAAACAAAGCCTTGGGTTTCACCCCAAGGCTTTGTCGACCTGATGTTGATCAGGCCGCCGCGCGGCGGCGGGATCAGTTCTTGCGTTTGGTAATCGCCATGGTCTTGTCGTTGCCGGTTACGGAGTGCTGGATGTTTACGAACAACGTCTGCGGGTCCTTGCCGAAGTAGATGCCGGTACCTTCGGCACCGTCGTCCTTGAGCGAGGCGAACAGATGCACGCCATCGCTGGCGCCGTCGCCGTCGTTGTCCGGTTCCGCTACCCAGATGTCGCTCGGTACATTGTCCTCGACGATCCACAACCGGCCGTCCGGGCCGCTGGCCAGGTTGTCGGGGCTTTTGAAGCCGGTGATGCCGGCAGCCTTGTTTTCGGCGACGACATTGCTGCCGTGGCCGACAAAGTAGTTGACCTTGGGTGAGCCATCAAGCGTGATGGAAAGTACGGCGCCGGCACCGCTGGTGCTGGCCGGGTCCGCCACGTTTTCGCAGGTCAGTGCCGCGTACAGCGTGTCACCGATCCGCTCCAGGTCTTCGGGACGGCAGTAGGTCGTCGCTTCGGCCGCCGTTGCCGCGGCGAAGGCGTCGGTCTGAGCCAGATCCATGTCCAGCGCAACCCAGGTGGCAGGTCCGGTCTTGGAAGCAGACTCGGTCTTCAAAACGTACAGTTGGCCGCTGCTCAGATCACCGTAGTTTTCCGGGACGAACTTGTAGATCGAACCTTTGCGATTCTCGTCGATGATGTAGACGTTGCCCTCGGCGTCGATCTCGATGCCTTCGTGGGAAAGGGAGCCGACCATGGGTCGCGCCACGGCGGATCCGGCGGCGGTCGTCGGGTCGCCTTTAGCCAGCGCGATTTCGTACAGCAGGCCGGCTTTGGCGGCAGGATAATCGGGGTCCGGGATTTCCTGCCTCAGGGTTTCCTCGGCAAACAGGATGGTGTGCCAGGGAGTCCAGACGATGCCGTCCAGGGCTTCCCAATCCGCGCGCCGCGCGAGGATTTTGGCGGCGCCGGTCTCCAGGTCCACCACGGACAGGGCGCCACCGCCGGTCGCTTTATAGGCTGCGATGGCCGCGGGAGTCGTGGCGCCACAGTCCGGCGCCATCAGGAATGGGCGCACCTCGTGGGTGCGATACAGGTAGCGGCCGGCATGCTTCTGTGTCTCGTTGACCGTGCTCATGTCGGGCCAGTCGGCTTTCGGGAAACTTGTGCAGGCAAAACTCGGATAGATGTCGAGATCCGTCTCATCGGACACGATAATCTGCTGGTAGCCCTCCGGGAGTTTCCAGGGCGCGGTGGTGAGCGTGCCGATATCGGTAGTCAGTTCGGGCGTGTACGCCGATCCGGCGATGGGATCGAACGCCATGGGCCCGTTCATGGTAGAGCCGGCACAGGCGATACCGGAAAACACCGCGCATATGGCGGTGGCAAATGCGGTTTTCTGCAACATTTCATCATCCCCGTGTTAATCGAAATGAACGACGCTCCGGGTTTTGCCCCGGTGCTGGCAGCTCCGGAATCATTTGCGGGACTGCCCGGCATGCGGATTCTCCATTGCGGGTGTTGCAGGGATATGCGTGAAATATGACGGTTCTTCGACTGCCGTGGTCCGCTTGAAAGGTCGTCAGTGGACAGCTGTCCTGGCAATCGGTGCCGGGCCGCGGGCGGGGCGGTGTGCGCAACGGCAGCCATCGACCGCTGGCCGTATCAGCCGGCGCCGGGATTGGTGGTAAGGTACCGGAAAATTTCCCTGGTGCTCATTGCGAACTTCCCGGTATCCATGACCAATTCCACCAAACCCCCCGATATCGCCAATCGCTACGACGAAGATGCCGCGCGCCATTATTCCGCGGTTCACCGCGGCAGTTGGAGTCGGCGCATCACTTCATGGCGCGAAATCAGCCTCGCCCGGCGCGCTCTGGCGCTGGCTGGTAACCTGGAATCGGTGCTCGACATGCCCTGTGGCGCAGGTCGGTTCTGGCCCATGCTCGCGCGCACATCGGCGCGGCGCCTGCTTGCCGGGGACAACAGTCCGGCCATGCTGGCCGCGGCGGTCGCCGGTGCCGCACCCGGGACGCGCGCGCGCTTCGAAGCGAGCCCCATGGATGCCTTTGCGCTGCCGCTGGCGGACGCAGCCGTCGACCATGTGCTTTGCATGCGCCTGCTTCATCATTTTGCGGCGCCGGCCGATCGCCTGCGCATTCTGCGCGAAATCCATCGCGTCGCGCGCAGCGGCGCCACCCTCAGCCTGTGGGTGGACGGCAATCTTCAGGCGCGACGCCGGCGGCGTCAGGAAGCGCGCCGCGATCCCGCATTCCCGCCCAACCGGATCATCGTTGCCCGCGCGGTCATCGAGGCCGAGCTGGCGGAGGCCGGTTTCCGCATTCGCAAGCGGCTGGACATGCTGCACTGGATCGGCAAGCGCCGGCTTTATGTGCTCGACAAGGTGTGATGTCGCGACGGACCCCGCTTGCTGTGTGTCGTCACCAAGTCGTTGGCTTCGACCCGGTCCCGTTTATCCCGGCAAACGGATCAAGGAAAGGGGTCGGGTGTGCGATGGCGGTTGCGTCGTTGTCACCCAGCCCGGATAATCGCGCTCCGCAATGGTGGCCCCTGCCGGTTCCCCGCGGCGAACAACTGTGAACCCCGCCAGGCCCGGAAGGGAGCAACGGTAGCAGCGACTTCGCGTGCCGGGGGTTCGCTGGCAGGGGTTGCCACCCTTTGTGGTCCAGACAGCGCTTCTCGATTCGCTTGCGCGCCGGGGCGTCCTCACGGGGCTGTCACCAACCGGACACCGTCGGCCTATAATGACCGCCGGTCGCGACGACGCCATTTCCACAGGCGCAAACTCCCATGAACTATCAGGTGCTTGCCCGCAAGTGGCGGCCCCGCTTTTTCTCCGAAATGGTCGGGCAGGAGCATGTGCTCAAGGCCCTGATCAACGCGCTCGACCAGGGCCGGCTGCACCACGCCTATCTGTTCACCGGCACCCGCGGCGTGGGCAAGACCACCATCGCCCGCATTCTCGCCAAATGCCTCAATTGCGAAGCCGGGGTGAGCTCGAAACCCTGCGGCACCTGCGGCGCCTGCGTCGAGTTGGCGGAGGGCCGCTTTGTCGATCTGATCGAAGTCGATGCGGCATCGCGCACCAAGGTCGAGGATACCCGCGACCTGCTCGACAACGTGCAGTACGCGCCGACGCTCGGGCGTTACAAGGTGTACCTGATCGATGAGGTACACATGCTGTCCGGGCACAGTTTCAACGCCCTGTTGAAGACGCTCGAAGAGCCGCCGCCCCACGTCAAGTTCCTGCTCGCCACCACCGATCCCCAGCGTTTGCCGGTCACCGTCTTGTCGCGCTGCCTGCAGTTCAACCTCAAGAATCTCGCGCCGGAGCGCATCGTCGAGCACCTGACCATGGTGTTGCGGGAGGAGCAGGTTCCCAGCGACGAAGCCAGTCTCTGGGCGTTGGCCCGCGCGGCCGACGGGAGCATGCGCGATGCGCTGAGTCTGACCGATCAGGCGATTGCCCACGGTGGCGGTCAGATCGCGGAGCAGGCGGTGAGCGCCATGCTGGGCACCATCGACCGCTCCACGGTGCTGAAAATCTGCCAGGCGCTGGCCGCGGGCGAGGGTGCCGCCGTGCTCGGGCTGGTGGATCGGCTGGCCGAGCTGGCACCCGATTACGCGGCGGCGCTCGCCGACATGATCGCCATCTGGCACCAGGTGGCGGTCGCGCAGACGGTGCCGGAGGCGCTGGACCCGCGCGGCGGCAACGCCGCGGAGATCCGCCAACTGGCCGCGCAACTGACGCGGGAGACCGTGCAGCTCTTCTATCAGATCTGTCTGCTGGGGCGGCGCGATCTGCCCCACAGCGGGGATTTGCGCGTCGGGTTCGAAATGATCCTCCTGCGGCAACTGGCGTTTGAGCCGGTACCATCCGCCACGGACCCCCGGGGTGAACCGGCGGCAACTGCGGCGCGGGAGGTGCCGCCCGCGGCAAAAAAGTCCGTTCCGGCGGCTGAGGTCGCGCCCGCGCCGATGCCTGAGCCTGAGCCGATGCCGGAGGTGCCCGTGCCGCCGCCTGCGGCTTCGGTGCCGGGTTCCGCCATCGCGCTGGAACAGTTCGGTCCCGCGCAGTGGCCGATGGTGTGCGGAGCGCTCGCGCTCGGCGGCGTGGTGGCCAATACCGCCGCCAATCTGGAGCTGGTCGAACGCGCGGGCAGTCGTTTGGTATTTCGGCTCGACGTCCGCAGCGACGCGCTCTATGACGCGAGTCACCGGGAGCGCATCGAAGCCGCGCTCGGCGGGTATTTCGCGACGCCGGTGCAGGTGGAGATTGCATCCGGCGTACTCGGGGCGGAATCGCCCCGCGAGGTCGAAGTGCGCCACCGCCGGGAGCGGCAGCTCGCGGCCGTGGCGACGTTGCGCGCCGATCCCCTGGTGAGCGCGCTGATGGCACGTTTCAACGGCGTCCTGCTCGAAGAAACCGTGGTCCCTCTGGACGAGTGAGGTAGTCATGAAAGGTCTGAACGATTTGATGGAACAGGCGCGGCAGATGCAGGAGAAAATGCAGAAGCTGCAAGAAGAGGCCGCTGCCACCGAGGTGACGGGAGAGTCCGGCGCGGGGCTGGTGAGGGTGCGGATGACGGGGCGCCACGATGTGCGCAAGGTCAGTATCGATCCGAGCCTGCTGGTCGAGGACGTGGAAATTCTCGAGGATCTGCTGGCCGCCGCGGTGAATGACGCCGCGCGCAAAGTGGAGGCGCGCCAGCAGGAGCTGATGGGTGGACTCACGGCCGGCATACCGCTGCCGCCCGGCTTCAAGCTGCCGTTTTGATCCCATGTTCGACGGCCTGATCAGCGAGCTCATCGACGCCCTGCGCTGCCTGCCGGGCGTGGGCCCGAAAAGCGCCCAGCGCATGGCCCTGCACCTGCTGGAGCGCGACCGGGAGCGGGCGCTGCGGCTGGCTGGCGCGATCACCGCGGCGGCGGAGCGGGTCGGGCGCTGCCGCCGCTGTCGCGCGCTCACCGAGGCCGAGGAGTGCCGCATCTGCGCCAGCGCGCGCCGCGACCCGAAATTGCTGTGCGTGGTGGAGACACCCGCCGACCTGTTTGCCATCGAGCAATCCGGCAGCTACCAGGGCCGCTATTTCGTCCTCCTGGGCCGCCTGTCGCCCATCGACGGCATGGGGCCCGAGGAGATCGGCATCGATCAATTGCTGCGGCGGCTTGCCGAGGAACCCATCGAGGAACTGATTCTGGCTACCAATCTCACCGTCGAAGGCGAGGCCACCGCGCATTTCATCAGCGAACACGCCACCGCCATGGGGGTGTCGGTGAGCCGGATCGCCCACGGCGTACCGCTCGGCGGCGAGCTGGAATACGTCGATGGCGGCACCCTGTCGCACGCCTTTGCCAGCCGCCGGCGCATGTCCTCGTGACCGGCCACCCGCCCACGCATCTGATCACCGGGAATGCGGAACTGGTCGCGGCGGCGGCGCACTGGCGTCGGTGCGCCGCGGTCACCCTCGACACCGAATTCATGCGCACGGATACCTTTTATCCGCGTCTGGCGCTGGTCCAGGTGAGCGATGGCGACACGGCCTGGCTCATCGACCCCGTGGCGCTGGGCGATCTGAGTCCGCTGGGGCAACTGCTGTCCGATCCGAACGTGATCAAGGTGCTGCACTCCTGTTCGGAAGATCTGGAGGTGCTGCAACTCGCCCTGGGCTGCCGGCCCGCGCCCCTGTACGACACCCAGGTGGCGGCGGCCATGGTCGGCCACGGGTTTTCGCTGGGTTACAGCGCCCTGGTGAAGCGGCTGCTGGATGTCGAAATCGGCAAGCAGGAAACCCGCTCCGACTGGTTGCAGCGCCCGCTGTCGGCGGCCCAGCTCGCCTACGCGGCGGCCGATGTGCATTACCTCTTTCCGGTGTACCGCCAGTTGGTCGAGGCCGGCGCGCGCCTGGGCCGCGCGGACTGGATCGCGGCCGAGATGGCGGCGATCCTCGCGCAGGCCGCGCAGGAGACGCCGCCGGAACAGCAATACCGCCGCGTCAAGGGCGCCGGACGTCTGGCGCCGCGGGATCTCGCGGCGCTGCGGGAGCTGGCCGCCTGGCGCGAAGGCGAGGCGCGGCGTCGCGATCGCCCCCGGGGTCATGTCGTCAACGACGTCGAATTGCTCGCGCTGGTGCAGGCGCGACCGGTGGAGCGCGCCGCGCTGGCCCGCATCGGCGACCTGCGGCCCCGCACCGCGCGCGACTACGGACCGGAATTGCTGGCCGCGCTGGCCCGGGCCGCGGCGGTGCCGGCGGCGGATTTCCCCGCGCCGCTGGAAGGGGAGCCCCTCAGCCGCACAGCGCGCGATCTGGTGCGGGCCTGTCGCGACTGGCTGGCCGAGCGCGCCGGCGAATTTGGCATCGCTCCGGAGATACTGGTGCGACGCCTCGACCTGGAACAGCTCGCGCGCTCCTGGAGTGGCGGAACGCCACAGTTGCCGGCGGTGCTGGCAGCGGGCTGGCGCCGCGCTATGGTGGGGACGCAACTCCTCGATTTCGTGCGCGCCTGGAGCGCGCCAAGTCCATGACTTCGCCAGACAAAATATTGTGCAAGGTGTATCGCAGCCCAAGGCGCGGCGAACTGTATCTGTACGTCACCCGGGAGCAGGATCTCGCGCCGGTGCCGGATGATCTGCTGCGGCGGTTCGGTCCTCCCGAGCTGGCGTTGACCCTGGCGCTGACGCCGGACCGGACGCTGGCGCGCGCCAACACCGGCGAAGTGCTGGCGGCGCTGCGCGAACGCGGCTGGTTTCTCCAGTTGCCGCCGTTGCCGGATGCCGGGAGCGCGGCGATCGCCGGCCGCAACGAGAAATTGCCCCGGGGCGGCTGATGGCGCGTTTCTGGGAGGACAAGGCGCTCACTGAACTCGATGCCGGAGAATGGGAGGCGCTCTGCGATGGCTGCGGTCGTTGCTGCCTGCTGAAACTGGAGGATGCGGACAGCGGCGAAATCGCCTATACCGGCATCGCCTGCTGGCTGCTGGATATCCGGCGCTGCCGGTGCCGCGACTACCAGCATCGCCAGCGGCGAGTTCCTGACTGCCAGGTGCTGAACCCCGTTACCGTGCTCGCCACGGACTGGCTGCCGGACACCTGCGCCTATCGCCTGCGGGCCGAGGGCAAGCCGCTGCGCGCCTGGCATCCCCTGATTTCGGGGGATCCGGACAGCGTCCACATAGCGGGTATTTCGGTGCGGGATCGGGTAGTCTCGGAGGAATTCGTGCATCCGGATGCGCGGGCCGATCATATCGTCCGCTGGGTGGGGTAGATCGCGTGTACAGCGAAGAGAATTATTTCTGGGGTCTGGTCGGCTGGTACCTGGGCGTGCTGCTGGTGCTGGCGCCGCTGTGGCGGATCACCCGGTCGCTGCCCGGCTTTCCACTGCGCGCTTTCGCGCGGGTCGCTGTCATCACGCTGCTCGCGACGCCGATGTTCCCGTACCGCGACCTGCATTATCTCGCCCCGGCCTGGGGAGTGATGCTGTTTGATGCCCTGAGTCCGGGCCGCAGCGACGCTCTGCTGCGCGGAGCGCTGCCGCTGCTGGCGGTATTCGGTCTGCTCTATCTGCTGACGCTCGGGCTGTGGCTGATCTTCCGGCCCCGCCGGGAAGCGGCGTCAAAAGCGGCCAGGTCCGCGCCAGCTCCCGCACCCCGGCGCGGCCGGCGGGAGCCCACTTTCGTCGTGGGGCCAGCGCCGGAAATTGCCGCTTCCCAGCAGGAAAAATGGGCCCCGAGAGGATCTGGAACCCGGGTTGGAAGCAACAATGGCTTGCCGTAGAATGCGGCGCATTCGATTTTTTCATGGTTCCAGGAGATCAAGATGCAATTCACGGGTACAGAACGGTATGTCGCCACCGACGACCTGCAGATGGCCGTCAATGCGGCGGTGATCCTGCAGCGCCCGCTCCTGATCAAGGGCGAGCCGGGCACCGGCAAGACGATGCTCGCCGAAGAGGTGGCCTTGGCGCTGGGCAAGCGTCTGATTTCCTGGCACATCAAATCGACCCCCAAGGCCCAGCAGGGTCTGTACGAATACGATGCGGTGTCGCGCCTGCGCGACTCGCAACTGGGCGGCGACAAGGTCCATGACATCGCCAACTACATCAAGCGCGGCAAGGTATGGGAAGCGTTCGCGTCCGACGAGCAGGTGGTGCTGCTGATCGACGAAGTGGACAAGGCCGACATCGAGTTCCCCAACGACCTGTTGCTGGAACTCGATCGCATGGAATTTCATGTCTATGAAACCAGCGAGCGCGTGGTGGCCAAACACCGTCCGATCGTCATCATCACCAGCAACAACGAAAAGGAATTGCCCGACGCCTTCCTGCGCCGTTGTTTCTTTCACTTCATCAATTTCCCCGATCGCGAGACCATGTTGCGCATCGTGGATGTGCATCATCCGGGCATCAAGAAATCCCTGGTCGATGAAGCGCTCGACGTGTTCTTCGATGTGCGAAAAATTCCGGGCCTGAAGAAAAAACCGTCCACGTCCGAACTGGTGGACTGGCTGAAGTTGTTGCTTTCCGACGACATTCCCGATGAAATCCTCAAACAGCGCGACCCCACCAAGGCGATTCCGCCGCTGTATGGAGCCCTGTTGAAGAACGAACAGGATGTGCATTTGCTCGAACGTTTGGCGTTCATGACGCGCCGGGAGAAGCATAGCTAAATGTTGCTGAACTTCTTTTTTGCGCTCAAGACGGGCGGGATTCCGGTTTCCATCAAGGAACTCCTGACCCTGCTGGAAGCGTTGCAGAAACACGTCGCCTTCGGCAGCGTCGACGATTTCTATCTGCTGGCGCGCACGGCGATGGTCAAGGACGAGCGCTATTACGACAAGTTCGACCGTGCCTTTGCGCTTTATTTCAAGGATCTCGAGACCCTCGACGATTTCCTCAACATCCTGATCCCCGAGGAATGGTTGCGGCAGGAATTCGTGAAGAGCCTGACCGACGAGGAAAAGGCCAAGATCGAAAGTCTGGGCGGCCTGGAAAAGCTGATCGAGGAATTCAAGGCGCGCCTGAAGGAACAGAAAGGCCGTCACGAAGGCGGCAACAAGTGGATCGGCACCAAGGGCACGTCGCCGTTCGGCAACAGCGGTTACAACCCGGAAGGTGTGCGGGTCGGCGGCGAGGGTGGGCAGAAGAAAGCGCTCAAGGTCTGGGAGAAGCGCGAATTCAAGAACCTGGACGACACCATCGAACTCGGCACCCGCAACATCAAGGTCGCCCTGCGGCGCCTGCGCAAGTTCGCGCGTACCGGCGCCGAGGAAGAGCTGGATCTCGACGACACCATCCGCTCCACCGCCAAGAACGCCGGCCTGCTCGACATCAAGATGGTTCCGGAGCGCCACAACGCGGTGAAGGTGCTGATTTTCTTCGACGTCGGCGGTTCCATGGACCCCTATGTGCGGACTTGCGAAGAGCTGTTTTCCGCCGTGCGGACCGAGTTCAAGCATCTTCAGTATTTTTACTTCCACAACGCGCTCTACGACTATGTGTGGAAGGACAATTTCCGCCGCTACAACGAAAAGACCGAGACTGTCGATCTGCTGCGCACCTATCCCGCCGACTACAAGGTGATTTTCGTCGGCGATGCCTCGATGTCGCCCTACGAACTCGAAAGTCCCGGCGGCAGCGTCGAGTACTACAACAAGGAGACCGGGGTCGAGTGGCTGGAGCGCCTCGCCCAGGTTTACCCCAAGCTGATCTGGCTGAATCCGGTGCGCCACGACTATTGGGAGCACACTCCCACCATCCAGCGGGTGCGCGGCATCCTCGAAGACCGCATGTTTCCGCTCACCCTCGGCGGGCTGGAGCAGGGGATTTCGCTGCTGGCCAAGTAGCGCGGGCCGCGCCATGTCTGGACCGTCGCCGGCGCGGCAACCTGTCGGGCCCGACGGGCTGGCGCCGCTCAACGCGAAAATCGATCAGTGTCTGAGTCACCAGGTCGCGGAGCTTCGGCGCGCACTGGCGCGCATTGCCCGTCGCCTTGAGCAGGGTCTCCCGGTCGAGCGCGATCGCTCCGGTCTGGAAGCCCGCATCGCCAGTTCCTGCGCCGCGGTGCTGGCGCGGCGCGACAGCGTTCCCGCCATCAACTATCCCGACGAATTGCCCGTGGTGGGGCGGCGCGAGGACATTGCGGCGGCCATCCGCGATCATCAGGTCGTCATCCTGGCCGGTGAAACCGGCTCTGGCAAAACCACCCAATTGCCCAAGATCTGTCTCGAACTGGGTCTCGGCGCCCGGGGCCTGATCGGGCACACCCAGCCGCGCCGGATCGCCGCGCGCACCGTGGCGAGCCGCATCGCCGAGGAGTTGCGTGTCCCGCTCGGCGGACTGGTGGGTTATCAGGTCCGCTTCGCCGATCAAAGCAGCGAACGCACCTTGGTCAAACTGATGACCGACGGCGTGCTGCTGGCGGAGATTCCGCGCGACCGGCTGCTCCAGCGCTACGACACCCTGATCATCGACGAGGCCCATGAACGCAGCCTCAATGTCGATTTTCTGCTGGGTTATCTCAAGCAGATTCTGCCCCAGCGCCCCGACCTCAGGATCATCATCACCTCGGCCACCATCGATGTGGAGCGGTTTGCGCGCCATTTCGATGGTGCTCCGGTGATTGAAGTGTCGGGTCGCGGGTATCCGGTGGAAATCCGGTATCGGCCGATGCTTGGCGAAGATGCGGATCCGGTGGCGGCGGCGGTGGCCGCGATTGGCGATCTGGTAACCACGCCGGGGCGGGGCGATGTGCTGGCGTTTTTCAGCTCCGAGCGCGAGATTCGCGAGGCCTCGGTGGCGCTGCGCAAGCTCGCGCTCAACGGGGTCGAGGTGCTGCCGCTGTACGCGCGCCTCAGTCTGGCCGAGCAGAGCCGGGTATTTCAGCCGCATCGGGGGGTGCGGGTGGTGCTCGCGACCAATGTGGCGGAAACCTCGCTCACGGTTCCCGGCATTCGCTATGTGGTGGACACCGGGCGCGCGCGGATCAGCCGTTACAGCTATCGCACCAAGGTGCAGCGCCTGCCCATCGAAGCGATTTCCCGGGCCAGCGCCAACCAGCGCGCCGGGCGCTGCGGTCGCATCGGCCCCGGTGTCTGCGTGCGGCTCTACGGCGAAGACGACTTCGCCGCGCGGCCCGAATACACCGATCCGGAAATCCGGCGCACCAATCTGGCCGCCGTGATTCTCCGCATGCTGGAGTTGCGCCTCGGCGATGTGCGGGATTTCCCGTTTCTCGATCCTCCCGACGGTCGCCTGGTCAATGACGGCTTTCAACTGCTGGCGGAACTGGGCGCCATCGATTCCGGGAGTGCACTCACCACCATTGGCCGGACCCTGGCGCGGCTGCCGGTCGATCCCCGCCTGGGACGCATGCTGGTGGCGGCGGTCGCCGAAGGCTGCCTGAGTGAGGCGCTGGTCATCGTCGCGGGACTGAGCGTCCAGGATCCCCGGGAGCGTCCCGCCGACAAGCGCCAGGCGGCCGACGAGCGCCACCGCCAGTGGGCCGATCCGCACTCGGACTTTGTCGCGCTGCTCAACCTGTGGCGGCACGCGGAACTCCAACGTCAGGAGCTCAGTCGCAGTGCGTTCGAGAGCCATTGCCGACGCGAGTTTGTTTCGGTGCTGCGCTTGCGGGAATGGCGCGATCTGCACCACCAGTTGCATCTGGTCTGCCGCGAGCTGGGCTGGCGCGACAGCGACGTGCCGGCAACGCCACCGCAGATCCACCGGGCGCTGCTGGCGGGACTGTTGACGCTGGTCGGGTTGCGTGGCGACAACCGCGAATATCAGGGCGTGCGCAATCAGAAGTTTTTTATTTTCCCGGGCTCGGGGGTGGTCAAAGCCGCGCCACGCTGGATCATGGCCGCCGAGCTGATCGAGACCAGCCGCCTCTACGCCAGCAACTGCGGCGCCATCGAGCCCGAGTGGCTGGTGGAACTCGCCGCCCATCTCGTCAAGAAAAGTTACAGCGAACCCCATTACAGCGCCCGCACCGGCCAGGTCATGGCGTGGGAGAAGCAGAGCCTCTACGGTCTCGTCATCCAGGAACGCAAGGCGGTGGTCTACGGTGCCATCGATCCGGTGCTGGCGCGGGAGGTGTTCATCCAGGGCGCGCTGGTGGATGGCGGCTATGCGCGCGGCGGCAAGGGCGAATTTTTTGCGCGCAATGCGGCGCTGGTGGCGGAGCTGCACGATCTCGAGGAGCGCTTCCGGCGCCGCGACATGGTCGCCGACGAGCGCGAGCTGCATGCGTTCTACGACGAACGGGTGCCCGCCGACGTGGTCAGTCTGCGGGCGTTCGAACGCTGGCGGCGGGAGGCGGAGCAGGGCAATCCGGAACTGCTGTGCGTGCCCCGCGAGCGGCTGCTGCGCAACGCTCCGGTCGCGAGTGAAGTCGCGCAGTTTCCCGGCGTGATCGCCTGGAACGGACGCGACTACACGGTGCGCTACCGCTTCGAGCCCGGCCATCCCGAGGACGGCATCAGCATCCTGGTGCCCGTGGCGATTCTCCACGAAGTGCCGGCGCACCGCTTCGAGTGGCTGGTGCCGGGCCTGTTGCGGGACAAATGCATCGAGCTGGTGAAAACGCTGCCGCGTCAGTGGCGGCGGCCGCTGGTCCCGGTGCCGGATACCGTGGATCGCCTGCTGGCTGAGGTCGAAGTCGGGGATCGCCCGCTGGTTGCCGTGCTCACCGAGCGCATTCGCCGCGTGCTGGGGCTGGCGGTGCCTCCGGACGCCTGGCAGCCGGAGCGTCTGGATGCTTTCTACAGCGTCAATTTTCGACTCGAAGATGAGCAGGGCGCGCTCGTCGATCAGGGCCGCGATCTGGCGGCGCTCAAACGTCAGTACCGCGACACCGTGCGGGCGTCTCTGCGCGCGTCGGACGGAGGCGGTGGTGACGGGGCTGGTCTGGAAGTGGCCGGCCTCAAGCGCTGGGCGCTGGAGACGCTGCCGGAAGCCGTGACCCTGACGCGCGGCGGACTGCGCGTCACCGCCTATCCCGGGCTGGTGGATGAAGGCGACAGCGCCGCCGTACGGCTGTTTGATACGCCTGCCGCGGCCGCGGAGCACACCCGATTGGGCTTGCTCCGGCTGGCGGCGGCCGAGCTTGCCACTACCCTCAATTATTTACGGAAGGAGCTGTTCAAGGGCGCGGCGCTGGCGCTGGTCGCCGCCCAACTGCCAACCCGGGAAACCCTGGTCGAAGACCTTGTGGAAGCTGCCTTGCTGCGCGCGCTTTTCGCGGGGCGCCCCACGCCCAGGAACGCCGCCGCCTTCGCGGCCTGTCTCGCGAACCGCTCGGAAGTGATCGCCGTGGCGCAGCGGCTGGCGGCTCAGATACTCGCCTGGGGCGATGCGCTGAAACGGTTGCGGGCATGGCATGCCGATCGCGCAGCGCGCTATCCCGCGGCGGTCGCCGACGGACGCGCGCAACTCGACTTTTTGTTGCGCCCCCATTTTCTGCGCGACACCGCCCCGCGCTGGCTGGACCAGTATCCGCGCTACTTTCAGGCCGCTTGCGCGCGCTTCGAACGCCTGCCCGGACAGGTCGAGCGCGATGCCGCCGCTACCCGGGTGATCGCCGGATTTGTCGCCTGGTGGCAGGCGCGGCGGGTGGGCTGGCGCGAAGGACGGCTGTTCGACCGGTGCCCTGAGGCCGGTGGCCCCGGTGCGGCAGAAGAAGCCCTGGAGCATTTTCGGTTTTTGCTGGAGGAATACCGGATCTCGCTCTATGCACAACAACTCAAGACGCTGGCGCCGGTGTCGGAAAAGCGGCTGACCGCACTGTGCGAAGCCTTTGATCGTCAGTTTGCCATTTCCCCACGCGGCCAATAGAATGGCGCCCCCGTCGGCACTTGCCGGCGGCTCCTTGCCGCACCGGTGCGCCGGGTGGCTTCAAACCGTGGGGAGCAGCAATGCGTCATTACGAAATAGTGTTCCTGGTCCATCCGGACCAGAGCGAGCAGGTCGGTGCCATGACCGATCGCTACGCCGGTGTCATCGAAGCCGGCGGCGGCACGATTCACCGCCGCGAGGACTGGGGGCGGCGTCCGCTGGCCTATCCGATCCAGAAAATTCACAAAGCCCATTATGTGCTGCTCAACGTCGAGTGCGGGGCGGATACGATCAGCGAGATCGATACCGCGTTTCGCTACAACGATGCCGTACTGCGCAGCCTGATCATCAAACGCGACAACGCCGTAACCGAGGAAACCCAGTTTCTGAAGGAAGAGCGGGCCGATCGCGCCGAGAAAGAAAGCCGGGAGCGCCGTGAGACCGAACGCGCCGCGCGCATGGCCGCCGAAGCGGAAGCGGCCGGTGAGGCAGGCGAAGCCGCCGAAGGTGAGCAAGCCGCTGGCGAGGAAGCCGAAGGTGAAGCGTCCGTCGCAGGAGAGGTGGCAGAATGAACATGTCGTCGTCGTCCAAATTCAACCGCCGCCGCAAGTTCTGCCGGTTCACGGCTGACGGCATTACCGAGATCGATTACAAGGATATCGAACTGCTGCGGCCCTATGTCTCAGAGACCGGAAAAATCGTCCCGAGCCGCATTACCGGCACCAATGCGCGCTATCAGCGGCAGTTGGCGATGGCGATCAAGCGGGCGCGCTTCCTGGCCCTGTTGCCGTACAGCGATAGCCACCAGTAGCTACGGAGTCGCGCTATGGGTGCGCTGGCGAAGTTCATCATGGCGAGCCGCGCCCGCGCGGCACTGGTCGCCGTGGTGGGCAGCCTGTTGCCGTTGCTGAGTACGGCGGTCGTCGCGCTCGTGGTGTTGCGCAAGGGGTTTGGTGAAGGTCTGTTGATTGCCCTTTGGGCGATCCTGCCCTTGGCCGCCACCTTTTATTTCAGCGACACGGCGCCGATGCTGGTCTGGGCGTCCCTGGGGACAGTTGTTGTGGTCATGGTCGGCGCCTTGGTGCTGAAGCGGACCGCTTCCGGGCAGGCGACCCTGACGGCGCTGATCGCAGTCAGTGGCGCCGCGGCGCTGGCGATGGGCCAGGGACTCGATGCGGAACTGGCCGGGTTGCAGCAGACATTGCTTGAGATGCTGGCCAAGATGGCGCCAAAAGGACAGGAAGTGAAGCTTGCGCCGGGGCCGCTGCTGCTGTTGGGGATGCTGGCCTGGATGATGGCGATCAGTGCATTGGGCAGTCTGTTGCTCGGGCGATGGTGGCAGGCGCTGCTCTACAACCCGGGTGGCCTGGGGCGGGAGTTCCGGAGCCTGCGTCTCGGTGCCCCCCTGGGACTCGGTCTGATGGCCGGTTTGGTGGTCTGTCAGTTTGCGCCGGTGGATTATTCCGCCTGGGGTAATTTGTTGGGGTTGCCGCTGTTTTTGGCGGGGATCGGATTGGTACACCATGTGGTGGCGGTGTCCCATGTGGGTGCGCACTGGCTCGCGGTGTTTTATGTGTGCCTGGTGGTCCTGCTGGGGCCGCTCGGGCTGTTGCTGGCGGGTGTGGGGTTGCTGGACAGTCTCATCGACGTGCGCGCGCGCCTTGCGCGACGCGGCGACGGGAGCAGCACTTAGGGATACTCTGAATAACCGTCATGCCCGCGGAAGCGGGCATCCAGAAGACCCTGATATTCCTGGGTTCCCGCCTGCGCGGGAACGACGATTAAGTGGTTATTCAGAGCATCCTTAGATGGGATTCGGAAATTCAGGCAAGGCTGTCAATTCAGTTTAAAGCGGTCAGACGAGGTGCTTGGCGATGGAAGTGATTCTGCTGGAAAAAACCGGACGGCTGGGCAACATCGGCGACCGGATCAACGTTAAGGCGGGGTATGGACGCAATTACCTGATTCCCCAGGGCAAGGCCGTATTTGCGACGCCGGGTAACATCGCCCGCTTCGAGCAGCAGCGCGCGGAGCTCGAACGCATCTCCGCCCAACGGCTGCAGGATGCACAGGCGTTGGCGGCCCAGATCGAGCGGGTGAGCGCGGTAACCATTACGGCGGTTGCGGGCGAAGGCGGCAAGCTCTTCGGTTCCGTGGGCGCGCGCGATATCGCGGATGCGCTGGTGGCCGCCGGCGTCAACATTGCCAAGAGCGCGGTCAAGCTGCCCGCTGGCGCGATCCGCGACCTCGGGCAATTTGCGGTCGATATTCAGGTGCATGCCGATGTGACGCAATCCGTCACGGTGAATGTGACGGCGGCATAACATTTTCGGCCCGGCCTGAGGACTTGGCGGGGCCGCGATACGCGATAGCCCGGGTGGGGTTCGTTTATGGCGCAATGGCTGCCAGGCGATCTTGATAACCCCCAGTTGCCTCATTCACTGGAGGCAGAGCAGGCGGTGATCGGCGGGCTGATGCTCGCCAACGATGCCTACCACGATGTCGCGGCGGTGGTTTCGGAAGCGGATTTTTTCATCCGCGATCACCGCATCATCTTCGGCACCATGGGTCGTCTGGCGGCGGCGGAGCAGCCGCTCGACGCACTGACCATCGCCGAAACCCTCAAAAACAGCGACCAACTGGCCCAGGCCGGCGGCGATGCCTATCTCGTCGAACTGGTCACCAACGCGCCCAGTACGACCAACATTCGTTCCTACGCGCAGATCGTGCTGGAACGCGCGGTGGTGCGACGGCTGATCGATGCCGCTACCGACATTCTGCGCAAGGGTTACAACCCGCTCGGCTGGGACAGCAGCAAACTGCTCGCGGAAGCGGAACGCCGTCTCCTCGAGGTCATCGAGAATCGTCCCAAGGAAGGTGGCTTTCGCCACGCCACCGACGTGCTGCGCGATGTCATTGCGCGCATCGACACGCTGTATCAAAGCGATTCGCTCATCACAGGCCTCGCCAGCGGCTTTGCGGATCTGGATGCCATGACTTCGGGCTGGCAGGATTCCGATCTGGTGATCGTCGCCGGTCGCCCCTCGATGGGCAAGACGGCATTCGCCCTCAACATGGCCGAGCACGCGATGCTCCACCAGGAGCGCCCGGTGCTGGTCTTCAGCCTGGAGATGCCCGCCACGCAACTGGTCATGCGCCTGCTGTCGTCCATGGGGCGCATCGACCAGACCCGGATGCGCAGCGGCAGCCTGGAACCGGAGGACTTCAACAAGTTGTCCGGCGCCGCCGCGCGCCTCAAGGACCGCGCGCTCTACATCGACGATACGCCGGGCCTGAATCCCATGGAGTTGCGCAACCGGGTGCGCCGCCTGGTGCGGGAACGGCGCGATGAACTCAAGCGGCGGCAGCCGGATATGGCCCCGGAACTGCTCGACCTGGCGGCACGCCCGGCCCTGATCCTGCTCGATTACCTGCAACTCATGTCATCGAGTACGCCGACCGAAGGTCGGGTGCAGGAAATTTCCCAGATTTCCCGCGACCTGAAAACCATCGCGCGCGAATTCGGCTGCCCGCTGGTGGCGCTGTCACAGTTGAGTCGTAACGTCGAACAGCGACCGAACAAGCGGCCGATCAATTCGGATCTGCGGGAATCCGGCGCCATCGAGCAGGACGCCGACGTCATCGTGTTCATCTATCGCGACGAGGTGTATCACGAGGATACCCAGGACAAGGGTATCGCGGAGATCATAATCGGCAAGCAGCGCAATGGTCCCATCGGCACGGCGCGACTCACATTTATCGGTAAACACACGCGTTTTGAAAATCTGGCGCGGGACTATTTTTCGGAGGAACGCTGATGGCAGTGGATCGGGGCGAAATCATGCAGATTTACCACCGGGTGAGTCCATTGCGCCAGGCGCTCGCGCAGGCGCGCGCGCGGGGCCACACCATCGCTTTTGTCCCCACCATGGGGAATCTTCACGAAGGGCACATGCAACTGGTGCGCCTGGCGCGCGCGCGCTGCGATCGGGTGATCGTCAGTATCTTTGTCAATCCGCTGCAGTTCGGTTTGAACGAGGACTGGGAAAAGTATCCCCGCACCATGGCGGCGGACATCGCAAGGCTCGAAGCGGAGCAGTGCGATTTTCTGTTTCACCCTTCAGAAACCGAAATCTACCCCAATGGTATGGCTGACCAGACGCGGGTTGTTGTGCCAACCATGACTGATATACTCTGCGGCGCCAGCCGGCCGGGGCATTTCGAGGGGGTGACCACGGTGGTGTCCAAGCTGTTCAATATCGTGCAGCCGGATCAGGCCGTGTTCGGTGTCAAGGACTATCAGCAGTTGGCGGTAATCCGGCGCATGATTGAGGATCTCTGTATCCCGGTGGAGATTGTCGGCGCGCCCATCGCGCGCGATACGGACGGATTGGCACTGAGTTCACGCAACAGCTACATCACTCCCGCCGAACGCCCCCGGGTAACCCTGTTGTACAAGGTGCTGTGCTGGTGTCGGGATGAGATGGCCCAGAACGGCCGGCGCGATTTCGCCGCCATCGAGGAAGAAGCGGTGCGCCAGCTCCAGGAAGCAGGATTTCGTGCCGACTATGTGAGCATCCGCAACGCGCGGACGCTGGAGACGGCGGCGCACGATGATGACGAGATTGCCGTGTTGGGTGCCATGTATACCGAAGGCGCCCGTCTGATCGACAACGTAACCCTGACTTTGGGGTAGGGGGTTGAGTATGCTGAGTACCATGCTGAAGGCCAAGCTGCATCTGGCGACCGTCACCCAGGCCGAACTCTGGTACGACGGTTCCTGTGCCATCGACAGCGATCTGCTCGACCTGGCAGGGTTGCGCGAGTTCGAGCAGATCGATATCTACAACGTCAACAATGGCGAGCGTTTCACGACCTATATCATTCGTGCCGAAGCCGGGTCGCGGACCATTTCCATGAACGGTTCCGCAGCCCGCCGCGTGCAGATCGGCGATCGCGTGATCATCGCGACCTACGCCCAGTACACCGAGGAAGAGATGATCCGCCACAAGCCGAAACTGGTGTACCTCAATCTCGATAACAGTGTGGCGCGCACCGCCAACACTATCCCGGTGCAGATCGCTTCCTGAAAGATGCCCGGAATCCGCCGCTGCGAAACCGCAGCGGCAATTTGACGAGGCGAAGCGCCGCGCGGGCGACCGAACCCATGCCAATAACCAGTCTCCGGGGGAATGATGGCCGAATTTCCAGTCTATCCGGTGCCCGAGTCCTGGCGTGACAACGCCTACATCGACCGCGCCCGCTATGAGGCGATGTATCGCCGCTCCATCATTGAACCGGAATCCTTCTGGGCCGAACAGGCGCGGGAGTTCCTGCACTGGGAGCGACCCTGGGCGAGGGTATGCGGCGGCGATTTCGGTGCCGGCACCGCCACTTGGTTTGCCGGCGGCAAGCTCAATGTGACCACCAACTGCATCGATCGCCACCTCGCCACGCGCGGGGAGCAGGTCGCGATCCTGTGGGAAGGCGACGATCCCGCCGAAGGCAGCGCCATCACCTACCGCGAACTCCACGCCCAGGTGTGCCGGCTCGCCAATGTGCTCAAGTCCCGTGGTGTCGACAAGGGCGACCGGGTCTGCATTTACATGCCGATGGTGCCGGAAGCGGCTTGCGCAATGCTTGCCTGTGCCCGCATCGGGGCGATCCACTCCGTGGTGTTTGGCGGCTTTTCGCCGGAAGCCCTCAAGGACCGCATTCTCGATTCCGACTGCAAGGTACTGATCACCGCCGACGAAGGGCTGCGCGGTGGACGCCGGATTCCGCTCAAGAGCAATGCCGACCAGGCGCTCGCGGAATGTCCCGGCGTGCACAGTTGTGTGGTTCTGCGGCGCACCGGCGGCGCCGTGGCGTGGCACGAGGGTCGGGATCTCTGGTATCACCAGGTCATGGCGGCCGCGGCGCCGGACTGCGCGCCCGCGCTGATGGACGCGGAAGACCCGCTGTTCATCCTCTACACCTCCGGTTCCACCGGCAAACCCAAGGGTGTGCTGCACACCACCGGCGGCTATCTGCTGCAAGTGGCGATGACCCACAAATATGTGTTCGACTATCGCGATGGCGATATTTTCTGGTGTACTGCCGACGTTGGGTGGGTAACCGGTCACAGCTATATCGTGTACGGCCCACTGTGCAACGGCGCCACCACGCTGGTATTCGAGGGTGTTCCCACCTGGCCCGACGCGTCGCGCTTCTGGCAGGTGATCGACAGGCACCGGGTCAACCAGTTCTACACCGCGCCCACGGCGTTGCGTGCGCTGATGGGGGCGGGCGACGATTTCGTCACCCGCACCTCGCGCGCCAGTCTGCGACTGCTGGGCACGGTGGGCGAGCCGATCAATCCGGAAGCCTGGGCCTGGTACCACCGGGTAGTGGGCGAGTCCCGTTGTCCCATCGTCGATACCTGGTGGCAGACCGAGACCGGCGGTCACATGCTGACCCCGCTGCCGGGCGCGATCGATCTCAAGCCGGGTTCCGCGACCGTGCCCTTCTTCGGCGTGCAGCCGGTGTTGCTGGATGGCGAGGGTTGCGAGGTCGCGGGCGCCGGCGAGGGCAATCTGGCGATCAAGGCCTCCTGGCCGGGTCAGATCCGCTCGGTGTATGGCGACCACCGGCGCATGATCGACACCTATTTCAGCCTCTACCCCGGCTACTACTTCACCGGCGATGGTGCCCGTCGCGACGCCGACGGCTATTACTGGATCACCGGGCGCGTGGACGATGTCCTCAATGTCTCGGGGCACCGGATGGGTACGGCGGAGATCGAAAGTGCACTGGTGCTGCATCCGCTGGTCGCCGAGGCAGCGGTGGTGGGCTTTCCCCACGATATCAAGGGGCAGGGCATCTATGCCTATGTCACCCTGATGGTCGGCGCCGAGCCCTCGGATGCCCTGAAGCGCGAACTGCTGGACCTTTGCACGCGCGAGATCGGCGCCATCGCCAAGCCGGACGTGATCCAGTGGGCGCCCGGATTGCCCAAGACCCGTTCCGGCAAGATCATGCGCCGCATCCTGCGCAAGGTGGCGGCCAGCGAGCTCGACAGTCTCGGCGACACGTCCACGCTCGCGGATCCGGCCGTGGTCGATGATCTGGTGCGCAATCGTCAGCTCCGCTAGCGCGGGCCATCCCGATTCACACACCGGAACGGCCTGATGGCGAAAATATCCCTGACCCGGGCCCATCAACTCGGCGGCGCAGAAGTTCACCGCCGGGTCGATGCCCTTGCGCAAAAGCTGGTGACCAGATTTGGCGGCCGCTATCAATGGCATGACGCGGCGGTGCGTTATCAGCGCGCGGGCGGTGTCGATGCGGTCATCGAGTGCGGCGCGGAGGACATCCGCATCGACGTCACCCTCGGGCCTCTGGCGGGCTTTCTCCGCGATACCATCGAGCGCGAACTCAACGCGGCGCTCGACAGTCATCTCGGCGGTTGAACGGCGGCTGGTGTCCTGCCGGTTACCTGCGATCCCAGCGGTACAGCCGTACCGGCGGTATGTTCAGAAATTCTATTTGCCGGCGCGGTGCCCCCAGCACGGGTAGCGCCAGTTTGGCTACCTGGCCACTGACCTGATAGGCGACAAAACGTCCGCCCGGCGCCAGCACGTCGGCGATGGAGGCGAGGATGCGGGTGCCGAGTTCCCGGTCCATGGTCGAAAACGGAATCCCGGAAATGATGGCATCCGGTGCCGGCAGTCCGTGTTGCGCGAGGATCTCCCGCAAGTGCTCCGCGCTGCCCGCATGGGGGATCAGGCGGCTGTCGCCAAAGCCGGTCAGTAACGCCTGAAAGCATGGGTTGATCTCGATGCCGAGCAGGCGGGCATCGCGCGGCATGGCTTCGAGAATCGCCCGGGTGATGCCGCCGGTGCCGGTGCCCAGTTCGACGATGGTGCGGGCCGTGGGCACTTCGGCCAACGCCACGACGCGGCGCTCCAGATAGCGCGAGCTGGGAATGACCGACCCGACCTGACGCGGGTTTTTGAGAAACTGCTGCAGAAACACTACCCGATCATCGGGTTTTTTTTGTAAGCGCGGAGCCATTGCGCGACCTCTTTGTCGAAGATCCTGGTTGTTGATGTAGTTGAGTGCGGAGCGCGAACAGGGTGCCGGTGCTCCCGCGTTGCGCCAGAATCATTGTTGCCCATGGTGCGCTGCAAGCAAAGCCCGGATTGTTATGGATGGGCCGGTCCTGCCCCGCCCCTTAGCGAGCCTGCTGCTATGATCGCCGCTACCTGTGTCGTCGTGTCGCGGAGTTGTTGTGGCTCCCGTTGTTACTGAAGGAACCTGTATGCCGAGACAACACCGCGAGTTTAACCCGGTCCGCGGCCGGTGGCGCTGGTGGGCACTGCTGGGGCTGGTCTGGGGCATGAACGGCCTGGGCGCGACGGGTCAACAGACACTGCCCTCCGAATCCGACATCCTCGCGCGGATTGAAGTCGTGCAGGGCGATAAAGCCCTGGTCGAGGCCCAGCGCGAGGCGGCCATCGCCCAGTATCGTGTCGCGCTGGAGCATCTGCGGGAAATCGGGCCGCTACGTGATCGCGCGCGCGAACTGGAGCGGGAAGCGGCTTCCGCCCCGCAGCGGGTACGGGAAATCGAGCAGCGCCTCGATCGTCAGGTGCTGGCGTCGCCGCCCAATGGCCGTGCTTCCTACGAAGAGCTCACCCAGCAGTTTGCGCAAGCGCAGACCGAGCTGAACACGGCCCGTGCCAGCGCCGAAGAGGTTGGCCGCGAAGCGGAGGACATTGGCCGCGCGCCGCTGACACTGCGTGATGCCGTCACCCAGGCGCGGGCGGCACGCCAGACCGCCACCGAGCAACTCGCGAATCTGGCCAAGACCCAGCAACCCGTGGTGATCCGGCAGGCCCAGGAGATTGCGCTGCGGGCGGAGATCGCGGCGCGCGATGCCGAAAACGACGCACTGGATACGGCGCTGCAAACCCTGGAGGCGCGCGCGAGTCTCGTGACCGCGCGTCGCAAGCTTGCCGACGCCGAGGTGGAGCGGGTTTCCGATCAGGTGGCCCAGTTGCAGGGGCTGCTGAGCGGGCAGCGCCATGCCATCGCGGAGCGGGTGCGGGAAATGGCGCGACAGTTCAGGGTCGAGGCTGCCGGGCAACCGGAAGTGATCGCCGCCGAGACCAATGCCAACGCCGAGCTCGCGAACCGGCTGGCGGTCGTCATCGATCAGCTCGATGGCGCCGTCGAGGAGCAGCAGCAGCTGCGCCAGCGCATCGATGAAATCACTGAACTGCGACGCACGGCTGCCGACCAGCTCGAGATCGCCCAGCTCGGAGGCAGGCTCGGGCAAGTGTTGCACCGCCAGCGTTTGCAGTTGCCCAACCTGCTGCAACACCGGGAGGATTTGCGCCAGCGCAGCGAAGCCATAGCGCTCGCCCGGTTTGCGCAACTGGAGCTGCGCACGCAACTCCAAGAGCGTGAAAACCCGGAACCGCGCATGGTGGCGTTGATCGGCGCGCTGCCAGCGGCGGAACAGGATGCGGTGCGCCCCGGGCTGCGCGAACAGCTTGGCCGCGGTAATGCGTTGCTGGAGCGCTTCGACAGAACCTATACGACTTACATCGCTGAACTGGGCACGGTCGATCAGCTCCAGCGTGAACTGTCGAATCTGGTAACGGATTACGCGACGCTGCTGGAACGCAATCTGGTGTGGATCGCGGATACGCAGCCGCCCACCTGGAGCTGGCCGTTCGTCGCGGGGGGCGCCGCCCTGAGCCTGGTCGGCCCCGCGCACTGGATCGAATTGGGCACGGCCTTTGTCCGCGGGTGCGCGGAAGCTCCCGCGGTCACGGTGTTGGGGTTGTTCGCCCTGGGCCTGATCGTCTACTACCGCAAGCGCATGCGCGAGCGCCTGGTCGGGTGTGCCGAGGCGATCGGCGACATCGGCCGGGACCGTTTCTCGGCCACGCTGGAGGCGCTGCTGATCACCCTGGTACTGGCGCTGCCGTTGCCATTGTTGCTTGCAATTGCCGGCGCGATCCTGAGTGCCGGCGGGGACGATGGGTCCTTCGCGGGAGCACTGGGCAGCGGTCTGCAAGCGGCCGCGTGGATTGCGCTGGCGCTGGAGGTGGCGCGGGTGATGTGCCGCAATGGCGGCGTGCTGGATCAACATCTGCGCTGGCGCGCGGACGCACGCAGAGCCCTGACCAGACCGCTGCGCTGGTTGCTGCCCGTGTCGGTGGTAACCACGCTGCTCGTGGAAACGACCAACGCGCTGGGGCTGTACCTGGATACGCTGGGGCGCGCGGCCTTTGTGGTGAATGCCGTTGCCCTGGCCGTTTTCGTTTGGCGCGGACTGCATCCGGAGCGCGGGGCACTCGCGGCTTATTTCACCGGCGCCCGCCGCCACGGCTGGCAATGGAATTTGCGCAAGCTGTGGTTCAGCGGGGTGGCGCTGTTTCCAGCGGCGTTGGGGGTGCTCGCGCTCGCCGGCTATTACTACACCGCACAGCAATTGCTGAATCGACTTTGCGCGACCGTCATTCTGATCGCGCTCACGGTGCTGGGCTTGCAGCTGTTGTTGCGCTGGCTCGGGATTGCCGAATCGCGCCTGGCACGGCAGCAGGCGCTGGCCCGACGCGATGCCGAAATGGAGGCGGTGGCGCGCAAGCTGGGTGAGCAGCAGGAGGTTCAGGGCGAGGTGACGATCGAAATTCCCGCCGCGCACAATGTCGATCTGGGCACCGTCAACGCCCAGGTGCGCGCCTTGCTGCGCATCGCCCTGGTGCTGACGCTGGGCGCGGGTTTCTGGTGGATCTGGTCGGACATGCTGCCGGCGCTCGGCGCGCTGCAGGACGTGGTGCTGTGGCAGTACAGGTCCGGAGTGGGCGACTCCCAGGTGGTTGCCGCGGTGACCGCGGCGGGAGTCGGGCTGGCGCTGCTGGTGAGTGTTGTCACTTATCTGGCTGCGCGCAATCTGCCGGGGCTGCTGGAAGTCGTGGTATTGCAACGTCTCGAAGTCGATCACGGCGCGCGCTACGCGGCCAACGCGGTCAGTCGCTATCTGATTGTCGTGGTCGGCACACTGTTGGTCGTCAATATTCTGGGTCTGGAGTGGAACCGCCTGCAATGGTTGGTCGCGGCGCTGGGCGTGGGGCTGGGCTTCGGTTTGCAGGAGGTGGTGGCGAATTTTGTGTCCGGGCTGATCATTTTGTTCGAGCGCCCGTTTCGGATCGGGGACACCGTCACGGTCGGTGCCGTGAGCGGCACGGTGACCCGGATTCAGATCCGGGCGACGACCATCAGGGACTGGGATCGCAAGGAATTGATCGTGCCGAACAAGACGTTCATTACCGGCCAACTGGTGAACTGGACGCTGAATGATCCGGTGCTGCGGGTGGTGGTGCCGGTCGGCATTGCCTACGGCTCGGACACCGAACTGGCGCGCCGGCTGCTGCTGGAGATTGCCGAAGCCAATCCCCGCGCACTCAAGGACCCGCCGCCCGAGGTCTGGTTTCTGGGGTTCGGAGACAGCAGTCTCAATTTCGAGATGCGGGTGTTCGTGTGCGGGTTGACGGAGCTGCTGCCGGTCACGCATGAACTGCACGTCGCCATCGACGCCGCGTTTCGCGCGCATGGGGTGGAGATCGCGTTTCCCCAGCGGGATCTCCACCTGCGCAGCCTTGATCCCCAGGTTCTGGAACTGCTGCGCGGTCGCCCCCCGGCCCCAGGAGTTTCCGGCTGAGGGATGCGGACCCCGGCGCCTATTTGCGTTTTTTTATCGGGATGATGTCGCGGCGCTGTTCGCCGGTATAGAGCTGGCGCGGCCGGCCGATCTTGTAGCTGTTGCTGATCATTTCGCTCCAGTGCGCGATCCAGCCCACCGTGCGGCCGGTGGCGAAAATCACCGTGAACATCTCGGTCGGAATGCCGATCGCCTTCATGATGATGCCGGAATAGAAATCGACATTGGGGTACAGCTTCTTGCTGACGAAATAATCGTCTTCCAGCGCAATCTGTTCGAGTTTCTTGGCGATTTTCAGCAGTGGATCGTTGTCGATCCCGAGCTCCGCCAGCACGCTGTCGCAGGCCTTCTTCATGACTTTGGCGCGCGGGTCGAAGTTTTTGTAGACGCGGTGGCCAAAGCCCATCAGGCGGAACGGATCGTTCTTGTCCTTGGCGCGCTTGACGAAGCGGTCGATGTTTTTCACGTCGCCGATTTCGTTCAGCATCTCCAGCACCGCCTGGTTGGCGCCGCCGTGTGACGGTCCCCAGAGCGCCGCGATACCGGCCGCGATGCACGAAAACGGGTTGGCGCCGGACGAGCCGGCGAGGCGTACCGTGGAAGTCGAGGCGTTCTGCTCGTGATCGGCGTGCAGCAGGAACAGCAGGTCCATCGCCTAGGCGAGCACCGGATTGACATCGCGGGTTTCGCAGGGCGTGCCGAACATCATGTTGAGGAAGTTTTCGGCGTAGCCGAGATTGTTGCGCGGGTACATGTAGGGCTGGCCGGCGTAATGCTTGTAGCACATCGCCGCCAGTGTCGGCATCTTGGCGATCAGGCGATGCGCGGTGATCATGCGGTGATGGGGGTCGGTGATGTCGAGGGAGTCGTGATAAAACGACGACATCGCCCCGACCGCGCCGCACATCATCGCCATGGGGTGCGCGTCGTAGCGGAACCCGGACATGAACTGTTCGATGGAGCGATTCACCATGGTGTGCGTGGTGATGATGTTTTCGAATTCCTTTTTCTGCATTGCGTTGGGCAGGTCGCCGTTGAGCAACAGATAACAGGTTTCGAGGTAGTCGGATTTTTCGGCGAGCTCTTCGATCGGGTAACCCCGGTGCAGAAGGATGCCCTGGTCGCCATCAATATAGGTGATTTTGGATTCGCAGGACGCCGTCGATGTGAAGCCGGGATCGAAGGTGAAGTAATCGAAACTCCCCAGTCCACCGACGTCGATGACATCCTGGCCAAGGGTGCCCGATCGGATCGGCAATTCGATGGGCTCCCGCCCCGGAATAGTGAGCAGGGCTTTTTTCTGGGTCATTTACTTCGTCTCCATTGAACAGCCGGATCGAATCGCCCCGGATCGAGCTGCTGTAGTGGCAGGGTATGGCCGGAGGGGTCCCGGTGGCGGGGTGGAGACTACCGCCGGAGTCGCGCCGTTGTCAATTTGGCCGCCGCGTGCGCGACGCCTCCAGTGGGCGCGCTGCGTTTGGTGGCGACATGGGCGATCATGGTTGCCGCCAAACGTACCGGATTTGTCTTCCGGTATTGGAGAGCGGTTTCAGTCGGAGCGGAACTGTGATGGGTCGCCTGCTGCTTGCGCTGTGGTTATCGTGCTGTCCGGTGCTGGTGACGGCGGCGGAGTGGACGTCTGTCAGCGAGCGCGATGGCATTGGCGTGTGGACGCGGCGGCTCCCCGGGGCACCGCTGAAGGATTTTCGTGGCCGTATGGATGTCGACAAACCGCTGGGCGCGGTGGTGGCGGTCCTCACGGATTTTCCCGCTTATGCGCAATGGTTCCTGCACATGCGGGAGGCGCGCGTGCTCGAGAGCCATTCGCTGGCCGACGTCTCCATTTACTTTGTGATTGACGGTGTCTGGCCGGTAAGCGATCGGGACGCGGTCGCGCGCGCGGAGGTCAGCCAAGATCCGCAGACACTTGCGATTCACATGATGCTGCTGGCGACGCCGCAGCGGATCCCGTCAGTGGCAGGCCGGGTGCGGATGCCGCTCCTGCAATCCGGCTGGGAACTGACGCCGCTATCGCCCACCACCACCCGCATCGAAGTGATCGGCAGTGCCGATCCCGGCGGATTGGTCCCCCTCTGGCTGGCCAACGCCGCCGTGGTGATGATGCCGCGCGAGACGCTGAAGGGCTTGCGCCGGCAGCTCGCACAACCGAAGTACGCCAATCCGGATTTCTTGTTTGCCAGGGATCCGCTGCTGCGCGATCTGCGCGCGTATCTGCGGATGCCGGGCGATATCCCCTGACGGAAGTGCCCCGCGGGCGTATTTCGCGGAGCGCAGATGGCCCGCTCCGTGGCGCCCGGGTTTCTGGATCGCGAGCGCCCGGGCCGCGTTGTATTGGCCGGTGGTTGTTCCTATAATCCAGCGCCGCCGACGGCCTTGCGGTCGTCGCTGTTGTGCCACTGCCGGCTGTGCCCTGTGGCACTGCCTGTTCAGTGACCTGCCGAGCCCGGCGTCCCGGCGGCGTGTTCGATGCTTCGCGTCCAGCGACATCCGTGCCCCGCGTGTGCGCTTGGTAAAGTTTCATCCGGTTACGTTTTGCCCAGTACGTAGTGCCCGGTAACGTAGTGCGCCCGCTTTCGGGTTGCTGCCCTTTCATTTCTTGAAGGCCATGCCGCCGTGAACGATAAAAGACCCGTAAATCTCGATATCCGCACCATCCAGCTTCCGATCACCGCCTACGTTTCCATATTGCACCGGGTTTCCGGCGTCGCGCTGTTTGGTGTCGCGGGCGTCATGCTCTGGATGCTCGATCAAAGCCTGCGCTCCGAGGCGAGCTTCGACGGCCTCAAGGCCATCCTGGCCAGCGGCTGGTGCAAGCTCGTGCTGTGGGCGATGTTGTCCGCGGTGGCGTATCACCTGGTGGCCGGTATCCGGCATCTCATCATGGACCTGGGTGTTGGCGAGACACTCAAGGGCGGCGTGCTGGGCGCGCGTCTGGTCCTCATTGTCACCGCGGTTCTGATCGCACTCGCGGGAGTCTGGATATGGCAGTAAAACCCGTCACCAACCTGGGGCGCAGCGGCCTTTCCGACTGGCTGATTCAGCGCGTCAGCGCGGTTGTCATCGCGCTCTACACGCTGTGGCTGACCGCCTATCTGCTGTCCCATCCGGGTCTGACCTATGTCCAGTGGGCCGGGCTGCACCAGCATTTCCCGCTGCGTCTGTTCAGTCTGCTGGCCGTTCTGGCGATCGCCGCGCACGCCTGGATCGGACTCTGGGCCGTGCTCACCGACTATGTGACGGTGCGTCTGATGGGCGGTCGCGCGACCGCGCTCCGGGTGCTGCTCCAGGTCGGCATGGTCGGCGCGCTGCTGGCCTATGTCGTCTGGGCTGTCGATATTCTCTGGAGAGGCTGAGGCGATGGCCAAGATAAACACGATTTCGTTTGATGGTGTCATCGTTGGCGGGGGCGGTGCCGGGATGCGCGCGGCGCTGCAGCTGGCCCAGTCCGGCTACAGGACCGCGGTGATTACCAAAGTATTCCCGACCCGCTCCCACACGGTATCCGCCCAGGGCGGCATCACCTGCGCCATCGCCAGTGCCGATCCCGAGGATCAATGGCAGTGGCACATGTACGACACCGTGAAGGGTTCCGATTACATCGGCGACCAGGACGCGATCGAATACATGTGTTCGGTGGGTCCGCAAGCCGTGTTCGAGCTGGACCACATGGGCCTGCCGTTTTCGCGCACCGAGGAAGGCCGCATTTACCAGCGGCCGTTCGGCGGGCAGTCGAAGAATTTCGGTGAAGGCGGCCAGGCGGCGCGCACCTGCGCGGCGGCGGATCGCACCGGCCACGCGCTGTTGCATGCGCTCTATCAGACCAATCTCAAGAATCGCACGGTGTTTCTCAACGAATGGTTCGCCGTGGACCTGGTGAAAAATCAGGACGACGCGGTGGTCGGTGTCATCGCGATCAACATCGAGACCGGCGAAGTCGTCCATGTGAAATCGCGCGCCACCGTGTTGGCGACCGGCGGCGCCGGCCGTATCTATGCGTCCACCACCAATGCCCACATCAACACGGGTGACGGTGTCGCGATGGCGCTGCGCGCGGGTTATCCGGTGCAGGACATTGAAATGTGGCAGTTCCACCCGACCGGCATCGCCGGCGCCGGGGTACTGGTTACCGAAGGCTGTCGCGGCGAAGGCGGCTACCTCATCAACAAGGATGGCGAGCGCTTCATGGAGCGCTATGCGCCCAACGCCAAGGATCTCGCCGGCCGCGACGTGGTCGCGCGTTCGATGATTCTGGAGATCATCGCCGGTCGCGGCTGTGGTCCCGACGGCGATCACGTGCTGCTGAAGCTGGATCATCTGGGCGAGGAGGTGCTGCACAGCCGCCTGCCCGGCATCTGCGAATTGTCCAAGACCTTTGCGCACGCGGACCCGGTGCGCGAGCCGATTCCGGTGGTGCCGACCTGCCACTACATGATGGGCGGCATTCCCACCACCATTCACGGCCAGGCGCTCACCCGTGGTCCCGACGGTCAGGATCAGGTAGTACCCGGACTCTATGCCTGTGGCGAAGTGGCCTGCGTGTCGGTGCATGGCGCCAATCGCCTCGGCGGCAACTCGCTGCTCGACCTGGTGGTGTTCGGACGCGCCTCGGGTATCTTCATCGAGCGCGCGTTGCGGGAGGGGATCGACCTGCGCGACGCGTCTTCGGACGATGTCGATCAGGCGCTCGCGCGGCTGCGCCAGCTCGATACCAACGCCGGCGAATCGACAGCCGAACTGCGCCGTGAATTGCAGACTGTGATGCAGAATCACTTCGGCGTATTCCGCCGCGGCGATTACATGCGCGACGGTGTCGGCAAGCTCGCGGCACTGCGCGAGCGTATCGCCAAAGTGCGTCTGGATGACAAGAGCCAGGCGTTCAATACCGCGCGCATCGAGGCGCTGGAGTTGCAGAACCTGCTCGAAGTCGCGGAGGCGACCGCGGTCGCCGCCGAAGCCCGTGAAGAAAGCCGCGGCGCCCACGCGCGCGAGGACTTCACCGAGCGCGATGACGACAACTGGCTGTGTCATTCCCTGTATCTGCCGGCGACAAAGTCAGTGGCCAAGCGCGCGGTCAACTTTACGCCCAAGACGCGGCCCGCTTTCGAGCCCAAAGCGCGCACCTACTGAGGTCTTCGCATCATGCTGAACGTAAGTATCTATCGCTACAACCCGGACACCGACAGCGTGCCCCGGATGCAGGACTACCAGCTCGACACCGGCGGTCGCGATCTGATGGTGCTCGACGTGCTGGAACTGCTCAAGGGCGAGGACCCCAGCCTGGTGTTTCGCCGTTCCTGCCGCGAAGGCGTGTGCGGTTCCGACGGCGTCAACATCAATGGCAAAAATGGTCTGGCGTGCATAACGCCGCTTTCCGAAACCGTGAAGAACAATCGGCTGGTGCTGCGGCCGCTGCCGGGACTGCCGGTGATCCGCGATCTCGTCATCGACATGAGCCAGTTTTACGCCCAGTACGAAAAGATCCGGCCCTGGCTGATCAACGACACGCCGGCGCCCGCCATCGAGCGCTTGCAGTCGCCGGAAGAGCGCGCCAGGCTCGATGGTCTCTACGAGTGCATCCTGTGCGCCTGCTGTTCCACCTCCTGCCCGTCGTTCTGGTGGAATCCCGACAAGTTCATCGGACCCGCGGGCCTGCTGCAGGCGTATCGATTCCTTGCCGACAGCCGCGACACGGCGACCGAGGAACGCCTCGCGGATCTGGACGATCCTTTCAGCGTGTTCCGCTGCCACGGTATCCAGAACTGCGTTGCCGTCTGTCCCAAGGAGCTGAATCCGACCCGGGCGATCGGCCATATTCGCAATATGCTGTTGCGCAGCGGCACCTGATTTCCGGGTGCCGATGCATACTTCGACGTGGTGAGAAAGACGCGTCCATGCCCTGCAAGCCTTGTTGCGTGAGGTGACAGTCGATGCCCGATCATCCGATGCCCGACGATTCCACACGCGACCATCCCGCGCGCGGCCATTCCACACGCGACCATTCCACACGCGGCCATTCCACACGACGCGACAATGGAATGGAGCATTTTCGGCGCAACTCGTATCTCTCCGAGGGCAATGCGGCTTACGTCGAAGGGCTGTACGAAACCTGGCTCCACGAACCCAACGGTGTTCCCGAGCAGTGGCGCGCCTATTTCGCATCCCTGCCGCGCGTTACCGGCGTGGTGACTCCCGATATTTCCCACGATACCGTGCGGGCCCATTTCGAACTGCTCGGCCGGCGTCAGGCGCGACCGGTGCCGGCACCGGGGTCGGGCGGCGTCAATGTCGAGCACGAGCGCAAGCAGGTCCGCGTACTACAGTTGATCAGCTCCTACCGCGAACGCGGTCACCAGAAAGCTGAGTTGGACCCACTGGGTTTGATGGAGCGGGAACAGGTTCCCGATCTCGAGTTGACCTTCCACGGTCTCACCCCCGCCGACCTCGACACGACTTTCCAGACCGGTCCGCTCTACATCGGCAAGGACGAGGCCACGCTGCGGGAAATCATCGCGGCGCTCGAAGCGACCTATTGCGGTCATCTGGGGCCGGAGTTCATGCACATCACGTCGCTGGAGGAGAAGCAGTGGCTCCAGCAGCGGTTCGAGCCCCAGCGTTCCCATCCACGTTACGATCCCGATCTGCGGGTGCGCATCCTGCGCCGCCTGACCGCCGCCGAAGGCCTGGAGAAGCACCTCGACTCCAAGTATCCGGGCACCAAACGTTTCGGGCTCGAAGGCAGCGAGTCGCTGATCCCGGCGCTCGACGGCCTCATTTATCGCGCGGGCGAATACGGCGCCAAGGAAATCGTGCTGGGCATGGCGCACCGCGGCCGGCTCAATGTGCTGGTCAACGTGCTGGGTAAAAATCCCGCCGATTTGTTTGAAGAGTTCGAGGGCAAGAAAGTCCTGCATACCTCGGGCGACGTGAAATACCACCAGGGGTTCTCGTCCAACGTGATGACGCCCGGTGGTGCTGTCCACCTCGCGCTCAACTTCAACCCGTCGCATCTGGAAATCGTTTCGCCGGTGGTGGAAGGTTCGACGCGTGCGCGCCAGGATCGCCGCGGCGATGTCGAGGGGCGAACCGTGGTCCCGATCCTCGTCCATGGCGATGCGGCCTTCGCCGGTCAGGGCGTGGTGATGGAAACCTTCCAGATGTCCCAGACCCGGGCCTACCGCACCGGCGGGACCGTGCACATCGTGATCAACAACCAGGTCGGTTTCACCACCAGCCGCCGCGAGGACTGCCGTTCCACCGAGTATTGCACCGACATCGCCAAGATGGTTCAGGCGCCGATCTTTCACGTCAACGCCGACGATCCGGATGCCGTCCTGTTTGCATCGCTGGTGGCGCTGGATTACCGCTATCAGTTCCACAAGGATGTGGTGATCGATCTGGTCTGCTATCGGCGGCGCGGGCACAACGAGACCGACGAGCCTTCCGGCACCCAGCCGCTCATGTATCAGCGGATCAGCGATCACAAGACCACACGCGCCCTGTTTGCTGAACGTCTGATTGCCGACGGCGACACCACCGCGGCGGCCGCCCAGCAATTGCTCGACGAGTATCGCGAGCATCTGGATCGGGGCGAATACGTCGCCTACAACCTCGTTTCGCAGCCGGACACCGCGTTGTTCGTCGACTGGCTGCCCTTTCTGGGGCACGACTGGACGGCGCCCGCGGATACCGGTTACGACCTGCAGAAACTTCAGGAAGTCGCGCACAAGCTTTGCCGGATTCCCGCGGGGATCGTGCTGCAGCGCCAGGTGGGAAAAATCTACGAAGACCGCCGCAAGATGGCCGGTGGCGCCCTGCCGCTCAACTGGGGCATGGCCGAGTTGCTGGCGTACGCAGCCCTGCTCGAAGACGGCTACCAGGTGCGCATGTCCGGGCAGGACAGCGGGCGCGGTACCTTCTCTCACCGCCACGCGGTGGTCTACAACCAGAAAGACGGCGAACCCTATGTGCCGCTCAAGCATCTGGCCGAAAACCAGCCGCGCTGCGACCTGTTCGATTCCTTCCTGTCGGAAGAAGCCGTGTTGGCGTTCGAATACGGCTACTCGACCGCAACACCCAGGGCGCTGGTGGTCTGGGAAGCGCAGTTCGGCGACTTTGCCAACGGCGCCCAGGTCGTGATCGATCAGTTCATCGCCGCCGGTGAACACAAATGGGGCCGGCTGTGCGGTTTGACCCTGCTGCTGCCCCATGGCTATGAAGGCCAGGGTCCGGAGCACTCGTCCGCGCGCCTGGAGCGCTTTCTGCAGCTCTGCGCCGAGGGGAACATGCAGGTGTGCATTCCCACCACGCCCGCGCAGTTGTTCCACATGCTGCGGCGCCAGGCCATCCGGCCCATGCGACGGCCGCTGGTGGTCATGAGTCCGAAGTGGATTCTCCGTCATCGGCTCGCCACATCAACGCTGGAAGAACTGGCGCAGGGATCTTTTGCCACGATCATCGCGGATTCCGAGCCGCGACCGGAGCGGGTACGCCGCGTCGTCCTGTGCTCGGGCAAGGTCTATTACCACCTCTATGAAGAGCGCGAAAAGCGCGGGATCGACGACATCGCGCTGGTGCGTATCGAGCAGCTCTATCCCTTCGATGAGACAGCGCTCCATGACGTGCTCAGGCAGTATCGGAACTGCCACGATGTGCTCTGGTGCCAGGAAGAACCCATGAATCAGGGTGTGTGGTACAACCTGCAGCACCATATGCGCGCGGTGCTGACGCGCGTGGACGAAAAATTTTACCTGCGCTACGTCGGGCGCGACGCGTCGGCGTCGCCCGCGGCGGGCCATCTGTCCACGCATCTGGAAGAGCAGCAGCAGTTTATCGACCGGGCGCTGGATCTCTCGTTTTAATGAGCCGACATTGTTGACTGCATGGAAGTCCCATTGATGAATATTGATATCGTTACTCCGACCTTTCCCGAGTCGATCCAGGAAGGCACCATTGCCAAATGGCACAAGCGCCCGGGCGAGGCGGTGGCGCGCGACCAGGTGCTGGTGGACGTTGAAACCGACAAGGTGGTGCTGGAGGTGGTGGCGCCGGCGGATGGCAGCCTGACGGAAATCCTGCTGCCCGAGCAGACCATCGTCCATACCGGCGATCTGCTGGCGCGGTTTGTGGCCGCCGCCGGCGGCGCTGTTGCGACGGTACCGGCGGCGAGTGGGGCGGTTACTTCGGGTGCCGCTTCCGCCGCGCCGGTCACCGCGAGTCCCGCCGCGCGCAAAATTGCCGCGGAGCAGGGTGTGGATCTGAACCGGGTCGCGGGGACGGGCCGCGACGGTCGTATCACCAAAGAGGATGTGGTGGGCCACCGTCCCGGAGTTGCGGCCGTCAGCGCTCCGCAGCCAACGCCCGAACGGATCGCCGAACCCGCGGGTCGTGCACCGGAAACCGCTCCCGCGCGGGGCGAGCGCATCGAGCGCCGGGTGCCCATGACCCGCATGCGGGCGCGTATTGCCGAACGCCTGCTGGAAGTAACCCATACCACCGCGATGCTGACCACGTTCAACGAAGTGGACATGCATCGGGTCACCGACGTGCGGGCGCAGTACAAGGACGAATTCGCCAGGGTTCACAATGGCGTGCGGCTCGGCTTCATGGGCTTTTTCGTCAAGGCCTCGGTGGAGGCGTTGAAGCGCTTTCCCCAAGTCAACGCGTCCATCGACGGCAATGATGTGGTGTACCACGGCTATCAGGATATCGGCGTCGCCGTCGCCACGGATCGTGGTCTGGTGGTGCCGGTGCTGCGCAGCGCCGAGAACCTGAGCATCGCGGAAATCGAGAGCAAGATTGCCGACTTCGGCATGCGCGCGCGTGACAACAAATTGACCATGGAAGAGATGACCGGTGGTACCTTCACCATCACCAATGGCGGTGTGTTCGGCTCCATGTTGTCGACACCCATCCTGAATCCGCCCCAGGCGGCGATTCTGGGCATGCACGCCATCAAGGAGCGCGCCGTGGTGGAGAACGGGCAGGTCGTGGTTCGCCCCATGATGTATCTCGCGCTGTCCTATGATCATCGTCTGATCGACGGCCGCGACGCCGTACGCTTCCTGGTGGCGATCAAGGAAATGATCGAGTATCCGGCCAAGATACTGCTGCAAATATGAGTTTTATTTAATTGATTTTATTGGTATTTTTATGAACACAAAATACGATGTCGTGGTGATTGGCGGGGGTCCCGCCGGCTATGTCTGCGCGATTCGCGCGGCGCAGCTGGGACTCTCGGTGGCCTGCATCGAACGCTATCGCAATCCCGAAGGCAAGGCCGCACTGGGCGGTACCTGCCTGAACGTGGGCTGCATCCCCTCCAAGACCCTGCTCGACAGCTCGCAAAAATACGCCGAGGTCGCCACGGGACTGGAGCGCCATGGCATTTCCGTCAGCGGCGTGAAGCTGGATGTGCCGGCGATGCTGGCGCGCAAGGACGCCATCGTCAAGCAGTTGACCGGCGGCATCGCCGCGCTGTTCAAGGCCAATGGCGTCACCCCGCTGTTCGGGACCGGCAAGCTGCTGGCCGGCCGCAAGGTCGAGTTCACCGATCCCGAAGGCGCGGTCCAGGTACTGGAAGCCGACCATGTGGTACTGGCCACCGGCTCCCAATCGATCGATATCCCGGTGGCTCCCGTGGACGACAAACTTATCGTCAACTCCACCGGCGCCCTGACCATCGACAAGGTTCCCAAGCGCCTGGGCATTATCGGCGCCGGCGTGATCGGCCTGGAACTGGGCAGCGTCTGGAAACGGCTCGGCGCCGAGGTGGTGTTGCTGGAAGCGCTGGATGTTTTCCTGTCCATCATGGATCAGCAGATCGCCCGCGAGGCGCGCAAGGTGCTGGTCGCCCAGGGACTCGATATCCGCATGGGTTGTCGCGTAACCGGCACGGCGCCAGGTCGCAGCAAGGTCGAGGTCACCTATCTTGAGTCTGACGGCACCGAACGCAAGGAAACCTTCGACAAGCTGATCGTCTGCGTGGGACGGCGTCCCAACACCCGCGATCTGCTGGCGCCCGACAGCGGCGTCAACCTGGACGAGCGGGGCCTGGTGTTTGTGGACGACACCTGTGCCACCAACGCTCCCGGAGTCTGGGCGGTGGGCGACATCGTGCGCGGCCCCATGCTGGCCCACAAGGGTTCGGAAGAGGGCGTGATGGTGGCCGAACGCATCGCGGGGCAAAAAACCCAGATGAATTACGCCGTGATTCCCAACGTGATCTACACCCACCCCGAAATCGCGGCGGTGGGCCTGACGGAAGAGCAGCTCAAGCAATCGGGCGAGCCCTACAAACTCGGCATGTTCCCCTTCGCGGCCAACGCGCGCGCGCTGGCCGCGGATGCCGGCGGCGGTCTGGTCAAGCTGCTGGTCCACGCCGATACCGACCGCGTGCTCGGCTGTCACGTCATCGGCCCGTCTGCCGCCGAACTGGTACAGCAGGCGGCCATTGCGATGGAGTTCGGCACCAGCGCCGAAGATCTCGGCATGATGGTGTTCTCGCACCCGACCTTCTCGGAGGCCCTCCACGAGGCGGCCCTGGCGGTCAACGGGCACGCCATTCATGTCGCCAATCGGCGGCCGCGCAAGAAATAACAGTAAAAAGTGTATCGGGCTGCAAACGTCATTTTTTTCGGCAACTGTTTTTCTTTTCGCAAATTTTCACGATTTTTTTTTCACAACAAGGTCCAGCAACGGGAAGTCTGTTATGAATCTGCATGAATATCAGGGCAAACAGTTGTTTGCCGAGTACGGCTTGCCGGTATCGAAAGGTGTCGCCGCGGAATCGGTCGCCGAAGCCGTGGCCGCGGCCGCGACCATCGGTGGTAACCGCTGGGTGGTGAAGGCGCAGGTCCACGCGGGCGGTCGCGGCAAGGCCGGCGGCGTCAAGCTGGTGGAGTCCGCCGAGGAAATTCGCGCCTTCGCCGAGAAATGGCTGGGCCAGCGTCTGGTGACTTACCAGACCGATGCCGGCGGCCAGCCGGTCAGCCGCATCCTGGTGGAAACCTGTACCGATATCGCGCGCGAACTCTATCTCGGCGCGGTCGTGGATCGCGCAAGCCGCCGCATTGTGTTCATGGCGTCCACCGAAGGTGGCGTCGAAATCGAAAAAGTGGCCCACGATACCCCCGAGAAAATCCTGAAGACGACCATCGATCCGCTCACCGGCGCGCAGCCCTATCAGGCGCGCGAGCTGGCCTTCAAGCTGGGACTGAGCGGCGCGCAGATCGGCCAGTTCAGCAACATTTTTCTCGGCCTGGCGAAGCTGTTCAAGGACAAGGATCTGGCGCTGATCGAAGTCAATCCGCTGGTCATCACGGCGGCCGGCGACCTCCACTGCCTGGATGCCAAAATCACGGTGGATGGCAATGCGCTCTACCGGCAGCCCGCCATCAAGGCCATGCACGACCCCAGTCAGGACGACGCCCGCGAAGTCCAGGCGGCGCAATGGGATCTCAACTATGTGGCGCTCGACGGCAACATCGGTTGCATGGTCAATGGCGCCGGCCTGGCCATGGGCACCATGGACATCGTGCAACACCATGGCGGACAGCCGGCCAACTTCCTCGACGTGGGCGGCGGCGCGACCAGGGAGCGCGTCACCGAAGCCTTCAAGATCATTCTCTCCGATGCCAAGGTGAAGGCGGTACTGGTCAACATCTTCGGCGGTATCGTGCGCTGCGATCTGATCGCCGAGGGCATTATCGGCGCGGTCCAGGAAGTGGGGGTGAAGGTTCCCGTGGTGGTCCGCCTCGAAGGCAACAACGCCGACCTGGGCGGCAAGTTGCTGGCCGACAGCGGACTCAACATCATTGCCGCGACCAGTCTGACGGACGCGGCACAGCGCGTGGTAGCAGCGGCGGAGAAGGGCGCATGAGCATTCTGATCGACAAGAATACCCGGGTTATCTGTCAGGGTTTTACCGGCGCCCAGGGCACCCTGCACTCCGAGCAGGCGCTCGCCTACGGCACCCAGCTGGTGGGCGGCATCACACCCGGCAAGGGCGGACAAAAACATCTGGGGTTGCCCGTGTTCAATACGGTGGCCGACGCGGTGGCGGCAACTGGTGCGGATGCGTCCGTGATCTATGTGCCGGCGGCGTTCTGCAAGGATTCGATTCTGGAAGCGGCCAATTCCGGCGTAAAGCTCGTGGTGTGCATCACCGAAGGAATTCCCACCCTCGACATGCTCGAGTGCAAGGTGAAGTGCGACGAGCTGGGTGTGCGCCTGATCGGCCCCAACTGCCCCGGCGTGATCACGCCCGGCGCCTGCAAGATCGGCATCATGCCCGGCCATATCCACTTGCCCGGCAAGGTCGGCGTGGTATCGCGCTCCGGCACGCTCACCTATGAAGCGGTCAAGCAGACCACCGACTACGGCTTCGGACAATCGACCTGCGTCGGCATCGGCGGCGACCCCATCGCCGGCTCCAGCTTTATCGATATCTTCGCACTGTTCCAGAACGATCCGCAGACCGAGGCCATCGTGATGATCGGCGAGATCGGCGGTTCAGCGGAAGAAGAAGCGGCGGCTTACATCAAGGCCAATGTCACCAAGCCGGTGGTCTCCTACATTGCGGGCGTCACCGCGCCGGCCGGCAAGCGCATGGGCCATGCCGGCGCCATCATCGCCGGTGGCAAGGGAACCGCCGCGGAGAAATTCGCCGCGCTCGAGGATGCCGGGGTGAAGACCGTGCGCAGCCTGGCGGATATCGGCGAAGCCCTCAGGGAAATCACCGGTTGGTGACAGACGGTTGACCATCATTGGCTGACGATGATGGGTTCACGGCTGCCTGGCCGGAAGCGCTGCGACGCTTCCGGCCAGCGCCGCTACTCAAGCGCCGCGCGCTCCGGCAGCGTCGCCGCCCCCGTCAGGTGCAGCCGTCCGGACTCAGGTTCGCACGCATCCGATGCAGCGCTGCCATCGCAAGGTTGGCTTCATCGGTATCCAGACCCAGCATGGCGTCGCCGCGAATGGATTCCACCACCGCCTCGATGACATCGAGTACCGGCTGCGAGGTGGGCGCGAGATAAAGCAGCTTGGCACGCCGGTCACGGGTGTCGGTGACCCGCTTCAGCAAGCGGCGGGCTTCAAGCTGATCGATGATGTGAACCAGCGTAATGGGCTGGATTTCCAGCAGTTCCGCCAATTGGTTCTGACGCACACCCTCGTGGCGCGAGACATAGACCAGCGCGCGCGCCTGCAGAAAAGTCAGGCCGCCGGCGCCGAGCCGGCGCTGAAAAGCGGTACGCAGCAGCCGCGAGACGTCAGCGACCAGAAAACCCAGACTGTCTTTGTCGATGCTCATGAAACGCTATCTATATGCCACGCTTATGGTTGAGTATCCCTCCCAATACGGCCCGCTGCAACCGCGACGGTAGTTGCGGCGGTCTTTCAATGACCGCCTGTCGATCAAGGCATCCCCCGGGCGCGGCGCAGGGCACCCAGCAGTGGCGCGCGCTCGTCCAGGCAGATCGTCAAGGGTATCCGCTGCAACAGTTCCCGGAAGCGGCCCTTGGCGAGGAAGTTTTCGAGCAGCACGCCGTCGACGAGGACGGGCAGGATTTTTGGGGCGATGCCGCCGGCGATGACCACTCCGCCCACGGCCATCGCCTTCAGCGCCAGGTTGCCCGCCTCGGCGCCCAGCAGCGCCGCGTACAGCGCCAGCGCCTGCGCGCAGCGGGGATCTTCCCGCGCCAGGGCGCGTGCGCTGATCGCCGCGCCGGCATCGGCGCCCCGGGGTGGCATCCAGCCAGTGTGATCGCCCGCGCGGGTGCACAGGAATTCGTGAATGAGGGCGATTCCCGGACCCGAGATCAGGCGTTCGACACTGACATGGGCGGGAAAGCGGCGCGCGGCGTGGTGCAGGAGTGCCGCTTCCAGTTCGTCGCGCGGCGCGAAATCACTGTGCCCGCCTTCGGTGGCGAAAGCGTGGTGACCTGTGCCATCCCAGTACAGGATCGCTTCGCCGAGTCCGGTTCCCGGCGCGATCAGCGCCCGATTGCCGCGCGCCCCCGGGTCGCCGCGCTGCAGCACCGCGAAGCGCTCGGCCGGCACGGCCGGCAAGCCGAGCGCGGCGGCCTCCACATCGTTGAGCAGGGCAACGACGCCCGGGGCGAGGTCGAGCGTACGCGCGATTTCCCGAGCGTCCAGGTGCCAGGGCAGATTGGTGGCGTGGCAGCGGCCGTCGAGCACCGGTCCGGCCACGGCCAGGGCGCAGTGGGTCAGGGCAAGGCCCGGGTGACGGGCGCGGAAAGCGTCCAGGAGCGCGGCGAAGTCCGGGTAGGCGGCGCTCGCAAAATGCGCGCTCGCCAATGCCGCGGCGCCCGGTTCCGGCGGAAAGATGGCGAGCCGGGTGTGGGTGCCACCGAGATCACCGGCGAGAATCATGGCATACCCCGCTCTGGGCTGGCGCCGTCAGCATGGTCGGTTTGGCGCGGTTTGTCACCGCGGCGCGTGTCGCGGAACTTGCACTGCACGCTGCTATGATAGGGATGTTCGCAAGCGTATTTCCGCGTTCCCGGTGCGGAATCGCCTCGCACTCCCTTGCCGTCAACCGAAGCGCCTGACACATGCCCGGTACCCGTTTTCCGCTCGAAGTTCAGCCCCGCATTCCACCGGAACTCCAGGGGCTGGAACAGCTCGCGAACAACCTGATCTACAGTTGGGAGCGCGGTGTGCGCGCGCTGTTTTTCCGGCTCGACTGCGAGCTGTGGGAACAGTGCGGCCACAATCCCAAGGTATTTCTGCGCCGCGTCGGCCAGGATCGGCTGGAGAAGGCCGCGTCCGACCCGGTGTTCCTGCAGGATTTTCGCGGCGTGATGTCGGCCTATGACAGCTATCTGGAGTTTCGCAATCGCCCCGATCGCGACCGCAGCCTGCTCGAGGAGGGGCGCGATCTGGTTTCCTACGCCTGTGCCGAGTATGGCCTCCATGAGAGCTTTCCGATCTATTCGGGGGGGTTGGGGATTCTGGCCGGCGACTACTGCAAGGCGATGAGCGACATGGACGTGCCTTTCGTCGCGGTGGGGATTCTCTATCGACGGGGGTATTTCAACCAGACCATCGACGCCGAGGGCAACCAGATCGCAAGTTATACGCCGTCCCGCTTCGAGGATCTGCCGATCGCCTGTGCCACCTGCAAGGAGGGCAACCCCCTGATTGTTCCGGTGCGCATGGCCGAGCGCGATGTGTGGCTGCGGGTATGGGTGGCGCAGGTCGGCCATATCAAGCTGTATCTGCTGGACTCCGACATCGAGCAAAATTCGCTGGAGGATCGCGCCATCACCTACCAGCTTTACGGCGGCGGCGAAGTCAACCGGATTCAACAGGAAATCGTGCTGGGAATCGGCGGTGTGCGGGCCCAGCGGGCGCTGGGGCTGGCGCCGACGGTGTGGCACATCAACGAGGGTCACCCCGCGTTCCAGATCATCGAGCGCTGTCGCGAACTGGTGGCGCAGGGACTGGACTTTGCCGCGGCCCTTGAAGCAGTGGCGGCCAACACGGTGTTCACCACGCATACGCCGGTGGGAGCGGGACACGATCTTTTCGAGCACAGCATGGTGCGTCACTATCTCGCTAACCATGTCGCCGAACTGAAGATTCCCATGGACGAGTTTCTGGCGCTGGGGGCGAGTCCGGGTGGCGAGCACCGCTTCAACATGACGGCGCTTGCCCTGCGGGGTTCGCGCTTCCACAACGGTGTGAGCGCGATTCATGGCGGCGTCGCATCTCAAATGGAGGGCTACATCTGGCCGCAGATCGAGCCGGCCGAAAATCCCATTCGTCATGTCACCAACGGTATCCATGTGCCCACCTTCCTGGCGCGGGAATGGTTGATCTATTTCAACCAGGAGTTCGGGGGCAGCTGGCGCAACGAGTTGTCCAACGTTGACTATTGGCGGCAGATCGACGCGATACCGGATCATGTGTTCTGGAGCCAGCGCGAGTACCTCAAATCCAAGCTCGCCGAGGCTTTGGTCGAGCGTATCACCCGGCAGCAGACTCGCAACGGTTTCAGCAAGGCACAGATCACCCGCATGACCCGCCATCTCGAACGGGGTGAGCGCAGCGTCATGATGGTCGGCTTCGCGCGCCGCTTTGCCACCTACAAGCGTGCGACGCTGGTGTTTTCCGATGAGGCGCGGCTGGCGCGCCTGCTCAATGACCCCGAGCAGCCGGTGATCTTCATTTTCGCCGGCAAGGCGCACCCCAACGATCAGCCCGGTCAGGCGCTGATTCGCGCCATTCATGGGTATTCGCGCAAGCCCGAGTTCGAGGGCAAGATCCTGCTGGTGGAGGATTACGACATCGCCCTGGCGCGCAAGCTGGTCGCCGGGGTCGATGTCTGGCTCAATACCCCGCAGTACCCCCAGGAGGCGAGTGGTACCTCGGGTCAGAAGGCGGCGATCAACGGCGTGCTCAACCTGAGCGTGCTGGATGGTTGGTGGGCGGAGGGCCACAGGGACGATAACGGCTGGGGCATCACGCCCCATGGGCCGCAATACTCGCAGGAGTTCCGCGACCGCGAGGAAGCCGGCGAATTGCTCGATCTGCTCGAACGCCAGGTGGTGCCGCTCTATTTTGACCGCAACAGCCACGGCTATTCGCGCGGTTGGGTGGAGCGTGCCAAGGCGGCGATGAAAACCGTCATTCCCCGCTTCAATGCCGAACGCATGGCCGCCGACTATATTCGCGAGCACTATCTGCCGGCGAGCCGTCAGGGTGAGCGGGTGGCGGCGGATGGCTGGACGGGCGCGCAAACCCTTGCCGCCTGGAAGAAAAAAATCAGGGCGGGCTGGCCGGCGGTCCGGATCGAGCGCCTGGACGTGCCGCGCACCGATATTCTTTCGGACGAAGTCCTGACCATCCAGGTGGCCGTGGCATTAGGGTCGCTGACGCCGGGTGACGTCGTGGTGGACTGCGTGCTGGGGGTGGAGTCGCCGGACAACGAATTCAGCGCCCGGTCGCACCACGCCTTGCCCCACTGCGGCGGCACGGCGGACGGCCGCGCCCTGTTTTGCATCGAACTCAAACCGGCAGCGCCCGGCCTGCAGTCCTACATGCTGCGGGTCTATCCTCACCACGAACTCCTCGCCCATCCCTTCGAAATGGGTCGCATGCTCTGGGTGTGAGTGCGGCGATCGCTCGCGACACCTGATTCAAAGCCGCGGCGCTGTCTGGGTGCGCTCGTGGCGGTGGTTGAGTTCCCGCAAGTGCGCGGCCAGATGGTCCGGGACTTCTTCCCAGGCGAAGCGAAAACGCCAGTTGTTGCCGCCGCAGGTGCCGGGAGTGTTCATCCGCCGCGCGCTGCCCAGTCCCAGCAAATCCTGCATCGGGATGATCGTCAGCCGCGCCGCCGACGCGAAGGCGGCGCGGATCAGCGGCCAGGGCATGGGGTCGGGGGGCAGGCCAAGATATTCGAGCACGCGCTGGCGATGCGGAGTATCGAGCCCGCGAAACCAGCCCAGCGTGGTGTCGTTGTCGTGGGTACCGGTGTAGACCACCGCGTTGGCCGGGTGGTTGTGGGGCAAATAGGGATTGCGGGCGTCGCTGTCGAAGGCAAACTGGAGGATCTTCATGCCCGGCAGACCGTAGCGGTCGCGCAATGCTTCCACCGCCGGGGTGATCACGCCCAGATCCTCGGCGATCAGGGGCAGCGACGAGCGGTCCCGCGCGAGGACATCCAGCAGTTGGGAGCCGGGGCCGGGAACCCAGCGGCCGGCGGCGGCCGAGGCGGCGCCCGCCGGAATTTCCCAATAGGCTTCCAGGCCGCGGAAGTGGTCGAAACGCACCAGGTCGAATTGCTGACACAGGTGGTCGAGACGCTGGCGCCACCAGCGGAAGCCGTCGCGCGCCATCGCCTCCCAGCGGTAGTGGGGGTTGCCCCACCATTGCCCGGTGGCGGAGAAATAATCGGGCGGTACTCCCGCCACGGCCAGGGGTTGGCCGGCTTCGTCCAGCAGGAATTGCTCGGGATGGCTCCAGACATCGGCGCTGGCGTGGGCGACGAACAGCGGCAGGTCGCCGATCAGGCGTACCCCCCGGACCGCGGCATGGCGCCGCAAGGCCCGCCACTGGCGATCGAACCGGAATTGCTCGATCTGCACCGCCCGATAGGCCTCGGCACCATCCCGCCGCACCGCGGCCAGGGCGGCGGGGTGGCGGCGGCGCAGCGGCTCCGGCCACCGCGGCCAGTCGAGTTGGGGGTGATGGTTCTGGATCACCCGGTAGAGCGCGTAATCGTCCAGCCAATGCTGGGTGGCGCCGAGGAAATCCACGAATTCCGGCTCCGGTCCCGGCCCGGGATCGGGCGCCAGCAGCGCCGGGTTGCCCGCGAAGGCGGACGCCGCCTGGTAGGGCGAACCGTAGCGGTCGGGGGGGCCGAGCGGGAGCATCTGCCAGTAACCGAACCCGGCCGTGGCGAGAAAATCGACAAACCGATAGGCCGCCTCGCCCAGGGTGCCGGTGGCGCCTGGACCCGGCAGTGAGCTGGGATGGAGCAATACGCCGCTGGCGCGGGCTGTCAGCGGACTCTGCGCAACGGCGGCATTCGTCACCGCCGGCCGCCGTCAGCCGTCCTGGCCGCGGCGCATCACGCCGCCGAGCTCGGGCGCGCCGCTACCCACGAACTGGATGCTGGCAAGTTCCACCGGCAGTGGCCGACCGAGCCATCGATAAAGCTGCCCCAGATGGTCGCGAAACAGGGCGTCGAATTCGGCCACGGTGGTGGCCGGATTGTAGTCGCCGAACCACCAGAACCAGTCGGATGCTTCGCACAGGGCCAGTTGCCGCTGCGCCAGTTCCCGGTGCCCGGCGTCCAGTTCGCCCGCCGCCAGCACCTCGTCATAGACCGCCTTGGCCGCGCAGAGCATTTCCCAGGCGCGATTCTTGTCGGGGTCGCCGATCCAGGTGGTGAGGGTGCCGTAGACCCAACTGCCGGTCACCAGCCGCGCCAGCGGCAGGGGTGCGCTGGCGTTCGCGCTGGCGCCGGAAAACGTCGTCAATCGAAAGCGTGGATGGCGGCCCAGTGCCTGATAGAGCGCATGCAGGAAGAACTCTCCGTTGTGCGGGTAATGTTCCCAGCAGTTCTCGCCGTCGAGAATGATGGACACCACCCGGTGCTGGCGGTCGTGGCAGGCATTGTCGATGTTCGCCAGGTGATGCACCAGATCGGCTACTGCGTCTTCGGCGTGCCAGGTTGCGTAGGTGAAGCCGATCTTGTCGGAGAGACCGTCGTCGCGAAAAAAACAGGCTGGCGTCAGCTCCTTGAGCCGATAGACGTGGTGAATGCAGGGCGCTTCCCGGTCGGTCGGACCGCGGCTGTTGTGCAACACGGCCTGACCGCTCGCGGTCCAGCGGAAACCCGCGGACCCGATCAGCTTCACCGCGGCTTCGCTGAGCGCTCCCTCGGAGGGCCAGCAGCCGGCCGGCGCGGCACCGAAAAATCGCTTGAACACCGCCCTGGCGCGCATGAGCTGGTCCCTCGCGCGCGCTTCGCCGCCCGGATAATGGCAGTGGGGCAGGGGCAAGTCGGGCGCCGCTTCGCGGGCGCTTTCGAGATCGAGCAGCAGCGGCAGGATGGGGTGACTGTAGGGCGTGACGGAGAGCTCGACGCGGCCCTGTTCGGCGAGGGCCCGGTAGCGCGGGATGATGCCCGCGAGGGCATCGGCGATCACCGCGAGCAGCAGGCGGCGCTGGTCGCGGTCGAAGCCCGTCTCCTGCGCCATCAGCAGCCGTACCCGGTCGTCTCCGGTGCGCAGCGACTCCCCGCACCACGCCAGGTGATGCCACACCAGCAGATCGAAAAAGAACTGTTCGGACAGATAGGGCAGGATCCCGGCGTCGTCTTTGGCCTGGCGGGCGAGGGCGGCGAGGCGCGCATAGGGCGCGAAGCGCGCGATCAGCCGCGGTTCGTTGGCGCGCAGTCCCTGGGCGGCGATCCGCGCCCGCGCCTCGGGGTCGGCCGGCAGTTGCTCGGCAGCCAGCCACGCCAGCACCGGGTCGGGCAATTCCTCCCCGCGGTCGAGGTACGCCCGCAAGCGGCGGGCGTAGTCGTCAATCTGTTCCAGCAGGGTGGGACTGAAATTGACCACCGCGCGGGCTTCCGGTATCGCCTCGATGGCGGCCGCCATGTCGGTGTAGTCCTTGATGCCGTGCAGGTAGGTCCAGGGTTGCTGGTAGCGGTCGCTGGCCGACTCCCGGTATTCCGGCTGGTGCATGTGCCAGCACAGCACCACATCGGTGCGCGTCGGCGTGGCGGGCTCAGGCGACATGGCTTTCCGGCACATGCCGCGCCAACATCTCCGCCGAAACCAGCGTGATGCCCTGGGGCGACACATGAAAACGCCGCGCGTCCGCCACCGGGTCCATGCCGATCGCGGTACCGGGAGGGATGGTGCAGTTGGCGTCCACCACCACGTTGCGCAGGTGGCAGCCGCGACCGATCTCGACGTTGGGCAGGATCACCGAGTCTTCCACCGTGCTGTAACTGTTGATGCGCACATTGGTGCCGAGCAGCGAATGGCGCACGGTACTGCCCGATACGATGCAGCCGGCGGCCACCATGGAATCCATTGCCTGGCCGCGCCGGTCGTCGTCGTCGAACACGAACTTGCAGGGCGGCAACTGTTCCTGATAGGTCCAGATCGGCCAGTCCCGGTCGTAGAGATCCAGGGGTGGAGTCACGGCGAGCAGGTCCATGTGGGCCTGGTAGTAGCTGTCCACGGTGCCGACATCGCGCCAGTAGCCGGGCACGCCGGTGGCGGGATCGCGGAAATAATGCGCCGCGATGCGGGCGTTTCCGATCAGGTGGGGAATGATGTCCCTGCCGAAATCGTGGCAGGAGTTCGGATTGCGTGCGTCCCGGTCAAGTATCTGTTCGAGAAATTCCCGTGCGAACACATAGATCCCCATCGATGCGAGGGCCCGCGTTGAGTCCTCGGGACAGGGCGTGGGATAGCGCGGCTTTTCACTGAAGTCCTGCACCCAGCCGGTGGCGTCGACGGTCATCACACCGAACTCCTGCGCCTCTCGCAGGGGCACCGGGAGGCAACCGATGGTCATGTCGGCGCCGCTGTCGATGTGGCGATCCAGCATCCGCCGATAATCCATTTTGTAGACGTGGTCGCCGGCGAGGACCAGCACATGAGCGGGGCGTTGCTCGCGAATGATGTCCAGGTTCTGGTGCACGGCGTCGGCGGTGCCCAGATACCAGCAGTCCCGGGTGCGCTGCTGTGCCGGCAGCAGCTCGATGAACTCGTCCAGCTCCGGATGCAGCAGGTGCCAACCCTTGTGGATATGGCTGTTGAGGGAGTGCGACTTGTACTGGGTGAGGATGAAGATTTTGCGGAGATCGGAATTGATACAGTTGGACAGCGGAAAATCGATGGTCTTGTAGCTGCCGCCGAAGGGCACCGCGGGCTTGGCGTGCCAGCGGGTGAGATCGTGCAATCGGGTGCCGGAGCCGCCGGCCAGGATCAGCGCCAGCGTTTCCCGCGGCGCATGCGAATGGTCACTGTGGATCGCGGGGGAAGCCATGTCGGTCACTCCTGGTTGTGCTGACGCCGTTGTCGCGGGGCGGTGCGCCAGTTCCGGCGTCCCGGCGTGGGGGCCGGGTGGAATACGAATTGTCATCGCCCCCTGTGACAATTCGATGATGGCGTCCGGTGCCATCTTTGTTCTCGCCGCGACTTTCCGCGCGCGTCACTGCATCGACCAAGCTTCACGCAACCAGTTTTTTAGCACTCTTCAAAGGCAGCAAACTTTGTGCCGGCGGCACGCCGTGCGATGGAAATGTTGTGGTGGAGCTTCGGCCCAGTATGGGATCGTCATGGCGCCGACGCATTCGCCTTGCGATACTTGGAACCCGGTGGCGTGGATTTGGCCCCTCAAGCAAGCGCCAATGCGGTAACCAATGCGGTAACCAATGCGGTAACCAATGCGGTAACCAATGCGGTAAGTAGATACGGTAGATTGCAAAACGTTCCCCTCGGTGGAATTTTTCGCATCCCGAACCGAACCGCGACACACCTTAGGTCTGCACCCCAATTTGGCACAGGAATGTGAAACTACAACGAATTATCGAAGTCGGTCTGATCGATATGAGTCAGGAAAGGGCACGCATTCTCACCGGTAGTTTCCACAATCCGCTGGAGCTGCTGGGCCCGCGGGCGTGTGGCGAACTGATGCGGTTGCGCGCGCTGCGGCCGCGCGCCGCACACCTCTGGGTCGAAACCATGCGCGGGTTTCAGGTCATGGATCGGGTCGGCACCACGGTGTTGTTCGAGTGGCGCGGCGACCCCGCCGACCTGCCTTCCCATCCGCGCTTGCGGGAAGAAGAGGCGAACGGTACCCGCCGTGAATTCGTCGATCCCTACAGTTTCGCCCCGCGCATCGCGGCGGCGGACCTGCGCGCCTTTGCGGAGGGCCGCGCCTGTCACGCCCATCACTTTCTCGGTGCCCACTCCGAGATCGTCGACGGCACCGCCGGTACCCGCTTCGCGGTCTGGGCACCCAATGCCGAGCGGGTCAGTGTGGTCGGAGATTTCAACCATTGGGATGGTCGCGTCGCCCCGATGCAGAGTCGCGGCGACAGCGGCATCTGGGAGCTGTTTCTGCCCGGCATCGGCGCGGGGACGCTCTACAAATATGAGATTCGCAACCGCGACAGCGGCGTCCTTGTGATCAAGGCCGATCCCTATGCGCGCCGTTTCGAGACTCCACCGCGCACCGCTTCGATGGTGGTGAGCGACTCCGCCCATGCCTGGAATGATGCAGACTGGCTGGCCGCGCGCGCGCGCTGGGATTGGCAGCACAGTCCGCTGGCGATCTACGAGGTGCACCTGGGGTCCTGGCAGCGCGCGGCGGACGGCAGCCTGCTCAACTACCGCGAAATCGCCGCGCGACTGGTACCCTATGTGCTGGAGCTCGGTTTTACCCACATCGAACTGATGCCGGTCAGCGAGCATCCCTTCGACGGCTCCTGGGGCTATCAGGTGACCGGCTACTTCGCGCCTACCAGCCGGTTCGGAAGTTTCGAGGATTTCTGTTATTTCGTCGATCAGTGCCACCGCGCCGGCATCGGCGTGCTGCTGGACTGGGTGCCCGGGCACTTTCCCCGCGATGCTCACGGTCTCGCGCGCTTCGACGGCAGCGCGCTCTACGAGCACGAGGATCCGCGCCTCGGCGAACATCGCGAGTGGGGCACGCTGATTTTCAATTACGGCCGCAACGAGGTGAAAAATTTCCTGCTGTCGAGCGCGTTGTTCTGGTTGGAGTCCTGCCACATCGACGGCCTGCGGGTGGACGCGGTGGCCTCGATGCTCTATCTGGATTACGACCGCCCGGCCGGCGAGTGGCTGCCCAACCGCCACGGCGGGCGCGAAAATCTGGAGGCGATCGACTTTCTGCGCGAACTGAATTGCCTGGTGCACGAGCGCCACCCCGGCGCGCTCACCATGGCGGAGGAATCCACCGCCTGGCCGATGGTGTCGCGTCCCACCTATGTCGGCGGCCTGGGTTTCAGCATGAAGTGGAACATGGGCTGGATGAACGACACCCTGGCCTACATGGCCGAGGACCCGGTGCACCGGCGCTATCACCACGATCACCTGACGTTCGGTTTGCTCTACGCCTTCAGCGAGAATTTCATCCTGCCGCTGTCCCACGACGAAGTGGTGCACGGCAAGCGTTCGCTGCTCGACAGGATGCCGGGTGACGCCTGGCAACGGTTCGCCAATCTGCGCCTGCTCTACCTGTATCAGTACTGTCTGCCGGGTCGCAAGCTGCTGTTCATGGGCGGCGAATTCGCTCAGGGCGGCGAATGGGCCCATCACCGCGAGCTGGACTGGGGTCTGCTGGTTTACCCTTATCAGCAAGGGGTACAGCGTCTGGTGGGCGACCTCAACCGCTTTTACCGGGAGCGCCCGGCGCTCCACCGTTACGATTTCGACGCGCAGGGGTTCGAATGGCTCGATTGCCATGACAACAGCCAGTCGGTAATCAGTTTTCTGCGCCGGTCCGGGAGCGAGTTTGTGGTTGTGGTGCTCAATTTCACGCCGGTGGTGCGTCACGCCTACCGCATCGGCGTGCCCGAACCCGGTATCTATCGGGAAGCGCTGAACTCCGATTCCACCTACTACCACGGCAGCGATGTGTCCAACGGCGTGCATATCGCCAGCGCGCCGACGCCGGCCATGGGCCGGCCGCACTCGCTGGTGCTGACCCTGCCGCCGCTGGCGGGGCTGATCCTGCAACGGATTTCCGGATAGGGCATGGGACCGATGCGGCTGCTGTTTGCCAGTTCCGAAGTGTTCCCGCTGGCCAAGACCGGCGGACTGGCCGATGTTTCGGCCAGTCTGCCACGCGCGCTCGCGGCGCTCGGTCACGAGGTCAGGATTGCGTTGCCCGCCTATCCGGCCGCGCGCGCCGCCCTCGCCGAGTCCCGGAAGCTGGGTCCGGTGCCCGGATGGTCGGGAGTGAGCTTGATTGGCGGCCGATTGCCCGGGACCGAGCTGCCGGTCGTGCTGGTGGACGCGCCGGCCCTGTTCGAGCGTCCCGGCGGACCCTACGGCGACGCCTCCGGCCGCGACTGGCCCGACAATGCGCGGCGTTTTTACGGTTTCGCCCGCGCCCTCTGCGCCATCGCGCTCGACCGCGCCGGCCTCGGCTGGCGTCCGGAGCTGGTGCATTGCAACGACTGGCAGACCGGTCTGGTGCCGGCGCTGCTATCCCGGGAGGCCGCGCGCCCGGCGACGGTGTTCACCATCCACAATCAGGCTTACCAGGGCTTGTTCGACCGCGCGCAGTTCGACGCCCTGGGCCTTCCCGAAAACTGGTGGGTGCCGGACGCGCTGGAGTTTTACGGCGGATTTTCCTTTCTCAAGGCGGGGCTGGTGTTCGCGGACCAGCTCACCACCGTGAGCCCCACCTACGCCCGCCAGTTGCTGGAGCCGGAACATGGCTGTGGCCTCGACGGCCTGCTCCGCAACCGCCGCGCCGACTTTACCGGGATCCTCAACGGCATCGACGCGGAGGTCTGGAATCCCGCCGCGGACCCACATCTCACCTGTCCCTACGACCGCGCCACGGTCGACGCGGGCAAGCGTACCAACAAGATGGCACTGCAGCGGGAACTGGGGTTGCCGGTGGCGAACGAGGTCCCCCTGCTGGGCCTGGTGGGCCGGTTGGTGGAGCAGAAGGGCATCGATCTGGTCGTGGAAGTGATCGAAGCCTGGCGCGACCGACCGCTGCAATGGGTGCTGCTCGGCAGCGGCGACGCAGCTTGGGAACAGCGTCTGGGGGCGCTTGCGGTTGCCTGTCCCGAGCGGGTTGCGGTGCGCATCGATTATGACGAAGGGCTTGCGCACCGCATCGAAGCCGGCGCCGATTTTTTCCTGATGCCCTCGCGCTTCGAACCCTGCGGACTCAACCAGATGTACAGCCAGCGCTACGGCGCCATTCCCGTGGTGCACCGCACCGGCGGTTTGGCCGATACCGTGGTGGATGTTTTTGCCCGCCACGACTCGGACGCTACGGCGACTGGCCTGGTATTTGACGAACCGACCGCGGCGGCACTCGCCCAAGCTCTGGAGCGGGGGCTCAGCCTGTACCGCAACCCGGCCGCCTGGCAGGCGCTGCGGCGCAACACCATGGCCGGCGATTTCAGTTGGCGGCGCAGCGCCGAGCAGTATCTCGCGGTTTATCGCCGCGCGCTGGCCGATTGTGCATCCAGGGCGTCGGTCGCGAACTGACGGTGCCGGGCAGGGCGGGCGGCGAGACGGCCCCCTCTCCCCCGGCCCCTCCCCCGCCAAGGGGGAGGGGAGACAAGCGGCGCTCCTGCCTGCAAGCTCCTCTCACCCCGCGGGAGGTGACCAGCGGCGCTCCGCCTGCAAGCCCCTTTCCCCTCGTGGGAGGCGGCCAGCGGCGCTCCTGCCTGCAAGCCGCTCTCCCCCTGCGGGAGGTGACCATAGGCGCTCGTGCCTGCAAGCCCCTCTCCCCTCGTGGGAGAGGGGTTGGGGAGAGGGGGTGACCTGAACGATGAGCCACCGTCAGGCCCGCGCCGTGGTGGCTGAATGCAGATCCTGTTCAACAATGGATACCACCCATGGCGCTCAAGGCAACGATCTACAAAGCCGATCTCCAGATCGCCGACCTGGACCGAAATTACTATGCCGATCATGCGCTCACGTTGGCGCGGCATCCCTCCGAAACCGACGAACGCCTGATGGTGCGAGTCCTGATGTACGCCCTGCATGCCCAGGAGGGCATCGCCTTCACCCGGGGCCTGTCCGAGGCTGACGAACCCGAAATCTGGGTCAAGGACCTGACCGGCCAGATCAGATTGTGGATCGATATCGGCCAGCCGGATGAAGCGCGTCTGCGCAAAGCCAGCGGACGCGCCGAGCAGGTGATTGCGGTCTGTTACAGCAGCAGTTGCGCGCTGTGGTGGAAGTCGCTCGAAACCAGACTGGCGCGGTTGAAAAATCTCCGGGTGCTGCAACTGCCGGTCGCCACCAGCCAGGCGCTGGCCGCGCTCGCGACGCGCAGCATGCGGTTGCAATGCCTGGTGCAGGACGGCGAGGTGTGGATGAGTACCGACACGACGCGGGTGCGCGTCGAACTGAAACGGCTTGATGCGTCGGATTGCTGAGCGGGAGTCATGGCCGCGCGCCTCGCGGTTGGCCGTCCTCGCGACGGTTTACCGCAGCGCCTCAATCGGCATGCATGGCGAGATGCGTCGGGGCATTCGTGCTGAACAGGGGGTTTTCTTCAAGAAAGTTGCGAAACGCTTCGCTGTAGGAGTCGCGTTGCGGCACCCACCAGGCGCGCACGCCGGGCAGTGCGAAAGTGGCGCGCATCCGGTATGACCAGCCTTCCCATACATGGTGGTCGATGGCCCGTTGCTCGTGCTGGTAGTAGATGTTTTCGTAATTGCGAAACAGCGCCACGTGCAGCAGCGAGAATTGCAGCCGCTGCACGGGTTCAAGCAGTTCAAAATTTGCGGAGCCCTTGCCCAGCAACGCGGAAATCTCGGTACTCAGTGCCACGTCGCGAGATCAGTCCGAAATGGCCTGGACGATGGACTGGTGCCGCGCGGTCTGGGTGGACATGGTGTTGTGACGAATCTGAATACCGACGAAAAGCAGTGAAACCACCAGCGCCAGCGCGGAGATGATCTGGCTGAGAAAATAGATGTCCTCAAGGCGCATAAAGTTTCCCGCGCAAGAGCAGCATTGAGCGCCGTTCGAATGGACGCGGGGAGGGGGTGGTTCTCCCCGCGTCCCTGTTTCAGGGCGAACCGTTTCAGGGCGAACCGTTTCAGGGCGAACCGTTTCAGGGCGAACCGCCGGCGGGCACCTCCACGCGCACCGTCTCGATCCGCGAGGCCTCCTTGTTCTGGCCCATCTCCTTGATCGTGCCCTGGTAGGTCAGGCAGAACAGTGTGCGGCCGTCGGCGCCGCCCAGCGTGCAGGCCACGGGATAGCGATCCACCACCTTGACCTTGTGAGTGATCCTGCCACCCTCCAGCACGCGCACGAAAGTATCGCTGTTGAAGCCGGCGACCCAGATCGCGCCTTCGGCATCGAGACAGATGCCATCCGGGGCGATATCGAGTTCGGCGAACACCTTGCGATTGCCGAGGCTGCCGTCCGCGGCGATGTCGAAGACGCTGAGTTTCCTGGCCCAGGATTCGGCGACGACCAACCGTTTGCCGTCGGCGGTGATCACCGGGCCGTTGGGCACGGCGAGGTCGCGCGCCACCTCGCGGGCCTTGCCGTCCGGCGTCACCAGCACGAAGTTGGTGGGCTTGAATTTTTCGCCGGCGAGCAGATTGAAGCCGATGTTGCCGACGTAGGCATTGCCGCGCTTGTCCACCACCATGTCGTTGATCTCGTAGGGGCAGATGTCGGACAGATCGGCGTGGAGTTGCAGCTTGCCCGCCACCAGCTTCATGAGCTTGCGGTCGTGCATGGAAACGATCAGCGGGGTGCCGTCGGGCAGAAAGCCGATGCCCGACGGTTTGCCGGGCACCTCGGCCACCGCCTCGCGCGCGCCGTCGGCGGTGAGTCGGTAGACAGTATGGCCGTGCATGTCGGACACCCAGAGCCGGTCGTCACGCCAGCGCGGCCCTTCCAGGAAGACGAAGCCGGCCGCGAATACCTCGGTTGACAGTTCTTTCATGAATACCCCCACAGGTTATTTTCGATCCGCGCAGCCTACCCCCAAAGCGCGTCTGAATGCACGCAAGGCGCTGGGGAGCGGGCAGGTCAGCCGAGCGGGGTGGGAGCGGCGCGCGAGGTGATCCGGCTGGTGAGCGACAGTGCCCGCAATTGCGGGTTTTTCTTGTGCTGATGCCCCTCCATCCGGTGCAGGACGTCGGCGAGGAGGGCGACCGCACGCGCCACATGCGGCCCCTTGTTCAGCATCACGCAGTCGGCGCGCGCGGACGCCGCGGCATCGGTGATCTCCGGACGCGACAGGGTGCCCTTCTTGGCCAGCGTCTCCAGCACCTGGGTGGCCCAGATCACCGGCACATGAGCGGCTTCGCACAGCCACAGGATTTCCTCCTGCAATTCCGCCATGCGCTCGCCGCCGACCTCCACCATCAGATCGCCGCGCGCGATCATCACGCCGAGCGGATGATGGTCGAGAGTGCCCAGCAGCATCTCGGGCAGATTTTCCACGCCGCGCGCGGTTTCGATCTTGGCGATCATGGGCAGGGTGTCGGCGCCGCGCGCCGCGAGCGCGTCGGACAGTATCCCGAGGTCGGCCAGCGACTGCGCGAAGGACAGTCCCACCAGGTCGGCGTGTTGCGCGATGAAGTCGAGATCGCGGTAATCCTTGGCGGTCAGTGCGGGCAGCTCGATGCGGGAGGTGGGGAAGTTGATTCCTTTGTCCGCGCGCAGCTTGCGGCCTTTCGGCCCGGCGTGGGTGATGGTGATCAGCGCGCCTTCGGCATCGATGCGGTCGATCACGCCGCCCAGCTTGCCGTCATCGATCCAGATCTCGTCGCCGGGGTGCAGATAATCCAGCGCCGCGGGCTCGCCGCAGGAAATCGCCGCCGGTCGCGGCGGGCCGCCAGCGGGGTCCGCCAGGGCCGGCCGGCCCGGCGTCTGCTCCCGGGTGAGCATCAGCCGGTCGCCCTCGTACAGCCGGAACGTGGCGGAATCGTCAGCCAGGATGGCGCGCAGCGGTGGCGTTCCGGGGTCCGGAAACTGGAATTCCGTGGTGCCGTCGATGATCGCGCGCTTGGCGCAATGGGCGATCAGGGTTCCGGTGTCGTCATCCTCGGCGATGTCCAGAACGCGCTTCAGACCGCGTCGGTCGGTGAAGTGGATGCGGTCGCCGCACCGCAACGCCGTGATCATGGTGGCGGGAAAACCGAGCGCGATCGACTCGTCGTCGCGGGTTCTGGGCGGGCGGTCCGTGACCAGGCGCAGGGTTTCGCTCAGGGTGACGGCGCCGGTGGCGACGGCGCCGGTACGCAGCTTGGGACCCGCAAGGTCCATCAGAATGCGGCAGGGCTTGCCGTGCGCGGCCGCCGCGGCGCGTACATTGGCGATCATGGCCTGCCACTCGGCGGGGGTATCGTGAGCGCAATTGATGCGTCCGCAATCCATGCCGGAGCGCAGCAAATCTTCCACCAGGGCGCGATCGGTGGCGGCTTCCGCCGGCAGCGTCACCATGATGTGGGGGGTGCGGGCACTCGGAAGCGGGCCGAACAGCAGCGCGCGATTGGCGCCCAGCAGGCGCTCTCCCGCATCGAAGTCGACGGGTGCCGTCGCGACCATGGCGCCGGGCAGATCCAGGGCGAGATCCAGTATGGCGACAAGCTGCTCCAGCGTCGCCATGACATGGGCTTCGCAGCGCCCGAGCGACGACAGCGCCGCCCGCGCCAGGCGTTCCTGCAGGGGGCGCAGGTCGCGGCTGCGGAGGGCGAGGTAATGGGCGAAGTTCCACAGGCTGGAACTTGCGTCGCCGCCGCCACGGTAGTGGGCGACGATCTGCTCGGCCTCGGTTATTACGGCGCGTTGCAACTCGGTCAGTTCGGTGCGGAGTTTGGCCAGTGCCACGATATGGACGGGATTTGCCGCCATGAGCTGCGCAGGTTGTGATGGTGAAGCGCCAGCCTATCTCGCCAATGTGAAATTTCTGTGTCAGCGCACCGCGCGACAGCGGACTCTGGCTGTTCAAGGAGGCAGGGTGGTCGCACGTCACGGGCCGCCAAGGGTTTGATCGGCGCGGCTTGGCGCGGAGGCATCATTGAAAGCAGCAGAAATGCTGTGTTATTTCTCCGTCATCAGGGGATTGTTGCCCCGGGGCTCCGGGGATTCTTCTCCGGGGATTCTTCTCCGGAAACTCTTCTCCGGGGTTCTGCGCTGACTTGATCTTCGGAGCGCGGTAGAATCCCTCCCGGAATCCAATGAACCCGGCGGGGGAAGTTCCTGTCGGCGATGGATCAGTGCTCCCGACCGGAGCTTCCCGCCTGTCATCGGTTCGCTCGCTTCCCCGCCTCCGACGGAAAATTCCATGCACCCTGAATTGATCGCGTTGAATGTCGTACCGTTTTTTGCCACAGCGAGAGTCTACTGATGGCATCCCCGCGCAAGACTGTCCCCCGCGAGAAAGCGACACCCCTGGTCGGCGTGATCATGGGATCCCAGTCGGACTGGGAGACCCTCGGTCACACCGCCGCGACCCTGGAAGAGCTGGGTGTTCCCCACGAGGTGGAAGTCATCTCGGCGCACCGCACACCCGACCGGCTGTTTGAATACGCCGCGGCGGCGCAGGAGCGCGGGCTCGAGGTGATCATCGCCGGCGCCGGCGGCGCCGCCCATCTGCCGGGCATGACCGCCGCCAAGACCGCGCTGCCGGTGCTCGGCGTGCCGGTACAGTCGCGGGTGCTGAACGGCGTGGATTCCCTGCTTTCCATCGTGCAGATGCCCGCCGGTATCCCCGTCGCCACGCTGGCCATCGGCCGCGCCGGCGCGATCAATGCCGCGCTGCTGGCGGCCGCCATACTGGCCAATAAATATCCCCGCATTCGCAAGGTATTGGCCGCGTATCGCGCCGCGCAGACCGCGCGCGTGCTGGCGAGTCCGGACCCGCGAGTCGTCCAGCCGTGATCGTCGGCGTCATCGGCGGCGGCCAGTTGGCGCGCATGCTGGCCATGGCCGGACATCCCTGGGCGCACCGCTTTGTGTTTCTCGATCCGGCGCCCGATGCCTGCGCCGGGCCGCTGGGGGAACTCATCACCGCGCCCTACGATTGCGAGCGTGCCCTGCTCCAGCTCGCCGAGCGGGCCGACGTGGTCACTTTCGATTTCGAGAACGTCCCGGCGCGCAGCCTCGAATTTCTGGTCGGTCGGGTGCCGGTGTATCCGGGCGCGCGTGCCCTGAGCGTGGCGCAGGACCGCCTCCATGAAAAGGCTCTGTTCCACGAGCTGGGCATGGCGACCGCGGACTTCGTTGCCGTGGCCGGAGCCGCCGCGCTGCCGCGCGCGGTGGCCGAACTCGGGCTGCCGGCGGTACTGAAAACCCGCAGCCAGGGCTACGACGGCAAGGGCCAGTGGCTGCTGCGCGCACCCGCCGATGTCGAAGCCGCCGGCCGCGCCCTGGGCGAGCAGCTCGCGCTGCTGGAAAAACTGGTGTCCTTCGACCGCGAGGTATCTTTGATCGCCGTCCGCGCCCGCGATGGCGCCGTCGCCTGTTATCCCCTGTCCGAAAACACCCATCGCGACGGGATCCTCCACACCACCCTGTGCCGCTCCGGCGACGCCATGCAGGCGGTCGCCGAGGCGCAGACCCACCGGCTGCTGGACGCGCTCGACTATGTCGGTGTGCTCGCAGTGGAATTCTTTCAGGTGGGCAACCAACTGCTCGCCAACGAATTCGCGCCCCGCGTGCACAACTCCGGCCACTGGACCATCGAGGGCGCCGAGACCAGCCAGTTCGAAAACCACCTGCGCGCCGTGCTCGGCTTGCCGCTCGGCAGCACCCGCGCGCGCGGTGCCCATGCCATGCTGAACCTGATCGGCGCCGTCCCCGATCCGGCGCGGGTGCTGGCCATCCCCGGCGCGCACTTGCACGACTACGGCAAGGAGCCGCGACCCGGGCGCAAGGTGGGCCATGTCACCCTGGCGTGTCCGGAGCAGGGACCGGCGCTGCCGCCGGAGTTGCTGGCGTTGTGATCACGGTGGCATCCGGTGGCGTCATTCACGCGGACCAGGCAGTGGGAGTTTGCGAGCGATGAAATTCGGTGTCCTGCAATTCTTCAGCTGGCCGGGCCGGCGCATTCCGCTCGCCACCGTGTATCAGCGCGCCCTCGAACGCATCGACATCATGGACCGCAGCGGCTACGACTGCGTCTGGCTCGCCGAGCACCACTTCACCACCTACAGCGTCTGTCCTTCGGTTCACCTCATGGCCATGCACGTGGCGGATCGCACCCGCAATCTGCGCATCGGCACCGGCGTGTCGCTGGCCGCGCTCTATCACCCGCTGCGGCTGGCCGAGGAGGTCGCGCTGCTCGACGTGCTGAGCGGCGGGCGTGTCAACTGGGGCGCGGGACGCGGCTTCGATCCCGGCGAATTCCGTGCCTTCGGAGTGCCGGCGGAGGAAAGTCAGGAGCGCTTCCGCGAGGCGGTGGACATCGTGGTCGCCGCCTGGCGTGACGCGCGCCTGAACTGGTCCGGCCCGCACTGGCAGTTCAAGGATGTCGAAGTGTTGCCCAAGCCGCACCAGCAGCCGCATCCGCCGGTGTGGGTGGCGGCCTCGTCGCCGCCGGCCATCGAGTGGGCTGCGAGTCGCGGCTATTCCATCATGCTCGACCCCCATTGCAGTCGGGGCGATCTCGGCCTCAAGCGTGAGCTCTACCGCAGCGAGCTGGCGCGTCACGGGCATGCATTCGCGGGACGCGATCTGCCCATGGCGCGCCTGATCGCCGTGGCGGAAACCGCCGTCGAAGCCCGGCGGGTTGCCGAACAGGGTGCCGCCTGGACGGTGAGCGCCTACGCCAACAAGGACAATGCCGGCAAGGCGATCAGCGCGGGCCTGTTGTCGCAATCGGACGATGGCGCCACCGGGGATGCCGCGGCGGTGGAGCGCTATGTTCGCGAGGTGATGATCCACGGCACGCCAGCGCAGGTGGCCGACCAGATCCGCGCATTGCAGGATGACATCGGACTCGATTATTTGCTGTGCGCGCCGGTGAGTCACACTTCCTTCATGCTGCTCACGGAGCAGGTACTGCCGAAATTTCTGTAGCGGCTCGGTCCAGCGCCGTGCATTTTGGCTCGGGATCGCAGCCCGCTGCCTCGGACGATGATAGGATTCCCCTCCATTGACGCCCGCGTCGGGGCGGGTGTCGGGTGGATGTCGCGCAGGGCGGCGTTTTGCCGCGCGATACCTGGACGTACCGTCGAACACAAGGAACCACATCATGCCGATTATCCGAAGCATTCTGTTGTCGCTGACGCTGGCCTCAGCGTTGGCCATAACGAGTTGTGGCCGCAAGGACAAAGACACGCCGCTCGCCTTTGTGCCCGCCGACACCGCTTACGTCGTCGCCGATCTCAAGCCGTTACCCGATGCCGTTTCCAGAGCCTGGTTCGACCTGCTCAAGCCGTTGAACGCGGCGCTTGGCGAAAGCGTGACGGCCCTGCGCGCGGAGCTCGCCGCGCATCCGGATGCGGCCGCGGAAAAACTGCTCGCCATGATGACGCTGGCCGAAGGCCGCTTGAGCATCGAGGGCATCGAGAAAATGGGCATTCGCCGCGATGCCCTGGCCGCGGTCTACGGCGTCAACCTGCTGCCGGTGCTGCGTATCGAACTGGCCGATCCCGACGCTTTCCGCGCCTTCATTGCCGATCTCGAAAAGCAACGCGGTGGCCCGTTGCCGGTGGCGGAGCTCGACGGCCACAAGTACTGGCGCGTAGAGCTGCACGCCGGGATGCCGGCGCTCGTGGTCGCCATTCTGGACAAACATCTGGTGGCGACGCTGGACGCCGGCGCCAAGGGGCCGCCGCTCGCCGAGCAGCTTGGTCTGAAGCGCCCCGCGCACAGCCTGCTCGACAGTGGCGAACTGGTCCAGATCAACCGCGACTACGGCTTCGGGCCGCACGGCACCTTCCTGTTCGACAATAAACGCCTCGCCGGTGCCCTGCTGGCCGGGGAGGGCAGGGATGCCGGTTTCGCCAGCCTGCTCGCCGCACGGGGAAAGACGCTGTCGCCCGCCTGTCGCCGCGAACTGGCCGGTTTTGCCGACGCCGTGCCGCGTGTCGTCGGCGGCTATGACAAACTGGAAGCGAGGGCCATGGCGATGACCTCCATCGTCGAACTGCGCCCGGATCTGCTCCAGGGACTGCTGCCGATTCCCGCGCCGGTGCCGGGCCTGGGCGGCGCGGGGGATGGCAAAGGCATCGATTTCGGCTTTGGCGCCAAGCTCGACAAGCTGGCGGAATTTCTTCAGGCCCGCGCGACGGCGATCAACACCACGCCCTATCAGTGCGAATGGTTCGCGGCGCTGAACACCGGCTCCGGCGCCTTTGCCCAGCAACTGGCCGGGCTCTACATGGCCGCCGGCTGGTTCAGCGGCGCGCGCATTGCGCTCACCGACCTGAAATGGGCCGGGGAAAAACCCGAAGCGGTCGCCGCCACGCTGGTGATTGCCTCGCCCAATCCCGCCGGTTTGATCGGCATGGCGCAGGGCTTCGTGCCCCAGCTCGCCGGACTGAATCTGAGCCCCACCGCCGAGCCGCAGCCGCTCGATCTCGGGCCGCTCGCCGGCGGCGCCTTGCCGGCAGCTTCGCGTGCGGCATTTATCGCCGTGCGCGAAGGTGGTATCGGCATCGCGATCGGTGCCGATGCGAAGCAGTCGGTGCTCACGCATCTGACCGCTGAACCCGCCGCGCCGCCGCCGCTGACGCACATCGGCTACGACGGCGCCATCTACAGTCTGTTGATGCGCAAGCTGGCGGCAATGACGCAGTCGCTGAGCGCTGTGGCGCGCCAGGCCGAGGCCGCCGCTCACCCCGATAGTATTCCCGGTCCCGACGTGGACAAAGCCATGGTTCCGATAACGACGGCGTTGAACAATCTGTCGGCGGGTATCGATCGGGTGACAAGCGATGTCATCGTCACCGAGCGTGGTATGGAAATACGCCAGCAGATGACGTTGAAACAGGAGTGAGGGCGCGGGAATAGCGTCCGAAAGCAATCATCCTTCCGGAACAGCCATCCATCCGGAACAGCCATCCATCCGGAACAGCCATCCATCTGGAACAACAATGGACCGCTCCGCTCCTCCTGCCTACCGCAACTGGAAATCCCTCATGGCCGAGGGTGAGCGTTTGTTTGCGCGCGGCCGTTATGAGCAAGCGGCGGACCGGTTCCGGCGCGCGGTCCAGGCGCTGCCGCAGCGTCCCGAGGCCTGGGTGAATCTGGGAGTGACCCTGGTCGAGCAGCAGCAATGTGGCGCCGCGCTGCCGGTGCTGGAGCGGGCGCTGGAGTTCGCTCCGGGATTTGCGCCCGCGCACCTGGCCCGGGCCGATGCGCTGCGCGGTCTCGGGCAGCTCGATTCCGCAATTGAGGCGTATCGGCGCGCCATTGCCTTGCAGCCATTCGCGCCGGCGCTGAACAAGCTTGGTTGTCTGCTGCGTGTGCTCAGGCGCGGCGAGGAAGCGGAATCCTGCTATCGGAAGGCGCTCGACCTGGCTCCGAATTACGCCACTGCACGGATCAATCTCGCCACGCTGCAGATCGACAGGGGCCGTTTCGAGCTGGCACGGACGCAATTGCAGGCGTTGTTGGCGGAGGTATTGCCACCGCAAGAGCGTGCCGAAGCCGCCGCGGCGTTCAGTCTGCTGCGGGAGTATCAGCGGCTGGAAAAAGCCGTCGGCGCGGCGGTCGGGAGCGGCGCTCTCGAGCCGTTGCATGAACTGCTGCGCCAAACCGATGGGGAGTTCCTGGCCGCCGATCAGGCCTGCATGGACCAGCTCCGCGCGGTGGCCACCAGCGTCCAGGGTTATTCCGATGCTGCCGCGGAGCCGCCCCGATTTCCGGAGCTGGGTCCAGAGTGGCCGATGCTCGAAGCCCATTTCAGTTTGGTGTTCGGCGACAGTCTTGAAGACTATCTGCGCACCCGCTCGGGGTTGCAGGCAGCCGCGAGCGCGGGAACGGCGGCGGTTCCGGAGGGCAGCCTGTCTTCCGTGCAAAACGTTGCCGCCGCGATCGTGGCTTCCCGCAGGGGCGCGCCGGACCTGTCCGATCCCATAACCGCGGAACTGCATCTGCGCTACTGGCACGGGCTTGTCACCCGGGATCAGCGCGACAGCTTGCCCGGTCAGTTCAAGATCCAGGGCAATCAGGTGCTCGGTTCACTGGAGATAACCCGGGCAAATCCGCTGCATGTTCCCGGGACGGTACGGCAGTTTTTTGGCGCCATATACCCCGGGGTCGCACCGGGCGTGGCCCGCGCGGCGCTGGTCTTCTACGCGGTCAGCAAGATACATGCTTTTTCCGACGGCAATGGACGCCTCGCGGGCCTCCTCATGAACCGGGAACTGGAAAACGCGGGGCAGGCTCCCTTCGTGTTCCCTTCCGGTTTGGGCGGTGCGATGAGCCAGGCCCTGGGCGAAGTGCATCGGCACCACAATCTGGAGCCCCTGCTGCAAGTGTTTGGCCAGGCGCAGGCGTTTACCCGGGCGTTCTGTGCTACTCTGCGCGAAGCTGCCTGATGGCGCGCTGAAGTCTCGGCGCGGGATTCCGAAGAGGGGCGCCGATTCCATGAGGACCACGGAGGCCGGCGGCAGCATGTCGAACGACACCATCGTCTATGATTGTGGCCGCGCGCTGTGCCACACTTGGACGCTGGATGCGCCGGAACACTTTCCCCGTTGGATTAGGGGCCCTGATGTCAGAGAACGCGTTTATGTTGTCGCAGATGCTCTACTGGCACTGGCTGGTATTTGGCGTTGCCTTGATGGTGCTGGAGATTTTCCTCGCCAGCTTCGTGGTGCTCTGGTTCGGCATCGGTGCGGTGGTGGTGGGGCTGTGTCAGTGGCTGTTCCCGACGCTGCCCTTTGCTGGACAGTTGCTGATCTGGCTGCTCGCTTCGAGCGCGATGGCGATTGTCTGGTTTCGGTATGTCAAGCCGCGCATGATCGACAAAACGACGGCCGGCGTTGCCCGCGAGGCGCTGATCGGCGAATCCGGACAGGTGATCAAGGTGCCTGTGGATGGCGGTCGCGGTGTCGCGCGGTTCAGTGTGCCGGTGCTGGGTAGCGACGAATGGGAGTTCATCTGCGAGGAACCGGTCGCGCTCGGGGATCGCATCCAGATCCGGGAGTTTTCCGGCAATACCCTGATCGTTGCCAGGGCGCGCTGACGGCAACGGCCGGCTGGCCGGCAGGCAACGTTTTCCACAACTGCATTCCACACCTGTAACTTTCACCGCTTCAAAAGGAGTCTCGTCATGGAAAGTATCTGGATCATGGGTGCCCTGCTGGTCGGCATCGCCGTCACCTTCTTCAAGGGTGTGCGGCAGGTGCCCCAGGGCAGCAAATGGGTGGTGCAGCGGCTCGGCAAGTACAACAGCACGCTGTCTCCCGGGCTGCAATTCATCATTCCCTACATCGACACGGTGGCCTACAAGATGACCACCAAGGATGTGGTGCTCGACATCCCTTCCCAGGAAGTCATCACCCGCGACAACGCCGTGATCATTGCCAATGCCGTCGCCTACATCAACATTCTCTCGCCGGAAAAGGCCGTCTACGGGGTAGAGGATTATGAGATCGCCATCCGCAATCTGGTGCAGACCTCACTGCGCGCCATCGTCGGCGAGATGGCGCTCGACGATGCGCTGTCGTCCCGGGATCAGATCAAGGCGAAGCTCAAGGCCGGTATTTCCGACGACATCGCCGACTGGGGCATCACGCTGAAAAACGTCGAGATCCAGGACATCAAACCCTCCGATACCATGCAGCAGGCGATGGAGGCGCAGGCTTCCGCCGAGCGTCATCGCCGCGCCACCGTGACCCGCGCCGATGGCCAGAAGCACGCCGCGATCCTGGAAGCGGAAGGGCGGCTCGAAGCCTCGCGCCGCGACGCCGAAGCCACGGTGGTACTGGCCGAGGGCACCAAGTCGGCGCTGCGGCTGGTCAATGAGGCGGTGGGCGACAAGGAACTGCCGGTGCTCTACCTGCTCGGCGAACGCTACGTCACCGCGTTGCAGCAGATGGCCACGTCGCAAAACAGCAAGCTGGTGATGATCCCCGGCGACCTGCCGGCGTCGATCAAGAGCCTGCTGGGTAGTTTCAAGTAGCGGGCTGCTGCCGCGGTTTTTCAACAAGCTGCTAGACTATGCGCCCTTTTCCGGACCCCTCGCCCGATGCTCGAAATCAATCCAATCCGCACCGCCCTGGACGATCTCGAGGCGCGTACCGACGTGCTCAGGGGGTATCTTTGACTACGCCGAAAAGAAAGAGCGGCTGACCGAGGTAGAGCTGGAGCTCGCCGACGCGGGCGTGTGGAACAATCCCGAGCGCGCCCAGAGCCTGGGCCGCGAGCGGGCCGCGCTGCAAGCGGTGGTCGAGACCATCGAAACCCTGGACGCAGGGATCGCCGATGCCCGCGAGTTGATCGAGCTGGCCGCCGAAGAGGACGACACCGAGACGGTCGCGACCATCGAGCAGGATGTGGCGCAACTCGAGGCGCGGCTCGCCGACCTGGAGTTCCGGCGCATGTTCTCGGGTGAAACCGATCCCAACAGCGCCTATCTGGATATTCAGGCCGGTTCCGGCGGCACCGAGGCCCAGGACTGGGCCGAGATGCTGTTGCGCATGTATCTGCGCTGGGCCGACCGCAAGGGTTTCAAAACCGAACTGGTGGAAGCGTCGGCCGGCGAGGTCGCCGGCATCAAAAGCGCCACCGTCCATGTGCAGGGCGATTACGCCTTCGGCTGGCTGCGCACCGAGACCGGCGTCCACCGGCTGGTGCGCAAGTCGCCGTTCGATGCCGGCAATCGCCGCCACACGTCGTTCGCCGCCGTGTTCGTCTCCCCCGAGGTGGACGACAACATCGAGATCGAGATCAACAAATCCGATCTGCGCGAGGACACCTACCGCGCCAGCGGCGCCGGCGGCCAGCACGTCAACAAGACCGACTCCGCGGTGCGGCTGACCCACCTGCCCACGGGCGTGGTGGTGCAGTGCCAGAGCGAGCGCTCCCAGCACCAGAACCGCGACAAGGCCTGGAAAATGCTGCGCGCCAAGCTCTACGAGCTGGAAATACAAAAGCGCAAGGAGAGCCAGCAGGCGGTGGAGGACAGCAAGTCCGATATCGGCTGGGGCAGCCAGATTCGCTCCTATGTGCTCGACGACGCCCGCATCAAGGATTTGCGCACCGGCATCGAGACCCGCAACACTCAGGGCGTGCTCGACGGCGGCCTCGACCCCTTTATCGAAGCCAGCCTCAAGGCCGGCCTCTGACCCGGCGCGTGGCGCCGCAGCCAACCGAGTGACAATGACCGACTCCAGCGACAGCACCGACGACAACAAACTCATCGCCGAGCGCCGCGCCCGGCTCGCCGCGTTGCGCGAGCGCGGCCAGGCATTTCCCAACGGGTTTCGACGCGACGCTCTCGCGCTGAAACTCGCAGCGGATTTTGGCGCGCGGACCAAGGAGGAGCTGGAAGCCCTGGGACACAAGGTCAGCGTCGCCGGCCGCGTCATGGCCAGGCGCGGGCCCTTCATGGTGTTGCAGGACATGTCCGGGCGCATCCAGTTGTACGCCGACAAGGCGGTGCAGGCCGACATCGCCGAGCGCTGGGGGCACTGGGATATCGGCGATCTGGTGGGCGCGCGCGGCACCCTGCACAAGTCCGGACGCGGCGATCTCTATGTGATGCTGGAAGAGTACGAGCTGCTCACCAAATCGCTGCGACCGCTGCCCGAGAAATACCACGGCCTCGCCGACCGCGAGCAGCGCTACCGCCAGCGCTATGTCGATCTCATCATCAACGAGGAATCGCGCCAGGTGTTTCAGCGGCGCTCGAAGATCATCGAGTTTGTCCGCCAGTACCTCAACAATCTCGGTTTCATGGAAGTCGAGACTCCGATGATGCAGGTGATCCCGGGCGGCGCCACCGCACGGCCGTTCGTGACCTACCACAACACGCTGGACCAGGAGATGTTCCTGCGCGTCGCGCCGGAGCTCTACCTCAAGCGGCTGGTGGTGGGCGGGTTCGAAAAGGTCTACGAGATCAACCGCAGTTTCCGCAATGAGGGGCTCTCCACCCGCCACAATCCCGAATTCACCATGCTGGAGTTCTATCAGGCCTACGTCGATTACCGCGACCTGATGGACCTTACCGAGGACATGCTGCGCAAGCTGTGCCTGGCGGTGCTCGGCACGACCACGGTGACCTACCAGAATGCCGATTACGATTTTGCCCAGCCATTTGCGCGCATGACGGTGGTGGAATCCATTCTGCGGCTGAATCCGGAAATCAGCGCGGCGGATGTCACCGAGCTCGCCGGCGCGCGCGCACTGGCGAACCGGCTCGGTATTCCCCTCAAGGATTCCTGGGGGCTGGGCAAGGTGCAGATCGAGATTTTCGAGAAAACCGTCGAGGCGCGGCTGGAGCAACCCACCTTCATCACCGAATACCCCACCGAAGTCTCGCCGCTGGCGCGGCGCAACGATCACAATCCTTTCGTCACCGACCGTTTCGAGTTTTTTGTCGGCGGACGCGAGCTCGCCAACGGGTTTTCCGAGCTCAACGATTCCGAGGATCAGGCCGAGCGCTTTCTCGCCCAGGTGCAGGAAAAGGACGCCGGCGATGCCGAGGCCATGCACTTCGATGCCGATTACATTCGCGCCCTGGAATACGGCCTGCCGCCCACCGCCGGCGAGGGCATCGGCATCGACCGCCTGGTGATGCTGCTCACCGATTCGGCATCGATCCGCGACGTGTTGCTGTTCCCCCACATGCGCCCGGAGCGCGAGGGCTGAACTGGATGGCGGACGCGGCGCGTGCGATCAAGCTGCACCCGTCCTGGCTGCGCTGGCTGGAGCCCGAGTTCGCACAGCCCTATATGGCGGAACTGCGCGCTTTTTTGATGGCCGAAAAGCGTGCCGGCAAGGTCATCTATCCCGCCGCCGACAACTGGTTCGCCGCTTACGACACCACCCCTTTTGAAGCCGTCAAAGTGGTGATCCTGGGGCAGGATCCCTATCACGGCCCCGGTCAGGCCCATGGCCTGTGTTTCTCGGTGCTGCCCGGGGTGGCGATCCCGCCGTCGCTGGCCAATATCTACCGCGAGCTGCACAGCGACCTGGGCATTCCGCCGGCCAGTCACGGTTGCCTGACGCATTGGGCCGAGCAGGGCGTGCTGCTGCTGAACACCACGCTCACCGTCGAGCGGGGCCGTGCCGCTTCCCACCAGAAAAGTGGCTGGGAGACTTTCACCGACAGGACCATCGCGGCGCTCAATGCCCACCGCGAAGGGATCGTCTTTATCCTCTGGGGCAGTCACGCCCAGCGCAAGGGCGCCTTTATCGACACCCGCAAGCATCTGGTGATCCGGTCGCCGCATCCCTCGCCGTTGTCCGCCCACCGGGGGTTTTTCGGGAGCCGGCCATTTTCGCGCGCCAACGCCTGGTTGGTGGAGCACGGCCAGTCGCCGATCGACTGGCGCCTGCCATCAGCCTGACAGGCCGGGTCTGTGGCACCATGGGCCCGGTGGTTGCCTCAACCACGGACCGGAATGCGATGTCCGGTTTTGCGTATCGCGGAGGAACGGGCAATGAGCAGCATGCAGGACGAATTCAATCAGTTGATACTCCGACTCAAGACGCAGCGGGACGAATTGCGCGTCAAGACCCATCTCTTCAAGCTCGACGTTCAGGAGGACTGGACGGCGCTGGAGAAAAAGTGGGAGCAACTCAATCAGAAGCTCCAGCGTGCGGAAAAAGAGGGCAGCGCGGCGAGTCGCGAGATTGGCGCCGCCATGAAGCTGCTCGGCGAGGAAATCAAGGCCGGTTACGAGCGGGTCAGCAAGCAGCTTAAAAAGTGACGGCGATGAACCGCGAAGGCCATGGGTTGCGCGGCTGGAAGCGGTCGCCAGCCTCGAACGGGATCTGAACCGCCAAGGCCAGCACCGGATGGCGCTGGCCTTGGCGGTTGCAACGTTGCGTTGTTAAACGTTGCGTTGTTACTTGGTCATTGCTACTTCGAATCGAAAATGTAGTTGTTCATGCTGAAGAAGCGGCTGGTGAGCCAGTGCACGAAACCCAGGGTCGGGCGAATGGTCGGGCTGTCGCCGTGACGATCGAAATAATAACTGTTCGAGGTCGCGCAGTTGCCGGCCTTGAAGATGGTGAGGCCGGTGCGTGCCTGTACCTTCTGGAAATTGGCATCGTTCGCCGACTTCTTGATCTCGATGTAATTGGCGTTGCGTTTCTTGGCCGCTTGCAGGCAGCGCACCAGGTGCTTGGACTGGGTGTCGATCATGCCAAACCAGGACGCGGTGCAGACGCTGTAGGGGCCAAACATCAGGAAGAAGTTGGGGAAGTTCGGTACCGTTGAACCTTCAAATGCCTGATAGCGGTTTTCTTCCCAGAAATCGCTGATGTCGAGACCGTTTTTACCGACCAGCTTATACGTGGGCACGCTGCCTTTCTGAAACACCTCGAAGCCGGTGGCGCAGATCAGGGTATCGATCTCGCGCACGGTGCCGTCCTTGGTAACGATCGCGTTTTCGGTGATGCGGTCGATCGGGTTGGTCACCAGGGCGGCATTCTCGCGGTTGAACACCGGGTAAAACTTGCTGGTGAAGCTCGGGCGTTTGCAGCCGAAATCGTAGGTCGGGATCAGGGCTTCCTGCGTCGCGGGATCCTTGACCTGGTTGCGGATGTGGTTGACGCAGATACGCTCCAGCTTCTTGCCGACAAAGCCGAAGTACTTGTTGAACACCAGCAGGTTGATCATGATGATGTCGGTAAAAAAGATGACCACAAGCCGCGCCAGGCGTTGCAGGCCGGGGATTTTCGCGAACGCCGCCTGCCAGCGCGGACTGAACGGTATTTCCTTCTTCGGCAGCAGCCAGATCGCCGTACGCTGATACACGTCGATGGATTTCACCTTGTCGGCGATCTCGGGCACCGCCTGGATCCCGGTGGCGCCGGTGCCGATGAAACCGACGCGCTTGCCGGTGAGATCGTAGGAGTGATCCCAGCGTCCGGTGTGCATGACCTTGCCCTTGAATTTTTCGATGCCCTCGATGATGGGCAGTTTCGGGATGGTCAGGAAGCCGGTCGCGCTCACCAGGTAACGCGAGGTGAAGGTCGCGCCGGATTTGGTGCGGGTCGTCCAGACATTGCGCTGCTCGTCGTAGGTGGCGTCGGCGACTTCCATGTTGTAGCGCATGTGGGGGCGCACCCCGTACTTGGTCACGCAGTGATCCACATAGGCTTTCATTTCCGCGCCGGGCGCATACAGGCTCGACCAGAAGGGGTTCTGTTCGAAGGAGAACGAATAGCTCAGTGAGGGAATGTCGACGGTGAGGCCGGGATAGGTGTTGTCCTGCCAGGTGCCGCCGGCGTCGATGCCTTTCTCCAGGATGACAAAATCCCCCAAGCCTTCGCGGATCAGGCGAATGGCGGCGCCGATGCCCGACAGGCCCGCGCCGATGATGACGGTCTCGAAGTCAACCTCCCGCTTGATTCTTTGCGGGGGGTAATCAAGTACATGGCTCAGCGCTGCTTCGGTCATATGAGGGCCTCTTGGCAAGAGTGGTAATTAAAGGAGTGACGGGGGATATTTTGGACTATAACCGGTCCGCTTGTCGTACCGCATTGCAAAGGTATATGACCGGTGAGTTTGCCATCCCGCGCAACAGGTGTTGCCGGGCCACCGCCGGCAGGCATCGAGGGCGGTCGGGCGCCGGCGCCCCTCTGCGGTCATTGACCTTGGCGGTGCGGCAGGCTACAGTTTCGACCCTTTCGCGCGGGCCTGCCGCCCGCCGAAGGCCCCGCCAGGTGGACGTAAACAGCGTTCGCTGGGCATCACCGGGTGGCACGACCCTGTCCCCGGCCGCGATCAAACCCTCCGCTCGACGGTGATCGCAGCGCAACCCGACCTGCCGTCGGGCCGGATGTTCCAGTGACACCTCCTGTTTGCGTTTGCCCTGGCGGGTTGGCGGCGAGTTGCTCCGTGCAGCGCCGAACCGACCGTGTATCGACAGAGGAAATGACTCAGTGGAACTGCTCTCCGGTGGCGAAGCCACCATCCGCGCCTTGCGCGACTCCGGCGTCAAGTATCTCTGGGGTTATCCCGGTGGCGCGGCACTCCACATCTATGACGCCCTGTTCCGGCAGGACGACGTCAAACACATCCTGATGCGCCACGAGCAGGGCGCGACCCACGCCGCCGACGGCTACGCCCGGGCGACGGGGGACGTCGGTGCGGTACTGGTCACCTCCGGGCCCGGCGCGACCAACGCCATTACCGGCATTGCCACCGCCTATATGGATTCGATTCCCCTGGTGGTCATCTCCGGCCAGGTAGCCCAGGAAAAAATTGGCGGGGATGCGTTTCAGGAGACCGACATGATCGGCGTCTCCCGGCCCATCGTGAAGCACAGCTTCATGATCCGGCGCGCGGAAGACGTGGCCGAAACAATTGCCAAGGCGTTTTATATTGCGCGCAGCGGGCGGCCCGGTCCGGTGGTGGTCGATATCCCCAAGGATGTCACCGACCCCAACTACAAGGTGCCTTACCTGTATCCGGACAAGATCCGCATTCGCTCGTACCAGCCCTCCACCAGGGGGCATTCGGGACAGATCCGCCGCGCGGTCAAGGTCCTGCTCGAAGCCAGGCGACCGGTGATCTACGCCGGCGGCGGCATAATTCTCGGCAATGCGGCGGACCAGCTCACGCGGCTCGCGCGGCAGCTGAATTATCCGGTCACCAATACGCTGATGGGGCTCGGCGGTTATCCGGGCAGCGACCGGCAGTTCGTCGGCATGCTGGGAATGCACGGTACCTTCGAAGCCAATACGGCCATGCATCACGCCGACGTGATTCTGGCGGTCGGCGTGCGCTTCGATGACCGGGTCACCAACACCCCGGACCGCTTCTGCCCGGGTGCCCAGATCATTCACATCGACGTCGATCCGTCGTCGATTTCAAAAAATGTTCCGGCCGACATTCCCATCGTCGGCGCCTGCGACGCCGTGCTGGACGAGATGATCGAGCAGATCGAAACTGCCGGCGAGCGTCCGGACCCCGCGGCCCTTGCCGAGTGGTGGCAGCAGATCGACGAGTGGCGCAGGCGCCACGGGCTCTACACCGCGCCGCGCCACGAGCCCAGTGTCGGGACGCTGATCAAACCGCAGGACGCGGTCAAGGCGCTCTACAAGATCACCGAAGGCAAGGCCTACATCACGTCCGATGTCGGGCAGCACCAGATGTTCGCGGCCCAGTATTACCTGTTCGACAAGCCGCGCCAGTGGTTCAACTCCGGCGGCCTCGGCACCATGGGTTACGGCCTGCCGGCGGCCATGGGTGTGCAGATGGCGTTTCCGGGCGCGGACGTCGCCTGTGTCACCGGCGAGGGCAGTATCCAGATGTGCATTCAGGAGCTGTCCGCCTGCACCCAGCACCAGTTGCCGGTGAAGATCATCAACCTCAACAACCAGGCGCTGGGGATGGTCAAGCAGTGGCAGGACATGCAGTACGGCAGCCGCTATTCGCAGATTCTCTACGAGGATTCGCTGCCGGATTTCGTCAAGCTGGCGGAGGCCTACGGCCATGTCGGGCTGCGCGTCGAACACATCGACGAACTCGAGGACAAGCTGCGGGAATGTTTCAGCTACAAGGATCGCGTGGTGTTCGTCGACATCCAGGTCGACCCCCACGAGCACGTCTATCCGATGCACGTATCGCCGGGCTCCATGCGCGATCTGTGGCTCAGCAAAACGGAGCGTACCTGATGCGACGCATTCTTTCGGTGCTGCTGGAAAACGAACCCGGAGCCCTCTCGCGGGTGGTGGGCCTGTTTTCCCAGCGCGGTTACAACATCGATTCCCTGACCGTCGCCCCCACGGAAGACGCGACCCTGTCGCGCATGACGCTGACCACCCAGAGCGACGATCTCACCATCGAAAAGATCACCAAGCAACTCCACAAGCTGATCGACGTGGTGAAGGTCACCGATCTTACCGAGGGCCTTCACATCGAGCGCGAGCTGATGCTCGTCAAGGTGAAGGCGAGCGGGGATGCTCGCGCCGAAGTGAAACGTGTCGTCGATATCTTCCGGGGTCAGATCATCGACGTCGGTTCCGCGAGCTACGTCATTCAGCTCGCGGGCGTCAGCGCCAAGCTGGATGCTTTCATCGAGGCGCTGGGCGAAACGGCGGTGCTGGAAGTGGTGCGCTCCGGCGTATCCGGTATCATGCGCGGCGAACGTGCGCTGCGGGCTTGACAGTCACGGGACAACCTACAAACTCAGTATCGGGTGAACAACCATGCAAGTGTATTACGAGAAAGATTGCGATCCGGCCGTCATCCGCGGCAAGAAAGTGGCTGTGGTGGGCTATGGCTCGCAAGGTCACGCCCATGCGCTCAACCTGCGCGATTCCGGCGTCGCCGAAGTCGTGGTGGCGCTGCGCAAAGGCTCTGCGTCGCGCGCCAAGGCCGAAGGCGCCGGTCTCAAGGTGGCGGAGGTTGCCGAAGCGGTGAAGGGCGCCGATCTGGTGATGGTGCTGGCGCCCGACGAGCAGCAAAAAGCCATCTATTACAATGAAATCGAACCCAATTTGAAGCAGGGCGCGGCGCTCGCGTTTGCCCATGGCTTCAACATCCACTTCCAGCTGATCGAGCCGCGCGCGGATCTGGATGTGATCATGATCGCCCCCAAGGGTCCAGGCCACACGGTGCGCAGCACCTATCAGGAAGGCGGCGGCGTTCCCGCGTTGATCGCCATCTACCGGGATGCCAGCGGTCAGGCGCGCAACGTCGCGCTGTCCTATGCGGCGGCGATTGGCGCGGGTCGCTCCGGCATCATCGAAACCAATTTCCGGGAAGAGACCGAGACCGACCTGTTCGGCGAACAGGCGGTGCTCTGCGGCGGCGCCACGGCACTGGTCCAGGCCGGTTTCGAAACCCTGGTCGAAGCCGGATATGCCCCGGAAATGGCTTATTTCGAGTGTCTGCACGAGCTCAAGCTGATCGTCGATCTGATGTACCAGGGCGGTATCGCCGACATGCGCTACTCCATCTCCAATACGGCGGAGTACGGGGATTATGTGAGCGGTGCGCGCATCATCACCGATGAAACCAAAAAGGAAATGAAGCGCATCCTGGACGATATTCAAACCGGCAAGTTCGCGCGCGAATTCGTGCTCGACAATCAGGCGGGCAACCCGGTACTGAAAGCGCGCCGGCGCCGCGCCGAGCAGCACCCCATCGAAGCCGTGGGCGCCAAACTGCGCGGCATGATGCCCTGGATCGGCAAAAACAAGCTGATCGACAAGTCGAAAAACTGACCGACGGCAGTGGTGGTCGCGCGTTTCCGGGCGCGACGCAGGGGGCGGGCCGCAGGCGCTGTGGCCGCCCCTTTTTTCATGGGGCGCGCGCAGGTTGGCCGGGGCTTTCCTGCTACAGTGCGGCAACCGGTGACCAGCGCAGGAGACCCAGCGGCGATGACCGATCCCCTTGTGGATGATGACGACGCCAGCGTCGAGGCAAGGATGCCGCCGTTCGCCCCGTTCTCGGCCGAGGACGCCGTCGAGGGCGAGGTAGTGCGCCGCCGTGGCATCTACCTGCTGCCCAACCTGCTCACCACCGGCGCCCTGTTCGCGGGCTTCTACGCGATTCTTTCCGCCATGAACGGTAAATTCTCCACGGCGGCGGTCGCCATCTTCGTCGCCATGGTGTTCGACGGACTCGACGGCCGGGTCGCCCGCCTCACCAACACGCAGAGCGCGTTCGGCGTCCAGTACGATTCCCTGTCGGACATGGTGTCGTTCGGGGTGGCGCCAGCGGTGGTGTCCTATGCCTGGATGCTGAACCAGTTGGGCAAGCTGGGCTGGGCGGCCGCGTTCATCTACGCGTCCTGCGCGGCGCTGCGCCTCGCGCGCTTCAATGTGCAAGTGGGTTCCGCCGACAAGCGTTTCTTCGTCGGACTCGCGAGCCCGGCGGCGGCCGGGGTGGTCGCCGGTATCGTGTGGAGCGGCGGTGATCTGGAGCCTTCCGGTGGCATTGCGCTGACGGTTGGCCTGATGACGGCGGCGGCGGGCTTGCTGATGGTGACCAATTTTCGTTACCACAGCATGAAGGGCGTCGACTTCCGTGGCCGGGTTCCCTTTATCGTCATAGTGGCGGCGGTCATTGGCGCCGCGCTGGTGGTGATCGACCCACCCCGGGTGCTGCTGGCCATCTTCTTTGTGTATGCGCTGTCCGGGCCCGGCCTGTGGCTGTGGCGGCGCTATCGCAGGGGCTTGGCAGCACGGGGCGAATCTGCTTGAATGGGTCCAATTGCCGCACAACGACCCTCGCAATGGCATTTGACGCAGTTCCATCGCTCGCCCGTTCCGGACCTTCCTGTCCGTCGGCGGCGTTGTGTGTGTTCCGACTGCTCCTGCTGCTGCCCTGAGGGGCAGCCAACGTACTTTCCCATCGTTTTTCGTTTCATCACCCGCTGATGCGGGCCGATTCATCCTGTAGCGATCGCCGCGCTGGCGCGCGATCTGGGAGCCCAGGGCCATGGCCGACAACAAAGAACACTTGATCATTTTCGACACCACGTTGCGTGACGGCGAGCAAAGCCCCGGCGCCGCCATGACGCGCGAAGAAAAATTGCGCGTCGCCAAGGCGCTGGAAAAACTGCGCGTGGACGTGATCGAAGCGGGTTTCGCGACTTCGAGCCCGGGAGATTTCGCCGCCGTCAAAAGCATCGCCGAGACCATCCGCGACTGCCGGGTGTGCAGTCTCGCGCGCACCTTGCCAGCGGATATCGAGCGCGCCGCCGAGGCGCTCAAGGATGCGGTCGCGCCGCGCATCCACACCTTCATCGCGACCTCGCCAATCCACATGGAATACAAGCTCCAGATGACGCCGGCGCAGGTGCTGGAACAGGCCATCGGTGCCGTCAAAATCGCCCGCAACCTGGTCGATGATGTGGAGTTTTCCCTTGAGGACGGCAGCCGCACCGAGTTCGAGTTCATGTGCCGGGTCATCGAAGCGGTGATCGCCGCCGGTGCCCGCACCATCAACATTCCCGACACCGTGGGTTACGGCGAGCCGGGCCAGTACGGCGCCATGATCGGCCGTGTCATCCGGAACGTGCCGAATTCCGACCAGGCGATATTCTCGGTGCACTGCCACAACGATCTCGGCCTCGCGGTGGCGAACTCGCTGTCGGCGGTGCTGCACGGCGCGCGCCAGGTGGAGTGCACCATCAATGGTCTCGGCGAGCGCGCGGGCAATGCGTCGCTGGAAGAAATCGTGATGGCGGTACGCACCCGGCCCGACGTGTTTCCGGTATCCACCCGCATCGACACCACCCAGATCGTGCCCACGTCCCGGCTGGTATCGACTGTCACCGGCTTTCCGGTGCAGCCCAACAAGGCGGTGGTGGGCGCCAACGCCTTTGCCCACGAGTCCGGCATTCACCAGGACGGCGTGCTCAAGTACCGCGAGACCTACGAGATCATGCGCGCCCAGGACGTGGGCTGGAACACCAACCGCATCGTGCTGGGCAAGCTCTCGGGCCGCGCGGCGTTCGGTGCGCGCCTCGAAACCCTGGGCATCACCTTCGACAACAAGGCCGATCTCAATCGCGCTTTCGTGCGCTTCAAGGAGCTGGCCGACAAGAAGCGGGAAATCTACGACGAGGACTTGCAGGCCCTGGTATCCGACATTCAGTTCGGTGAAACCGCCGAGCATTTCAGCCTGATCGCCATGGACGTGGCATCGCGGACCGGACGTGCTCCCCATGCCGAACTGACCCTGCGCGCTCATGGCAATGATCATCAGGTGGCGGCGGATGGCGACGGCCCCGTGGACGCGGTGTTCAAGGCGATCGAGAAGCTGGCCCACAGCGGCACCAGTCTGCAACTCTATTCGGTCAATGCCATCACCACCGGCAGCGATTCCCAGGGCGAAGTGACCGTACGGCTAGAGAAGGGCGGACGTATCGTCAACGGCCAGGGCGCCGATACCGATATCCTGGTGGCGAGCGCCAAGGCCTACCTCAACGCCATCAACCTGCTGGAAACTCCCGACCGCGTCCATCCCCAGCGCGGCGTGTAGTTGCCGATGGACGCGGCGCGGCGGGACGCGTACCTGACGGCGCTGGGCGTGGTCAGGTATCGGCCGCGCCCGGCGCCCGGCGAAGCGGCCGCGGCAGCGGGAGTGTCGGAGCAGTCATTCGCTACCGACCTTGCGCCGGCGGCACCGAGTTCCGCGGCGGCGCCCGCACCGCCTGCGTCCGGGGCCGAAGTGGAGCGCGGTGAATCGCCGCTCGCGGCACTCCGTGAGCAGACGCGGGCGCCGGCCGCTGTTGCTCGCGCGGTACCGGAAGTTCCGCCGCAACCCGTAACCGCATCCGTCGAGGGACCCGCCGCGCTGGCGTTTCGCCTCGCCTGCTGGCAACCGGTGCCCGATCTGCTGGTGTTCGACGCGCTGCCCGCGGGAGGCTGGCCCGACCGCGAGCGGATGACGCTGTTGGCCAATATTCTGCGCGCCATCGGACGCCTGCCGGGACCGTTGCCCGCCGCCGAGGTCATCGATTGGCCGCCGTTCGCGGGCGCCGACGCGAGTCTCGCGGGTGCGCGCGAGTCGCTCGCCTTGTTCATTGCCGGGCGCATGGCGACCGCGCCTTTCCTGTGGCTGCTGGCGCTGGGCGAGATCAGCTGGCGTTGTCTGGGCGCGGAATCTGCCCATACCGTCGGCGCCGAACTGGCGCTGGCGGGCGCTGCTCGCGCCATTCTGCTGCCCGGGCTCGCCGACATGCTGGCGTCCCCTGAATGCAAGGCCGCAACCTGGCGTGCGATCCGGCAGCTCGCGCCGGCTGCCAACTGATGGCGGATGATGTGCCGGAACCGCGTGTGCGCCAAGCGGTCGCTGCCGATCTGGACACCCTGTGCCGGATCGAGGCTTTGGCCGCACTGTCCCCCTGGGATCGCTCGCGTTTCGAAGACAGTCTCGCCCGGCACCGGATGCTGGTGTTGCAGACAAACCGCGAAGTAGCGGGATTTGCCGTATTCCGCGAGGTGCTGGACGAAGCCGAACTGCTCAATATTGCCGTCGATCCCGCCTATCGCCGCCATGGCGGCGGTCGCAGGTTGCTGCGTGCCTGCCGGGACGGCCTCGCCGGTGGCACGCGCTGTCTGCATCTGGAAGTACGGGCCGGCAATGTGCCCGCCATTGCGCTCTATCTGAGTGAAGGTTTTCAGCGGGTGGGGCTGCGACGAAGCTACTATTCAGAGCCCGACGGCCGCGAAGACGCCGTGCTGATGCGGCTCGATCTGCCCTGAAGTTGGCGCGGCGGCGGCCGGATGGCGCCGGTGGCTGTTTTCCCGCAATATTGACATACCAAATATGGTATATAGAATCGCCTCATGTGGGAGATACTTGAACATCGGCGCACTGCGTGCCAATTGAAAAAGCTCCCTCTGGAGATCCTCAAGCGCTACGAAAAATGGAAGGACATCGTGTCGGTATCCGGTCCAGCCGGCCTGCGCATGATCCGCGGCTTCAATGACGAACCGCTCGGTGGCGAGTGGAATGGCCACCGGTCCTCCAGGTTGAACGAGCAGTACCGCGTGATCTACAGCGTGGAGCGCAATGAGGTTCGGGTCGAGGTCGTGAGCGTTACGGCCCATGATTATCGAAGGAAATGACATGAGCGAGTATCGGAAAGCAAAACGTCAAGTCGAGGTTTCCATCGGAGAGTCGGTGCGAATCATTCGAGAGATCCAGGGTATGAGCCAGAATGAACTCGCCGCCGCCACCGGTATTCCTCAATCCACGATATCCGCTATCGAGCGTGATCGAATCAATCTCGGGGTTGAGCGCGCCAAACAACTGGCAAAAGCGCTTCGGTGCCATCCGGCGGTCCTGGTGTTTCCGGGCTGGGATATAGAGCATGGGTCTGCCGCCTGATGTCGTGCTGCGGCGGACGCTTTTGTGGCAATGGCGTCGATGGGGTTACAGATCGATCGAGTCTGACCCCCTTGATCCCCGAGCTGGAGCAACTGGCCGGCATCGCCAAAGGCGACCAAGCACCGCTACTGAGTATGTTCTTTGATTAAATGCAACAATGCGAGAACAGACCCCGAAATTTTCGAGAACAGACCCCGAAATTTTTGTTGGCCTGGGTGATTCGGGTGTTTGGGATACGCGACTCAAACGCGGTTATCCTTTACCCTGATTGCCGCGCCCCCGTTCGGCATCCCCCGTCAGCGGAAGCTGCGGAACCCTGCCTGGAGACCTGTCGTCGATGTCAGCCTACCTCTTGATAGCCGCGGTGTTCGTGATCGGATATCTGTGTATCGCGCTGGAACACCCCATCAAGATCGACAAAGCCGCTTCGGCGATTCTCACGGCGGTGCTGTGCTGGACCATTCTGGTGTTCGGGGCTGACCAGATTTTCACCAGCGCACCCGAACAACTCCACGGAGTCGCCGCTGAGCTGCGTCACCACCTCGGCGAGATCGCCGAGATACTGTTCTTCCTGCTCGGTGCCATGACCATCGTGGAGTTGGTCGATGCCCATGAGGGTTTCAAGGTCATCACTGATCGCATCGTCACCCACAACAGAGTCCGCCTGTTGTGGGTGCTCTGTTTCATTACCTTCTTCATGTCGGCGACGCTCGACAATCTCACTACCACCATCGTCATGATTTCCCTGCTGCGCAAGCTGGTTCGCGATCAGCAAGAGCGCTGGTTCTACGCGGGCATGGTGGTGATCGCCGCCAATGCGGGCGGCGCCTGGTCGCCGATCGGAGACGTCACTACCACCATGCTGTGGATCGGGGGCCAGATCACCACGGTGAGCATCATCAAGCAGCTGTTTCTGCCCAGTCTGATCTGCATATTGGTGCCTCTGCTGCTGGTGAGTGTGCGGCTCAAGGGCGAGATTGAACGCCCGGTGCTCAGCTCATCCCTCGAGGAAATCAGCGATCCGACCACACCCTTCGAGCGCAGGCTGGTGTTCGTCATGGGTATCGGCGCACTGTTGTTCGTGCCGGTGTTCAAGACAGTGACCCATTTGCCTCCTTACATGGGTATGTTGTTCGGGCTCTCGATACTCTGGGTGACGACCGAGATCCTGCACCGCGACAAGAATCAGGAGGACAAGCACCCGCTCTCGGTGGTGGGCGTATTGCGGCGCATCGATACCACCAGTGTGCTGTTCTTTCTGGGCATTCTGCTCGCGGTGTCGAGCCTGGCGACCGCGGGGCACCTGAATCAGGTGGCCACCTATCTGCGCGAGAGCCTGGGCAACGTCTACGCGATCAACATCGCCATCGGCCTGCTGTCCTCCGTCGTCGACAACGTGCCCCTGGTAGCGGGCGCCATGAAGATGTATCCGCTAATGAGTCCGGAAGCCCTGGCCGGCGCTGGTGGCGACGCGCAGTGGCTGCGGTATTTTGTCCAGGACGGCAACTTCTGGAAGCTGCTGGCCTACTGCGCGGGCACCGGCGGCAGCTGCCTGATCATCGGTTCCGCGGCGGGCGTCGCGGCGATGGGCATGGAGCGCATCGATTTTCTCTGGTATCTCAAGCACATCAGCGCGCTGGCATTGGCCGGTTATTTTGCCGGCGTGGCCACCTTCATCGGCCTGGGGATGCTCTGAGGCGCGGACCATGTCCCACGCCCGGAATGCGATTCGCGGTCACTATTTTCCCTTGGCGCCGGCCGGTGGTCGCGTGCTTCGGAGGGATGCGATAACGAAAGATTTGCCCCCGTGCTTCCCGTGCTTCCCGTGCTTCCGCTTCCTTTTCGTGCCCCAGTTTTTCCGGAGAAAATAAATCGGTCACCTTTTCCTCCTTTTCCTCGTGCTTTCTCTTGAATGTTACAGTGCGAGAACTGAACATCCCGCTCGAATTTTCAACCGTTTTTTTCATTCAGTCTCTGTTTTCTTTCGCCTCTCTGATTTCGTAGCAGCGTCCCTGTTTCAGCATCGAGAAAATGACGCGACAGAGATGGCGTCCAAGTGCGCGAA
>CAMTUJ010000013.1:0-34032 GCA_947084925.1 uncultured Gammaproteobacteria bacterium
CAGGTTGCTGAAAAACGTCGCGAGGGGGCCAGATGCGAGGCGCACGGAGCGCAGCGACCGAGACATATCAAGTCGATAGGCGAGGGAGCGAGCACCGCGCAACGAAGCAGATGGTGCCCGCAGCAGTTTTTCAGCAACCTGTTAGGCTGCAACGGGTCGACCGGGCACGGATGTTCCCTGTTCAACCGGAAGGATTCCCTGCGCTCAATCCACCCAGAAGGCTCCCGCCCATGAAAGCACTGCCAGACGATGTCGTCGCCTACCAGCGTACACCCGAATTCACGGAGCAATCCGTTCCCGCCGGATTGCTCAACAGCCACAGCACAAAAGCCGGCGTATGGGGAAAGATCGTCGTCGTCGCGGGCACGCTGACCTACCGCATTCTGGAGCCGGTCGTCGAAGAGGTGCTGCTCACACCCGAATTACCGGGCGTGGTGGAACCGACGGTAAAACACGAAGTAGCGCCGCATGACGGCGTGAGATTTTATGTCGAGTTCCATCGGGCCGGGCCGCCACACTGAGGTTTCCTGTCGTGAAATCGCGTCGCGACCAGGATTGATCCCGTGGTAGCGGAGCAGCGGACCGCGCCGCCCCCGGTCACATCAGCAACAGCCGGATATCGGACAGCAGGGCAACCAGTTGTGTGAGGAAACGGCCACCGTCGCCGCCGTTGACGACGCGGTGGTCGTAGGACAGCGCGAGCGGCAACATCGTGCGGGGCATGAATTCACGGCCGTTCCAGACCGGCTGCACGGCGGCGCGGGAGACGCCGAGAATCCCGACTTCCGGCGTGTTCACAATGGGCGTAAAACCGCGCCCCCCGAGGGCGCCCAGGCTGGAGATGGTGAAGCAGGCGCCCTGCATCTCGTTGGTCGTCAACTTGCCGGCGCGGGCCTTGTCGCCGAGCGCGGCGACTTCGGCGGCCAGTTCCCAGATGCCCTTGCGATCCACATCGCGCACCACGGGCACCAGCAGCCCGCGCGGCGTGTCCACCGCCATGCCGAGGTGAAAATACTCGCGCTGCACGAAGTGTGCGCCGTCGCGCGCGAGAGAGCGATTGAGCACCGGGTTGTCGCGCAGCGCGATGGCGCAGGCCTTGAGGATGAACGGCACCGGAGTCAGTTTGACACCGCGCGTTTCGGCTTCGCCCTTGCGCGTCTGGCGGAAGGCTTCGAGCTCGGTGATGTCGGCATCGTCGAACTGGGTGACGTGAGGGACATTGAGCCAGCTGCGGTGCATGTTGGCGGCGGTGAGACGACCGATCTTGCTCAGTTCGCCTGTCGTCACCAACCCGTATCTGGCGTAGTCCACCTCAGGCACCGCGGGGATGGCGCCGCCGCCCGCCGCGGCGGTGGGCTGGGTCAGGCGCTGGCGCACGAACGCCTGCACGTCTTCCTTCAACACCCGCTGGCGCGGTCCCGAACCCGACACCCGGGCCAGATCCACGCCGAGTTCCCGCGCCAGGCGCCGCACATAGGGACCGGCATAAATCCCGGCCCCGGTTGCCGCAGGTGGCGGGTTTTGCGCTGCCGCGCCGACCTCGGCGGCAGGCGCGGGTGTCGCCACGGCCGATGCCGCCGGGGCCATGGGTTCAGGTTCGGAGTCGGCGGCGGGGACAGCCGCGGACGCCGGCTTGGGGGCCTCGACCCGCGCCGGCTGGACGGATTTGGCGGCGCCGGATTTGGCCGCTCCCGTCGGGGTGGCGGGCGCGCCGGTTTCCGTAGGCGTCCTGGCGGCGACAGCGCCATCGATGGTGATTTCCAGCAGGGGAATACCGGCTTTTTTGATCTTGTCGCCTTCCGCGACCAGAAACCTTGCAACCACTCCCGCCACCGGGGACGGCAGTTCCATGGTCGCTTTTTCGGATTCCAGCACCAACAGGGTCTGATCGACTTCCACTCGGTCGCCCACGGCGACGGAGATCTCGATCACCTCGACTTCTTCGGCGCCACCGAGATCGGGCACCCGTACTGTTTCGATTGTCACCTGAATGCGTTTCCTTGAAATCCGCCAGTCAGCGGCCTGCCGGCCGCGCCGATTACACCGTCAATGGATCGGCCTTGTCGGGCGCGATGCCCAGTTTGGCCATTGCCGCGCTCACCACGCCGGCCTCGATGGCGCCGCTGCGCTGCAAACCGTGCAGGGCCGCGAGCGCAATGTGGTTGCGGCTCACTTCGAAGAAATCGCGCAACCGTTCGCGGGTATCGCTGCGCCCGAAACCGTCGGTGCCCAGCACCTGGTAGTCGCCGGGAACAAATCCGCGCAACTGTTCGCCGAGCGTTTTGACGTAGTCGGTCGCCAGCACCACCGGGCCTTTGTGTCCTTTCAGTTGTTGCGTCAGATAAGGCACGTGCGGCTTCTTGTCGCTGTGGAGACGATTCCAGCGCAGCGCGGCCTGACCGTCGCGGGCCAGCTCGCCGACGCTGGTGACGCTCCACACGTCCGCGCCGACGTCGAACTGCTCGCGCAGAATTCGCGCGGCGGCGCGCGCTTCGTTGAGCATCGCGCCCGCGCCCAGCAACTGCACCCGGTGCTTGGCGCGCGGCCCCGCTTCCAGCCGATAAATCCCGCGCACGATACCTTCGGCCGCGCCTTCCGGCATGGCCGGGTGCGGGTAGTTCTCGTTCATGGTGGTGACGTAGTAGAAACAGTTTTCGCGGTCGGCAAACATGCGTTTGAGACCGTCCTGAACAATCACCGTGAGCTCGTAACCATAGGCCGGATCGTAGGCGCGACAGTTGGGAATCACCCCGGCGAGCAACTGGCTGTGGCCGTCCTGATGCTGCAAGCCCTCGCCGTTGAGCGTGGTGCGGCCCGAGGTGGCGCCGATCAGAAACCCGCGCGCCTGGGCATCGCCGGCGGCCCAGGCCAGATCGCCGATGCGCTGAAACCCGAACATCGAATAGAAAATGTAAAACGGGATCATCGTCAGATCGTAGCTGCTGTACGCCGTCGCCAGGGCGATCCAGGCCGCCATTGATCCGGCTTCGGTGATGCCCTCCTCCAGAATCTGGCCTTTTTTGTCTTCCTTGTAGTAGAGAATCTGGCCGGCGTCGTGGGGCACATAGCGCTGCCCGGCGGAAGAATAGATGCCGAGCTGACGGAACATGCCTTCCATGCCGAAGGTGCGCGCTTCGTCGGGCACGATGGGCACGATGCGGGCGCCGATGGCCTTGTCCCGCACCAGTTGCTGAAGCATGCGCACGAACGCCATGGTGGTGGAGATCTCGCGCTCACCGGTGCTTTCCAGCAGCCGGTTGAAAGTCTCCAGCGCGGGAATTTCCAGGGGCTGGAACTCGCCGTGACGGGCCGGCAGGTAGCCGCCCAGTTCCGCGCGGCGCCGGCGCATGTACGTCAGTTCGGGACTGTCTTCCGGCGGCCGGTAGTAGGGCGTGTCTTCGATATGCTCATCCGGAATCGGCAGGCCGAACCGGTCGCGAAATTTCTTCAGGTCGTCGAGCTGGATCTTCTTGACCGAGTGCGTGTCGTTGGACGCCTCGCCGGAACTGCCGAGGCCATAACCCTTGACGGTCATGGCCAGAATGACGGTGGGCTTGCCGCGCGTCTCGACCGCCTCGGCGTAGGCGGCGTACACCTTGTAGGGGTCGTGTCCGCCGCGATTGAGATACATGATGTCGTCGTCGCTGAGGTCCGCGACCAGCGCGGCCAGCTCCGGGTATTTGCCGAAAAAATGCTCGCGTGTGTAGGCGCCGCCATTGAACTTGTAGTTCTGCAGTTCGCCGTCGCAGACTTCATCCATGCGTTTTTGCAGCAGTCCGGCGCCGTCCCGCTCCAGCAGCGGATCCCAGAGCCGGCCCCACACCACCTTGAGCACATGCCAGCCGGCGCCGCGGAACACGCCTTCCAGCTCCTGAATGATTTTGCCGTTGCCGCGCACCAGGCCGTCGAGGCGCTGGAGATTGCAGTTGACCACGAACGTCAGGTTTTCGAGCTGCTCGCGCCCGGCGAGGGAAATCGCGCCCAGGGTTTCCGGCTCGTCGCATTCGCCGTCGCCGAGAAAAGCCCACACCCGGCGATCGCCGCGCGGCGCCAGCTCCCGCGCCGACAGGTAGCGCATGATGTGGGCCTGGTAGATGGCCTGAATGGGGCCGAGACCCATGGATACCGTGGGGAACTGCCAGTACTCCGGCATCAGCCAGGGGTGTGGGTAGGACGACAGACCCTTGCCGTCGACCTCGCGGCGGAAATGATCGAGCTGTTCCTCCGTTATGCGACCTTCGAGAAACGAGCGCGCATAGATGCCGGGGGAACTGTGGCCCTGATAGTAGATGAGATCCTCAAGCTGCCCCGCGCGGCGCGCCCGAAAGAAATAATTGAAGCCGACGTCATAGAGCGTGGCCGCCGACGAAAAGGTGGCGATATGGCCGCCCAGACCTTCGTATTTCCTGTTGGCGCGCATCACCATCGCCAATGCGTTCCAGCGGATCAGGGAGCGGATGCGGCGCTCCATGAACAGATCGCCGGGCATGCGTTTTTCGCGGCTGACCGGGATCGTGTTGCGAAACGGCGTGGTGACGCCACCGGACAGGGGAATGCCGTCGCGTGCCGCGCGATCGATCAGTTGGCGCAACAGGAAGGCCGCCCGCTCCGGCCCCTGAAAACGCAGCACCGCGTCGAGGGAGTCGAGCCAGTCGCCGGTTTCCGCGGGATCGGCATCGTCCGACACCATCGGCACTTCCAGGACATCGGGTTGTTGCGGTTCATTCATAGGATTTCCTGCTGCGCCCACGGTATCTGTCCTGACTTTTGCACACTAGGTCAAATAGGCTCGCCGTTCAACGGACGCCCACCGCGTTGATTGCGTCGGGCGGTCACCAGGGATAACCATAGCGACCGTCGCTGGCCCGGTTCAGATCCTGCGCGGCATCCGCCGCCGCACGGTCGCCGGTTGCGATCCAGAGTCCCCGGCGCTGCTGTGGGCCAAACACCCGTCCGCATTCGCCCTTGAGATCGACCAGCGTCTCGGCGCGCACCGCTTCGGCGAGGCGCGGGCGGAAGTCGAAGTTGCGATAATCGAGCGCCAGGCTTTCGTTGTGGCGCGCGGCCTGTTCAAGCATGTTCTTCGGTCGCTCCTCGATGCCGGCCAGGGTGGCCTGCTTGAAACGCTCGAGCTCCGCGTCGTCCATGGTGTCCAGCACCTGGCAACGCGCTGACAGGAACTGCTCCATCTCCACCATCAGACGGGTCGCGTCGGCGCGCGGCGACTGTGCGTAGAACAGCATCCCGGGCACCCGATTGGACGGCATGAGCTGACTGCCGACCACATAGCCCAGTTGCTTCTCGGTACGGATTTCCGTGTAAAAAGGTTCTTCGGTGATTTTCTGCAACAGTGCAAAGCGGGCGCGTTCGGCAAGCGTATCGGACGCGCCCTGGAGATACAGAATCGCAGCACGATCCGGCTGCTCCACCACCACGCCCCAGCGCGGCAGCCTGGCTTGCGGGCGCAACCTGCGCACCTCATGACTGAGACGCGGCGGACGCTCCGGCGCTATCGCGAGGCGCGCCAGCACCCGGCTCGCCATGCGCTGGGCGGTGTCCGCATCGACCATGCCGCCGGCATAGGCCTTGACGCTGCCTGCGTGGTAGAGCCCGGCGACGAAGGTTCGCAACATGTCCGGGCCAATCGGCTCCAACTCCTGCGCCAGTTCCAACGCCCGCGGCGCGGCGCGCAACAGCGGCGCGATCTCGTCGACCGCCTGGCGCACCGGCCATTCCTTGCGGCTGTTGCGCCAGTCCCGGATCAGGGTTTCCTTCACGCGAGTGAAGCGCGCGGTGTCGAATTTTGGCTCCGCCAGAACGCCCAGCAGACGCTGCAGCAGGATTTCCTGCTTGTCGGCGTAGCCGCTGACGCTGAGTTCGATGCCGCCTTCCCAGCGCTTCAAACCGAAATCCAGACCTGCGAGGGAGGCCGGGTAGACCTCCGCGCTGAGCTCGTCGCTGACCAGCGCGAGATAGAGCTCGGTCAGCGCGGCGCCCCGGTGGCCCACTGCGCGCGGCGTCAGAATCCGGGCGCTGAATACCGCGCGCGGCGTACCGAATTCCGCGTCGCGATATTGCCAGAGACGCAGCGCGGGAATCTCGGTCAGCAGCTTCGGCGGCGGCGAGACCCCGCCCCGCTCCGACACCGGGAAGTGCTCGGGGATATAGGGATTGGGGTCCGGCAGTCGCAACACGCTGGTCTCCGGTCCGGCACTCCAGGCGGCGGTGCGCTGCGGCGCCACCGGAGACACCGCATAAGGCGTCTGGTAATAGCGCGAGGTGCGATCCAGCCGATCGAATTCCGGCGCCATGATGGTGATGAGCGCGTTGTCGGGGCGCAGCAACGCCGCCGTCGCCCGCACCAGATCGGCATCGAAATGCTCGTAGAGAAAGGGACCGCGCAACACTTCCGCCGGTGGGTAGTCGTGGAGCGTGGCCGCCAGGGCGACCGTTTCCGCGCTGGCACCCGATTTTTCGAGAAACCGGAATTCGGCGCGCTGCATCACGCCGAATTCCGTGTACCGCCACGCCTCGACACCGGACGCCCGTATTTTCGCAATCCAGGCCCACAGTTGATCCAGCACCTGATCGCGCGCGGCGACGCCCGCGGGCGTCAGGGCGATGGAGATCGCAAACGCCGCGCCGCGCCGCGAATCGTAGCCGAGCCCCGCACTCAGGCTCTCCGCCAAACCCTGGCGCTTGAGCTCGGCCAGCAGGCTGTGTTCGCTCTCGTCACCGAGCAAATGCGCGAGAAACGTGGCCGGCTTCTCCCGCCAATATCCACGCTGGGACGGCAGCGGAAACAACAGCCCCAGCTCGCGCTGGTCCTGATCGGGTCGCATTTCAATCAGCAGCGGCCTGGGCGCCGGCAACAGGGGCACCTCGCCCGTGGCAAGGTCCACCGGACGCCGGGGAATGGCGCCGAAGCGGGTCGCGATCATGGCCTGCAATTCGTCGAGGGACTGGCGCCCCACCACGGCCAGTGTCATCAGATCCGCTGAATAGTGGCGCTGATAAAACGCTACCAGGTCGTCGCGCACCGGCCGGTTATCCAGATCCGCGAGCGTGTCGCGGTTGCCCACCGAAAATTTCGCAAGCGGGTGATCCGGGTTGATGACTTCACTGATCACGTCGCTCTGGCGGCGGCCATCGTCGCGCAGCTTGAGGCGGTACTCGGCCTCCACCGCCTGGCGCTCGCGCTCGACATAGTCGGGATCGAATTTCGGGGCGATGAAAAACTGCGCGAAGCGGTCCAGCGCGCCGTCCAGGTAAGCCGGCTCGATATCGAAGAAGAAATTGGTTTGCTCGATGCTGGTATAAGCGTTGTGACTGCCGCCGTGGCTGCTGATGAACGCCTGATACTCCGCTGCCGCCGGATATTTTTCGGTGCCCAGAAACAGCATGTGCTCGAGGAAGTGCGCGAGACCCGGGCGATCGGCCGGATTGTCGAAGCTGCCCACGCCGACACTCAGTGCCGCGGCGCTCTTGTCGCTGGCGGCATCCGAGACCAGCAGTACCTGCAAGCCGTTGTCGAGTTTCAGATAGCGGTACCGGCGATCATCGGCCGGGCTGCGGTTTACCGCGATCTCGCCGCCGTCGGCGCGGGGCGCCGGCTGCCACCAATCGGCAGCGGACGCGGCGGTGGCGGCCAGCGACCACCCCAGAAACCAGAAGACCAGCCGGAAAGCTCTGGGTCGGAACGCTGTAGACATCAGGGAGTCTCCGCCGGAGTGGTACCCGCCGCCGGATTGGCGAGCGGCACTGCGGAGGGATCCGACTCGTCCGGCGCGACTTCGTTCCGCGGCCAGGCGCCGTGCAGTGCCTTGATCAGGGTCGCGAGCGGAATCGCAAAGAACACCCCCCACAAACCCCAGAGCCCGCCGAACAGCAGTACCGCCAGAATGATCGCAACCGGGTGGAGATTCACGGCATCGGAAAACAGGATCGGCACCAGCACATTGCCGTCGAGAAACTGGATCAGCCCGTAGGCCAGCGCCAGGATGAAAAAATCGCTGCCCCAGCCCAGCTGCACATAGCCCACCAGAAACACCGGCACCGTCGCCACCGTCGCGCCGATATAGGGCACGATCACCGACACACCCACCACCAGCGCCAGCAGGGCCGCGTAATGGAGGCCGAGCCATACGAAGACGACGTAGCTGACCACCGCGACAATCAGGATCTGGATGACCTTGCCGCGCACATAATTGGCCATCTGGACGTCCATTTCCTGCCACACCTGGCTCATGACGGGTCGGTTGCGGGGCAGCAGACCCGTCAGTTGCACGATCAGCTCCCGGCTGTCCTTGAGCATGAAAAACACCATCAACGGCACCAGCACCAGATACACCAGCAGGCCCACCAGATCCGAAAAACGACTCACGAAAAACGACAGCATGGCCTCGGCAAAACCCGTGGCTTCACCGCTCACATACTGGATGACCTGCTCCAGTTGGGCGTGGGAAATCAGTTGGGGATAACGCTCCGGGAGCAGCAATATCGCCGCATGTCCGTGGCGGATCATGGACGGGAGCTCATTCACCAGATTGGTGGTCTGCTGTACCAGGATCGGAAACAGCACCACCGCGCTCGCGAACAGCAGCCCCATGAAGCCCAGGAAGGCGAGCCACACGGCCAGTATGTGGGGAATGCGCAGACGCTCCAGACGCGTCACGATGCCCTGCAGCAGGAACGCCAGCACCAGCGCGGCCAGCAACGGGCCGATTACATTCGAGAATCCGATGATCGCCACCAGAACCAGCGTCATCAGCAGCGCCAGCAACACCGCCTCTTCGTCGCCGAGATAACGGTGAACCCAGTTGCCCAATACTTTCCACATGGAACCATCTCTACTTTTTGGGCACGACCGCCAACAGGATTTGCGGGGATGACGACCGACTCCCCTTGGGGGAATGCCGCGCATCCTGGACAATGAACCGATGCTACCATCGGCAGTCGAAATCACTCTTGCGCCGCAGCCACCGGCTCGCGCGGTTATCGAGGAATATGCACGTTGCGGACATCATCTTACTTTGCCCGAGGGCTTGCCGTCCCCTCCCTGATCCTCGCGATGGTCTTCTCAACCCTGGTCGCGGGCGCGGAGATCCGACTGCCGGAGCTCGGCGACAGCAGTTCCGGCCTGGTCAGCCTGAAGCAGGAACAGGATCTGGGACGCGCCTGGTTGATGGCGTTTCGCCGCCAGGTGCGCACCTACGACGATCCGCTGGTGCAGGACTATCTCGAACGGCTGATATCCGGCCTCGCAAGCAGCAGTGAACTGCTCGACCGGAATCTGCAACTGGTGCTGGTGCGCAACACTTCCATCAATGCCTTCGCGGTACCGGGCGGCATCGTGGGCGTGCATACGGGGCTTTTGCTGCAAGCCCGCACCGAACATCAATGCGCTTCGGTGCTCACGCACGAGCTCGCGCACCTCAGCCAGCGCCATTTCGCCCGCAGAATCGAGACTCAGCACCAGTCGACCGTCGTTGGTCTGACCGGACTGCTCGCCGGCCTGGTGCTGGCCGCCACCGGCGGCGCGCAAGCCGGGATGGCGGTGATGGCAACGACCCAGGCCGCCATGATCGACCAGTCCCTCATTTTCAGCAGGCAACACGAACAGGAAGCGGACCGCGTCGGCATCGACACGCTCTACCGCGCCGGCATGGACCCGGCCGGAGCGGCGGAGATGTTTGAGCAGATGCTGGCCGCGACCCGTTACTCCGGACAGCGCCCGCCCGAATTCATGCTGACCCACCCACTGACCGAATCCCGGGTATCGGATATCCGGGCGCGCGTCGCCAAATATCCGGTACGCCAGTATCCGGACAATCTGGAATACCACCTGATGCGCGCCCGCATTCAGGCCACGTCGGCGGAGCGCCCCGAGCTGGCCGCCGCGCACTTCCGCGACGAGCTCTCCGGCAACTCGCTGTCCCGTACCGCGGCCCGCTACGGCCTGGCGCTGGCCCTGAGCGCCATGGGCGATCACGGCGGCGCGCGCGAACAGATCCACAAGCTGCTGGCCGACGACCCCGAGCGCCTGACCTACCGGCTGACGGCCATTGCCATTGAACGTGCCGCCGGCGCCACGGGTGTCGCCATCGAACAGGCGCAGCAACTGGCCGCCAAAGTGCCGGATCACTACCCCGTGCGCATGGAACTCGCGCGAAGTCTGCAAAGCGCCAACCGGGTCGGCGAAGCCGAAGCCGTGCTGGCCAAGCTGTCCCGCGACCGCCCGAACGATCCCCAGGTCTGGTTCGAACTGGCTGAAGTAAGCGGTCTGGCGGGAGATATTCCGAGCGTACACATGGCGCGCGCCGAATATTTCATGCTGAACGGAGTATTCGACAAGGCGCGCGACCACTTGCGCTATGCGCGCAAGCTACAGGAACAGAATTTCCGGCAACTCGCCCTGATCGATCAGCGCCTGCAGGATCTGGACTATCTGGAACACCAGCTCGGCGGCCCGGCCCGGCGCAGGTAGACCGGTCCGGGCGCGCGGTGGGCGGTCAGCTCTTGTGGCTGCCGTCGCAGAGCGGCTGCCTGGCGGTCGCCTTGCAGCCGCAGAAGTACAGGGTTTTCGACGCCGGCGCTGCGTATTTCACCGGATTGAGGCCGGTTCCCGCATGGGCACCATCGCAAAACGGCTGTTTCGCGCTGCGTCCGCAGGCACACCAGTAATAACTCTTACCTTCCTCGACAGCCACTGGATAGGGTGCATCGGAGACGCGGACTGGATCGGTCATGACAGTTCCCTCTCAACTTCAGTCGATGAAAATTTCAGCGGGTGAAACCAGGCCGCTCCATCAGTAAGCAGCGGCACGGGCGATGATACGTTTGGCCTGCGTGTAGTGCGGTTTGTCGAGCATGATGCCGTCGAGACCCACCACGCCGACGTCGGGGTTCGCGTCGAAGGCTTCGACCACCCGCCGCGACCACGCCAGTTCTTTCTCGCCCACCGAAAACACCCGGTTGATGGTGTCCACCTGATTGGGGTGAATCGCCATCATGCAGGTAAAGCCCGCGCGCCGCGCCCCCAGGGCAGCCGCCTCCAGGCCGGCATCATCCTTGTAGTCGGTGAACACGGTGTTGCAGGGTTCGATGCCGGCGGAAGCCGCCGCCGCCAGACAGAGCGCACGCACGGTCCGGAACAGATCGTCCCAGGAACCGTCGGGCAGCAGATGGGTTTCGGCGCCGACATCGGCCGACAGATCGAACTCGCCCCAGCTCACATAGGCGAGGCGCGGACTGGCGCCGGTGAGACCGGCCAGGTTGAGCACGCCCTGCCCGGTCTCGGTGCCGATCACCAGCATCCGGACGTGCCCGCGCGGCACGCCCTCGCGTACCTCCAGCGCGCTCAGGTAATGGTCGAGCCGAATCACGTCCTCGCGGGTGCGGTATTTGGGCAACAGTACATAGTCCGGCGCGCCGCCCACCACGGCGGCCAAGTCGTCGAGGGTCATGGTGCCGTCGAGAGGATTGATGCGCACCAGCAATTTCTTGCGGCGGCTGCCCAGGGGGCGCGCATCGAGATAGGCCCGCGCCAGCCGGCGCGCCTCCTCCTTGCGCGACGGGGCGACCGAATCCTCCAGATCGAGGATCAGGCCATCGGCGTTGGTGTCCTCGCCCTTGGCGATCTTCTTCTCGCTGTCGGCGGGCAGAAACAGCATGGAACGCATGGTCGGCTCTCCGGAATCAGGCGGATTTCATTTTCATCAGCGCGGTGCGCTTGCAGGTCGCGACCAGTTCGTTGTGCTGATTGAAACCCTCGTGGAGAAAATTGACGATACCGGAATCGGTGCGCTTCTGGCTGACGCGCTTGGACAGAATCGTGGTGCGGGCGTGAATGGTGTCGCCATGGAACACCGGACGCGGGAACGCCACGTCGGTCATGCCCAGATTGCCGAGCGTGGTGCCCAGGGTCAGCTCGGTGACCTGGACCCCCACCACCAGCGCCAGCGTGAACATGCTGTTGACGATGCGTTGACCATGGATGCTGTTCTTGGAGAATTCGGCGTCGAGGTGCAGCGGCTGGGTGTTCATGGTCAGGCAGCTGAACAGCGTGTTGTCGTACTCGGAGACGGTACGTCGCACCTCGTGGTCGAACACCTGCCCTTCGACGAAATCTTCAAAATGCAAACCGGCCATCGCGCCTTCCTCCGTAGTGTTGTGTCGGTGAGTCGTGCTTTATCTGTGAAGTTATACAGCGTCCGCAAAATGCGAGCGCCCGGATTGTAGCACTTCATTTCCGACCCACACCCGGCCGCGCTGTTCCTGGCCGGGCTGCTCCTGGCAACGATTGTGCCTGCCGCCGCCCCGGGTACAATCGCGGCCATCAACGAGGAGTTGCCATGAACCAGCCCATGACCCCGCTGCACCCCCGTATCAGCGATTTCGAACAGGTCGTCCGCGCGCGCCGCTCGGTGCGCGGGTTTCTGCCGGACCCGGTGCCCGAGAACATCCTGCGCCATGTCTTCGAGCTGGCCCAGCAGGCGCCCTCCAACTGCAATGTGCAGCCCTGGCAGGTGGTGGTCGCGTCCGGCGAATCCTGCCGCGCCATCAGCCGCAAGCTCGTCGCGGCCGCGACCTCCGGCCGGCCGGTGACCAGCGACTACCAGCGCGTCGAGGAATTTCCGGGCGTCATGCGCCGGCGCCAGATCGATACCGCGGTGTGTCTCTACGGACACATGGGCATCGCCCGCGACGACCGCGACGGGCGGCGGAAGGCGATGCTGCGCAACTACGAATTTTTCGACGCTCCCCATATCGCCTTCATCGGCATGGACCGGATGTTTCACGAGACGGTGGCGCTCGACGTGGGCATGTACGCCCAGACGCTGATGCTGGCGATGACGGCCTACGGCATCGGCTGCTGCGCCCAGGCGGCCGTGAGCCGCTTTCCGGAAGTCGCGCGGGAACATTTCGGGCTGCCCGACAATATCGGCATTCTGATGGGACTGTCGTTCGGCTACGAGGACACCGCGGTGCCGGCCAACCGCACCCGGGTGCCGCGCGCGGCGCTTGCGGAGCAGGTGCGCTTCGTGGAGTAAGCGCGGACCGTCGTGCGTCGGGGTCAATCCCCGGCGATCTGGCGCTCGCGAAAGTCCAGCATGCGCTGCAGGGGCACCATGGCGCGGCGGCCCAGTTCCGCGTCGACAAGAATTTCGTTGGCGCCACGTTCCAGCGAATCGGCCAGATTGCGCAGGTGGTTCATCGCCATCCAGGGACAGTGGCCGCAACTGCGGCAGGTGGCGCCCTGCCCCGCCGTGGGCGCGATGATCAATTCCTTGGCGGGCGCGGCCTGCTGCATCTTGTAGAAAATGCCCTGGTCGGTGGCGACGATGCAGCGCGGATTGGGCAGGTTTCTGGCCGCCGCGATCAACTGCGAGGTGGAACCGACCGCGTCGGCGATGGCAATCACCGCCGCCGGCGACTCCGGATGCACCAGGATGGCGGCATCCGGATACACCTGCTTCAGATCCAGCAGGCCGCGCAGCTTGAACTCTTCATGCACCACGCAACTGCCGTCCCAGAGCAGCATGTCGGCCCCCGTCTGCTGCTGGACGTAATGACCCAGGTGCTTGTCCGGCGCCCACAAAATCCTGTGCCCTTCGCCATCGAGGTAATCGACCACGTCGAGGGCGATGCTGGAAGTCACCACCCAGTCGGCGCGCGCTTTCACCGCCGCCGAGGTATTGGCGTAGACCACCACGGTGCGGTCGGGATGCTGATCGCAAAAGGCTGCGAACGCCTCGGCCGGGCAACCGATATCCAGGGAACAGGTCGCTTCCAGGGTCGGCATCAGCACGGTCTTTTCGGGGGTCAGAATCTTGGCGGTTTCCCCCATGAAGCGCACACCCGCGACCACCAGGGTCGAGGCCGGATGCCGTTTGCCGAAGCGCGCCATTTCGAGGGAGTCGGAGACGATGCCGCCGGTCTCCTCGGCGAGCGCCTGGATCGCCGGGTCCGTGTAGTAATGGGCGACGATGACCGCGTTTTTGGCCACCAGCAGCCGTTTGATGCGGGCGATATCGGCGGCGCGCGCGGCCGGCGATTCGTGCTCCGGCGCCTGCATCCGGTCGAGGTGCTGAATCACGATTTCCCGAAACCGGGCGCCGTCAGCGATCGCCAGACGTGAAGAATCAGCCATGGGAAAGTCGGATTGGAGGGTGTCGGCGGATTCTAGCACAGGGGCTCGGGCCGCCACCCGGGGACGCGTGACCCGGCGCGCGCGGGGCGCAGCGACAGATCGAGTGTCAGAGTGCCCGCCCGGGCGGTCGGGAGCGCCGCCGGCGCAGTGTGGCTGATCATGGGAGGGGAAAGTTGGTGGGCCGTGCTGGATTCGAACCAGCGACCAATTGGTTAAAAGCCAACTGCTCTACCAACTGAGCTAACGGCCCGAAAAAGAGGCGCTATCTTACTGCCAGTACCCCAAAGGTCAAGCCGCCACACGCAAAATCAGCGCGGATAACCGGCAAAATCGCAAATACCGACGGTGACTCGGGCAGGAGCATCGCGTACTCGTCATTCCGCGCGCGAATCAGAGCGCCTGCGGCATCAGCGCTGATACGCGGTTGGATCGGCAATGCCCGCTGCCGCGAACCCCGCCGCGCGCAACCGGCAACTGTCGCAGCGCCCGCAGGCCCGGCCGGCGGCGTCCGCCAGGTAACAGGATACCGTCATCGCGTAATCGACGCCGAGTTCGATGCCGCGCGCGATGATTTCGGCCTTGCTCAGGTCGATGAGCGGCGTGTGCAGGGAAAATCCGCGCCCCTCTACGCCGGCCCGGGTCGCGAGATTGGCGGTAGCTTCAAAGGCGCGGATGAATTCCGGCCGGCAATCCGGATAGCCGGAATAATCCACGGCGTTGACGCCGATGAACATGTCGCGCGCGCCCAGCACTTCGGCCCAACCCAGCGCGACGGCGAGGAAGATGGTATTGCGGGCCGGCACATAGGTGACCGGAATGCCTGCGCTGTCCCCGGTGGTCGGGACGGGGATACTGTCGTCGGTGAGCGCGGAGCCGCCGATCGCGCGCAGGTCCAGCGCCACCGTCTTGTGCTCCACCGCTCCGAACACAGCGCTGATCCGGGCCGCGGCGGCAAGCTCCGCACGGTGACGCTGCCCGTAGTCGAAACTCAGCGTGTAACAGCGATGCCCCGCGGCGCGTGCCATGGCGAGCAAAGTGGTGGAATCGAGTCCGCCGGACACCAGCACCACGGCGGCAGAAGCGGTTTCAGTCATTCAGTGACCCGGCACATCGCCCCAGAGGTACTTGTGCAACTGTAATTGCAAACGCACCGAGAGGCGATCGGCGAGCACCCAGTCCGCCAGCGCGCGTGCTTCGAGCTGACCCTGGCTCGGGGAAAACAACAGCTCCGCGCCAGTGGCGGCCAGTTCGTATTCATCGATCTTCAGCCGCGCCCATTCATAATCGGTACGGTTGCAGATGACGAATTTGATCTCGTCCTTGGCGCTCAGGCACGCGATATTGGACCAGAGATTGCGTGCGACTTCGCCGGAACCAGGCGTTTTCAGATCCAGAATAATATGCACGCGCGGATCGACTTCCGCGACGGGCAGCGCCCCGCTGGTCTCCAGGGAGACCCGGTAACCATCGTCGCAGAGGGCTTTCAACAGCGGCAGACACTCCGGCTGCGCCAGCGGTTCACCGCCGGTCACCGTGACGTAGCGCGGATTGAAAGCGCCCACCTCTTCCAACACGTCCGTCAGCGCCTTGCGTTCACCGCCGTGAAACGCGTACTGGGTGTCGCAGTAGTGGCAACGCAGCGGACAGCCGGTAAGGCGCACGAACACCGTTGGCAGCCCGGAGGTGGTGGTTTCACCCTGGAGCGAATAGAAAATTTCGGTGATGCGTAACTGGGGTTCAGTCATGGCTCGGAAACAGGACCGCGATGCCCCAGGGTGCGGGAGACGGAATGCAGGAAAATCCGCGAACAAAGCGTCAGAAATGGGTATCCAGATAACGTTGCGCCAGCGCGGCGACGCTGCCGCCCGCGAGAATCGCTTTCTCGAGGTGAGCGCGCGCTTTCGCCTTGTCGTTTAGCTGCGTGTAAAGCGTACCCAGCTTGTAGTGTGCATCGGCCGCCTTCGGGTGCGCGGGGTAGCTGTCCACTACCCGGTTGAACTGGGCAAGCGCCCCCTGCGTGTCATTCTTGACCAGACCGATCTCGCCCATCCAGTAGAGCGCATTGGGGACATAGCTGCTACCCGGATAGGTAGTGACGAAGGTCTGAAAATCCGCCTGGGCGTCGTCCATTTTGCCCTGCTTCAACTGCTCGTAGGCGGCCTCATAGGCCGCCTGCTCACCCTGTCTCGTTGCCGGCGCCGCCACGGGAGCCGCCGCGCCGCCGGCAGGAGCCGCCACAGGCGCCGGGCTGCTGCCGAGCGGTGCCGCCGGAGCCCGCGTCCTGTCTGCCGGAACCGGCGGCGTCAATGGCGCAGTCGCCCGCTCCGTCGCGGCCGCACCGCCCGTTATAACGGCAGACAGGCGACCATCGAGATCAAGGTAGTTGTCCTTTTGCTGTTGTTGCAGCAACTGGATCTGATGGCTTTGTTCTTCCAGCTGCCCGCGGAGTTCGCGAATCTCCTCTTGCAGCGCCTGTACCTGCACGAACAACTCGGAGACGCCCGCCGCACCGGCCGTCGCCGCGCCCGCAGGCGCCGCGGCCGACCGGCCACTGAGCTCTACCACCGGGACCGGCGCCGCGATGGCCGGCAGCGCAAGCGCAGCCAACAAGGCCGAACCCGCCGCCCACTGGCGTCCTGATCGCGCTGGCCAGAGCATCTTCATGAGCGTTTACTTGAGCTCCACACGGCGATTCAGCGCCCATGAAGACTCGTCGCCGCCAGCGGCCGCCGGGCTTTCCTCGCCATAGCTGACGACTTCGATCAGACTGGTATCGACGCCGTTGAGCACGAGGAAATCCCGCACCGCATTGCCGCGTCGTTCGCCCAGCGCCATGTTGTATTCACGCGTGCCACGCTCGTCAGTGTGGCCTTCAAGCCGGATGTGCTTGGGGTTGCTGCGCAGATTGGCGGCATGCCCTTGCAGGGCGGAACGCGATTCCGGCCGCAACGTGGCTTTGTCGAAATCAAAATAAAACACCGTTTCCAGACCGCCGGCGTCATAAGCATCGGCGCCACCGATCGAACCGTCGCCGACGGTACCGGTCGCCACGCCATTGCCGGAACCACTGCCGCCGAGGCCACTGCCAGCCGCGTCGCTTTCGGGAGTAGTACTGGAGCACGCGGCCAGAAGCATCGCCACGAAACCGGCGAAAAACAAATTGGTGAGGGATTTCATAGTCATGAGAAAAAAAGCTCCGTGATATTGAGGGGCATAAAAGCCGGGCACAATTTAGCTCGTTTGACCCTAAAACGCTAACAATTTTCCCGTAGTCACTTCAGAAATGGCGACCAGGCCGGCTCCCGCACATCGCCCGACTGCGACGGCAGTACAAAACGCGCCCGCGCATCGACCGACACCACCGCCAGCACCGTGCGCCGCCCCTGTCGGGAGGTGTACATGACCATGGCGCCGTTCGGTGCGACAGTAGGGGACTCATCCAGCGCGGACTGGGTCAGCAGCCTGAAATCGTTCGTCACCAGATCCTGGCTGGCGATAACGAATCCGCCGCCCTCGCCACGATGCACCATGACCAGCGTACGGCCATCGGCGGCGAGCTGCGGTCGGGCGTTGTAGCTGCCGTTGAACGTGACGCGCGCGAGTTGATTGCCTGCCAGCGTCAGCTTGTAGATCTGCGGCGAACCGCCGCGGTCGGAGGTGAACAACAAAGCCTTGCCATCCGGCGTCCAGGTAGGTTCGGTATCGATCGCGAAATGGTTGGTGAGCCGGGTAAAGGCTTTGCTCGCGAACGAATACAAATAGATCTCGGGGTTGCCGTCCTTGGAGAGCACCATGGCCAGACTGCGGCCATCGGGTGACCAGGCGGGAGCCCCGTTCAAGCCGCGGAAATTGGTCACCTGTTCACGCTGGGCATCCGACAGCCGCTGGCGAAAGACGGCCGGGCGCCGGGTTTCGAAGGAGACATAGACCAGCTCGCGTCCGTCCGGGGACCAGCGCGGCGACAGGATCGGCTCCTTCGACTTCAGGATCAGCCGTTCGCGCGCGCCATCGGCATCGGAAACCAGCAGACGATACGCCCGCGCACCACCCTCCGGGGTTGCGGTGACGTAGGCGATGCGCGTGGAAAAAGCACCGCGAATCCCGGTAATCGCCTCGAACACCGTGTCGCTGATGTAATGAGCGATGTCGCGCAGCTCATTGTCGCTGCCCTCGATAAACTTGGTAAACACCTGCCGTTGACCCGCCACCTGGGCCAGACTGAAAGTCACTTTGATGCGCCCGGCGGCGGGGCGCTGCACGTCCGCCACCACCACATACTCGATTCCCGCGACACTCCAGTCGTGGTACTGGATCTCCGCCATGCTGCGGGGAAACGACAGCATGTTTTCCCGCGCCATGGTGCGGAACAACCCGCTGCGATCCAGATCGGCGGAAACAATGGCACTGATATCGCCCGGCAGCTGTCCACCGGCGAGCGTCATCGGCACCACCGCGATACGGGTGGGGTTATCCGCGCCGTGGGTAATCTCGATCGACAGCTCGGCGCGCGCGGACAGCGATGCGCACAGCAGCGCGAACACCGCCGCCATAGACCACCAGATCCGGCGATAACGTCGGATATTCAATGCGTAAATGCTCGGATTTGTTTCCATTAGAGCCTCAAGTCCTCGGGTCTGAATACCAGGGTAAATTTGCGGAAATATTGCTCAAACAGCAATGGATCCTTGCGGGCCAATTCCTGCAGGCGATCGAAGCGCCCGGCCCGCTCAACCGCACTGACGGCGGACTGGTCAAACGCCGGATCGCCACTGGATCGCGTCACCACAACGCCCATCACCTGGCCGGTCGGCACGATCCGTATCTGTAACTCTACCTGCATGTCACGACGTGCACTCGGCGGCCTGCTCCAGTTCCCCGCGATGCGGTCGCGCACATAGTCGCCATATGTCGAGACCGATTGCTGCGCCGCGGCCTGCTGTTGCTCTCGCTGGGCGCGCGCTTCCTGCTCGGCTTTTTCACGCGCGGCTTTTTCTTTCGCGAGTTTTTCTTTCGCCGCTTTCTCCTGTTCCTTTGCCGCCTGTTCCTTTGCCGCTTTCTCTTTGGCGGTTTTTTCTGCCGCCGCCTTCTCCTGCGCGGCCTTCTGCAGGGCCATCTTCTCCTTGACGGCGGTTTCCTGCGCCAACTTCTGTTGGGCAGCCTTTTCCTGCGCTACCTGCTCCGCATGTTTGGCTGCGGTATCGTCGGCTGCGGGTTTCGGCTTCGGCGGCTCGGGCTTCGGCGGCTCGGGTTTGGGAGGCTCGGGCGCAGGGGGAGCCGGCCTGGGGGGCTCCGATTTTGCCGGAGCGGATTTTACCGGCTGCGGGGCGGGGCGCTCCACCTGCAACAACGTGGCTTCGATATAGCTTGGCTGCGCCAGCTCGCGCCGATGGAACTCGGGATGCCAGCCGCTGATCAGCAGATAGAGCAGCCCTCCGTGCAGCAAGGCGCTGCACAGTACCGCGGTCCGATACCCGGATCCCCGTCGCGCCATTCACCGTCGCCCCGACGGCGGATCGGTGACCAGTCCCACGCCTTTCACACCGGCCGCTTGCAGCCTGGCCATAAGCCCTACCACAGTGCCGTAATCTATCGTGCGATCAGCCCGCACCAGCACCGGCGTATCCGGTTTTTCGTTCAGTACCTTGCGGACTCTCTCGACAATGACATCCACCGTTTCCGGCTGGCTCTTGCCGTTGCCGAGATTCAGGTGGTACACGCCGTCCTTGTCGATCCCGACCTCGATGGGTTCCTTGTCCTCCACCGGCTGCGCGGCCGCCTTGGGCAGATCCACCTTCACGCCGGTGGTCAGCAGCGGCGCCGTGACCATGAAGACAATCAGCAGCACCAGCATCACGTCGATGTACGGAACGACGTTGATTTCCGCCACCAGAGCGCGCTTTTGCTTCTTGTTGAAAGCCATGATCCTGGCCTGCTACTTGCCGGTACTGTAAATGCGGCGGTGCAGGATGCCGGAGAATTCCTCGGCAAAGGTCTGGTATCCGCCGTACACCTGCTCCACGCGGGTGGCGAACCGGTTGTAGGCGATAACGGCCGGAATCGCCGCGAACAGACCCATCGCGGTCGCCACCAGCGCCTCGGCAATGCCGGGGGCGACCGCCGCGAGGGTGGCTTGCTGCATGCCGGCGAGACCCCGGAACGCCTGCATGATGCCCCACACGGTGCCGAACAACCCGATATAGGGGCTCACCGACGCCACGCTGGCAAGAAATGGCAGATGGGTGTTGAGTTTTTCCTCTTCCCGGGACAGCGCCACCCGCATCGCCCGCTCGACACCGGCGACGATGGAGTCCGGGTCAGCGCCACGCTGCTGGTTGAGGCGGTTGAACTCCCGGAAGCCGGCGCGAAACACCGCTTCCACACCGGGGACATGCTGATTGTTCTGCAAACGCATATTGCCGTCATTGAACAACTGGTTGAGGTCGCCGCCCGACCAGAATGTATTTTCGAACCGCTTGAGGTCGGCCCCGGCGCCGCGCAGATAAAGTCCGCGCTGCACGATCATCACCCAGGACAGCGCCGACGCCCCGAACAGGATCAGCATCACGAATTTGACGGGAATGGTTGCGCCGACGATCAGCACCCAGAAAGACATTTCGTTTGTCACCCGTGACTCCTCAACTATCAGGCATTGGCAAAAATTCTTGCGAGCATCTCGCCCGGCATTCTCACCGGTTTCATGGTGTGTCGATCAGCGCAGGCTACCTTGACCTGGCCCGCGCACAATAATTCCCCGTCGCGGTGGACACTCTGCTCGACCTCGAACCAGGCGCGACCGTGCGCCACTGCCAAAGCCGTAACGATCAGATCGTCATAGAGCCTGGCCGGGCGGTGGTAGCGCACACTGAGCGAGTGCACCACGAAAATACTGTCATCGCCCCAAAAAGCCGGATTCGCAAACCCGTGGCCGCGCAGCCATTCCGAACGCGCGCGTTCCATGTATTTCAGGTAATTCACGTAATACACGATGCCCTGGGCATCGGTATCCTCGATATAAACCCGCGCCGGCAATTCGAAAATCGTGCTCAAGGCTGCAACAGACCCGGCTGTGACCCAAGGTCGCCTGTTACCGGATGCCGCAAACCAAAATGCTCGTAGGCAAGTCGTGTCGCGATCCGACCGCGGGCGGTGCGCGCCAGATAGCCCTGCTGGATCAAATAGGGCTCGAGCACGTCCTCGATGGTATCGCGCTCTTCGCTCAAGGCCGCCGCCAGACTGTCCACGCCCACCGGCCCGCCATCGAATTTCTCGATGATGCTGCGCAGCAGACGCCGGTCGAGGTGATCGAACCCGGACTTGTCCACCTTGAGCATATCCAGGGCGACGTCGGCGATTCCCGCCAGGATGCGACCGTCGCCCCGCACCTCGGCGTAATCGCGCACCCGCCGCAACAGGCGGTTGGCGATGCGGGGCGTGCCGCGCGCCCGGCGCGCTACTTCCATGGCGCCGTCCACATCGATGTCGACGCCGAGAATCCCGGCGGCGCGGGTGACGATGGCACCCAGTTCCTCGACACTGTAAAACTCGAGGCGCTGCACGATGCCGAAACGATCCCGCAGCGGCGACGTCAGCAAACCCGCCCGCGTGGTGGCGCCCACCAAGGTGAACGGCGGCAATTCAAGCTTGATCGAACGCGCGGCCGGTCCTTCGCCGATCAGGATATCGAGCCGGTAATCCTCCATCGCCGGATAGAGGATCTCCTCCACCACCGGGCTCAGGCGATGAATCTCGTCGATGAACAGCACGTCGCCCGCTTCCAGATTGGTGAGCAGGGCCGCGAGATCACCGGCACGCTCCAGCACCGGACCGGAAGTCGTCTTCAGCCGGGCGCCCATTTCACTGGCGATGATGTGTGCGAGCGTGGTCTTGCCGAGCCCCGGCGGGCCGAATACCAAGGTGTGATCCAGGGGTTCCTTGCGACTGCACGCGGCCTCGATGAATACCGCCATCTGCTCCCGCACCGCCGTCTGACCGATGTAGTCTTCGAGCCTCAGGGGGCGCAGCGCGCGATCGATGCGCTGTTCGGGGGCGGCGGCCTGGGGCGCCACGAGACGATCCGTTTCAATCATCGGGCCAGCCCGGGAAATTGGCGGCTAGCATACCGGTCCCGGACTATTTTTTCACTACGCCACGCAAGGCTCTGCGGATCAGCTGCGCGCTGTCGGCCGCCTCCGCCGCCGGGCATTCGGCCAGCGCCGCCGTCACCATCTGCGCCGCCTCGGCGGGTCTATAGCCGAGCGCCAGCAGCGCGCTTTCGGCCTCGCCGCTGGCGTCCTGCCCGTGCGCTGCCACATTCGATGCGGTATCGCCGGGCGTCGCCGGACCCCAGGCCGCGATGCGGTCGCGCATTTCCACCAGCAGGCGTTCCGCTGTCTTGCGACCCACGCCGGGTAGCCTGACCAGACGCGCGGTATCGCCGGCGCGGATCGCATGGATGAACTCCGCGACGGTCATTCCCGACAGCACGGCGAGCGCCAGCCGCGGGCCGACGCCGCTGATGCGGATCAACTCCCGGAACAAGCGCCGCTCGGCGACATCGCTGAATCCGAACAGTTGCTGGGCGTCTTCGCGCACCACGAAATGAGTGTGCAGGGCGACCGGGCCGCCTACCTCGGGCAGGGCAAAATAGGTGTTGAGGGACACCAGCACCTCATAACCGACGCCCTGGACATCGACCAGCAACTCCTGAGCCTGCTTTTCCCGCAGTACGCCGCTAAGCGAACCGATCATGCCTTGTTCTCCACGATTCCGGATGCACGCAGTGCATCGCTAGTTCTGCCAGCGCCCGCGGGCGTAATGGCCCGCGCCCACCCGGGCCGCCGCCGCGATACCGTGGACATGACAAATCGCCACCGCCAGGGCATCGGCGGCATCGGCCGGCGGCGCCACCGACAATTGCAACAGTTGTCTCACCATCAACTGCACCTGCTCCTTGGTGGCACCGCCGTTACCCACCACCGCCTGCTTCACGGTGCGCGCACTGTACTCGGCGACCGGCAAACCGGCATGGACGGCGGCGACCATGGCGGCGCCCCGCGCCTGCCCCAGGCGCAGCGCCGCGCGGGGATCGCGGGCAAAGAAAATGTCTTCGATCGCCACGGCATCCGGGTGATAACGGGCAATGAGCTCGCTGACGCCGCTGAAAATATGGCCGAGGCGTTCGGCAAGCGTCGTCGCCGGCGGTCGCACCACGCCGCTCGCGATGTAGGAAGGGCTGGCGCCGGAGCTCTCGACGACACCAAAACCGGTGCAGCGGGAGCCAGGATCTATGCCCAATATCACCGCCATGGCGAATTCCGGCGCCAACGAAAGAATGCTTTGTCTGCTCTCGGCAGCGTCCAGCGCGGCGCGACAGAAGTCACCTAGGGCGCTGCCGACAAATCAGCGTTGGTATAGACGTTCTGAACATCGTCAAGATCCTCGAGCTGGTCGATCAAGGTGATGACCGCCACCGCGCTTTCGGCATCCGGCGCCACGGTGGTGAGCGGGATCATGGCGACCTCCGCGTGCTCCGGCGTCAACCCCGCGGCCGTCATCGCCGCTTTCACCGCCGCGAAATCCTGCCAACCGCTCAGCACATCGACGGAGCCGTCGTCGTTGCTCACCACATCCTCGGCACCGGCCTCCAACGCAATCTCGATGATCCGGTCCTCGTCGCAACCGGGCGGATAGGTCAACTGGCCCCGGCGGTTGAACAAATAGGCGACGGAACCGTCGGTACCCAGGTTGCCGCCGCGCTTGCTGAACGCGTGCCGGACATCGGCGACGGTGCGGTTGCGGTTGTCGGTGAGGCACTCCACCAGCAGCGCGACCCCGCCCGCCCCATAGCCTTCATAGGTGACCTCTTCGTAGTTTTCCGCGTCGCCGGCGCCCGCGCCGCGCTGGATCGCCTTGTCGATGGTGTCCCTTTTCATGTTCACCGACAGCGCCTTGTCGATCGCGGTCCGCAAGCGCGGATTATCGTCCGGCGTGCCGCCGCCGGTACGCGCCGCCGTCACCAGCTCGCGAATCAGTTTGGTGAACAGCTTGCCGCGCTGGGCGTCCTGGGCCGCCTTGCGATGCTTGATGTTTGCCCACTTGCTGTGGCCGGCCATGAAGAGTCTCCGGAAAACTACTGCGGACGCAGGGCGATATGCAGATCCCGCAGCGCCTCGCTCCCCACCGCGCCCGGCGCGTCGGTGAGCAGACACTGCGCCGACTGGGTCTTGGGAAAGGCGATGACATCGCGGATCGAGCCGGCACCCAGCATCAGCATCACCAGCCGGTCCAGACCGAACGCGATGCCGGCATGGGGCGGGCAGCCGTACTTCAGGGCATCCAGCAGAAAGCCGAATTTTTCGCGCTGCTCTGCGGCGTCGATGCCCAGGATGTCGAAGACCGCGGCCTGCAGCTCGGGGCGGTGAATCCGCGCGGACCCGCCCCCCAGCTCGGTGCCGTTCAACACCATGTCGTAGGCGCGCGACAGCGCCGCGCCGGGATCGGCACGCAATGCGTCGGGATCGCAGGAAGGCGCGGTAAACGGATGATGGAGCGGGGTCCAGCCGCCGCTGCCATCCCGTTCGAACATGGGAAAATCCACGACCCAGAGCGGCGCCCAGGCGTGGGTGTACAGATCCAGATCCAGGCCCAGCTTGCAGCGCAGGGCGCCCAGGGATTCCGCCACCACGGTGGCCTTGTCGGCGCCGAAAAAGATGAGGTCGCCGTTTTCCGCGCCGACGCGGTCGAGAATCGCGCGCCGCACTGCCGGCGGCAGGAATTTCACGATGGGCGATTGCAGACCTTCTTCCAGATCGGCGCGATTGTTGACCTTGATGTAGGCCAGCCCGCGGGCGCCGTAACGTGCGACGAAAGCCGTGTAATCGTCGATCTGCTTGCGGCTGAGCGCGTTGCCACCCGGCAGCCGCAGCGCGGTCACCCGCCCCGCCGGATCGGCGGCCGCCGCGGCAAACACCTTGAATTCGACGCCCGCCATCAGGTCCTTGATATCGACCAGTTCCAGCGGAATGCGCAGATCGGGCTTGTCGCTGCCAAAACGCGCCATGGCGTCGGCATGGGTCATGCGGGGAAATTCGCCGAGCTCGACGTCGAGCAGTTCGGCAAACAGCCCCCGCACCATGGTCTCGACCAGCGCCATGAGATCGCCCTCGGCCAGAAAGGAGGTCTCGATGTCGATCTGGGTGAATTCAGGCTGACGGTCGGCGCGCAGATCCTCGTCGCGGAAACAGCGCGCGACCTGATAGTAGCGATCGAATCCACTCACCATCAGCATCTGCTTGAACAACTGCGGCGATTGCGGCAGCGCGAAAAAGCGTCCCGGGTGCGTGCGGCTGGGCACCAGATAATCGCGCGCACCCTCGGGCGTCGCCCGGGTCAGGATCGGGGTTTCGATATCGAGAAAACCCTCGCCGTCGAGGAAGCGCCGCAACGCGCCGGTGACCCGGGCCCGCAGGCGCAGATTGCGCTGCATCTCGGGCCGGCGCAGATCCAGATAGCGATGGTGCAGGCGCACCTCTTCGCCCACCCGCGTGTGCTCGTCGAGCTGAAACGGCGGCGTCTCGGCGCTGTTGAGAATGTCGAGCGCGAGACCGTAGACCTCGACCCGGCCCGTCGCCATGTCGGGATTCACGGTCTCGGGCGTCCGCGCCCGCACCCGCCCGGTCACGCGCAACACGTATTCACCGCGGACGCGATCAGCGGTAGCGAAATGCACCCCGCAATCAGGGTCGAACACGACCTGGACGATGCCGTCCCGATCACGCAGATCGATGAAGATGACGCCACCGTGATCGCGGCGGCGATCCACCCAGCCGCACAGCACCACTTCGGTGCCTGCCAGGCTTTCACCGACGGCGCCGCAGTACACCGAGCGTCCGATCTCCGCGTGGCCGGGTTTCCGCTCCCCGACGCTCATGGGATCGCTGCTGTGGCAGCTGTCGTCTTGGGGGCCGGGGGGCTGCTGTCGCCCGCGGGTGCGGCGCCGCCTGCACTGTCGCCCTTTGCCGCCGGCTTGGCGTCGGCATCAGCCGTCAGATTGCGCTTCTTGTCGCCCGTCTTGAAATCGGTTTCGTACCAGCCGCTGCCGCTCAACCGGAACGCACTGGCGGTCAGTTTCTTTTTGAGGCTGGCGTGGCTGCACGCGGGACAGTCCACGAGCTGCGGGTCGGCGACCTTCTGGATCGCTTCGAGCTCGTGCCCACAGTCCTGGCAAACGTATTCATAGATTGGCATCGGTGGATCACCTCCAGAAAATTGTGGTCGTTCCGCGCGGCCGCGGTGCCGGGGACAAGACGACAAAATGGGCCGCATTATACTCCGCACCCCCAGCAGCCGGAACCGGCGCCAGAGTGCGGCGCAGTGCACCGAAGCGTGCACAAATAGCGGGCGCGGCCGCATTGCGGCGAGGGAATTTGGTGATTCCTCGGGAAAAAACAAGCTTTGACGGCAAAACTGCTTGCGAGCAAATTTTCAATGCTTTATATAGGTTCGCGGGCGACTTGCATTCGCCGGATTGCCGGCTTTACCGGCGCGAACCCCGTCCAGGCATTCAACTTCGATCAACAATTGGATCAACAAGGGATTATTTATGGCTGCCACAAAAACCGCCCCAAAGGCCCCGGCCAAAAAAGCCGCCACGGCAAAACCCGCCGCCAAGGCAAAGCCGGCCGCCAAGGCTCCGGCAAAACCCGTTGCCGCACCACCCCGCAAGACCACCGTCATCACCGAAAAACTCACCAAAGCGCAGATTCTTGCGGAAATGGCCGCCAACACCGGCCTCAGCAAGAAGCAGGTCACCGATGTACTGGACGAACTCGGCTCCCTCATCGAGCGCCACATCAAGAAGCGTGGCGTGGGCGAATTCACCCTGCCCGGCCTGCTCAAGATCAAGACCGTGAAGAAGCCGGCGCGCAAGGCCCGCAAAGGCATCAATCCCTTTACCGGGCAGGAAACCACCTTCCAGGCCCGTCCCGCCAGCACCGCCGTGAAAGTGCTCGCGCTCAAGGCCCTGAAAGACATGACCAACTGAGCCGCATGACGGCATGACGGCATGACCCAGCCCCGGCTCGCCGGGGCTGGGTCCGGGTCTTCCATCACTGCTTCCGTACTGACAAAGCTCCTGGCCTGCTGCATTTCCTGCACGAAAATCCGTCGCACCAACCTGCATCCGCGCTGCCGCTGCCACCGCCGTACCTACCGCCGCGGAGTCAGCCTGTTAGAATGAACACCCCTTCGCAACGCCCCAGACCGGACCCATTCGATGCGCGCAAGCCGTTTGCTCATGCCCACGCTCAAGGAAACTCCGGCGGAAGCGGAGATCATCAGCCATCAGCTGATGCTGCGCGCCGGCATGATCCGCAAGCTCGCGGCCGGCCTTTACAGCTGGCTGCCGCTCGGTCTGCGCGTCTTGCGCAAAGTGGAGGCCATCGTGCGCGAGGAAATGAACGCGGCGGGCGCCCAGGAAGTCCTGATGCCGGTGGTGCAGCCGGCCGACCTGTGGCAGGAATCGGGGCGCTGGGAGCAGTACGGTCCGGAGCTGCTGCGCATCGAGGACCGGCACCAGCGCCCGTTCTGCCTCGGTCCGACCCACGAGGAAATCATCACCGACCTGATGCGCAACGAGATTCGCAGCTATCGCGATCTGCCCGCCAACTTTTATCAGATCCAGACCAAGTTCCGCGACGAAATCCGCCCCCGCTTCGGCGTGATGCGGGCGCGTGAATTCATCATGAAAGACGCCTATTCGTTCCACGTCGATCAGGCCAGTCTCGCCGAAACCTATCAGCGCATGTACACCGCCTACGCCAACGTGTTCACGCGCCTGGGCGTCGAATTTCGCGCGGTGCTCGCCGACACCGGCAGCATCGGCGGCAGTCACTCCCATGAATTTCACGTCCTCGCCGGTGCCGGAGAGGATGCCATCGCGATTTCGGATACCAGCGATTACGCGGCCAATGTCGAGCTGGCGCCAGCGCTACCTCCGCAGCAACAAAGGCCGCAACCGATCCAGGCCCTCCAGGAAGTTGCCACCCCAGGCCAGCACAGCATCGATGCGGTGAGCGCTGCCCTGGGACGACCTGCGGACCAGATCCTGAAGACCCTGATCGTCAAGGGCAGCGCACCGGGTCAATTGGTGGCACTGGTGCTGCGCGGCGACCACCAGCTCAACGCCATCAAGGCCGAGAAGCTGCCCCAGGTCGAGAGCCCGCTGTGCCTGGCGACCGACGCCGAAATCCGCGCCGCAACCGATTGCGGTCCCGGCTCCCTGGGACCGATAAAGCTGCCGCTCGCCATCATCGCCGATCACGCCGCCCTGACCTGTGCGGATTTCGTGTGCGGCGCCAACCGGGATGGCTACCATCTGACGGGCGCGAACTGGGAGCGAGACTGCCCCCTCCCCGCGGCGGCCGACCTCCGCGATGTGGTGGCGGGCGACCCCAGTCCAGACGGAGTTGGACACCTCGTCATCCGGCGCGGCATCGAAGTCGGGCATATTTTCCAGTTGGGCACCAAGTACAGCGAGGCGATGAATGCCCGCATCACCGACGAAAGCGGTCGCGAGCAGGTCATGGTGATGGGCTGCTACGGTATCGGTATCAGCCGTACCGTGGCCGCCGCCATCGAACAGCATCACGACACCCGCGGCATCGTCTGGCCGCCGGGCATGGCGCCTTTCGGGGTGGCCATCGTGCCCGTCAACGCGCACCAGTCCGATCGCGTGCGTGACACCAGCGAAGCTCTGTACGACGAGCTCGTGGCGGCGGGCCACGAGGTTCTGCTGATGGATCGCCCCAAGGCGCGCCTGGGCGCGATGCTCGCCGATGTCGAGCTTATCGGCATTCCCACCGTCCTGGTGGTCGGCGAACGCGGGCTGGCGGAAGGCAACGTGGAATGCCGCAACCGTCGCGACGGCACCCAGACCGAGCTCAAAATCGCCAATGTCGCGACGTGGCTCGCCACGCAGATCTGATGCTTGCCCGCGCGGCAATGCTGCTCGCCAGCCGGTACCCGGCTGCGACGCACGCGTTGCGCAGCGGCATCCGGTAGCGCCAACCGCCGATTTTCTTAAGTTTTCTATAATATCCATCGACTATGGTTGGTCCACGCCATGTGACCTGGGCCCTGGACCACACAACAAATGTCGGACAGCTGGCAGATCGGCTTTGACAAGGGAGAGACCCTCTGGCGTCGCGCATTGCGCGGTGTTCAGCCCGCCAAATGGTTGAGTAACAGGTGGCTGACGCCGTCCGCCGCCGCACGGTCACCCCGCGTTCACAGCCTGGATTCAGGCCCACGCAACCTGGAGTTGCCCGCCCGTGATCGGATGTTGGCGGCGCGCGCCGCCATGACGGACGCCGCTGCGCTCCGACTCTCGATACGTTGATCCGGAGGATTTCGCTTGCGCCTGGAACCGACGCCCACGCTCCACAGCCTCGCCTTTCGCGGCGCCGATTTCGCCACCCTGGCCGAAGCCCTGGACTACGCCGCCCTGGGCGCGACCGGGGCCAATTTTTATTCCGGCCAAGGCACGATTCAGACACGGCTTTCATACCGTTCACTGCGCGTCGATGCCGTGGCGCTGGCCCGCAAGCTCCTCGCCCTCGGCCTGTCCCAGGGCGACCGCGTGGCGCTGGTGGCCGAAACCGATCCGCATTTCCTGCGTTTTTTCTACGCCTGTCAGTACGCCGGACTGGTTCCCGTCCCGCTGCCCGCCTCGGTCAAGCTCGGTGCCCATACCTCTTATGTCACCCAGTTGCAGCGTCTGCTCGCCGGCAGCCATGCCAGCATCGCGGTGGCCTCCGAGGGCTATCTGCCGTTTCTGGAGGAAGCCAGCGCCGGGCTCGACCTGCGCATGGTCGCGGCCCCCGAGAATTTTTACCGGCTTCCGGCCGCCGACCAGCAAGCGCTGCCCTCGCAGGATCCGAACAGCATTGCCTACATTCAGTACACCTCCGGCAGCACCCGCTTTCCGCGCGGCGTAGTGATCCGGCAACACACGGCGATGGCCAATCTGGCCGGCATCGTTCAGCACGGCGTCAAACTGGTGCCGGGCGACCGCTGCTTCTCGTGGTTGCCGTTCTATCACGACATGGGGCTGGTGGGTTTCGTGCTGGTTCCCGTCGCCGCGCAGATCTCCGTCGACTATCTGGATACGCGCGACTTCGCCATGCGCCCACGGCAATGGCTCAATCTGATGACGCAAACCCGGGCGACCGTGTCCTTTGGGCCACCCTTCGGTTACGACCTGTGCGCACGCCGGCTCGGTCCCGGCGAAGCGGAAAAATACGACTTGCGCCACTGGCGCGTGGCGGGCGTCGGCGCCGAGATGATCCGTCCCTAAACCCTGGATTATTTTGCGAAAACCCTGGCGCCCGCGGGCTTCGACTCGCGTGCATTTCTGGCCTGCTACGGCATGGCCGAGTGCACGCTCGGGATCAGCTTTTCTCCGCTCGACTCGGGTCACAACACCGCGCTGGTGGACACCGACGAACTCTACGAAAACAACCGTGTGGTGCTGCTCGACCCGGACAGCGCGACCGAAGGCCGGGGGCGGCGCTTCGTCGGCTGCGGGACTCCGCTGCCCGGATACGAAGTCGAGATCCGCAACGAGGATGGTGACGTGCGGGGCGACCTCGAAAGCGGCGTCATCCATCTGCGCGGGGCCAGCGTGATGTCGGGCTACTTCGAAATGCCCGAGGAAACCCGCGCCGTCCTGGACGAAAGCGGCTGGTTGAACACCGGCGACATCGGCTATCTGGTCAACGGCGCCCTGACCATTACCGGCCGCCAGAAGGATCTCATCATTATTCGTGGCCGCAACATCTGGCCGCAGGATATCGAACAACTCGCCGAAACCCAGCCCGAAGTCCGGCTCGATGGCGCGGTGGCGTTTGCCGCGCCCGGCGCCGATGGCGACGAATGCGTGTTGATGGTGGAGTGCCGGGAAACCAAACCCGAGCGCCGTGCCGACCTCATCGCCCGACTCACGCGCCTGCTCCGGCAGGAACTGGCGCTCGAATGTCATATCGAACTGGTGCCCAGAAGTTATCTGCCCCGGACTTCGTCCGGCAAGTTGTCGCGCGCGCGGGCACGCCTGATGTTCATCAACGAGTTGGCGGCCGCGCCGGCTCTGGCCACGGCGGCATCGGCCTGAGCGAACACGCGGCGCCGCTCATTGCCATCACCGGCGCGACCGGCTTCATCGGCAGCAACCTCTGTTTCCGCCTGCGGGCGTCGGGGTTTCGGGTACGCGCCCTGGTACGCTCGCCCGGACGGGCGCAGTCGCTGGCGCGTGCCGGCATCGACATCCTTCCGGGTGATCTCGCCTCAGCGCCTGCGCTGCGGCAATTGCTCGCCGGTAGTGCGGCCGTGATCCACTGCGCCGGCGCCGTGCGCGGTCGCACCCCGGCCGATTTCGAGCCCGCCAATGTGCTGGGCAGCCAGCAGCTGGTACAGGCAATTCAGGCTTCGGACACGGCCCCACGCCTGCTGGCACTGTCATCGCTGGCGGCACGGGAACCGCAGCTGTCGCCCTACGCCGCCAGCAAACTCGCCGGCGAACGCGTGGTGACGGCAAGTGGGGACAGCGTCGCCTGGACCATCCTGCGGCCACCGGCCGTGTACGGACCCGGCGACCGCGAACTGCTGCCGCTGTTTCGGCTGATGGCGCGCGGGATCGCGCCGCTGCCCGGTAGCATCACGGATCGCGTCTCCATGCTCTACATCGACGATCTGGTGACGGCGGTGGTGCGCTGGCTGGCCACGGATCCACCACCGCGACAGATTTTTACCCTCAGCGATCCCACGGACGCGGGTTACAGTTGGGCGGACATCGTCCGCATCGCCGGCGTCGTGTGCGGGCGCCGGGTGCGCTCCGTCAGGGTGCCGTCCGTGGTGCTCGACGGGATCGCCGGAGTAAACTGGGCTGCCGCCGCGCTGTTGCGCCATGCGCCCATGCTGACGCCCGGCAAAGTGCGGGAGTTGCGCCATTCCGACTGGACGTGCGACTGGCGCGAGCTGGGCGCCGCGCTTGACTGGCAACCCCGGGTCGATCTGGCGACCGGAATGCGCAACACACTGCACGATGACGATGGGCGTTGACCAACAAACCACCCACCCCTCCACGAGATGAGTGACGGATGTCGTCGAAAAACCCTGCTTCGATCCGCCTGTTCCGCAGCGACCTGCTGGAAGCCCTGACCCATGTGCATCCGCTGGTCCCGCTGCTGGTATGGACGCCCGTAATCAGCTGGTTGTTGTGGCGCGCGGTGGCGATCCACGGGCTGTCGATCATCGACCTGATTCCCGTGGCCGCGGCGGCGTTGCTGGTCTGGACCCTCACCGAATACGGCCTGCACCGCTTCGTGTTTCATTTCCCCGCCAGATCCCGGCTCGGCAAATGGCTGGTGTTTCTGTTTCACGGCGTCCATCACGAAGCTCCCCAGGACAAGACCCGTCTGGTGATGCCACCGGCCGGCGCGATCCTGATCATGGCGGTGATCTGGCCGCTGTTCCAGTTGCTGATACCCGCGCCCTGGGCCGAGCCGTTCTGCGCATTTTTTCTGGTCGGTTATCTGGCGTACGACTACCTTCACTACGCCACCCATCATTTTCCGATGCGCCTCGAACTGCTCCAGCGGATCAAGCGCCACCACATGAAACATCATTATTCCGGTCAGACCGGCCGCTACGGCGTCAGCTCGCCGCTCTGGGACATCGTGTTTCGCACCACCGGCCGTTAAAGCCGCCACCCACCGCCGCGCCCTGGAACCGCCTCACCATGCCCGAGTACTACCTGATCCCCAAGCGCCTGATCAAGCGCTGGCCGTCCCTGCGTCAGGCCGCCTGGGCCGTGGAGGGCTACTTTTTCAAAGCCTTGATCGGCAGCGCCCGGCTGCTGTCCCCGGAGCGCGCCGGAACCCTGCTGTCATGGCTGTTCGGCCTGGTGGGCCCCCACACCGCCAAGGCTGCCAAGGCCGCCGCCAACCTGCGCTTCGTGTTGCCACAACAGGGTGCGCGCGAACGCCGCGCCATGGTGAAGCAAATCTTTCGCAATCTCGGCCTGGCCACCGCCGAACTGCTGTCCGCCAACCGCATCCTCGCCGAACGCGAGCGACGCTTTGAATTTGTCGCCGACCCCGTCACCACCGCGCTGCTGGCCGCGCACCAACCCATTCTCTTTGTCACCGCCCATATCGGCGCCTGGAATCTGGGTAACGCCATGGTTTCCCACTACGGGTTCGAGGCCAGTTATCTCTACGCGAAGGAACCCAACCCCTACCTGCACGAACTGTTTTACGGCATGCGCAAGATCCCCGGCATTCATCTCTATCCGAACACCGGCGGTCTGCTGCGCCTGCATCGGGAGCTGGCTGCCGGACGCAGCGTGGGACTGGTGGTGGACACCCGCCTGGATGAAGGGGAACTCATTCCCCTGTTCGGCGTTCCCGCGCCCACCAACACCCTCGCCGCCCGCCTCGCCCTGCGCACCCGGGTGCCGCTGATTCCGGTGCGGACCGAACGCCTGCCGAATCATCGCTATCGCATCACCGCCGGCCCGCCGATCAAGGTGCCTGAAGATATCCAGGAGGAACAGCCGCGCGCAATCGCCATGACCGCCGAGATCAACCGGCGCTTCGAGGCGTGGATCCGCACGGATCCGGCGCAGTGGGTCTGCCTCAAACGGCGCTGGCCCAAGGATGCAGCACCTGCGCTGGCGGCAAACCCCTAACAGGTTGCTGAAAAACTGCTGCGGGCACCATCTGCTTCGTTGCGCGGTGCTCGCTCCCTCGCCTATCTACTTGATATGTCTCGGTCGCTGCGCTCCGTGCGCCTCGCATCTGGCCCCCTCGCGACGTTTTTCAGCA
>CAMTUJ010000014.1:0-70105 GCA_947084925.1 uncultured Gammaproteobacteria bacterium
CAGCTTGTTGAAAAACTACTGCGGCAGCCATCTGCTTCGTTGCGCGGTGCTCGCTCCCTCGCCTATCTACTTGATATGTCTCGGTCGCTGCGCGCCGTGCGCCTCGCATCTGGCCGCCTCGCGACGTTTTTCAACAAGCTGCTAGTCCGGAGAGTCGCCGGAAACCGCCGGCGCGCGCTGTTCCCTGCCGCCAAGCTTGCCTAAACTGGGTGCGCCAACGAACCTGGAGATCGATGATGTCGGATTACAAAGTACCGGTTCGGGACATGCAGTTCGTCCGCGAGGAGGTACTGGATTTTCCCGCGCTGTGGCAGCGCCTGCCGGGCTGCGAGGAAATGAATGCCGAGCTGATCGCAGCCATTTACGCGGCGGTTGCCAAGCTTTGTGAAGAAGAAATCGCCCCCCTGTGGCGCAGTGGCGACGAAGAGGGCTGTACCTGGAGTCCCGAGGGTGTGCGCACTCCGGCGGGGTTCAAGGAGGCCTATGCCAAGTACGTGGAAGGCGGCTGGCCCGCGCTCACCGGCCCGGTGGAATACGGCGGTCAGGGTCTGCCGCCATCCCTGGAAAGCGTGCTCAACGAATTTGTCGGTTCCGCCAACTGGGGCTGGAGCATGTACCCGTTTCTGGCCAAGGGCGGGCGACTCACCATCACCGCCCATGCCAGCGAAGAACTGAAAAAAATCTATCTTCCCAAAACCGTTTCGGGCGAGTGGACGGCGACCATGTGTCTGACCGAGGCCCACGCCGGCACCGACCTCGGCCTGCTGCGCACCCGCGCGGACCCGCAGGTCGATGGCAGCTACAGCATCAACGGCACCAAGATTTTCATCTCCTCCGGTGAGCACGACCTGGCGGAGAACATCGTGCATATCGTGCTGGCCCGACTGCCCGATGCGCCGCCCGGCACCAAGGGCATTTCGCTGTTCGCGGTGCCCAAGCGGCTGCCGGACGCGGCCGGCAATGCGGGCGCCGCCAACGGCGTCTCCTGCGGTTCGCTCGAACACAAGATGGGCATTCACGGCAACGCCACCGCGGTCATCAACTTTGACAATGCGCGCGGCTTTCTGCTTGGCGAACCCAATCGCGGCCTGAACGCCATGTTCACCTTCATGAACATCGCGCGCATCGGCACTGCCGTGCAGGGCGTGGCTCATTCCGAGCGCGCCCTGCAGGGCGCGGTGCGCTACGCCCGCGATCGCCTGCAGATGCGCTCGCTGAGCGGGCCGAAGAATCCCGGGGGCGCCGCCGATCCCATCATCGTGCATCCCGATGTGCGGCGCATGCTGCTCACCATCAAGGCCTTCGCGGAAGGCACCCGGCTCCTGATCCAGTACCTGGCCCGGGAAGTGGATATTGCCTACCTGGCCGAGGATCCCGCCGAACGCCAGCGCGGCGAGGACATGCTGGCGCTGCTGACGCCGATCGCCAAGGCCTTTTGCACCGAAGTCGGCTTTGAAGCCGCCAGCCTCGGCATTCAGGTACTGGGCGGCCACGGCTACATCCGCGAGTGGGGCATGGAGCAGAATCTGCGCGATGCCCGTATCGCCATGATCTACGAGGGCACCAACGGCATCCAGGCGATCGATCTGCTGGGACGCAAGGTGCTGGCCAGTCAGGGCGCCGCGCTCGTGCCTCATCTCCAGCGCATTGGCGCTTTTTGCCGCGACTGCGCGGAAGAGCCGGCGCTGCGGCCGTTCGTGCAACCGCTGGCGGCGCTGGTGGCGGAGTGGGAACAGATCACCCGCGAGATCGGCGCCCGCACCCGGAAGGATCCGGAAGAGATGGGTGCCGCCGCGTTCGACTATCTGATGTACGCTGGCTATGTCACGCTTGCGTACCTGTGGGCGCGAGCGGCGCGGGTGGCCAGCGCGGCCCTCGCCGCGGGTACCGCGGAAGCCGATTTTTACCAGGCCAAGCTGCAAACCGCGGCGTTTTACTACCAGAAAATTTTGCCGCGTACCCGCACCCTGGTGGCGACCATGGCCACGGGTGCCGAATCACTGATGGCGATGAGCGAGCAGGCCTTTTTGCTCGAATGATGTTCCCGGCTCGCACGAGCCCAGCGGCGGAGTTGCACGATGATCGAGAAGCCCAATTTGTCGGAAGAGGATCTCGCGCGGGTGCGGGAATATCTCAATTCCCCGATTCATCAGGTCGAGCGCCAGCCGTTCCGTCCGCTGCGATTGCTGCTGGTGCTGTGGATCGTGGTCAGCCTGATCAGCGGTTGCGCATTATTGTTCGCGTGGATGATGGGCGCACTTTGAGCAAGACAGCCCCCGGCCGCGCGGTGGGGGCGCTGCGGATGGCTTGACTACAAAACACGCAATAAACGACGGGGGACATGACCGTGGAGCCACTAAAAGGCATTCGTATCGTTGAAGTGACCACCAATGCATCCGGACCCTTCGCCACCGGCATCCTGGCCGATCAGGGCGCCGACGTGATCCGGCTCGAAACCGTCGGCCGTGGCGATCCGTCGCGCCATGTGGGTGGCGTGCGCGGCGGCGTGAGCGGCTACAACGCCGCCATGAATCGCAATAAACGCTCGCTGGCGGTTGATCTCAAGAGTCCGCAGTTGCGGCCGCGGCTGTATGAACTGATCAAGACCGCCGACGTGTTCGTGCAGAACTCGCGGCCGGGGGCCCTCGACCGCAGTGGCTACGGGTACGAGGACCTGCACGACATCAATCCCGATCTCATCTATGTGTCGATTTCCGGTTTCGGCCCGGACGGACCGGCGGCGCACCAGCGCGTCTACGATCCGGTGATCCAGGTGACGGCGGGCTTTGCCGCCGCTCAGGGCCATGGCGGCAAGCCGGAGCTTGTCAAGACGATTGCGAGCGACAAGATCGCGGCGCTGACCACGGCCCAGGCCATTTCCTCGGCGCTGTTCGCGCGCGCTTCGGGCCGCGTTCGCGGCCACCATATCGAAGTGTCGATGCTGGAAGCGAGCCTGCAATTCCTGTGGCCGGATGCCTTCTGGAACCACGGCTTCGTGGGTGCGGAGGGGTTTCAGCCCAAGCCGCTGCTGGCGGAGTTTTATCGGGTGCTGGCGACCGCCGATGGCTTTGTCACCACCATAGTGGTGGGTGACGAGGAGTTCAAGGGCGCCTGTCGGGCGCTGGAATTGCCGCACCTGCTCGACGAAAGCCGTTATGCATCGATTTTCGAGCGCTTCAGCAACTACGGCGATCTGTTGGTGGCGTTCGAGGGCAAGACGCGTATCCTGACTACCGCCGAGGTGGTGGCGCGCATGGATCGCGAAGGGGTTCCCTGCGGCAAGGTCAATACCCTGGACGAGGTGATCGAGGATCCCCGTGTCCGCCATGCGGGCGCATTGATCGAGTACGACGATCCCCGGGGTGGGCGTCTGCGTCAGACGCGGCCGGCGGCCATCTTCGCGGGTGAGCCCTGCACCGTGCGCCGACCGGCGCCGGCGCTGGGGGAGCACACCGACGAAGTGCTGAAATCGGTGGGGTGTTCCGATGCCGACATTGCCGCGCTGCGGGCGGCAGGCGCGATCGGCTGAGTTGGGAGTACGTGTACCGCAATCGTTGCGACCGTTAACCGGCTTGTCGATCAGCTGCCTTCGTCGGCGAGGGCAGCATCCTCCGGATCCGGCGTTTCTCCCCTGTAAATCCAGCGTCCGCACACAATCCCCAGTTCAAACAGCATCCACATGGGTACCGCGAGCAAGGTTTGCGAGAACACATCGGGCGGCGTCAGCAGCATCCCCACGGTAAAACAGCCCACCACGACATAGGGGCGCTTCTCCGCGAGGCTTCGCGGATTGACCAGTCCGGTCCAGCTCAGAATCACCACCGCGACGGGAATTTCGAAAGCGAATCCGAAGGCAAAAAACAGCTTCAGCACGAAATCCAGATAGCGGGTGATATCCGTCATCACCGCGACGTGTTCCGGCCCGACGCTGGTAAAAAATCCAAAGATCAGGGGAAACACCAGGTAGTAGGCGAATGCCATGCCGCCGTAGAACAGCAACACACTGGAAACGAACAGCGGCAGCGCGATGTGGCGCTCCCGTTTGTACAGTCCGGGCGCCACAAAAGCCCAGGTCTGGTAGAGGATTACCGGCATCGCGCCCAGGATCGCGACGACGAAGGTCAGTTTCAAGGGCGCGAAGAACGGCGCGGCCACATCCGTGGCGATCATCGACGAACCTTCGGGAAGATAGACGCGCAGCGGCGCCGATACATAGTCGTAGATCTGGTTGGCGAAGGGGAACATGCCGCCGAACAGCAGGCCGATGCCCAGCAGGCAGCGCAGCAGGCGGTTGCGCAACTCGATCAGGTGCTCGACCAGAGTCACCTCGTTACCGGTATCCGGAGTGTCGGTCATGCTTGCATGGGGGTCACGGGCGACCGGACTTGGCGTCATCCGCCCCGGCGGTCGTCCTGGGTTCAGGATCTTCGTCAATGAAATCGATGGTATCGGGATCTTGCGGCGCGGGTGTTATGGGTTTGGGCGGCAAGCTCTGGTGACGTTTGAAGGTTTCTTCGACCTGTTTGCGCTCGGCATCCAGTTGTTCCAGCCGCAGCTGGTTGTGAACTTCACGTTTGATGTCGTCGAGGCCCAGCTCCCGTTCCATGTCGCTGCGCGCAGTCTGTAGCGTCCGCTTCAGCTTGCCGGTCCAGTAGCCAAGGAAACGCGCCGCTTCGGGCAGGCGCTTGGGGCCGATCACGATCAGGGCAATCGCGACTGTCAGCAGAAGTTCGGAAAAACCGATGTCGGACAAGGGCGCGCTCCGGGCCGGGAGTGAAGGCCCGTCCGAGGGTCAGGGCTTTTTGTGGGTGTCGATATCCGCATCGACGGTTTCCCGCGCCTGGACATTGCCTGGGCGGACATCTTCCACCTGCTCGGGCGTCTTGTCGTTATCTTTGCTGTTGCTGTCGCCCATGGCGCTGCGGAACCCCTTGAGGGCACCGCCGAGATCGCTGCCCAGGTTTTTGAGCCGCTTGGTGCCGAAGATCATCACCACGATGACCAGAATGATGAGCAATTGCCAAATACTGATCCCGCCCAGTCCCATGATAGTCTCCGCTTATTGGTTGCGGCTGGCTTTTTCGTCCAGCCCGGAAACGCCGAAACGGCGCGCCAGCTCCGCCAGTACGGCGTCGGCATTCTCGCCGAGGTGGGCGAGCATTACCAGCGAGTGGAACCACAAATCGGCGGTTTCCGCGACCAGCGCGCGGGTGTCGCCGCTGCGCTCGGCATCCTTGGCGGCGAGCAGGGTCTCCGTGCATTCCTCACCGAGTTTCTCGAGAATTTTATTGAGCCCGTCGCGATGCAGGCGCGCCACATAGGACGTCTCGGGGTCGGCCTGGCGGCGCGCCGCCAGTACGGACGTGAGTCGGGTCAGGACATCGCTCATGATGCGGTGCCTCCAGCGGTGGGGTCCGGGCTGTCCGGCCGCCATTGCCCGTCACTGAATTCGTTGTAAAAGCAGGAGGGTCGGCCGGTGTGACAGGCGATGCCGCCCACTTGCTCCACTTTCAGCAGCAAGGTATCGCCGTCGCAGTCGAGGCGGATATCGACGAGTCGCTGGACATGGCCGGATTCTTCGCCCTTGCGCCACAGCCGTCCGCGGGAGCGCGACCAGTACACGGCGCGCTGTTCCCGCAGGGTGAGCGCGAGCGATTCCCGGTTCATCCAGGCGAGCATCAGCACCGCGCCCGTGGCGGCGTCCTGGGCGATGGCGGGCACCAGGCCGTCGGCATTCCAGGTGACGCCATCGAGGAACCGGGTCGGGGAGGAGTCGCTGGTCATGGCATCACCGGGGCGGGCGCTGATTATCCCAGCTTCGCCGGGTCAGCAACAGGAGTACGCCGAGGCCGGCCAGCACCAGGCTGGCGGCCTTCAAGGTGTCGTCGGCCAACGGACTGGCGGCAAACAGCATGCCCGCGGCACTCCCGACGCAGAGTGCGCCCAGGGTGGCGTTGCGCCTGCCCGCGGGAGTCTCCGCCGGCAGGCGCTCGCGCAGGGCCCGCTCGATTCCGTCAATGCGTTTTAGCGTGTCGAACATCAGTTGCGGCACCTGAGGGAATTGTTCCAACCATTCCGGACCGTGGCGTTTCAGCCGCTCGAGCAGCCGCGTGGGCTTGAAACGTTCACGCAGCCAGCGCTCCAGAAACGGATGCGCGGTCTGCCACAGATCGAGGTCCGGATAGAGCTGGCGGCCAAGGCCTTCGATATTGAGCAGCGTCTTTTGCAGCAGCACCAGGGAGGGCTGGATTTCGGCGTCGAAGCGCCGCGCGACGCGAAACAGGTCGATCAGCAGATAGGCGAGGGAGATGTCTTTCAGCGGTCGCTGGAAGCGGGGCTCGCACACGGTCCGCACTGCGCTTTCGAGTTCGACCACCGGCGTACCTTCCGGTACCCACCCCGACTGTAAGTGCAACTCGGCCACCTGGCGGTAGTCGCGGCGGAAGATGGCCAGCATGTTGCGCGCCAGATAGTACTGATCGCTGTCGGACAGGATGCCGATGACGGCGCAGTCCACCGCGACATAGCTGGGTCGGCGCGGCTCCCGGACGTCCACGAAGATATTGCCCGGATGCATGTCGGCGTGGAAAAAATTGTGGGTGAACACCTGGGTGAAAAAAATCTCCACGCCGCGCTCGGCCAGCACCCGGAAGTCGGCGCCGGCGGCGCGCAGCGCCGCGACATCGGTGACCGCGACGGCGCGGATGCGCTCCATCACCATGACTTTCTGATTCGACAGCGGCCAATGGATCGCCGGCACGTACAGCAGCGGCGAGTCGGCGAAATTGCGGCGCAGGATGGCGGCGTTGGCGGCTTCCCGTTGCAGGTCGAGCTCGTCGAGGATGGTGGCGCGGTAGTCGCGGGCGACCTCGACCGGGCGCAGCCGGCGCGCCTCGGCGCTGAAGCGTTCGAGTCCGCGCGCCAGTGCCAGCAGCAATGCACAGTCCAGTTCGATCACGGCCTGCACGCCGGGGCGAATGGCTTTTACCACCACTTCCCGGCCATCGGACAACACCGCCGCGTGAACTTGCGCCACCGAGGCGGACGCCAGCGGGGTGCGCTCGAACCGGGCGAACAACCGGTCCACGGGCGCGCCCAGCGCGGCTTCGACCAGCGCGGTGAACTCTTCCCCGGGGAACGGCGGGACCGTGTCCTGAAGTTTTTCCAGTTCCGCGCAGATATCGGCCGGGATCAGATCCGGGCGGGTCGAGAGCACCTGGCCGAATTTCACGAATACCGGCCCCAGGGCCTCCAGTGCCAGCCGCAGGCGTTCGCCCCGCGTCCGTCGCGGCGCCGGCAGCAGCGCCAGCAGGCGCAGTGGCCAGCGCAGGGCGAGGGGCAGGCTGAGGCCGGCGGCGAGCGTGTCCAGACGGTGGCGGATCACCACCCGGGCAATGGTCAGGGCGCGTGGGACCGGGTTCATCTCAGTGCGAATCGTCGGCGCGTGGCGTGACCGATGTCGCGCCCGCGCCGAGCCAGTCGCCGAAGGCAAGCGCGGCTTCGGCGCCGGCGCGCGCCAAGCCGTGCAGCGGGCCGGGTGGCGTCACGGGGGATTCGTCGGCGAGGTAGTTGACGAGCAGCTCCCGGCCCCGGGTCAGCGCCTCGCTGCTTTCGCGCAGCGCGCCGCGCACGCCGCTGCCCAGCAGATGGGCGGACGTGTCGCCGACATGGGTGGCGAGTTTGCCTTCCCAGTCGAGTTCGAGTTCAGCTTGAATGATGCGCAGGCTGGCGAGCAAAGCCGGGTCGCCGGTGACGGTTATCGCGCCCGGGATGGGCGTGTCCGGGTTGACGGCGAGGTGGAGCAACGCGGGCGCGCTGCCGGCCAGTTCGAGATCGGCGGAGCTGTCCCCGGGCGGGTCGATGGCAACTTCGCCCGCGTGAATCCGCAGCGCCAGCGTCGCGCGGGGTTGGGTGATCCGGATATGGACACGGAGATCACCCAGGCCGGCCAGCCGCTCTCGCGCCGCCGGATTTTGATCGAGCGCGAGATTGACCAGTCGGGCGGCCTGTTGTCGGGCGAGTGCCGCGATCATCACGGGCCGGGTTTGACCCCGGTATGCAGCGCCACGATACCGCCCGTCATGTTGTGGTAGCGGGTGTCCGCGAAACCTGCCTCCGCCATCATCGCTCGCAGGCCTTCCTGGTCGGGGTGCATGCGGATGGATTCAGCGAGGTAGCGGTAGCTGTCGGCGTCACCGGCGACCAGACTGCCCATGCGCGGCAGGATCTGGAACGAATACTGATCGTAAAGCTTGGCGACCAGCGGATTGGCGGGGTGGGAGAACTCGAGCACCAGCAGGCGTCCCCCCGGTTTCAGCGCGGCGAGCATGGCGCGCAGCGCGCGCTCCTTGTCGGTGACGTTGCGCAGCCCGAAGGCGATGGTGATGCAGTCGAAGCTGTCGGCGGGAAACGGCAATTGCTCCGCATCGGCCTGAACGTAGGCGACATTGCCCGCGATGCCCTTGTCCAGCAGCCGGTCTCTGCCGACTCCGAGCATGGCGGCGTTGATGTCGGCCAGTACCACCCGGCCCGTGGACCCGACCTGGGCGGCGAGCGCGGCGGCGAGATCGCCGGTGCCGCCCGCGAGGTCGAGCACGCTCTGGCCCGGCCGGAGCGCGGCCATGGTCAGCGCCGCGCGCTTCCAGAGTCGGTGCAGACCGCCCGACATCAGGTCGTTCATCAGATCGTAACGGGACGCCACCGAGTCGAACACATGCGCCACGCGCGCCGCCTTCTCGGGGCGGGCGACGCGTTCATAGCCGAAGTGGGTGGTGTCCTGATCGTTCATCGTGGGCCGCCAGCGTGCGGCCACTATTGTACACGGCCCAGCACCGAGGGCGTCCGCCAACAGGATGCGGCGGCGCTCAGTTGAGGTAGCGCTCCCGGCGCGAAGCCTTGAGACGCGCGAGATCGACGATCACCAGACCGTCGACGCAGTTGCCGAAACCGGGATCGATATTGAATCCCGCAAACTGGACGCCGCCGGATTCGCACAGTTCCGCGTACTGTTTGTAGAGGGTGGGAATGCCGAGATTCATCTGCCCCAGTTCGCGCTTGAGCTGCTGGAATTCTTCGCGATAGCAGGTGCCCGGGTATTGCGTGTTCAGTTCGGCGCGCCGCTCCGGCGAAATAATAAAGGGGTTCCTGGCCACCGCCAGGGTTTGCAGTGCCGGGAAATGGCTTTGGTAAAAATGCACCAGCAGCTCCAGCGCGGGGCGCGGGTAGGCGCCGCTCAGGCTGACCGGCCCGAACAGGTAGCGGTGCTGCGGGTGCTGGCGCAGAAAGGCTCCGATGCCATACCAGAGATAATCCAGGCTGCGTTTGCCCCAGTACCCCGGCTGCACAAAGCTGCGCCCGAGTTCGAGGCCCTGCGCCAGGTAGGGATTCATACCGACCGTGAAGTCGAACAGCGTGCGGGTGTAGAGCGGCAGTCCCTCGTTCGCCGGACAAAACCGGTAGGCGCCCGCGATCTCCCACTCCCGCTCGTCCCACAGCACCAAGTGCTGATAGTGCGGGTCGAAGCTGTCGATGTCGCGCCGCAGTCCGGAACCTTCTTCCACCGCGCGAAAGGCCAGTTCCCGCAGGCGGCCGATTTCGCGCATCACGGTGGAATCGCCCTGGTGGCGGTACAGGTAAATCTGTTTGTCGTCGGCGGTCGCGCCGAGGCGCGCGCAGGCCTGCACTTCGGCGCGCAACGGGTGACGGTTCTCGGGTTGCGCGACGGCGACTTCACTGGAGAACAGGCCGGGACGGTCGCTGCCGATACGGTACAGGTGGCGCCGGAACAGTTTGGCCTTTTGCCGGGGCGGGATGTCGATGCGCTGATAGCTGCGAAAGTCGATCGGCTGGCCGATGCGCACATCGACGCAGCGCTTGGCCTGTTTGAACATCTCCCGCACCAGCCACAGCGTCGACAGCGGCCGCGCGAGGAAGGACAGGGCGTAGAAAAACGCCGAATTGCGGCCATCCACATACACCGGCAGGATCGGTGCCCGGGTGGCGCTGGCGATGCGCAGGAAGCCGGTGCGCCATTTGCCGTCGCGCACGCCTTTGGCGCCGAAGCGGGATACTTCGCCGGCCGGGAAGATGATCAGGGCGCCCTCGCGCTCGATGAATTCGCGGATCGCGCGCAGATTCTGGCGCGGTGTGTCGCCGCCCATGTTGTCCACCGGCAGCAGCAGGTTGCCCAGGGGCTTGATGGTGGTCAGCACATCGTTGGCGACCACCTTCACGTCGGGGCGGATTTCGTGCACCAGTTTGAGCAGCGCCAGTCCGTCGAGCGAGCCGATGGGATGGTTGGCGGCGATCACCACGCGGCCGCGTGTCGGAATGTACTGGCGCTCGCGATCGCGCAGCCGGCAGGAAAAATCGAAGTAGTCGAGCACCTGCTCGACGAAGTCAAAACCTTTCAGGTGTGGATAGCTGGCCTCGAACTGCCGGATCTCCTTTTCGTGAAACAGCAGCCGCAGCGCCGTGACCAAGGGTTTGGCGAGCAGCGGGCGATCGACAAAAAAGCGCGGGTAACGCTCCTGAACAAAGCTTTCCACATCGAGCATGGGGGTCTCCGATCGGTCCCTGGGTGCAGGATAACGCGGAGACCATATAACAGCTCTTTGACGGAATGGTGACAGGGGCGAACGGTTGCATCCGGCGCCGGCATCAGCCGAGATGCCCCAGATGGCGGCTCACAATCTGCAGCGTGGGCTTGAAGATGCGCGGCGTGGTGCCGACCACATGACCGGAGTCGAGATAACCGTCGCCGCCCTGGAAGTCGCTCACCATCCCGCCGGCTTCGCGCACCAGCAGCACGCCGGCGGCGATGTCCCAGGGCTTGAGGAACATCTCCCAGTAGGCGTCACAGCGTCCGGCGGCGACGTAGGCCAGATCCAGCGAGGCGACGCCCATCCGGCGGATGCCCGAGGAGTCGGCGGCGAGTTCCCGCAGGCAGTCCAGATAGGCGTCCATCTCGGCAAAGGGCGCGCCGCTGAAGGGAATGCCGGTGGCGAACAGCGCGCCGGCGGCGTTGATCCGCCCCGATACCCGGATGCGCTTGCCGTTGAGGAACGCGCCATGTCCGCGGCTGGCGGTGAATTCCTCGCCTTTGGCCGGATCGTAGACGACGCCGTGCTGCAGGCGGCCGCAGTGGCGAAACGCAATCGATACGGCGTAGTGGGGAATGCCGTGGATGAAGTTGGTGGTGCCGTCGAGGGGGTCGATGATCCACTCGCTGTCGGGGTCGCGCCCCACCAGGGTTCCCGATTCCTCGCCGATGAAGCTGTGGTCCGGGTAGGCGCGGCGGAGCTGCTCGATGATGAGTTTTTCCGAGGCATGGTCTATTTCGGTGACGAAATCGTGCTGTCCCTTGGTATCGACCTGCACCCGGTCGATGCGGCCGCTCGCGCGCTGGATCAGGTCACCGGCCGCGCGGGCCGCGCGCAGGGCAATGGTCAGCATCGGTTGCATTGCTGGGTCCGGACGGGTGGAAGCGGGCGCGCAGTTTAGCAGAGCCGCATCCCGCCGGATCGGCTGGTCCCCGCGCTCTGCTAAACTGCCGCTCTGCCATCTGGGCTGGGTGCCAACAATGATGGGTTCGTTTGCGAACGTACGCGTGGTGCTGGTCAATACCAGCCATCCCGGCAATATCGGCGCCGCCGCGCGGGCCATGAAAAACATGGGGCTGGAGCGTCTTTATCTGGTGGCGCCGCGGGAATTTCCGGCGCCGCGCGCGCTCTGGCGTGCCGCCGGAGCCGTCGATGTGCTGGGGCGCGCCACAGTGGTCGAGAGTCTGGCCGAAGCGGTGGCCGATTGCGGCCTGGTGGTCGGCACCAGCGCCCGCGAGCGGCGCATTCCCTGGCCGCTGCTCGATCCGCGCGAATGCGGACAGCGGGTGTGGCAGGAGGCGGCCCATCACGAGGTGGCGCTGGTATTTGGTCGCGAAGACCGCGGGCTCACCAACGACGAACTGGCCCAGTGCGGCTATCACGTGCACATCCCGGCCAATCCCGACTACAGCTCGCTGAATCTGGCCGCCGCCGTGCAAGTGCTCACCTATGAGCTGCGGATGGCCGCGCTGGCGGCGTCCGGTGAGACACAGTCCCCGGATTGGGACGTACCGCCGGCGCCGGCGGCCGACCTCGATCTGTATTTCCAGCATCTGGAGCGCGTTCTGGTGGAGATCGGCTTTCACGATCCCGCCAATCCGCGTCAGACCATGGTGCGGCTGCGCCGGCTGCTGGCGCGCATCCGGCCCGACCGCATGGAGCTGTCGATCCTGCGCGGCGTGCTCACCGGGGTGCAGAATCTCGCCTGGCGGCTGCGCACCGCCGGTGCTGTTCAGGGCGGCAGCGTTGCTGTGCAAGCCGAGGATGCGCCGGTAGACCCGCGGATCGAAGATCAGCAAGCCGGGTGATGCTTGTTGGGGTATTCGCCGGGGAAGCGCGATGGGACTGACGGCCCGGCAGCGCTGCTCCGGGCCTGGCGCCACGCCGCCGGTGGAAGGATGTGCGAAACCGTACTGAAACCGAGTGGCCTCTGCGGTGGGCTTTCTCTCCTGTCCTCAATGAACCGAGTTGCCATGAAATTTCCCATCTACCTTGACTACGCGGCCACCACGCCGGTGGATCCGCGGGTCGCGGCTCACATGGCCGGGTTCCTCACCGCCGACGGGGTATTCGGCAACCCGGCATCGCGCTCCCACAGTTACGGCTGGCAGGCCGAGGCGGCGGTCGAGGAGGCGCGTGCGCAGGTGGCCGAGCTGGTGGGCGCCGACCCCCGCGAAATCGTCTGGACGTCGGGCGCCACCGAAGCGGACAACCTGGCGCTCAAAGGTTGCGCCCAGGCGCATCGCGACCGGGGCCGGCACCTGATTACCTCAAAAATCGAGCACAAGGCCGTCCTCGACACCTGCCAGCATCTGGAGACCGAGGGTTTCGACGTCACTTACCTGGACCCCGATGCACAGGGTCTGATTCAGCCGGGGGCAGTGGCGGCGGCCCTGCGCGACGACACCATTCTGGTGTCGGTGATGCACGTCAACAACGAGATCGGCACCATCAACGACATCGCCGCCATCGGCGAAATCTGTCGTGCGCGTGGCGTTCCGTACCATGTGGATGCGGCCCAGAGCGCCGGCAAGATCCCCATCGATCTGTCCCGCCTCGCGGTGGATCTGATGTCGTTTTCCGCGCACAAGATCCATGGCCCCAAGGGTGTCGGCGCCCTTTACGTCCGCCGCAAACCCCGCGTGCGGTTGCGGGCGCAGATGCACGGCGGGGGGCACGAGCGCGGTATGCGATCGGGCACCCTGGCGACGCACCAGGTCGCCGGCATGGGGGAAGCGTTCCGAATTGCGGGTGCGGAGATGGCGGCCGATGGTGCGCATATCGGTGCCTTGCGCGAGCGATTCTGGAGCGCGGTCCGCGATCTCGGGGACGTGTATCTGAATGGCTGTCCGACGCAGTGCGTGCCGGGTATTCTCAATCTGAGCTTCGGCGCCGTGGACGGCGAATCCCTGCTGCTGGCGCTCAAGGATCTCGCGGTGTCCACGGGTTCGGCCTGTACCTCGGCCAGCCTCGAACCCTCCCATGTCCTGCGCGCGCTGGGTATCGAGGATGCGCTTGCCTTCAGCGCCCTGCGCTTCAGCATTGGCCGCTTCACCACCGCGGAGGAGATCGATCATGCCGCAGCGACGCTTCGCGACATTCTGGGACGGCTGCGCGCGTCCGGCCTCTCGCGCTCCCGCTAACAGCTTGCTGAAAAACTGCCAAGCCGGTGGCGGTCAGGTAACGCCTGGTCAGAGTCGGCAGGGGCATTTGGGATGGTGCGTATGACGTTATACTCGCCGACACCTACAGGGGAACGACCCCGAGGACGATGCGGTGGACGAGGCGCTGGCCTTGGATTCAGCAATGGAGCCGACATGAGGGCAGCCCCCGTTCCTGCCTGGCCGCGGGGATATGGTGTCGGGTTTCCAGAGCGCGGCTTGGCGGCATCAGTGCCACCCCGTTCGAAACCGCACCAGTGAGCGATATGAGGATCGATGCGTACCGGAGGCTCGTCGACAACGCCCCGTTCGGGGTGCTGTTCTTCGTCCATGGGGTGTGCATCGAAGCCAATCCGGCGGCCCGCGCGCTGCTTGGCTGCGAGCAGTGGCGGCTGGAGGGGACGGCCCTCGACATCTGCGAGCCCGCGGAACCCGTCGTGCTGGCGGCGTTCAAGGAGCGGATCGTCACCGCCATGGCCGACGGGGTGGACAGTATTCCCTGGATACTGCGCGCCGGGGGCGAGGTGCAGTATTTGCGGATCGATCTGGGTGCGCCTCCACCGGATCGCGTTCAGGAGCTGGTGGTGACACTGTCTGCCCAGACTCCGATCCAGATCGAGGCTCCCGTCAGCGCGAGGCCCTTGTGCGCGAGGGATGGCGTGTCGGTATTGGCTCGGCAGTTGCCCTCGCGCGAGGGCGTGCTGCGCAAGCTCGGTGGCACCGACTTGTCGCGCGGTGCGGCCTATCGCGACGGGCTGACGCGCCTGCCGACCCGGCTTGCGATGGTCGAGCATCTGCGGGCGCTGCGGTCCGAGCGACCTGCGACGGGTTGTGCCGCCCTGATGCTGATCGATCTGGACCATTTCAAGGACATCAACGATTCCTGGGGCCACGATGTGGGTGACCAGGTTCTGGTCAAGGTCGCGCGCGTGCTTGCACCGTTCGCGGAATCGTCGACGACCGCGCCCGGCGCGTTTCTGGCGCGCCAGGCCGGCGACGAGTTTGTCCTGTTTGTTCCCAATATTGCCGAAAGCGTTACCGAGGCCGCCGGCCGCGCCCGGTTGCTGGCCGACGCCGTGCGGGAGCGGGTGTCGATGCCGAATTTTCATGAAGGCAATGAATTCGTCCTTACCGCGAGTATCGGTATTTCACTGATCACCGACGCGACGCTGGATCCCGAGCGGGCGCTGCAATACGCCGACACCGCCATGTACGAAGCCAAGCGCAAGGGGCGCAACAGCTGCGCATTCTTCGATCGTGGTATCGCCGCCAAGGCGCTGCGCCAGGTGTCGCTCAACACCCGCTTGCGCAAGGCGGTGGATAACCAGGAATTTGCCCTCTTCGTGCAGCCGCTGGTGGATGTCAACGACGGCCGCCTGGTCGGTGGCGAAGTGCTGTTGCGCTGGGTGAACAGCGACCGGGTCACCAGCATGCCCGCCGAATTCATCCCGCTGCTGGAAGCCTCGGGGCTGATCGTCGATGTCGGGCACTGGGTGATTCGCACCGCCTGCGAAAGCCTGCGCGGATTCATCGAGGCGGGCATCTGGCGTGAAGACATGCATCTCGGCATCAACATCAGCCGGCGCCAGTTTCGGGATCCCCGCCTGGTCGAGGTTATCCAGCACAGCCTGCGCTGTTACGACATCGATCCCGCCCTGATCAACTTCGAGATTACCGAAACCCTGGCGATGGAGGATGTGGAAGGCGCCATCGCCAAGATGATGGCGATCAAATCCCTCGGTGCGCACTTTGCCGTGGACGATTTCGGCGTCGGTTATTCGTCCATGATTGCCCTGCGTCGTCTGCCCTTCGACTGGCTGAAGATTGACCGTGAGTTCGTCCGCAACCTGCACCGCGATCCCGACGCGCGCGGCATCGTCGAGGCGATGCTGGGCGTATCGCGGCAGTACGGGCTCAAGGTCATTGCCGAGGGCGTCGAAGATTCCGCGGTGCTCGATCTGCTGCGGCAGATAGGTTGCGACTCCTACCAGGGCGCGCTCTACAGCATGCCGGTGCCCGTGAACCGGTTTCGGCGGCTGTTGGGCGAAGCCGCCTGAACGGGTAATTCCTTGTGCCGGCCGGCAGGGGGAGAGTAAAATTCCGGCCCCTTCCCCCGGGGCGGCGCCCTTGGCGCGATCCCGAGCAACTGGAGTCCATGTCAATGCCGATCGAGCGCACCCTTTCCATCATCAAGCCCGATGCCGTAGCCAAAAATGTGATCGGTGAGATCGTGGGGCGTTTCGAGCGTGCCGGGCTGCGCGTGGTTGCCGCCAGGATGCTGCGTCTGTCAACGGAGCAGGCCGAAGGGTTTTATGCGGAACACCGCGAGCGGCCCTTTTTCGGCGACCTGGTGGCTTTCATGACTTCCGGTCCGGTAGTGGTACAGGTACTCGAAGGGCACGACGCCATTGCGCGGAACCGCGAGCTCATGGGCGCCACCAATCCGCGCGAGGCGGCCGCAGGCACCATTCGCGCCGATTTCGCCGAATCCATCGATGCCAACGCCGTGCACGGTTCGGACTCGCCGGCGTCGGCCCAGCGCGAAATCGCGTATTTTTTCACCGGTGGGGAGATCTGCGCGCGCTGAGCGCGGAGTGACTCCGGGAGGCGGAGTGAGTCGGACCAATTTGCTCGGATTGACCGCCAGTGCGCTGGGGGACTTTTTCGAAGCGATCGGCGAACGCCGCTTTCGCAGCCTCCAGGTCCTGAAATGGATCCACCAGCGCGGCGCGACGGAATTCGCCGTGATGACGGATCTCGCGCGGCCGCTGCGGGAAAAGCTCGCCCGGATCGCCGAAGTGCGCCCCCCCGAGGTCGTGCGGCAGGAGGATGCCGCGGACGGCACCTGCAAATGGCTGGTGCGCACCGATGGCGGCGATTGCATCGAAACCGTCTACATCCCCGAGCGCGGTCGCGGCACCCTCTGCATCTCGTCCCAGATCGGCTGCGCGCTGGATTGCAGCTTCTGCGCCACCGGCAAGCAGGGCTTCAACCGCGACCTTACCGCCGCCGAAATCATCGGCCAGTTGTGGATCGCCAACCAGGCATTCGGCAACTTTGCCGGGCAGTCCGAACGCCGCGTCACCAACACCGTGATGATGGGCATGGGCGAACCGCTGCTCAATTTCGACAACGTGGTGGCGGCCATGAACCTCATGATGGACGACAACGCCTATGGACTGTCCAAGCGCCGCGTCACCCTGAGCACCGCCGGCGTAGTGCCGATGCTGGACCGGCTGGGCGATGTCACCGACGTCTCCCTGGCGATCTCCCTGCATGCGCCCAACGACGCCCTGCGCAACGAGCTGGTGCCGATCAATCGCAAATACCCCATTGCCAGCCTGCTCGAGTCCGCGCGGGGTTATCTGCGCAAGTTGCCGGACACCCGGCGCCGCATCACCGTGGAGTACACCCTGATGGATGGCGTCAACGACAGCGTCGAGCTGGCGCGCGAGCTGGGTGACCTGCTGCGGGATACACCCTGCAAGATCAATCTGATTCCCTTCAACCCGTTTCCCGGCACCCGGTACCGGCGTGTCACGCCCGCTGCCGTTGCCCGGTTTCAGGAAATCCTTGCCGCCCAGGGTTACACTGTGACGGTGCGGGCCACGCGCGGCGACGATATCGCCGCCGCCTGTGGACAGTTGGCCGGTGACGTCAATGATCGAACCCGACGCAGCGAACGTTACCGCCAGCGGGACATGGGAGACGAACAGATCGTGAGGATCGTCGGTGGGTAAGCCTTGGCGCTGTGGTATTGCCGCGGTGATTGCCGGCGCGCTGCTGGCGGTCGGGTGTACCACCACGACCACGACGAGCAGCGAGACCCTGACCGCCTCTTCCGGGGAGAAAACCGGCGCTGAGAAGCGTCAGGACGCGCTCAACAGTTACATTGAGCTGGGTCTGGGCTACATCGGCGAGAACAACCGTGACCAGGCGCGCCTCAATCTGTTGCGCGCGCTCGAAATCGACAGCCGCTCGCCGGCCGCCAACAATGGCATGGCCCTGCTCTACCAACTCGAACGCGACAGCGCGCGCGCGGAGGAATATTTCAAGAAAGCCCTCGCCTACGATCGCGACTTTACCCAGGCGCGCAACAACTACGCAGTCTTTCTCGTTACCCAGAATCGGGTAGAGGAAGCCTACGAGCAGTTCAATCTGGCGTCCCGCGATGTGAATTATCAGCTCCGGCCCCAGGTATTCCTGAGTCTGGGGGCGGTGGCTGCAAATCTCGGCAAGACCGGTGAAGCCAAGGACGCCTGGGAGCGCGCCATGGCGTTGGATAGGGGGCTGCCCGGACCCTATCTGGAGCTGGCCAGCCTGTATTTCGACCAGGGAGACTTTCCCGAGGCGAAACGGTTTCTTGATCGTCATACGCAATTGATCCAGCCTTCCGCCCGCAGTCTGTGGCTGGCGGTGCGGCTGGAAGATGCTTTTGGCAACGCCGACGGCGTCGCCAGCAAGGGGATGGCGTTGCGCAAACTGTTCCCTTATTCCCGCGAAGCCGTGGACTACCAAAAATGGATCAAGGACCGTGGCCAACCCCAGTGATGCCGATGTCGCAGTGTCCCTGCCCGGGTTCCGGTTGCGCATGGCGCGTACCGAGCGCGGCATGACGCTGGAGCAGATCGCTGCCGGAAGCTGTATCTCCTTGCGAACGCTCGCGGCGCTCGAAGCCGACGATTATGCGAAGCTCCCGGAAGCGGTTTACGTGCGCGGCTATGTGCGCCGCTATGCCGCGTTGCTGGGCATTGCGGCACAGCCGCTGGTCGACGATCTGGATGTCCGGTACGGTGCGCACCGCAGCGAAAGCGATGGTGCGGTTCGTCACCAACGCCAGGCCCGCGGGCTGCGGCGCGCCTGGCTACTGGCTGGCGGAGCGGTCGTGGTGCTGATCCTGGGTGCGCTGCTGCGGGTGATTTTTCAGTGACATCAATGTCCGAACGGAATGTCCGAACGGAATGTCTGACCTCAATGTCTGACCTCAACGGTTGACCGCAGTGGGTAACTATCGTGGAGCGTGACAGTCCCATAGTGCGGCGACGCACGCGGCAGATTCTGGTGGGAAAAGTCCCGGTCGGGGGCGATGCGCCAATTTCGGTGCAGAGCATGACCAACACCGAAACCACGGATGTGTTCGCCACGGTGGCGCAAATCAACGCCATTGCGCGTGCCGGCGCCGATATCGTGCGGGTGTCGGTGCCGTCGCTGGAGGCGGCCGAGGCCTTTGGCGCCATTCGCCGCCAGGTCGATGTACCGCTGGTGGCGGATATCCACTTCGATTACCGGATTGCCCTGCGCGTACTGGATCTCGGTGTCGACTGCCTGCGCATCAACCCGGGCAACATCGGCCGCGAAGAGCGGGTGCGGGAACTGGTGAGCAAGGCACGCGATCTCGGCATTCCCATCCGCATCGGCGTCAATGCGGGATCGCTCGAAAAGGATCTGCAAGTCAAATACGGCGAGCCGACGCCGGCGGCGTTGGTGGAGTCCGCGCTGCGCCATATCGACATTCTGGATCGGCTCGATTTTCACAACTTCAAGGTGAGTCTCAAGGCTTCGGATGTGTTCATGGCGGTGGCCGCCTACCGCGAGATCTCCCGTCAAATCGACAACCCACTCCACTTGGGTATCACCGAAGCCGGCGGCCTGCGCGCGGGGACCGTGAAGTCCGCGGTCGGGCTCGGCGCGCTGTTGCTCGACGGCATCGGCGACACCTTGCGTATTTCGCTCGCCGCCGATCCGGTGGAAGAGGTGAAAGTGGGCTGGGATCTGCTGAAAAGTCTGCGCCTGCGCACCAAGGGCATCAACCTGATCGCCTGTCCGAGCTGCTCGCGGCAGAATTTCGATGTCATCAGCACCGTGAATGCGCTGGAGCAGCGTCTGGAAGACATCACCGAACCTCTGGATGTCGCCGTCATCGGCTGCATCGTCAATGGTCCCGGGGAGGCGCGGGTGGCCGATATCGGCCTGACCGGCGGCACACCCCGGCATCTGCTGTACGCGCACGGCAAAGTCCTGCAAAAACTCGACAAGACCGATCTCGTCGATCAGCTCGAACAGCACATTCGCGCTACAATCCGCGCGCGCGCCGAGCGGGACGCCTCCATCATCGCCCGCGGCTGAACCCAGGTACTCTTTTGAACGCGATGCAGTCCCTGCGCGGGATGACCGATATTTTGCCCGGCGAGACGCCTGTCTGGCAGCATCTCGAAGCGACCCTGGCGGCGCTTCTGACCGGTTATGGCTATCAGGAAATCCGCTTTCCGCTGCTCGAGAATACCGAGCTGTTCCGGCGCTCCATGGGCGAAGTCACGGACATCGTCGAGAAAGAGATGTACAGCTTCATCGACCGCAACGGCGAGAGCGTGACGCTGCGGCCGGAAGGCACGGCCGGCTGCGTGCGCGCCGGTTCCCAGCACGGGTTGCTGCGCAACCAGGTGCAGCGACTCTGGTACCGCGGCCCCATGTTCCGCCACGAACGACCCCAGAAAGGCCGCTTGCGCCAGTTTCACCAGGTCGGTGCCGAAGTGTTCGGACTGCCGGGCCCCGATATCGACGCGGAAATGCTGGCGATGACCGAGCGTCTGTGGCGGCGCCTGGGTATTCGCGAGTACCTGGAATTGCAGCTCAATTCACTGGGCAACGGCGCTTCCCGCGCGGCCTATCGCGCGGCGCTGGTGGCCTATCTGGAGCGCTATCGGAGCGAACTCGACGCCGACAGTCAGCGTCGGCTGGACACCAATCCGCTGCGCATTCTCGACAGCAAGGTGGAGCGCACCCGGGAAATCCTGGGCGCCGCTCCCGTGCTGGCGGATTATCTCGATGCCGAGTCCCGCGACCATTTCGCCGGCTTGTGCGCACTGCTGGAGGCAGCGGGCATCCGCTACAGCGTCAACAACCGCCTGGTGCGGGGCCTCGATTACTACGGCAAGACGGTGTTCGAGTGGGTCAGCGACCGGCTCGGCGCTCAGGCCACGGCCTGTGCCGGCGGCCGCTACGACGGCCTGGTCGAGCAGCTCGGCGGTGACGCCACGCCCGCCATCGGCTTCGGCATCGGCCTTGAGCGTCTGGTGCTGCTGCTGGAGGCCGCCGGCGTCGCGCAGGGTGCCGGTGAGCAGCCGCTGGATGCGTATTTCGTGGTCGCGGGCGCCGTGGGTGTTGCGGCGCTCCAGATCGCCGAGCGGTTGCGCGATGCCGTGCCGCACCTGCGCCTCCAGAGCCATTGCGGCGGGGGCAGCCTGAAAAGCCAGATGAAACGGGCCGATCGCAGTGGCGCGGCGTTTGCGTTGATCCTGGGCGAAGATGAAGTCGCGAGCGGGCGCGTCACGCTCAAGTACCTGCGTCGGGACCTGCCCCAGGAATCGCTCGCCCTGGATGCGTTGATCGCGCTGTTGCGGCGGGAATGCCCGCGCGCAGCGGTCTGACTTTCCACCTGAACATCAACTGAACCAAGAGCAAACCATGGCCGATTATCACGCCGATCAGGAACAACTGGATGCGCTGCGGCGCTGGTGGAAACAGTACGGAGCACCGGTGGCGCTCGCGCTGACGCTGGTGGTCGGGGGCTGGTTCGGCTGGCAACAGTGGCAGGGAGCGCGCGCGCGCACGGCCGAAGCCGCGTCCGTGATTTATGAGGAAATGATGGCGGGAGTCACCAGCGCCGCGCTCCAGGATATGGAGCCGAAGCGTCTCGATGCCATGGCCGCGGCGGCACAGAAGCTCAAGACCGATTACGGCCGCACTCAGTACGCCGCGCTCGCGGGGTTGCTGCTCGCGCGGCTGGCGGTCGCCCGGGACGATCTGGATGCCGCCGCCACGGAGCTGCGGGCGGTCATGCAGGACAGTCATGACAAAGAGCTTGCCCAGATTGCCCGGCTGCGCCTGGCAAGGGTGCTGACCGCCCAGGAAAAATACGACGAAGCCCTGTCCATGGCGGATGCCAATCCGCCCGACAACAAGGTGCCCGACGCCATGGTTGGGCTATTTGCGGAAGCACGGGGCGATATCCGGTTCCTGCGCGGTGAAACCGATGCCGCGCGCGCTGATTATCAGACCGCGCTGGAGCATCTCGATGCCCGCGACGGGGTGTTGAAATCCCTGCTCGAAATCAAACTCAATCAGGTGCAACCCGCGCAGGTTGCCGCCCAGGAGGCGACGCCGTGAAGCGGATTTTCGTACCTTTGGCGCTCGCGCTGCTCCTGTCCGGCTGCGGCAGTCTGAAATTCTGGGGCAAGGATGAGGCGGAGCCCGTGGCGACCGGCGCGGATGCGGCTGCCGGCGATTCCCAGGAACTGACTGACAAACAGAAGAAAGAGCAGAAAAAAAAGGAGAAGAAAGCGGGCGAGCCGAACGACCTCAAAAAAATCGAGGCCAGCGTCGATCTCAAGCGCCTGTGGAGTCTCGGGGTTGGCAAGGGGCAGGAGCCGCAGGATGCCACCCTGGTCTCGGTCGTTGTCGATGGCGTGGTCTATGCCGCGAGTCGGGATGGTCGGGTGATCGCGGCCGATGCCGCCGAGGGCGAGCGTCGCTGGCGCGCCGATATCGACATGCCGCTGACCGGCGGTGTCGGGGTGGGCGGCGGCCTGGTGCTGGTCGGTACGGTCGAAGGCGATCTGGTCGCCCTGCGCGCGGGCAGCGGTGAAGAAGCCTGGCGCGTGGCGCTGTCCAGCGAGATGCTCGCGCCGCCCGCGGCCAACGCCGATGTGGTGGTGGTACAGACGCAGGACGCCAAGGTGCTCGGATTTTCGGTGCAGACCGGAAAACAACTGTGGACCTACGAGGGCGATCGCCCGCTGCTTACCCTGCGCGCCACGGCCGCGCCCGTGATGGCGGAGACGATGGCGGTCGTCGGCTTCGCCAATGGCAAGCTGGTGGCGTTCGACGCCGCCAGCGGTACGGTCGTGTGGGAGGCGCGTGTCGCCCTGCCCAGCGGGCGCACCGAGCTTGAACGCATGGTGGATGTGAATACGGCGGTGCTGGGTGGCGACATCCTGTACGCGGTCAGTTACCAAGGCCGCGTCGCGGCCTATAGTCGGGGCACCGGACGCGAACTCTGGGCACGGGATGCGTCGAGTCATCGCGCCCCGTCGCTCGGCACCAACCAGCTCTACGTCGTCGGCGCCGAAGATCAGGTGATCGCGCTGCGCGCTACCGGCGGCCAGGAACTGTGGGTCAACCGCGACCTGCGCCTGCGCAATCTCACCGCGCCGCAAGCGATAGGCGACGTGGTGGCGGTGGCGGATGTCGAAGGTTACCTGCATCTGCTGTCACAGGTTGATGGCCGCATCGTCGGCCGCGTCAAAGTGGATGGCGACGGCGTCAGCACGTCGCTGGCGAGCGATGGCGAGCGGCTCTATGTGCTCGATAACAGCGGCGACCTGACCGCCTACGGGCTGCGCTCGCCCTGAACGGGCGCGGCGATCGGGTAAGGAGTAGAATGCGGCGTCCGCGCCCTGGGCGCCGCATTCCGTCCTGAATCATGCTCCCCGTCGTCGCTCTGGTCGGCCGTCCCAACGTCGGCAAATCCACGCTCTTCAACCGCCTGACACGTTCGCGCGAGGCGCTGGTTGCCGATTTTCCCGGGCTGACCCGTGATCGCCAGTACGGCGAGGCGCATTTCGCCGGCCGCCGTTTCGTGGTGATCGATACCGGCGGTATCACCGGCCGTGAGGAAGGCATCGACAGCGCCATGGCGGAGCAGTCGTTTCGCGCCGTGGATGAAGCCGATGTCATCATTTTCATGGTGGACAGCCACGACGGCCTGACCAGCATCGATGAAGATGTGGCGCGTCGCCTGCGCCAGCGTTCCGCCACGGTGTTTCTCGCCGCCAACAAGATCGACGGCACCAATCCCGATGTAGTGCTGGCCGAGTTCCATCGCCTCGGATTCGCACAGGTGTTTCCGGTGACCTCCACCCAGGGGCGGGGCGTCAATGCGTTGCTGACCGCGGTAATGGCCGCGTTGCCGGAGACGCCGTCGGATGCCCTCCCGGCTGCGGCGTCCAGCATCCGGGTAGCGGTGGTGGGGCGGCCGAATGTCGGCAAATCCACCCTGGTGAACCGCCTGCTCGGCGAAGAGCGGGTCGTGGTGTTCGACCAGCCCGGCACCACGCGCGACAGCATCTATATCGACTACGAGCGCGGCGGTCGAGCCTATACCTTGATCGATACCGCCGGTGTCCGGCGCCGCAAGAGCATCGATCAGGCGGTGGAGAAATTTTCCATCGTGAAAACCCTGAAAGCCATCGACGATGCCCATGTCACCATCCTGATGGTCGACGCCAGCGAGGGGCTGGTCGATCAGGATCTGCACCTGCTGGGCTATTGCATCGAGGCGGGCCGTGCCCTGGTGATCGCGATCAACAAGTGGGACGGGCTGGAGGTGGATCAGCGCGACTGGGTGAAGCGCGAACTGGAGCGCCGCCTGCGCTTCGCCGATTTTGTCGATATCCATTTCATTTCCGCGCTGCACGGCAGCGCCGTGGGCAATCTGTATCCCTCGATCCAGAAGGCCCATGCGGCCGCCACCGACAAATACAGTACCAATCGCCTGACGCGCATTCTCAAGGATGCGGTGGCGACCCACCCGCCGCCGATGGTGCGCGGGCGCCGCGTCAAGCCGCGCTTCGCCCATCCGGGCGGACGCAATCCGCCGCTGATCGTGATTCACGGCAATCAGGTCGAAGCCCTGCCGGACCACTATGTCCGCTACCTCGAAAAAACCTATCGGCGCGAGCTGGATCTGCACGGCACGCCGGTGCGCATCGAGCTGAAATCCACGGTGAACCCCTTCGCCGGCCGCAAGAATGAATTGACACCGCGTCAAATTGCGAAGAAGCGGCGCGCGTTCAGTTTCCACAAAGGCAAATAATCTGGCGTTATCCGGCTGTTTGGGTGCGCTGATTTGCGCAGTCGGACTCACATCATTTCCTGGGGATCCACGTCGATGCTCCAGCGCACCCCGCGCGCCGCGGGCAGGGTCTCCAGCATCAGCGCCAGCGGTGTCAGCAACCGCTGGAGCGTGGCCCGGTTGCTGGCGTTGAGGCTGAGCTGAAAGCGGTAGCGACCCCCGCGCTTTTCCAGGGGCGCCGGCAGCGGGCCCAGAAAATATACCGGCTGACCCAGTGCTTCTCCCGCCTGCCGCGCCGCCGTCAACAGCGCTTCGGCATGGCGGGGATCGCGCGCTTCGGCCCGCAGCAGGGCGAGCGCGCGAAACGGCGGCATTCCAGTGGCCGCGCGTTCCTCCAGCAGTTGCTCGGCAAACGCGCTATAGCCCTGTCGCATCAGGGTCGCGATCAGCGGATGGTCGCAGTAGTGACTCTGCACGAGCACGGTGCCGGGATGCTCGCCGCGCCCGGCGCGGCCCGCCACTTGGGTGAGCAACTGCCCCATGCGCTCGCCGCCGCGAAAATCCGGACTCATCAGACCGTCGTCGGCGCTGAGGATCACCGCCAGCGTGACTCCCGGGAAATGATGCCCCTTGGCGAGCATTTGCGTGCCCACCAGGATGCAGGGAGCGCCTTCGTGGAGCCGGTCGAACAGTTCGTTCAAGGCATTTTTGCGCCGGGTCGAATCCCGGTCGACACGCATGACGGGTACGCCGGGAAACAGATTTTCCAGAATCAGTTCGGTTTTTTCCGTGCCCTGGCCCAAGGGTTGGAGGTTGGCGCTGGCGCACCCGGGACACACGGCCGGCAGCGACTGGCGGAATTCGCAGTGGTGGCAGATGAGCCGCCGCGAGGTCATGTGGACAGTGAGTCGGGTTTCACAGTGGGGACAGCGCGCGATCCACGCACAATCGTGGCAGAGCAGCGCGGCGGCGTAGCCGCGACGATTGAGGAAGACCAGCACCTGGTGGCCGCCCGCGAGTGCCGTGCCGATGGCCTGGACCGCGGGCGCGGAAATACCTTCGTTCAGCTTCCCGCGCCGCAGATCCAGCAGTTGCCAATCCGGCGCCGCCCGATCGCCGGGCCGCCCGCTCAGCCGCAGCAGGCGGTAGCGACCGGCACGGGCGTTGTGGAAGCTTTCCAGCGAAGGTGTGGCCGAGCCCAGCACGAGGGGAATGTCCGCGCTGCGCGCGCGCATGACCGCGACATCGCGAGCCGAATAACGAAAGCCGTCCTGTTGTTTGAACGAGAGATCGTGCTCCTCATCGACGATGAGGATGCCCGGCGCGCGCAGGGGCACGAACACCGCCGAGCGGGTGCCGATCACAATGCCGGCGCTGCCATCGCGGGCCTGCGCCCAGGCGCGGGCCCGCTCGCCGCCGCTGAGCCCGGAATGCAGCACCGCGATCGTGCAATGAAAGCGCTGCTTGAACCGCGATAGTGTTTGGGGTGTCAGGCCGATCTCGGGCACCAGCACCAGCGCCTGGCGTCCCTGGCGGAGCACTTGCGCGATGGCGCGCAGATAAACCTCGGTCTTGCCAGTCCCGGTGTCGCCGTGCAGCAGGTAGGCGTGATAGCCGTGCAGCGCGATGGCGGCGAGGGCGCGTGTCTGATCGGGATGCAGGGATGGCGGTGTTTCGGCGAGCAGCACGTCTGCCGCCGTCGCGGTCGCGGGATGGGCGCGCACGCGCTCGATCAGGCCGTCATCGGCGAGGGCGCGAATCGCCGTGGCCGGAATGCCCGCGCTTTTCAGGCATGCCGCCGAACGTGGCCCGTCCCGCAACAGGGCGAACAACTGCTGCCGGCGCGGTGCGCGCGCCAGCGCGGTGTCCGGCAGTCCCAGCGCGCGGGTGCTGAGCTGCCAGTGCCAGGTGCCGGTCTCCGGGAGCGGCTCGCCGTGGCGCAGTGGCCCCGGCAGAATCGCGGCGAGCGCCTCCCCGATGGGGCACTGGTAATAGTCGGCGGCCCAGAGCGCGAGGGTCAGCAGTTCGTCGGGGAGCAGGGGTTCGGAATCCAGCGCCGCGGTGACAGGCCGTAACTGCGCCACGGCCAGCTCGCTGGCGTCTGCCGTTGCGATGATCAACCCGGTCAGCTCGCGTTTTCCGAATGGTACCCGTACCCGGGTGCCGGGCTTGAGGGTGTCGCCAGGGGTTGCCGGAGGCAGGTAATCGAACAGGCGCCGCAACGGCGAGGGAACCGCAATTCGATAGCAAAAGGGTGGAGCCATGCGCGGAGTGTGCCTGATGCGTGACGGGCTTGCGCCTTGAGCGCCAGCTTGCGCCTTGAACGCCAGCTTGCGCCTTGAACGAAAGTCGCTTTCTGGTAGTATGCGCCCTCCCACAGGCACGGAGCGCGCGGTACCCGGGGCGGCAAGGTAATTGACCGGGTGGCGGCACGCAAGTCACGTCCGAGAGACAATCCCATGAAAGCAGAAATTCATCCCCCTTACGGCAAGCTCACCGCGACGTGCAGTTGCGGCAATGTGGTCGTGGTCGGCTCCACCTCCACCGAGAATATCCATCTCGATGTGTGCTCGGCCTGCCACCCGTTCTATACGGGCAAGCAGAAGAATGCCGACGCCGGTGGCCGTATCGACCGCTTCAACAAGCGCTTCGGTGCCACGGCGGCAAAAAAATAGCCCTGCACCAAGTCAGATGAACGTTCGCGGCGCGCCCGGGGGATTTTCCTCGGGCGCGTTTTTCGTTGTGGTCGCCATGGTGTTGGCAGCCGGTCCGGGCCGCGCGGGCGCTGCGGAGTGCGAGCTGCCCGGACCCGGCGAGACGGCGCGGGTGGCGCGGGTGATCGACGGCGATACCCTGGTACTCGCCGATGGGCGCCATGTGCGGATGCTGGGGATCAATGCCCCGGAACTCGGTCATGAGGGCGCCCCCGCTGAGCCGCTGGCGCGCGCTGCCAAGGCGGCGCTCGAACAGTTGCTCGGCGCCGATCATCGCACCGGCCGCACGGCAGCCGCCGTCACCCTGCATGTCGATCGCGAACGGCTCGACCACTATGGCCGCCTGCTCGCCCATGTCAGCAGCGATGGGCGCAATCTCGAGCTGGAATTGTTGCGTCAGGGTCTCGTCTATCAGGTGGTCATACCGCCCAATATGGCTTTGGCGGAGTGTCTGAGCGCCGCCGAGCGCACTGCGCGCACGGCACATCTCGGCTTGTGGAGTCCTTCCGCAGCGGGTCCGACGGCCAGCACGGCGATCACGCACGGCGGCTATCAGCGGGTCCGCGGGCGGGTCGAGCGGGTTCTGTTCGGCGCTACCTGGTGGATCGAGTTCGAGGGCGGTTTCCGCGCCGTGATCTACCCTGAACACCAGCAGTACTGGGAACGACAGACGCTCGCCGCCTGGCGCGGTCAGTCGATTGAAGTACGGGGCTGGGTCTATCGAGGGAAGCGCGGCGACTGGCGCATGAGGCTGCCGACGCTGGACGCGGTTCTCGCCCCTGTATCTTAGCGCGATGCTCTGACGCTCAGCCGGTCGTCCGACCGCAGTTCCACGGGCGCGCCGGCGATGCGCTCCAGATTGCGCCGCTGGCGCCGCAGCGGACGCCAGGCGTACAGAAAGAGATCCACCGGCCGCCACAGCGCCACCCAGCCGATGATCAGGGTGCCTTCGCGGAGGAAGTCGGCCAACAATCCTGCCAGGTGGCTACCGACAAAGGTACTGATCGTCACGCAGAGGGCGAGAAAAATCGCGCCCATCACGAGTGCGTCCCGGGCCTCGCGCAAGTGACCGCGCAAGCGCCGCTGGGCCTCGCTCGCCTGCCAGGCGAAATAGTTGTGGATGGCTTCCGGCAGCTGCCGGGCCTGCTCGGTGGCCAGTTCCGCCGCCGGCAGGTGAACCACCACTTTGAAAGTCGCATCCGCGGGCAATTCCTCCACCGCGCTCACCAGGTAGTGCTCGGCGGCGCTATCCAGATCCTTTTCGTGGAACGGCGAGGGATCGAGCGTGTTGAACAGTTGCCGCACCGCGTTCAGGCGCACTTCGATCAGCAGGTCATTGCCTTCGCGGCGGTACGGTAGGGAAGGCATTAGTTTTTCCGCGGCAGCGTTCCATGCGCCATCCCTGCGTGCCGCGCCGCACATGCGGCGGTTCGCGGCGTGGTGCGGGACAGGATCTTCGGCACTGCCGCCGGGCGCGGCGCCATTGCGAAAAAATTGCCCGGTGCGGAGCAGCACATCGCCTTCAGGTGGCTTTCACTTTCTTCGCGCCACAGCGCGAGCATTGATACGCGGTCATCAGCTTCCCGGCCTTGACATCGAATTGTTTCTCTTTGCAGATATCCCAGGCATGGAAGCCATGCTGACAGAGACCGAGCTTGTGCGGTTTGCGTGGCTTGAATGCGAGGACATCGCCCATGGCCGTCTCCCGGTTGTTACGGCCCCGCTGCCGGTGCCCCGGTACGGGCTCGGCGCGGATCAGCCGCAAGGTGCCGGACAGTGTGGCGCATCCACCGGGACCGTGCCAGCGCGACACGATACCGCGGCGGCACTTGATACGGCGCAGGGTCTGCGCAGTAATCCGCACCAGCAGCGATTGAAATTGTTGCCGACGCGCCCAACATAGCCGGGCATCCCAACCACCTGGTGACACCATGAGACAGGATCGCCTCACCAACGCATTACAGCAGGCGCTGGCCGATGCCCAGTCGCTTGCCATCGGCCGCGACCATACGGCGGTCGAGCCGGTTCATCTGCTGATTGCGCTGTTGCGCCAGTCCGGCGGCTCGGTGCGCCCCATGCTGTCCCAGGCGGGATTCGATCTCGCGGGTCTGGAAGGGGAGCTGGAAGCCCAGTTGCAGCGTCTGGCGGTGATCAAAAATCCCACCGGCGACATCACTATCTCGCCCGATCTGATGCGGTTGCTGAACCTCGCCGACAAACAGGCGCAGCAGCAGGGCGACCAGTTCATCGCGGCGGAAACCGTGCTGCTGGCGGCTTTCGATCAGAGCGGGCCATTGGCGGCGGCGCTCAACAAATTCGGCGGCAAACAGCAGTTGAAAGCCGTCATCGACCAGGTACGTGGAGGAGAAACCGTGCAGAGTGCCGATGCCGAAAGCCAGCGCCAGGCGCTGGACAAGTACACCGTCGATCTCACCGAGCGCGCCCGTGCCGGCAAGCTCGATCCGGTGATCGGCCGCGACGACGAAATCCGCCGCACCATTCAGGTTTTGCAGCGCCGCACCAAGAACAACCCGGTGCTGATCGGCGAGCCCGGCGTGGGCAAGACCGCGATTGTGGAAGGGCTGGCGCAGCGCATCATCAACGGTGAAGTGCCCGAGGGCCTCAAAAACAAGCGGGTGCTGTCCCTCGACATGGGCACGCTGATCGCCGGCGCCAAATTTCGCGGCGAGTTCGAGGAGCGTCTCAAAGCGGTGCTCAACGAGCTCGGCAAGGCCGAAGGCCAGGTGATCCTGTTCATCGACGAACTGCACACCATGGTCGGCGCCGGCAAGGCCGAAGGTTCCATGGATGCCGGCAACATGCTGAAGCCGGCGCTGGCGCGCGGCGAACTGCACTGCGTCGGCGCCACTACGCTCGACGAGTACCGCCAGTACATCGAGAAGGACGCGGCCCTGGAGCGACGCTTTCAGAAAGTGCTGGTGGACGAACCCTCGGAAGAGGACACCATCGCGATCCTGCGCGGCCTCAAGGAGCGCTACGAAAAACACCACAATGTCAGCATCACCGATTCGGCCATCATCGCCGCCGCCAAACTCTCGCAGCGCTACATCACCGACCGCCAGTTGCCGGACAAGGCCATCGACCTGATCGACGAGGCGGCGAGCCGCATCCGCATGGAAATGGATTCCAAGCCGGAAGAGATGGATCGTCTCGACCGGCGTCTGATCCAGCTCAAGATGGAGCGCGAGGTGGTGAAGAAGGAAAAAGACAAGGAGTCGCGGCAGCGCCTGGCCGATCTGGAAACGGACATCGCCGCGATCGAGCGCGAATACTCCGACCTCGAAGAAATCTGGAAGGCGGAAAAAGCTTCCCTGCAGGAAGCGGGCAAGATTCGCGAGGAGCTGGACAGGCGTCGCAACGAGTTTGATGCCGCCCGTCGCGGCGGTGATCTGTCGAAGATGTCCGAATTGCAGTACGGCATCATTCCCGAGCTTGAGCGCAAACTGGTTCTGGCCAGCGAGGCCGAGACCCGGGAGCGGCACTTGCTGCGCGACAAGGTGACCGACGAGGAGATCGCGGAAGTCGTGGCGCGCTGGACCGGCATTCCGGTCGCCAAGATGCTCGAAGGCGACCGCGAAAAACTGCTGCGCATGGAGGATGCCCTGCACCGGCGGGTGCTGGGCCAGGAGGAAGCCGTGGTCGCGGTCGCCAACGCCGTGCGGCGCTCGCGGGCGGGGCTTTCGGATCCCAATCGCCCGAACGGTTCCTTTCTGTTTCTGGGGCCCACCGGCGTCGGCAAGACCGAGCTGTGCAAGGCGTTGGCCGAATTCCTGTTCGATACCGAAGAGGCCATGGTGCGCATCGACATGTCGGAATTCATGGAGAAGCATTCGGTGGCCCGTCTGATCGGAGCACCGCCCGGTTACGTCGGCTACGAAGAGGGCGGTTATCTGACCGAGGCGGTACGGCGCCGGCCTTATTCGGTCTTGCTGCTGGACGAGGTCGAGAAAGCGCATCCCGATGTGTTCAACGTGCTGTTACAGGTACTCGACGACGGCCGCCTAACCGATGGCCAGGGCCGCACTGTCGATTTCCGCAACACGGTGATCGTGATGACGTCGAACCTGGGCTCCGACATCATTCAACGTCTGGCCGGTGAAGAACACTACGAAAAAATGAAGGCGGCGGTGATGATCGAGGTGGGCAGCCACTTCCGCCCCGAATTCATCAATCGCATCGACGAAGTGGTGGTGTTTCATCCCCTCGCGCGGGAGCAGATTCGCGGTATCGCCGAGATTCAGCTCGGCTATCTGCGTCGCCGTCTGGCGGAACGCGAGTACGGTCTTGAGGTGAGCGACGCGGTGATGGACTTGCTGTGCGAGGCGGGTTTCGATCCGGTCTACGGTGCGCGGCCCCTGAAGCGGCAGATTCAGCAGCTCATCGAAAACCCGCTGGCCCAGGCCATGCTCGCCGGAAAATTTGCGCCGGGCGAGACGATCCGCGCCGGGCTGCGGGATGGTGCGGTTGAGTTCGTCAGCGGCTGATCAGCCGCCATTACCCGCTAACAGGTTGCTGAAAAACGTCGCGAGGGGGCCAGATGCGAGGCGCACGGCGCGCAGCGACCGAGACCTATCAAGTCGATAGGCGAGGGAGCGAGCACCGCGCAACGAAGCAGATGGTGCCCGCAGCAGTTTTTCAGCAACCTGCTAATAGCCGGCCAGTTGCTTGTCCACGCGCGTGAGACCCTGCGCCAGGAACACCACGTCCGTGGTCAGGGAGCCATCCGCATGCAGGTTGATCCGGCGATAGCCGGGCGGCTGCTCACTGAGGGCGAAATCGCGACTCGCCGCGCGAAACTGAAAACAGGTCGCCGGCGTCGTGTACAGCTCGGTGCCGGCCCAGTGGGCGTGGAATTCCTGATGGACGTGGCCGGTGAAAATCCCGCGCACATTGGCGTGTCGACGCAGGATTGCTTCCAGATGCTCCGCGTTGTCGATGCGCTGGGCGTCCAGCCAGGCGCAGCCGATCGGGATCGGCGGGTGGTGCATGAGCAGCAGCGTCGGGGCCAGCGGATCCTCCGCCAGGCAGTGCGCCAGAAAGCCGAGTTCTTCGTCGGCGAGATGCCCTCCCACCCGCTCCGGTTGCGCGGTGTTGAGGGAAATCACGCGCCAGTCGCCCAGTTCCAGCAGCGGCCAGTAGGGGGCGGCGGTGAAACCCTCCTGGATGACGCGGGCGTCGTCGTGGTTGCCCGGCAGCCACTGGTAAGGTAATTCCAGGAACTGCATTTGCTGGGTAAACAGGCGATAGGCTTCAGTCGCGCCTTCCGCCGCGATATCGCCGGTGACGCAGATGAGGTCCGGCGGCAGCGCCAGGCCGCCGATTTCCGCGAGCACCAGACGCAGGGTTTCCAGGGTCTCCACACCAGCTAGCCGGTAATCGCGCCGGGGGCCGATATGGGGATCGGTGATCTGGATCAGGTGTTGGGTGTCGACGTCCATGGCTCACGCGCTCCGCGGACGCCGCCGCGCGTCAGGGCACGGGGCAGTCGGCCGCGACGAAGCCCAGCGCCAGGCAGGCAGCCAGCCATTCGCCGAGGAAGCGGTTCCACTGGGCTTTCTCATCGGGTTGCAGCATCCTCCGGTTCGGATAGCTCTGGCGCGGCCAGATATTGCGTTCGCTTTCGCAGGCGACCACTTCGGCAAGCAGGGCATCGTGGTAAATGCGCACCACCAGCAGGGGTGGGTTCAACCACCAGGACCGCCCGGGTTCCTGCTGCCGCAGCGTGAGCACCGTGGTGTGGGCGCTGCGTTCGCGCACCGCGAACACCACTTCGAGCTGGTCGCGGCCACTGATGCCGAGACGGCGTTCATCCTGCGCCGCCATGTCCGGAAACAGCTTTGCGAGCCGACGGTAGTTGGCTTCGCAGTCGGCCATGAAGCCTTTCAGGTTGACCTTGTAGCGCGTTCGTCTCACTACCTCAATTCCCCGTTGGTGGTCCTGTGGACTGGTTACGGATCGCGCCGTCCGTGGGTCGCCAAACCGTGAAGCCGGTCGCGGTTCAACGCCAGCCATTGCAGGCAGACGATGGTGGCGGCGTTGTTGTAGGCGCCGGCCGCCAGCGTTGCCAATACGTCCGCCTCGGGCAGCACATGGAGGCGGATGTCTTCGTGTTCATGGGCGAGACCGAAACAACCCTCGCGGCCATGCAGATCGGTGAGCCCGCAGAACAGCGTCATGCTTTCTTCGGTACCGCCGGGGCTCACCAGGTAACGGCAGATCGGCTCCAGCGTCAACGCGTCGATGCCGGCTTCCTCGATGGTTTCGCGCCGCGCCACGGCGGCCACATCTTCGCCCGGTTTCAGCATGCCCGCCACGACCTCCATTAACCAGGGGCCGCCGGGTTCGGCCAGCGCGCCGACGCGAAACTGTTCCACCAGACCCACCAGGCGGCGCTCCGGATCGTAGAGCAGCACGCCCACCGCCGCGCCGCGCACAAACAGCTCCCGCGTCATGGGCCGGCTCCAGCCTCCCGCGAACAGCCGGTGGCGCAGACTGACGGTGTCGAGCGAAAAAAACCCCTGATAGCGGGTCGTGCGTTCCAGGATTTCCACATCCTGCGCCCCGAGCGGCGCCGGAGGCAACGTTGTCGCAGGTGCGGATCGATCGTGTTTGTTCATCAGGCTCCAGAAGCGGTTCGGCGCGCCTTGTCGCGCCGGGCCAAGGGTATCACGCCGTAAATTTCATATCTGGTAGACTCCGGTCCATCAAAAATTCCACAGGATCAGAATCATGCGGAAAACCAGCGCGCGGTTGGCATGCGCTTCACTGGCGGCGGTGTTGTTCAGCACCGGGCTTCGGGCCGAAACCCTGCTCGAAATCTATGATCTGGCGATGGGCAACGCGCCCCAGCTCAAAGCGGCGGAAGCCACCTATAAAGCCGGTCAGGAAGCCCTGCCGCAGGCGCGCGCCGCCCTGCTGCCCAGCATCACCGGCTCGGTCGGTGTTCAGGAAGGGCGGGGGACACAGCACAACTCCCGCGTGCTCGGCGCCGACTTTCTGGCCCAGTCGATCGGTGATTATCACGATGCCACGGAAGCGTATCGCCTGTCCCTGACCCAGCCGGTGTTCGATCTGCCCGCGTGGTTCAACTTCCAGCGCGGCAAGGATCTGGATCAACGCGCCGCTGCCCAGTTCGCCGCCGACCAGCAGAGCATCGTGCTCGACGTCACCGATGCCTATTTCGGTGTGTTGCGCGCCAACGAAAATCTGACCCTGGCGGAAGCCGAGGAGCGCGCCATAGGTCGCCAGCTCGAGCAAACCAAAGAGCGCTTTGACGTGGGATTGCTGCCGATCACCGATGTGCATGAAGCACAGGCTGCCTTCGACGGCGCCACGGTCAACACGCTGGAAGCCAAGAGCGCGCTCGATATCGCTTTCGAGGCGTTGGAAGTTCTGACCGGAAAACCTCACGAACAAATCACCGGGCTGGCCAGGGATTTCCCCATCACCAAGCCCGAGCCGATCGACCGCGAGTCCTGGGTACAGTTTGCGCAGACCAACAATTTTGCGCTGCGTGTGGCCAGGCTGGATGTGGATGCGGCGGACAAGGCCGCGACGGCCGCGAGGGCCGAACACCTGCCGAAAGTGACCGCCTCGCTGGATTACCAAAAAAACCTGTACGACGGCACGCTGCACCGCGACGGCGGCCTGATCAATCAGCAGGGCCTCCCGGATGCAGCGGTGAGTCAGCCGTTTTCCACCGACCTGGAATCCACGGTGCTGGGTCTGCACCTGAACGCCCCGCTCTATTCCGGTGGTGCCACCAGTTCCCGGGAGCGACAGGCGTACCAGGAGCGTATCCGCAGTCAGGAAAACTATGTGCTGGCGCAGCGGACCACCACGCAGCGCGCGCGTTCCCAGCACCTCCAGGTGTTGACCGATGCCGCGCGCATCAGCGCGCGCGCCCAGGCGATCACGTCGGCGCAGAGCGCGCTCGATGCCACCCAGGCGGGCTATGAGGTGGGTACGCGCAATATCGTCGATGTGTTGATTTCGCAACGTACCCTTTATCAGGCGCAACGCGATTACGCCAATGCGCGCTTCGACTACATCAACAGCATGCTGCGGCTGAGGGAAGTGGCCGGGCAACTGAGCCCCGGCGATGTCGAACAGCTCAATCGCTGGCTCGATGCCGGCCTCACGGTGGGCAAAGCGGTTCGATAACCGCCGCCAGTCGCGCCAGGGCGCCGCGGTTGGCCTCGGCTACCGCGCGCGCCGCCGCCCCGATCGTCGCGCGATGGTCCGGTTCCGTCAGTAATTCGATGACCGCGGATGCGAGCTCTGCCGCGGAGCAGACACGCAGTCCGCCGGCGTTCAGCAACAGCGCCGCAGCCTCGGCGAAGTTGAACAGATGCGGCCCGGCCAGTACCGGACGTCCCCAGGCGGCGGGCTCGATCAGATTGTGACCGCCCACCGGCACCAGACTTCCCCCGACGAAAACCACATCCGCGGCACCGCAAAACATGAGCAGCTCGCCCATGGTGTCGCCCAGCAGCACCTGGGTTTCCGGCGCCACGACGCCAGCCTCGGAACGGCGCCGGGTCGTGAAGCCGGCGCGGCGGCAGGCGACCTCCACCGCCGCAAAGCGTTCCGGATGGCGCGGCACCAGCACCAGCAGAGCAGCGGGCAGGACGCGCAGGATTTCGGCGTGGGCCGCCAGTATCGGTTCGTCCTCGCCCGCGTGGGTGCTGGCGGCAAGCCACACCGGACGCGGCCCGGATCCGGCCCAGGCTGTGTGCAGCGCGGCGGCCCGGGCGCGCAGTTCGGGGCTCAGGTCGAGATCGAACTTGAGATTGCCGGTGATCCGCAATTTGTCCGGCGCCAGTCCCAGTGCCAGCAAGCGCTGACCATCGACGGAAGTTTGCGCCGCGACCCGGGTCAGCACGCGCAGCATGGGCGCGGTGAGAAGTTTCACTTTCGCATAGCCCCGCGCCGAGCGCGCCGAGAGCCGCGCGTTGGCGAGCACCACCGGAATCCCCCGTGCCGCGCAGGCGTGCAGCAGGTTGGGCCAGAGCTCGGTTTCCATGATGACCAGCAGCGCGGGCTGGACGCGGCGCAGGAAGCGGGCCACGGCGTCGGGAAAATCGTAGGGCGCGTAGCAATGGGCGACACCGGTGCCGAACAGCGCGCGCACCCGCTGCGAGCCGGTCGGCGTGGTGGTGGTCACCAGCAGCGTCGCGTGGGGGTGGTGGGTCCGCAAGTGCCGGATCAGCGGCGCGGCGGCGAGCGTCTCGCCAACCGACACCGCGTGTACCCAGATCACGGGTCCGGACAGCGGCGCGACCCAGCCGAACCGTTCGCCCCGGCGGCGCGCGTAGTCCGGCGCGCGGCGCGCGCGCCAGCACAGGCGCAGCAGTACCGCGGGCAGCAGCAGATACAGCAACAGGGAATAGAGCAGGCGGGCAGGCACGGTTCCTCCGGCGGGCAGCATAGCCGGAAGGCCGGGGCGATGCATGTTGCGGCGCTGTTTCCGGCAAGCCCGCTATACTGAGCTACTGCGAGTTTCCGCGATCCCCGCGCCATGTCCACGCCCCCGGTCGTCAACGTCGATATCGTCATTGTCGGCGGTGGCATCGCCGGACTCTGGCTGCTCAACGATCTGCGCAACCGGGGCTACAGCGCGATCCTGCTGGAGGCGGCCGCGCTCGGCTCAGGGCAGACGCTGGCCAGCCAGGGCATGATCCACGGGGGCATCAAGTACAGCCTGGCCGGCGCCTTGTCGGGCGCGTCCGAGGCCATCGCCGAGATGCCCGACCACTGGCGCCGCTGCCTGCGCGGCGCGGGCGCGGTGGATCTGCGCCGCGTCCGGGTGCTCAGCGATCATTTCTACCTCTGGTCCACCGGCGCCGTCGCCGGGCGCACGATGGCGTTTCTCGCCAGCAAGGCGGTGCGCGGCCGGGTGGAATCCGTGGCCGCGGACGGGCGGCCGCCGATCTTTCGCGCGGCGGGTTTCTCCGGATCCCTGTACCGCCTGGTGGATCTGGTGCTGGATGTGCCCAGCCTGGTGGCGGCGCTCGCCGACACCTGCCCGGATGCCATTTACTCCCTCGCTGGCGCCGCGACCGCCTGGACCGCGGCGGACTGCGGACGTCTGACCCTCGACCTGCGAACCGCGACCGGCACCCGGCGCCTGGCGCCCGCGGCCTTCGTGTTCGCGGCCGGCGCCGGCAATGCCGGGCTGCTCGCGGCGATCGGCGCCGCCACCCCGGCCATGCAGCGGCGGCCGCTGCACCAGGTGATGGTCCGGCATCGCTATCCCCACGCCCTGCACGGCCATTGCCTGGGGCGCGAGACCACGCCGCGCCTGACCATTTCCAGTCATCCCGCCGGCGGCGGCGAGCAGGTCTGGTATCTGGGCGGAACGCTTGCCGAGCAGGGCGTCGGGATGGCGCCGGATGCGCTCATCGCGCTGGCCCGGCAGGAGCTGGCGGCACTGCTGCCCTGGGTCGATCTGGGGCCGGCGCGCTGGGCGACCCTGGCGGTCGAGCGCGCCGAACCCCGCCAACCACGGCGGTTGCGCCCCGATCAGGCATTCGCGGACTGGGCCGGCAATGGCGCCAATGCACTGGTCGCTTGGCCCACCAAGCTGACCCTGTGCCCGCACCTGGCCCACAGCGTGGTGGAACGGCTGACACTGCGCGGGATCACGCCGTCCGGCGCGCCCGTGCCGGTGTTGCCGCTGCCGCGCCCCGCGCTGGCCCCCACGCCCTGGGAGACCGCCTTTGGCGCCTGAGCTGGAATTGCCCCGGCGCCGGCTCGGGCGCACCGGCATCGAGGTCGGCGTGCTCGGGCTGGGCACCGTCAAGTTCGGCCGCGATCAGGGCGTGAAGTACCCGCGGGGTTTCACCATCCCCGACGACCGTGCCGTCCGCGCCCTGCTCGACCTGGCGCGGGATCTGGGTATCAATCTGCTGGATACCGCGCCCGCCTACGGCGCGAGCGAAGCGCGCCTCGGCCACCTGCTGCGCGGCGCGCGCGAGCACTGGGTGATCTGCACCAAGGTCGGCGAGGAGTTCGAAGCCGGCGTGTCGCGGCACGATTTTTCGCCGGGCCATGTCCGCGCCAGCGTCGAGCGCAGCCTGCGGCGCCTGCAAACCGGGGTGCTGGATATCGTGCTGATCCACTCCGATGGCAACGACGAGCTGATCATCGAGCAATCCGGCGCGCTCGAAACCCTGGCGGAGCTGAAACGGGAGGGAAAACTGCGCAGCTTCGGCATGTCCACCAAGACGGTGGCGGGCGGTTTGCGCGCGGCGGCGTGGTGCGATCTGCTCATGGTGAGCTGGAATCTCGCCGACGAAACCGAAATTCCGGTGATCGACCGCTGCCGGGAACTGGGCACCGGCGTGCTGATCAAGAAGGCCCTGGCGAGTGGCCACGCGCTCGTTGCGGGCGACGATCCGGTGCGCGCGGCCTTCGCGCGCATCCTGGCTCACCCCGGAGTCGGCAGCCTGGTGATCGGCACCATCGATCCCGATCACCTGCGCGCCAATGCGCGCGCGGCCCGCGTCACCGCCGCCCTGGGAGACTCAGGCGACTGAAGCAGCATCGCGGGCGGTTGCCGTGTCCTCCCGAACCGGCACCGGCACCCGAAAACCGAGCAGGAAGGCCGGCAGCAGGAAGGCCAGCAGCATCGCGGACGGATTCACGAACAATTGGTCGCCGTCGGTGATGAAGCCGAACTGCATGGCGAAAACCAGCGCACCCCAGAGCCACAGGCGGCGATCCGAAAATGCAGTCCGGAGCAGGCTTGCGATCCATCCCAGATAAAGTCCGACGCCGATCAGCCCGGCGTAAAACGCCTGATTCAGCAGCAGATTGTGGTAGTGCCGCGCGACGATATCGCCGTTCCAGTTCTCGGAGTCAACGGACAGTCCGTGACCGAACCACAGCCAGCGCCAGGAGTCGGTCACCGCCTCCCAGCCGTTGCGCCAGATCGGCAGACGCATGGAGGTGCCACGCTCGACCACATGGCCGGCAACCAGGGTCAGTTCCTGCCAGAAGATCAGTGCCAGCAGCAGTGTCAGACCGGCGGTGGCGATGGCCAGGATCGCCGCGCGCCGGCCCGGAAACAAGGCGAGCAGCAGCAGCGTCCCCGCTCCCAGCACCACATAGGCGCCACGCGCCTGCACCCAGAACACCAGCATCCCCAGCGCGAGGGCAGCGAACCCGCAGGCGCACGCCAAACTCCGTCGCGTCATGTTCAGGGTTTGATACAGGGCGACGATGGCGACCATCGCCAGTGCCCAACCGACGGTCACATGGTGATTGAACACGCCGCGCGCCGACAGTGCGTGCTGCTTCCAGCCCTGGGGCCAGTCCGCGACGATCAGTGCGGCACCGCCCAGCCCGAGCACCATCAGGCCGGTCAGCAAGGTCGGTACCCGCGCCCGATGCAGGTTGCCGACCAGATAGACCAGATAAAACAGCGCCAGCACGTTCAACTCGCGCAGCAGCAGCTTGAAATCGGTGTGGTTCCAGCCATCCCACAGCAGGGTGAGCGAAAGCCAGCCGCACAGCAGCAGAAACCAGCGTGCCGGAGCCTGTCGCCAGATCAGCCGCAGATCGGCGGGCCGGAAACACAGCAGCATGGGCACCACCACCAGCAGGCGGTACAGATTGGTGGCGGCGGTGCGGTTGTCCGGGAGGAAGCAGATCGCGAAGAACAGCAGCAACGCGACCCAGGCATAACGGGTGCGGATGGCAGTGCGCAGGCGGGCGACGACGGTCGGAGCGCATCCCTGTGACTCGGTGGACGGGTGCAAGCGTGAATAACCTTCAGCGGTGCGGGTCGGACGGACGGGTGCGGATTTTTTCGACGATGGCGGTGGTGGAACAGCCTTCCAGCAAGCCGAGCGGGCGCACCTCGCCGCCGTAGCCAGCGACGATCTGCCAGCCCACCACCTGCTCGCGGCCATAGTCGCCGCCCTTGACGAGCACATCGGGGCGCACCCGTTCCAGCAGCGGCTCCGGTGTGTCCTCGGCAAAACTCGTTACCCAATCGACACTTTCCAGGCCCGCGAGTACCGCCATGCGGCGCTCGACCGCATTGAGGGGGCGGCCCTCGCCTTTCAGGCGCCGCACCGAGGCGTCGTCATTGACGGCGACGATCAGGCGGTCGCCGAGTTGGCGCGCCTGTTCCAGATAGCGCACATGGCCGGCGTGGAGCAGATCGAAACAGCCGTTGGTGAAAACGATCTTTTCGCCCCGGGCGCGGGCATCGGCGACCTCGGCGAGCAGTTGCTCGCCATTCACCACGCCGCGCGCCACGCCGCGTTCGTGCTGCAGGGCGCGGCGTAACTCCGGTTCGCTCACCGCGGCGGTACCCAGCTTGCCGACCACGATGCCGGCGGCAAGATTGGCGAGGGTGACGGCGGCAGGCAGCTCCGCGCCGGCGGCGAGCGCGGCGGCGAGCACGGCGATCACGGTGTCCCCGGCGCCGGTCACATCATAGACCTCGCGCGCCCGCGCCGGCAGGTGCAGCGCGTCTTGGCCGGGGCGCAGCAGGGTCATGCCCTGTTCGCCGCGCGTCACCAACAGCGCGCCGAGCCCCAGCTCGCGCACCAGGGCGAGGCCGCGTGCGCACAGGGCTGCTTCGTCGGGGCAGGGTCCGACCACGGCTTCCAGTTCGGCGAGATTGGGAGTGAGCAGGGTGGCGCCGGCGTAGCGGCTGAAGTCGCGTCCCTTGGGATCCACCAGGACCGGCACTCCGGCAGCGGTGGCCAGCGCGATCAGGGCCCGGGGATCCTGGAGCGCGCCCTTGGCGTAGTCGGACAGTACCAGGATGCCGTGGTCCGGCAACAGGTCCTGGATCCGGGCGGGCAGGGCCGCCACCTCCGCCGCGTTGTGCGGTTCCTCGAAATCCAGGCGCAGCAGCTGGTGCTGGCGGCTGATCACGCGCAACTTGGTGATGGTGGGTTTGGCGGGGCATTCCAGCAGCGCGGCATGAATGCCCGCGGCCGCCAGCTGGTCGCGCAGGATGGTGGCCTGGGCGTCGCAACCCACCGCGCCCACCACACTGGTGGCGGCGCCGAGCGCGGCGATGTTGAGCGCGACGTTGGCGGCGCCGCCGGGGCGGTCGTGACAGTCGGTGATCCGCACCACGGGCACCGGCGCTTCCGGCGAGATGCGCAGCGTGGGTCCTTGCCAGTAGCGGTCGAGCATGATGTCGCCCGCGACCAGCACCCGGGCGCGCTCGAAACGGGGGAAACTCAACGGCACGCGGGACTCCTGCGAATGGCGGATGAGTGATGCGAGATGGTTGTGGCCACGGGTTCAGGCGGCTGCCAGCAGCGTCTGCAACCGCGCCCATACTAGCGCCGGGGTCAGATCCTGCATACAGCGTGCGTCCGGTCCCCGATAGTCCGCGACCCGGCATTCGCGCCGCCGGCAGGGGATGCAGGGATAGCCGGTGGCCGGCAGCGGCGCGGCGCGGGGTCCGGTCGCCGCGATCAGGCGCGGGTCGGTCGGACCATAGAGGGTGAGCGTCGGTCGGCCCAGGGCGGCGGCGAGGTGGGCGAGCCCGGTATCGACACTGACCACGGCGGCGCTGCGGGACAGCAGTCCCGCGATTGCGCCAAGCGACGCGCGGGGCGGAACCCGGGCGCCGGATTGCGCGTGCGCCAGGCGTTCGGCGCGCTCCTGCTCGGGCGCCGATCCCCAGGGCAACACCACCTGATAACCGGCGCCAATGGCGATACCGATCAGTTCGCGCCAGTGTGCGTCCGGCCAGAGCTTGGTGGGCCAGGTGGCGTTGGTGACGAAGGTCAGGGTGGGCGCTCCGAGAGTGTACGGCGGGTCCGGCCAGACCCGGCCGGCCAGCCCGAAATCCGGTGCCGTGGTCGGCACGGGGTAGTCGAGCACCGCGGCCAGCAGTTGGCGCCAGCGCGTGACGGCGAGCTGCTCTCGGGCCACGAAATAACGTTGTCGATAGAGCCACTGGGCGCCGGGTTCGCGCACCGAGGCCGCATCCAGCCCGGCGCTCGTGCCGCGCGCCAGGCGTGCAATGACGGCGCTTTTCCAGCTGCCCTGGGCGTCGATCACCCGGTCGTAACGGCGCTCGCGCAGGCGGCGCAGCCAGGCGCGAGCGCTGCCGCTGCAAAGGAATTCGGTCTTGTGCCGGCGCCAATCGCGGTGGGCGCTCGGGATCACCCGGTCGACCGCCGGATGCCAGCCGGGAATTTCCGCAAAGGCGGTGTCGGCGACCCAGTCGAAGCGCAGTTCCGGCCGCTGCCCGCGGGCATCGCTCAACGCCGGCAGCAACTGAATCAGATCGCCCATGGAGGTAAGTTTTACCAGCAGGACATGGGACAAACCGGAAATCCTCTCGTCGCGCCGGAGCCGCCGCGACGGCGGTCCCTGTTGTGGCGGATGCGTGGGCGCGCCACTGTAACAAAAGGCGTCCAAACTGGGCATACGACCGGGAGCTCCGCGGAGGGCGGGCCGGGGCCGGTTGACACTATCCGCGCGGATGGCGTCAACCGGCCCTAGAATGGGGCTTTCCCGGCCGGCGCCACTGACGACCAACCCGATGGCTATCGAAGCACGTTTTCACTTGCTCGCCGCGGCGGCCTACCAGGATCTGGTCGCAGGAGGCACCGTGCTGGAAGCCGACGGCCACGGCGACAAGCTGATTGCCCTGCGCGACGGGCGTTATCTGAAGCTGTTTCGCCGCAAGCGCCTGTTCAGCAGTGCGCTGATGTGGCCCTATGCGCGACGCTTTCATGTCAATGCCGGGGCGCTGCGCGCGCGGGGTGTGCGCACCGTCGCCACCGAGCGGTTGCTGCGTATTCCCCATATCCGCCGCACGGCGGTTATCTACCGACCCTTGCCCGGCGCGGCCTTGCGCACCTGTCTGCGCAAGGCCGCCGACCGGGGCGTCTTGCTGCGCGAACTGGGATCGTTTCTGGCGACGCTGCACCGCCGCGGGGTGTACTTCCGTTCGCTGCATTTCGGCAATGTCATTGTGGCTGCGCAGGGAGAATTCGGTTTGATCGACGTGGCCGATCTGGAACTGCGCGATCACCCGCTGGGTCCGCGTCAGGTCACGCGGAATCTGCGCCACTTGATGCGCTATGCCGAAGACTGGGCGCTGGTGCGGGCCGGCGCGCGCGAGTTTTGCGCCGGATACGCGGCGGCCGGCGGTACGCTCCCGGCGACGCTGGTGGCGCTGCTGGCGGCAGCCGTCAGCGCCGATGCAGACCCAGTCTCAGACTCAAGTACTTGCTCAGATACGACCAGCGGCTGAGGGCGCGAAGCGGGTCGCTGTGCAGTGCGCGGTGGTAAAAATCCAGGGCGCTTGCGCTTTCTCCGGCCAGATAGCAGGTACGAAACAGCGACAGACAGCGCTGGCTTTCGTAACGCGTCCGGTACGCCAGCGCCCAGTCGGGCATCACGCCGGGGCGGAACAGTTCGTCCAGCAAGGTCTTGCTCGCCTCGGTGGCGTTATCCAGGTTGTGGCGCAGTGAACCCCGGTGGCGATGGGCGATGGCCACCAGCGCCGGGGTGACCGCGATCTCCCGCGCGGCGGCGATATAGGCGAACACCGGGATGTCCTCCACCGACCGCAGGGTTTCCGGGTAGCGCCGCCGCGCGAACACCTGACGCCGGAACGCGGCCGCGCTGTTGCTGAAATTGAGCTTCTTGGTGAACAGATAATCGCGCAGGCGCTGCCGCCGCGAGGATGCCAGGGCGCCGACGCTGCGAATGCGTTCGCGACCATCTTCGGTGATGGCACGGTAGGCGCCCGCCAGCAGATCGACATCCGGATTGCGGTCGATCAGTTCGCGGTAGACCCCGAGCGCGCCGGGCGCCATCTCATCGTCGGCATCGAGGAAAATCAGGTAGCTTCCGGTGGTGGCGTCGATGCCGCGGTTGCGGGTGGCCGCCACGCCGCGATTGGCCTGCGCCAGATAGCGCAGGCGTGGCTCGTGCTGGCGCAGCAGCTCGGCCGCCACCGCGTCCGTGGTGTCGGTGGAGCCGTCGTTGATGACCAGCAGTTCCCAGTCGGCGCCATCCTGGGCAAGTACCGAGTTCACCGCGCGCGGCAGCCAGTGGCCGTAGTTGCAGCAGGGGATGACGATGCTGAACAGCGGCGTCTCAGCCATCCAGCGTTGCTCCCGGCTTGGTGACCAGCACGTCTTCCATGGCCAGGTACCGCAGGTCGGAGCCGAAGAACATGGCGAGCGCATCCTCGGGCGAGCACACCATGGGTTCGCCGCGGCGGTTGAGCGACGTATTGAGCACCACGCCGTTGCCGGTGAGGCGTTCGAGTTCTTCCATCAGGGCGTAATAGCGCGGGTTGTGGCGTCGCTCCAGCGCCTGGGCGCGGGCGGTGCCGTCCTCGTGCACCACTTCGGGCACCCGGGTTTTCCACTCCTCGTTCACTTCGAAAGTGAAAGTCATGAAGGGCGCCGGGTGGTTCACCTTGAACATCCGCGGCGCGACCCGGTCGAGCATGCTGGGGCAGAACGGCCGCCAGCTTTCGCGGAACTTGATTTGTTCATTGATGCGATCGGCGACACCCGCAATGCTGGGGCAACCGAGGATCGAACGTCCCCCGAGCGAGCGCGGGCCGAACTCCATGCGGCCCTGGAACCAGGCCACCGGATGGCCTTTGGCGAGCAGCCGCGCGACCTGCTCCGGCATCCGGTCGATCACCTGATGGGCCGGCTGGCCGGGATGGCGCGCGCAGGCGGCCAGACATTCTTCGGTGGTGAAGCTCGGGCCAAGGAAGACATGCTCCATCGGCTCGGGCTGGATGCCGCGCTTGACCAGCGCATAAGACGCGGCGCCCACCGCGGTGCCAGCATCCCCCGAGGCGGGCTGCACGAACAGCTCGCGGACTTCGGGGCGGGCGATGATCTTCTGGTTCAGCTTGACGTTGAGGGCACCGCCGCCGGCGAAGGCCAGCCGCCCGGTCTCGCGCAGGATGTCGCCCAGGTAGTGATCCATGAGCTTGAGCACGGCATCTTCGTACAGCGCCTGGATGGCGGCGGCGTAGTCGATATAGGGCTGGTCGGCGCTGTCACCGTGGCGGCGCGGCCCCAGCCATTCGATCAGGCGGGGGCTGAAATAAAACCCCTGGCCGTTCTCCTTGTGGCGGCGCAGCCCCACGGTATTCACATAGCGCGTGTTGACGCGCAGTTCCTTGCCGTCGCAGTGGAGCAGCCGCGCGAGATCGTGGCGGGCGGGATCGCCGTAGGGCGCCATGCCCATGACCTTGTATTCGCCGTCCAGCATCTCGAAACCGAGATACTCGGTGAGTGCGCCGTACAGCCCGCCCAGGGAATCGGGGTCGTAGAATTCCTTGATTTTGTGGATGCGCCCGTTTTCGCCGTAACCGAAAAAGGTGGTGGCGTATTCGCCCTTGCCGTCCACGCCCAGGATCGCGGTCTTGCCGGTGAAACCGCTCAGGTGATAGGCGCTGCTGGCGTGGGCGAGATGATGTTCCACCGGTTCGAATTCGATCCGCGCGGGATCGATGCCCAGGGTGCGGAGCAGTTCGAAGATGCGCTGGCGATAGCGGCGATAGCGGCGGTTGCCGTTGACCAGCGCGTCCAGCGCCCGGTCGGGCGCATACCAGTAGCGGCGCGCGAAGTGCCAGCGCGCCGGCGAGCTGAGCGGAATCGGCGCAAAGGGCACCGCCACCACATCGACGTCGCCCGGCGCGATGCCGGCCTGGCGCAGGCAGAAGCGCGCGGCTTCGAGCGGCATCCGGTTCTTGGCGTGCTTGGCGCGGATGAAGCGTTCTTCCTCCGCTGCCGCGACCAGGTGACTGTCAATATAAAGCGCGGCCGAGGGGTCGTGGCCGAGGGCGCCGGAGAGGCCCAGTACGATGGTCGCCAAGTTTCAGTGCTCCGGTCCGGCGCCGGCGCGCAACGGCGCCAGCAGGTTTTCGAAGTGACGCCGGATCGCGCCGTCCCAATTGGCGAGAAAGCGCGCCAGATCGCGGCGCTGGGCGCGGCGGAAACGCCAGCCGCAGCGGTGCAGGCGCAGCGCATCCAGGTCGATCAGCAGCAAGCGCTGGTCGGTATCTTCAACCAGGAAATTACTCGCCTTGAGATCGCCGTGGCTGATGCGGGCGGCGGCCAGGCTGTTCAGCATGTCCAGCAGGGCGCGGTCGAGCCAGTCCGGAACCACCGCTTCTCCTTGGTGCCGCAACCAGTCCTGCAAGGGCACTCCCGGGCTGTAGGCGCTGATCAGATAGGCGGTGCGGCGCAGCGGCCCGAAGCGCTGCTCCAGCAGAGCCAGCGGTGGCGGCGCGGGTACTCCCAGCAGCGCGAGCAGGTTCGCGTTACGCCACGCGACCCAGGCCCGCGAGCGCCGCGGCGCGCGACCGAGGCCGTGGCGCCAGTGCTTGATATTGTAGCGTTTCACCACCAGGTCCGAACCCGCGTCGGTGATCCGCACCACCGACGCGGTGTTGCCGTCCTTGAGCCAGTGGCCGGCGGCGATCCCGGCTTCGGGCGCGGCCAGCAGTTCGGCGAGGCGCGGATCGGCACCGTCGCGGCGGCGCGCGACAAAGCGGTCCCAGTCCCGCGCGATGACGAATTCGCCGCAGGTGCGCAGGCATTTGGCGCGGTAGTCGCGCAGCCGCCGCTGCCGCGCCCGCAGCACTTCCCGGGCGAGCGCCGCCGGATCGGGTGGCGGTGTGCCATACGCTGGCAGCAGGGCGAGCAGGCGTTGGTCCCAGGTCGGTTCGAACTGGGCCAGAAACAGCGCCAGATTGGCGCGACATACCTTTCGATTCCGCGCGCGCAGTATCCCGGCACCGTCGATGACATGGGGCGCGCCGCCTGAAAACAGGAAGTTGTCGAGGTGTGGATCGGCCTGGATCAGGCGTGCGCGGTGCAGCGCGCCCAGCAGTGCGAGCGTCGCGGCGATATCGGCGTCCGCTGCCGGCGCGCTGCGGCCGCGGATGCGCTCCGCCAGACTTTGCGCTCCGGGCAGGAACTCGGTGGCTAGCAGCCAGGCTCCGGGGACCGCTGGCAGCTCGCGCAACGCCGGTGCCCGGATGCCGGCGGCGTGCAGACGCGCCAGGCCGGCACGCTCGCGCGCCTGGTCCCGGGCGCGGAAGAACAGTTTCACCAGCACCCGACCAGCGCCCCACTCGGCGCCGAACACCAGGCGCCGACCCGGGAGATGGCGGTGGATTTCGTCGCCGACCAGGCATTCCCCGTTCGCGAGCGCGAGCCGGAACGGCCCGTGCACGCCGACTTCCGCCGCGCGCAACGCGTCGAGCGTGATATCCGCCGGCGCCACGCCGAGGCTCACTCCTTGCTCCGGGCGATGCGCCGCACCAGCGCCGCGCGCTCCTGGCCCAGGCCGCGCGTTGCGCTGTAGGCGTCGAGCAGGGTGTCGCGCAGTTCCTGATCGAGTGCCGGGCAGTGGCGAAACAAGGTGTCGAGATCGCGCAGGCCGCCCCAGCGGGACCAGGTGCGCTTGCATTTTTCGAGATCGATCAGCCGCAGCGGCGCCGGATCGCGACTGGCGGCGCCGTCCTGCGGAAAAGCGTCGCGGGCCACGAACAGATGCTTGGGATACAGGCAGCCGTGCCGCCAGCCGGCGGCATGGAGCTGGCCGAGCAGCGCGCCCGCGGCGGCGGCGAAGCGTTCGCGCGGCTGCCGCGCCGGTGTCTGCGCCAGCCAGGTCGCCAGATCGAGATGCTCGTCGAGCGCGCGGGTCAGCAGCAGGGCGCGGTCGTCGCCGGGGCGGCGGTCGCGGCCGAAGCACAGGGCATCCAGGGTCGGGATTCCGCTGCGCGCGAGGACCTGGATGCCGAGCCATTCGCGCTCCGCCAGCGGAATGCCTCGCAGCCAGTGACGCGGCGTGCGGCAATTGAAATTGCGTTGACGCTTCAGGTAATAGCGGCGCTGGTCCGCGCCCGTGCCGAGTTCCAGCACGCCGACCTGACTGGTGCCGCCGCGCGCCACGTTGGGACTTTCGACGGCAACCGCGCCGGCCTCCCAGAGCGCTTCGAACCCGTCGAGCCCGTGGCGCGCCAGCAGGGCACGCTCCGCCGGATCGATGATGAGCGTCGCCATGGTCAGCGTGCCCCGCGCGCGGATCGGGTCATGGGTGGTATCCCTTGCGCACCCCTTTGCGGTGCAGCGCCTGTGCCCGGCGGCCCACGGCGCGCCACCGGCCCTGGCGCAGAAGATCGCGCAGCGGTGTATCCGCGTAGACGCGCAAAAATAGCAGTTCATCGCGCGCGCTTGCACCCGCCTGGCGCGCGGAATAACACAGGCTGGCGAGATCCTTGCGGCGCCAGCGCCAGGGAGTGCGGCGGCGGATCTGCATGCGGTGCAGGTCGATCAGATGGAGCGGCCGCGCAGCGGGCGGCCGGCTTTGCGCGGCGGGTGACGCATCGAGCAGAAAGTGGCACAGATAGTAATCGCGGTGATTGACGCCGCTCTCGTGCAGGGTGCGGGTGATGCTGGCGAGCTTGCGGATCAGCGCGCGGCGCTCGGCAATCCCCAGCGCGGCCAGCCCGCCGCGCGCGCAGAAGGTCTCCAGATCGACGCTGGGTTCGAGCGCCTCGGTGACGAGAAACGACAGGCGCCGCGCCGGATTGCCGCCGCGCTGCCCGAACGCCACCGGCGTCAGGGTGGCGACGCCCAGCTCCTGAAGCCGGTGAATGGCGCGCCATTCGCGGTGTGCGCCCAGCACCGGCAGGCGCAGACGCAACAGGTTCCTGGCGACTTCGCGCCAGCCGATGCCGCGATGGATCTTGGCGAAATAGGCGCGCCCGGCGAGTTCGAAGCGCAGGGTGCGGCGGCCTTCGAGCGCGCGATAGATCTCACCCTCGAGTCTGGTCACCTCGACAAAGGGATCGCACCCGGCCCAGGCGCGCGCGAGCTCGCCGGTGACCACGGGCTTCACGCGGGCCTCCGTGCGCCGGGGGCGAGCTGCTCGATCAGCGCGGCGGCGCGCTCGGGCAGGCTGTGGATGTCGGCGCTCGCGGCCCAGGCGAGGGCGCGCGCGCGCAAGGCGCCGCGGTCGGCCGTGAGCAGCGCGACGAGCGCATGATCGAAAGCGTCCTGCCCATAGGGCTCGGGTAACACCGCGCCGGCGCCGGCCTCGGTCACATAGTGGGCGTAGCCGCAGTTGGCGGTGGTCAGGACCGGCAATCCCGCCACCAGCGCCTCCAGCAGCACGGTGCCGGTGTTTTCGCTGTGGGCCGGGTGGACCAGCAGGTCCGCGCCCTGCAGAAAGCGCGGAATGTCGTCGCGGCCCGCGAAGAACCGCACCCGCCCCGCCACCCCGAGGCGCCGTGCCAGGCGCTGAAAGGGCGCGGGATCGTCCTGGCCGATCACGAACAACTGCACATCGGCAAGCTCGGCCGGCAGCGCCGCCAGTCCGCGCAGCGCCCGGTCGAGGCCCTTGGTCCGGAAGCCCGAGCCGACCATCAGCAGCAGCGGTCGGGACGCGCCGAGGCTGAATTCCGCGCGCAACGCGGCGCGCACGCGCGCGGCATCGGGCGGCGCGCGCCGGCTCGGGTCGATACCGGGCGGCAGCAAATGAAACCGCTCGGGCGGGGTACCGTAATGGTGCCGGAACAGCGGTTCCTGCACGGGCGCGATCATGAGTATCTCGGTGTGCGCGGCCGGGCCAAACACCGCCGCCTCGTGGCGGGCGAAGTGCCGGTAGCGCGGCGACAGTCGGTACAGGGCGCTCCTTTGGGTATCAGCCTTGTGGGCGTAGCAGGGATCGGCGGCGTAATAGATATCGAGCCCCGGCATCTTGTTGAAGCCGACCACCGCATCCGCCGGCCGCTGTGTGAGCTGCGCGGCGAGCGCGCGGCTGAAGTGGCGATAGCGCGCCGGGCTGGTGAAGCCGCGATCGGGAAGCCGTGTCACCTCCAGATCCGTGGGTGGCTCGCCGTCCCAGCTCAGCACGAACACCCGCACATCATGGCCGCGTGCCTGGCAGGCGCGCGCAATGCGCAGAAAATCCCGCTGCAAGCCGCCGTAGGGAAAGTATTTGTAGAGACAGAAGGCGAGTTGCATGTTCCGGGGCGGCGCGCCGTCAGTGCGCCGCGAGCAGCCGGTCGGCGGCGGCGAGCACCAGCGCGGGGCTGAGGTCGTTGAGACATTTGAGGTGACCCTTGGGACACTCGCGCCGGAAGCAGGGGCCGCAGTCCACCGGGATCAACAGCGTCTCCGCGCGGGGCGACAGCGGCGGCGTGAACCCCGGGCTGCTGGAGCCGTACACCACGATCAGGGGGCGGTCGAGGGCGGCGGCGATGTGCATCAGCCCCGAGTCGTTGCTCACCACCAGATCCGCCCCGGCGAGCAGGTCGAGGGCGTCGGCGAGTTCGGTGGTGCCGGCCAGATTGTGGGCCTGCGCTTTCAGGGCGGCGGGCAGGCGTTCGATGATGGCGTCCGTCACCGACCGGTCGCGCTGCGAACCCAGCAGCCAGAGCTGCCAGCCGCGCGCGGCGTAGGTATTGGCGAGACTCGCGTAGTGGACGTCCGGCCAGCGTTTCGAAGGACCGAATTCGGCGCCCGGGCACAGTGCCAGCACCGGGCGTGCGGGGTCGAGCGCAAACCGTTCGCGCAGCGCCGCGAGCCGCTCCGGGTCGGCGCGCAGCCGGGGCCGGGGCAGCGGATCCTGCAGCGGCCGCCCCTGCGGATAGGCGAGGGCGACGCAGCGCTCCACCATGCGCGGGTATTTGCGCGGGTCCAGCAGGCGGATGTCGTTGAGCAGCCAGAAGCGCCATTCGCCGCGCCAGCCGGTGCGCAGCGGAATACCCGCGAAAGCGGGGATCAGCGCCGACTTGAAGGAGTTGGGCAGCACGATGGCCTGGTCGAAGCGCTTGGGTTCGAGTCCGCGCGCGAGCGCGAGGCGTCCGCCGAGATTCAGTTCGCCGTGGGCGAAGGGCAGGTCGATGGCAGCGTCCACTTCGGGCATGCGCGCCAGCAGCGGCCGGCTCCAGGCGGGGGCCAGCACCGTGATGCGGCACCCCGGCTGGCGCCGGCGCAGTGCCATGAACAGGGCCTGGGACATCACCATGTCCCCGACCCAGGACGCGCCGATCACCAGGATGCTGGGTCCGGTCATCGACGCCGGCCTGGAGGAGGGCTCAATCGGCGACCGGCGCCAGCCATTCCGGATGGGCGGCGAGGCGGCCGCGCACGGCATCGAAATACAGTTGCTGCAGGCGCGCGGTGATCGGCCCGCGGGCGCCGGCGCCGATCACCCGGTTGTCGAGCTCGCGGATCGGCAGCACTTCGGCGGCGGTGCCGGTGAAAAAGGCTTCATCCGCGATGTAGATTTCGTCGCGGGTGATGCGTTTCTCGCGGACTTCGTAGCCGCATTCGTGCGCCAGTTGAATCACGGTGTCGCGGGTGATGCCGTCGAGGCAGGAGGTCAGTTCGGGGGTGTAGAGCACGCCGCGATTGATGACGAAAATATTCTCGCCGCTGCCTTCCGCGACATAGCCTTCGGGGTCGAGCAGCAGCGCTTCGTCGTAGCCGTCCTGCAGCGCCTCGCGCAGCGCCATCATCGAGTTGGTGTAGTTGCCGGTCGCCTTCGCCTTGCACATGGTGATGTTGACGTGGTGGCGCGTGATGGACGAGGTGCGGATGCGGATGCCCTGCTCCAGCGCCTCGGGACTCATGTAGGAGGGCCATTCCCAGGCGGCGATGGCGATGTGGGTGCGCAGGCCGTCGGCGCGCAGGCCCATGCCCTCGGAGCCGAGAAACGCCAGCGGCCGGATGTAGGCTTCGCGCAGATTGTTCGCGCGCACGACCTGGCGCTGGGCCTCGTTCAGGGTCTTGCGGTCGAAGGGCATGTTCATGCCGACGATCTTGGCGGAGTTGAACAGCCGGTTGGTGTGATCTTCCAGACGGAAAATCGCCGTGCCGCGGCTGTCGGTGTGATAGGCGCGCACGCCTTCGAACACGCCCATGCCGTAGTGCAGCGTGTGGGTCAGCACATGTACCTGTGCCTCGCGCCAGGGTACCAGTTGGCCGTCGAACCAGATGAACCCGTCGCGGTCTGCAAAAGACATCGGAATATTCTCCTCGAAGCTGTGGCGTTGAAATGCCGTCGTAGAAACCGTTGTTCAGAAACCGTTACTTTTCCGGAGCTATTACTGTTCAGGGACTGCGCCGTTACCCGCACAGGAGGCGCTCCCGGATGGCGGTGACCGCCGCGCGCTGGCTGGCGAACTCCACCGCGGCAACCACTCCCGGCTGGCGCTGCAATTGCAGCCGATGCCCCGCGCTGCGATACGTCTTGTAGGCTTCCCGCAAGGTTTCCGCATCGGCGGCAGGCAGGATGCCGGCGGTCACGATGGCGTCGAGAATGCGGATGTTGTCGGTCCAGCGGGCGAGTTCGGGGTGGTGCTGAGACTCGGCCAGAACGACAAATTGAACCATAAATTCGATATCCACGATACCGCCGGCATCCTGCTTCAGGTCAAACAGCCCCTGGTTTTGCGCGCGTGCTTCCGATGCCAGATGGGCGCGCATTTTGGCGCGCATGGCGCAAACTTCGCGGGCGAGCCCGGCGCGTTCGCGCGGACGGCACAGTACCTCGTGCCGCACCGCCGCGAAGCGCGCGGCCAGGGCCGCGCTGCCGGCGACGGGTCGCGCGCGCACCAGTGCCTGATGCTCCCAGACCCAGGCGCTCTCGGCCTGATAGCGTTCAAAGGCGGCGCAGGAGGTGACCAGCAGTCCGGAGTTGCCCGAGGGGCGCAGCCGCATGTCCACCTCGTAGAGGGCGCCGGAAGCGGTGCGGGCGCTCAGGATGTGGATGATGCGCTGGCCGAGGCGGGCGAAGAACTGCTCGTTGCTGAGCGGGTGTTCGCCGCTGGTGGCGAGCGTCGGATCGGCATCGTGAAGAAACACCAGATCCAGGTCGGAGCCGTGCGCCAGTTCGATGCCGCCCAGCTTGCCGTAGCCGACCACCAGGAAGCCGGGTTCGACACCGGTCGCGGTGCCCGGGTGGCCGTGGCGCGCGACCAGTTGCGCGCGGGCGAAGGTGACGACCTCTTCCAGAATTGCTTCGGCAAGCCAGGTCAGGTAGTCGCTCACCTTCATGAGCGGCAGCGCGTCGGTGATCTCGGCGGCGGCCACGCGCAGCGCATGGGCGCGGCGGAAATAGCGCAGTGCCTCCATGCGGATTTCCAGGTCGTCGCCCGGCACCCGTTCGAGGTGGCGACTCAGCTCGGTCGCGATCCCGGCCCGATCGGGCGGCGCGTAGAGGGTGGCGGGATCGAGCAACTCATCCAGCAGGGCCGGGTAGTGCGCCAGCTCGTCGGCAACCCAGGGACTCGCGGCGCACAGCCGCACCAGTTGGCGCCGCGCGCCCGGATTTTCGCTCAACAGCGTGATGTAGACGCTGCGCCGCGCCACCGCCTCGACCACCGCGCTCACCCGGTGCAGGGTTTCGGCGCCGTCGGCGCCGCATTCGGCGATCAGCAGCGGCATCAGGTGATCGAGACGGCCGCGGGCGTCCGCGGCCATGGCCTGCACCGCGCGACAGCGGTGCAACTGTTGCAAGACCTCGGCGGCCCGTTCCGCCGCGGCGCCGTAGCCGAGGGCGCCCAGCTCATCCGCCAGCGGACCATCGCCCGCCGCCAGTAACCACAGGCCGCGCGCACGGTCGTCGCCGGCGCCGGCCGTTTCCGCCGGTGCCACCACGGCATCGAACAGTGCGTGCACTTCGGCGCGCACCGCGTCCAGCGCGGCGGCGAACCGGGTCCAGTCCGGATAACCCAGCAGCGCCGCCAGGCGCTCGCGGTCCGCGGTGTCCGCGGGCAGGGTCTGGGTCTGTTGATCGCGCCAGGCCTGGAGGGCGTGCTCGGTGTTGCGCAGGAACACATAGGCGTCCCACAGGCGCGCGCCGGCGCGGTGCGGGAGCAACGCATCGCGGTCGATCAGATCGAGCACGGTGCGCAGGCGCTGGGTCTGAAAGCGGCGGTCGCGGCCGCCCCGGATCAACTGAAACGCCTGGGCGATGAACTCGATCTCGCGGATGCCGCCGGCGCCGAGCTTGATATTGCCGGCCATGTCGCGGCGCGCCACTTCGCGATTGATCAGCGCCTTCATGTCGCGCAGCGACTGGATCGCGGAGTAGTCGATGTATTTGCGGTAGGTGAAAGCCCGCAGCAGATCGAGCAGATGCGTCGCCGCCGCGGGCTCGCCGCTCACTGCGCGGGCCTTGATCATGGCGTAGCGCTCCCAGTCGCGGCCCTGGGTCTGGTAGTACTCGGCGAGCGCATCGAAGCTCGCCACCAGGGCGCCGCTGTCGCCGTAAGGGCGCAGCCGCATGTCCACCCGGAACACGAAACCCTCCGCCGTGTGCTGATCCAGGGCACGGATCAGTTTGCGGCCGAGGCGCAGGAAAAATTCCTGATTGTCGAGCACGCGGTGCGCGCCTCCGGTGACGGGCAGGGTTTCGCCCGCTTCCGGATAGGCGAAGATCAGATCGATATCGGACGAGAGATTGAGCTCGCCGCCGCCCAGCTTGCCCATGGCAAGCACCAGCAGTTGCTGCGGCTGTCCGGAATCGGCGCCGATGGGCTCGCCCCATTGCCGGCAGGCCTCGGAGTGGAGAAAGGCCAGCGCGCCGCGAATGCAGGCTTCCGCGAGCGCGGAGAGCGCGGCCATGGTGTGGTCAAGGCCGGTGCCGCGGGTGAGATCGCCCCAGACGATGCGCAGCATGGCGAGATTGCGAAAGCGGCGCAGGCGACGGCCGAGTTCGTCGGCGTCGGGACAGCCGGCGAGCGCGGCAGCGAGCTCGGTGGCGATGGCGTCCGCCTCCCACGCCGCCGCGAGTTCGCCCCGCTCCGCCAGCGCGAGGAATGCCTCCGGTTGCCGGCAGCAGACGTTCGCCGCGAACTCGCTGCCCGACCAGACCCACTGCAACGCGCGCGCGAACTCCGGGTCGGCGCGCAGGACGGCGAGGCGCTCGCGTGCCGCCGCCGGCGCGGCATCGGAAAACTGTTCGAGCTGGCGCGCGAACAGTGCCGCGCGGTCGGCCGAGAGGGGCGGCGCGATCGGCACCGGCTAACGCCCCATATCGGGCGCCACCCGCATCACTTCCGCCACCGAGGTGATCCCCGCGCCGACTTTCTGCGCGCCGGACAGGCGCAGGGTGCGCATGCCTTCGCGCATGGCTTGCAGGCGCAGGGCGGAGATGTCGCACTGCTCGTCGATCAACGGCTTGAGGGTTTCGCTGATGAGCATGATTTCGTAGATGCCCTGACGCCCCAGATAGCCGGTATCGCGACATTCCAGGCAGCCGCCGGGTTCGGCGAACTGGGTCGGAGGCGGCGCTTTCCAGGGCTGCACCAGCGCCTTCCATGCGGCCACGTCCACTGGCGTTTTGCGCGCGCAGTGGGGGCACAGGGTGCGCACCAGGCGCTGGGCCATCACGCCGTTCAGGGTGACCTTGAGCAGATGCGCCGGCACCCCCAGATCGAGCAGTCGGGTGATGGCGGTGGGCGCGTCGTTGGTGTGCAGGGTGGACAGCACCAGGTGGCCGGTGAGGGCGGCCTGAATGGCCATTTCCGCCGTTGCGAGGTCGCGGATCTCGCCCACCATGATGATGTCCGGGTCCTGGCGCATCAGGGTGCGCACGCCCTCGGCAAAGCCGAAGTTGATCTGCGGCTGCACCTGGGTCTGGTTGAAACTGTCCTCGACCATTTCGATGGGGTCTTCCACCGTGCTGACATTCACCTCCTCGGTGGCGAGCTGTTTCAGCGTGGAATAGAGCGTTGTGGTCTTGCCCGAGCCGGTGGGTCCGGTGACCAGCACGATGCCGTTGGGCTGGCTGATCATGCCCTGCCAGCGCTGGTAGTCTTCGCCACTCAGGCCGAGTTCGATGAAGCTGCGCAGCAGCACTTCGGGATCGAAAATGCGGATCACCAGTTTTTCGCCGAAGGCCGTGGGCAGGGTCGAGAGACGCAGTTCCACTTCGCCGCCGGCGGGGGTGCGGGTCTTGACCCGGCCATCCTGGGGCTTGCGCTTTTCGGCGACGTTCATGCGCCCGAGGATTTTCAGGCGGCTGGTGACGGCGCTCAGCACCTGCGCCGGGAGTTCATACACCGGGTGCAGCACGCCGTCGATGCGGAAGCGGACCTTGCCGAGCTCGCGGCGCGGTTCGATGTGGATGTCGCTGGCGCGCTGGTCGAAGGCGTATTGCAACAGCCAGTCGACGATGTTGACGATGTGCTGATCCTGGGCGTCCGGGTCCTTGAGGGAGCCAAGTTCCAGCAACTGCTCGAAATTCCCGAGCGCGGGACGGGTGCCGCGCATCGCGGTGCCGGCGCCGGATACCGAGCGCGACAGGGTGTAGAACTCGAGCGTGTATTTCTCGATATCGGCGGGGTTGGCCACCACCCGTTTGATGCGTTTGCGGCTGGCCTGTTCGAGGCCCGAGACCCAGGTGGTGACGAAGGGCTGCGCCGTGGCCACGACGATCTCCTCGGCGTCTGTTTCGACGCACAGGATGCCGTGGCGCTTGGCGAACTCGAACGACATCACCCGCGCCACTTCCGCGACCTTGACCTTGAGCGGGTCGATGCGCAGCACCGGCAATTGCGCGGCTTCGCCGAGCCACTGGGTCAGGGTTTCAAGATCCAGTACCCGGCCGGGCCGGGCGGCATTGCCCATCTGCTGGCCGGCGATATAGATCAACGGGTGCTGAAGCGACTGCTCGCGGGTGCGGTTGGCTCCCGCGAGCGCGTTGGCGTCGCTGCGCGTGACGAGGCCGGTGTCCACCAGATATTCCAGCGCCTGGGCGAGTTCCAGAACCTGTTCGGGCGCGATCGCGACGGCCATGCCAGTGTGCCTCCAATCCGGGCCGGTGGATTGTAGTCCATGTGCAAGCCCTCTCCAGCACGGATTGTCGCGCTCCGGCGTTCGCACTAAGCTGACCCGATAACAACGCCAGGTGGGTGAGATATCCGATCCTCACCGATCGCTTCCCGACTGCGCGACCGATCTGCTGCGACGACAGCGGCTGGTGCGGTAACTGTTTCAGTGTTCAACCAACCGGAGAAACGACATGAAAAACCTGGAAGGCAAAGTTGCCCTGATAACGGGCGCGGCACGGGGTCAGGGTGCGGCCGAGGCACGTCTGTTTGCGGCGCGCGGCGCCAAGGTGATGCTGTGTGACGTGCTGGATGTCGACGGCCAGAAGACGGCCGCGGCGATCGGCTCCTCTGCTGCGTACCTGCGGCTCGATGTGACCGACGAGGCCAGCTGGCGCGCGGCGGTCGAAGCCACGGTCGCCAAATTCGGCAAGCTCAATGTGCTGGTCAACAACGCCGGCATCGCCCTGATGGGCGCGCTCAAGACCACGAGCGTCGCCGACTACATGAAGACCATCGAGATCAATCAGCTCGGCGTCTTTCTCGGCATGCGCAGCGTAGCGGCCGCGATGAAGGCGGCCGGCGGTGGTTCGATCATCAATATTTCGTCGATCGCCGGCCTCGGCGGCGCGGTCGGGGGCGTTGCCTACTGCGCCAGCAAATTCGCGGTGCGTGGCATGACAAAAGTGGCGGCGATGGAGCTGGGTCCGGACAATATCCGGGTCAACTCGATTCACCCGGGCGGCGTCATGACCAACATGCTCAGCGACGCCGGGCTTACCGGCGATAGCGCCAGTGCGCTCTTTGCCCGCACGCCGCTGGGTCGCATCGCGCAACCCGAGGAAATGGCGACGCTCGCCGCCTACCTGGCTTCGGACGACAGCTCCTATTCGACCGGCTCGGAGTTTGTCGCCGATGGCGGCCTCACCGCCGGCTTCGCGCTCGGGTAACCGTGCCTTGGAACGGGCCCCTCCAGCACCTGACGCCGCCCTCAGTGGGCGGCGGTCAGGTGCTGGAACAGCCAGGTTTCGCTGAGCGCGCGGTCGCCCTGACGCAGGAACAGGCGCAGATCGACGGCCTCGCCGGGATTCACCGCCAGGTCGAACTGTACCCGCCAGCGATCCGTGGTGGGAACGGGTTCGGCGCGGGCGAGCAGGATCTTGTCCTGGCCCGTCGAGCTGGTGACCACGGCGTCGAGCTTCGCCGTCTTGGCGAGCCCGGGGAGTTCGCCACCGGCGAATTCGACCACATAGCGCACGATGCCGGGCTTGCGGATGGTGCCCGGCTCGCCGCCGCGACCGCTGCGGGTGGACACCACCTGTGCCAGGTTGGGCGCGGGATAGGGCTCGTCGGCGAGCCAGTGCATGCGATAGCGAAAGCTGTATTCGGCGCCCTTCCTGGCGGGGCCCGCCGGCACCCACATGGCGACCATGTTGTCGTGAATCTCGTCGTCGGTGGGCAGTTCGACCAGCTGCACCGAACCCTCGCCCCAGTCACCCAGCGGTTCGATCCACAGGCTCGGGCGGCGGTCGTAGAGCACGCCGTCGAGGTAGTTGTCGAAATTCCGGTCGCGCTGCATAAAGCCGAAGCCGCGCGGATTGAAATCCGAAAAGCTGACTGCGGTGGGGTAGGGCGGGTTGCGCAGCGGTCGCCAGATGCGTTCGCCGGCGCCGTTCCACATGGCCAGACCGTCGGAGTCGTGAATTTCCGGGCGCCAGTCGAGATCGCGTCCGCGCCCGTGTTCGCCGAACCAGAACATCGAGGTCAGCGGCGCGATGCCCAGCCGCATGACGTCGCGGCGCAGAAACAGCCGGCAGTCCACTTCCATTACCACACCGGTTTCGCGGTGCAGATCGAAGCGGTACGCGCCGGTGATGCCGGGGCCGTCGAGGAGGGCGTAGATCCGCATCGGCGCTTCGGTGGACGCGGCCGGTTCCAGGTAGAACTCGCGGAACATGGGAAACTCTTCGGGTCCGGCGACCGCGGTGTCGAGCGCGATGCCGCGCGCCGAGAGGCCGTATTGCCCCTGGGCGCCGATGGTGCGGAAGTAGGACGCGCCCAGAAACGCCACCCAGTCCTGGGTGCGCCAGTCATCCCGCAGTCGGGATTCGTGCAGCCGGAATCCGGCAAACCCGGCGTCGTCCGGCATGTGCCGGGCGGGATTGTCCTTCGGCATCGAAAAATAGTCGCGGCGATAGCGGATTTCGCGCGCCTTGCCCTGGTCCACCGCGTAGGCGTGCATCGGCTGCTGGAACCACTTGCCGAGGTGGAAAAAGGTTACCGGATAGGCGCCCGGACCGTTGGCGTCCAGCGCGAGCTCGGGCAGATAGCGGATCTGGCCGTGTTCGTCGTAGTCGATCTTGGCCACCACCTCGGCACCCGGCCGCGGCGGCTCCCGATAGGGTTTGGTGGCGTTGTCGCGCGCGGTCTGGATCAGCCCGTCGAAACTGAAGGCCCGCGCGGGACCGAATTCCAGATGTTTGGCGGCGGCCTGGGCCGCGTCCGTGCCCAGCCCGGCGATTCCGACGCAGGCCAGGACCAGACATTGCAGAAACCTGCGCCGGCGGCGATCAACTGCACTCAAGGGTGACTCCTCATGCGGGTTCTTGATTTTCGGACTCCGGACATCGGGTTCCGGGTGTTTGGTCGCGCGGGCGCGCTGCCACAGCCAGGGCGCGCTGCCCGCGGGGCCGGGGCTGGGTGGACCGGGCGCCCAAAGCGGGGCAAAAGTAAAGGTTCGACGCGTCGCGGGCAAGCGTTTCCGTGGTCGGTGGGACAAATTTTGTGTCGCCACGGGGCAGCCGTGCACGAAAGCCGCGTCAGCGCATGTCCGCCGCTGGTGAAGTCCATTACAATTCGCGGCGCTCCGGCCGATCCGGCACGGCACGAACGCCAAACCCCCACCGCCCGAATCCTGAGTGGGTCCCGATAACAGCCCGGCCTGCGGCGACTGCGGTGAATAGCTTGCCCCGAATTCAGAAACCCCTTCCGCATCGCGCCGCCACGGGCGCCCTATCGCTGTCTGCTGCGTTGGTGCTGTCTGCCGCGCTGGTGCTGTCGGTTGCGCCGGCGCCCGCGCGGGCCATCGAGTTGCGCGACGTCGCGGCACTGGCCAAGCAGCGTGCCACGGAACCTTATCGGGCGCCCACGGAAATCCCGGCCTTTCTGCAGGAACTGTCTTACGAACAGGCGCGGCTGTTCCGCTTCCTCCCCGAGCGCCGTCTGTGGCGTGCCACGAATTCGCAGTTTCAGGTGTCCTTCATCGCGCCCGCGCGACATCAGCGCTATCCGGTAAAGATCCGTCGGGTCACGGCCGAAGGGGTGCGCGATATACCCTTCGATCGCGAGCAGTTCGACTTCGGCGACCCCGATCTGGTGAAACGGATCCCCCCGGACCTGGGCTTTGCCGGCCTGCGCCTGGAGTACCCGATCAACCGCGCCGGCGAGCTGGAGCCCGTGGTCGAGTTCAGCGGCGCGAGCTATTTTCGCGGCGTCGGCAAAGGTGGCGTACCCGGATTGTGGGCGCGGGGGCTGGCGATCGACACCGGCTTGCCGGGTGGGGAGGAGTTCCCCATGTTCCGCGAGTTCTGGCTGGAGCAGCCGCGCTCTGGCGCCGACAAGATACGCGTATTTGCGCTGCTGGAAGGCCCCAGCATCACGGGTGGTTACGAATTTACCGTGACGCCCGGCGACAACACCCGGATCGGTGTGCGCGCCGAAATTTTCACCCGCAAGCCGGTCACCATGCTCGGGCTGGCGCCGCTGACCAGCATGTTTTTCTACGGTGAAAACACCGCTCGCCCGCTCGGGCAGTGGCGTCCCGAGATGCACCACAGCGATGGTCTGCTGGTCAACGACGGCAGCGGCGAATGGTTGTGGCGCCCGCTGCTCAATCCGCGCGCGCCGGAGCTGTACGCCTTCGCGGTGAACAATGCCAAGGGGTTCGGGTTGTTGCAGCGGGACCGCCGGTTTGACGCCTACGAGGATGGCGACGCCAATTATCAGTTGCGTCCCGGGGCCTGGGTGACGCTGCGGCAGCCCACCGGGCCGGGGCGCATCGTGCTGGTGGAGATTCCTTCCCCGGATGAGACCAACGACAACATAGTGGCGTTCTGGAGCCCCGAAAAAGCGGTGCCCGCCGGCCAGCGTATCGTGCTCGATTACGATCTCTTTCTGGGCGGCAGGCCCGAACCCGGCAGTGCGCTCGCCGCTGTGGTGAACACCCTCGTCGGGCGGGCGACCGGCCCGCAGGGCCGGCACCTGCCGGCGGATGCCTACCGCTTCGTGATCGATTTCGCCGGTGGCGGGCTCGGCAAGATCAAGGGTCGCGATGCGCCCGTGGCGGGCAATGTCAGCGTGGCCGGCGGCAAGGTCCTCGAACAATATGTGGAATACCTGGCGGCGCCCGACCGCTGGCGGCTGGTCTTTGTCGTCCGCCCCGAACCTGAATCGGGTATGGAAATGCGGGCCTTCCTGCATCTGGGCGACGATACCCTGAGCGAGACCTGGAGCTATCATCTGCCGTTCGCCAACTCCCTGACGCCCTGAGTTGCCGATGTCGCCAGCCACCGCTTCGCCACCCGTCCAGTTGCTGTTTGAACCGGAATTTCTCCCCTTGCTGCGCGTCTACGGCTACCTGCGCCTCGCCGGGGTGGCTCCGCGGCAGGCGGCCGGCGCGGTGTCGCGGCTACAGGTAACGTTGGCCGCGCACGGCGGTCCCGATCTGCGCGCCTGGCGGCGTCAGATCCTCGGCGACCCGGCCTGGAGTGGCCGCCGTCCGGTCGCGGTGACCGCGGCGCCGGCGCCGACCGGGCCGCATTTCGCAAACCATGCCCAGCGCCGCCCGGTGTCGGACACTGCCCATGGCTGAGTCGGCGCGGTTCCGGTGGCAGGCGCGCGCGCGCTGGCGGCGCACCCTGTTTCTGTGCCTGGTGCTGGCGTCGGTCGCGGCGGCCGGCTGGAGCATGCGGCAAGTGCTGCCCTACCACGGCGGCAAGTCGCTGGAAGTGTGCATCCTGGTGCTGTTCTGTTTTCTGTTCACCGGGATCACCGCCGGGTTCTGGATTGCCCTGTACGGTTTCGCGCTGCGGCGTCTCGGGGGCGACCGGATGAGCCCGTTGCGGCGGACGGACGCCGCGACCCTGGCGGCGACGCCGTTGGCGCCGACCGCCGTCCTGTTCCCCATTTACCACGAGGAGGTCGAGCGCAGCTTCGCGGGTCTGCGCGCGACCTACCGGAGTCTGGCGCAGACCGGCGAGCTGGCGCATTTCGAGTTTTTCATTCTCTCCGACAGCCGCGATCCCGAGATGTGGCTGGCGGAGCGCGAGGCCTGGTTCGAGCTGTGCGAAGAACTCGGCGCCCATGGCCGCATCCACTATCGCCGCCGCACCCTCAATGTGAAGCGCAAGCCCGGCAACATCAGCGATTTTCTGGCGCGCTGGGGCAACAGCTACCGTTACATGATCCACCTCGACGCCGACAGCATCATGACCGGCGAAGCGCTGGTGACCATGGTGCGCCTGATGGAGCGATCCCCGGAAATCGCCATCCTGCAGACCGCGCCCGCGCTGGCCAACGCCAAAACCTTTCACGCCCGCGTGCAGCAATTTGGCTCGCAGCTTTACGGACCGCTGTTTCTGGCCGGGCTGGCGGCGCTGCAACTGGGGGAGAGCACCTTCTGGGGCCACAACGCGGTGCTGCGGATCGCGCCCTTCATGGCCCATGCCGGCCTGCCGCAACTGCGCGGCTGGGGTTTGTTCCGTGGCTCCGTGTTGAGCCACGACTTTGTCGAAGCGGCGCTGTTGCGCCGTGCCGGGTACGAAGTCTGGCTGGAGCCCGGCCTCGGCGGCAGCTATGAAGAAGCTCCGCCCAGCCTGATGGACGAGCTCGCCCGCGACCGCCGCTGGGTCAAGGGCAACTTGCAGCATCTCGCGTTCCTGTTCCGTCCGGGCTTCGCCTCGGCGCATCGCGCGGCCTTCCTCAACGGCATCATGAATTACTGTTCGTCGGTGCTCTGGTTTGCGTTCCTGGTGGCGGTGACGGTGGAGACCGCCGTGCTCACATTGCTGCCGGTGGCGTATTTTCCGGAGCCCTATGCCCTGCACCCGCTGTGGCCTGAATGGCGCCCGGATTGGGCGCTGATGCTGGTCAGCGTCACCGCGATCGTGCTGTTTTCCCCCAAGGTGCTGGCCTTTCTCGACGCCGTGCTCGACGGGCGCCGGCGCCGCGCCATGGGCGGGCCGTTGCGCCTGGCAGCCAGTTTGCTGATCGAGACCGTGGTGTCGTCGCTGCTCGCGCCGATCCGGATGCTGGCGCACAGCCAGTTCGTTACCGAGGCACTGCTCAATACGCAGGTGCTCTGGGCCGGACAGAATCGCACCCGGGAAACGCAATGGTCGGAAGCCCTGATCCGCCAGGCACCGGGCAGTCTGCTCGCGCTCGCCTGGATCGGTTTTGCTTACTGGCTCGATCCGCGCTTCTTCCTCTGGTCGCTGCCGGTGGCGGCGCCGCTGGTGTTTGCCGCGCCGATCTCGGTGTGGCTCAGCCGTTATCGTGCCGGTGCCCGGCTGCGCGCCGCCGGTCTGCTGCTTGCGCCCGAGGAGAGTGTCCCGCCTCCCGTGCTGGACGATCTCACCGCCTACCGCTGCCCGGTGAGCGGGAATCTCTCGGGTTTTCCGCGCGCCGTGCTGAGCCCGGTCGCCAATGCCCTGCACTTGCAGTTGGCGCGTCCCCGGGGCGACACGCCGTTGCGCCAGCGCGTCCGCGAACGCCTGCTGGCGACTTGCGTGAAAGGCGGGCCCGGTGCGCTCAGCACCGGCGACAAACGCTTCCTCGCCGAGGATGCGCAGGCGCTTGCCGCCCTGCATCAGATCGCCTGGGAACAACCGCCCGATTCGCCCTGGGGCGTCCAGATCGAAACGCTGCTGCAGGCGCCGGTGCCGGCGCCGCCGTCTCCATTCCCGTTCTCGCCGGAATTGCCGGTGCCCGCCGCGGTGGTGTCTGGAGCAGATTGAACGAAATCGGTAGCCGGGCTCGATCCGGTTGATCCTGCATTGCGCCGATTCCACACGGCGCGCGAAGGTTGGTTTCGATAGCGCGGAAACCCCGTGCTAGACTTTTCATCAACTCTTTTCACCAGCTCTTTTTTCACCAATTACAGGGGCGGAGTCACACATGAATATTCACGGGTTGTCGGCACTGGTGACCGGCGGAGCATCCGGTATCGGCGCCGGGGTCGCGCGGGTACTGGCGCGCGCTGGCGCAAAAGTCGCCATTCTTGATCGCAACGCCGAACTGGCGCAGGCAACGGCCGCCGAGATCGGCGGCATCGCCATCGCCTGCGATGTCGCCAGCGACGCCTCGGTGCAGCAGGCGGTTGCCGCGGCCCAGGCGGCGCAGGGCGCGGCGCGCATCCTGGTCAACTGCGCCGGTATCGACACCGCGCGCAAGATCGCCAGTCGCAAGACCGGCGCTCACCCCATCGGCCCCATGCAACGCGTCATCGACGTCAATCTGGTGGGCACGCTGAGCTGTTGCGCCCACGCCTCCCACGCCATGCTCGATCTCGCGCCGCTGGATGCCGACGGCGAGCGCGGTGTGCTCATCAATATCGCCTCGGTGGCGGCCTTCAACGCGCCCAATGGCCAGTCGGTGTACGCCGCGTCCAAGGCCGGTGTCGTCGGCGCGACCTTGCCCATGGCACGCGATCTGGCCCGCTACGGCATCCGTGTCATGACCATCGCGCCGGGACTCTTCGATACGCCGCTCGCGGGCACCATGGACGACGCGATGACCGGACAGGTGCTGCGCCAGGTGTTGTTTCCCAAGCGCAAGGGCAGGCCGGATGAAATCGGCGCGCTGGTACAGCACATCTGCGAAAACCAGATGCTCAACGCCGCGACCATCCGCATCGACGCGGGACTTTTCTGAGCATGAAATTTCCTACGAATCCAACAACGGTTCGCGCGCTGGTCATCCGTCGCGCGGCAGAGGACAACGCATGAAACTCGAAGGTGTAGCGGCATTTTTAACGGGCGGTGCCTCCGGTCTCGGCGCCGCCACCGCGCGCGTACTCGCCGAAGCGGGCGCCATCGTGGCGCTGCTCGACCGCGACATGGTGCTGGCGGAACCCCTGGCCAAGGAGCTCGGCGGGGTTGCTGTCAAATGCGATGTCGCCGATCACGACTCGCTCAAGGCAGCGGTACAGCAGGCTTGCGCGGCCATTGGTCCGCCGCGCATCGCCGTGAATTTTGCCGGCATCGACGTCAGCCGCAAAATCGCCAGCCGCTCCCAAGGTCCGCACCCCATCGCATCCATGCAGCGTGAAATCAACATCAATGTCATCGGTACCCTCGATGGCTGCGCGCTGTTTGCCGAGCAGATGATGAACCTCGAACCGTTCGAGGACGGCGAGCGCGGCGTGCTGATCAACATCGCCTCGGGAGCGGCGTTCAACGGCCCGCCGGGCCAGGCGGCCTATGCGGCGTCGAAACGCGCGGTGGCGGGCGCGACCCTGCCGCTCGCCCGCGATCTTGCGCCCTACGGTATTCGCGTCATGACGATCGCGCCGGGATTTTTCAAAACCCCGCTGGCCAGCTCGGTGGACGACAAGCATATCGACAAGCTGATCGCGATGGTGCCCTTCCCGAAACGCTGGGGCGATCCGCGCGAAATCGGCGAGCTGGTCAAACACATCTGCCAGAACCGCATGCTCAACGGCGAGACCATCCAGATCGATGGCGCCATGCGCTGACCGGCGGGCCGCAGCGCGGACAGGGCCATGATCGAGACCGTCAACCGCACCGCCAAATTTGAAATCGGCCAGGTGGTGAAGCACCGGATCCACCCGTTTCGCGGTGTGATCTTCGACGTCGATCCGACCTTCGGCAACAGCGAGGAATGGCTCGATGCCATTCCCGAAAACGTGCGCCCGCGTCGCGATCAACCCTTCTATCACCTGTTCGCCGAAAACGCGCACAACTACTATGTCGCCTATGTGTCGGAGCAAAACCTGTTGCCCGACACCAGCGGCGCGCCGGTGAATCATCCGCGGGTCGAGCAGTTTTTCGGCGAGTTCAAAGACGCCCGCTACCGGCAAAAAAACTCGCGCAGTCACTGACGATCCGCTGCAACGCCGCTATGCGCGGCTTTTCCGGCGGTTGCCAAATCGATTGATTCATGGTGATCTTGAGACGATGGAAATGCTGGAGACACAGACGGTGGGATGGGCACGCTGCGCTTTGCCCACCCTGCGACGCTGAACAACCGTCATGCCAGCGGAAGCGGGCATCCAGAAGGCGGTGAGATCCCCGGGTTCCCGCGTGCGCGGGAACGACGCTTGGACGGTTGTTCAGCGCATCCCTGACAAGTTGCCGAAAATCCGACCGGACAATAATTCATAACTCAGCGGAGAAAAGCTCATGGCACAGCAAACCCTGTTGCGCAACGCGCGGGTGATCGACTGCATTTCGAAACAGCCGCGCGACGGCGTGTCGATCCTCATCCGCGGCGAGCGCATCGTCAAGGTGGACGCGCGGATCGACGCCGGCGCCGATACCGACGTCATCGATTGCACCGGCAAGACACTGATGCCGGGACTGATCGACACCCATGTCCACGCCACCATGGTGGATGAAATCGATCTGCAATTGTTTCTCGGTGCCGGCGTGACCACCGCGCGCGATGTCGGTGGCAAGCTCGAAAAAGTGATCGCGCTGCGCGGCCGGGTCAACAGCGGCGCGGTGCTGGGGCCGCGGCTGTTCGTGTGCGGGCCGCTGCTGGACGGCCGGGGCGACAGCTTCGACCACCAGGGCGAGTTCGGCATCATGCTCGACAACGTGCCCGACGTGGCCGCCGCGCCCGGCAAGATCAACCAGTTGCTCGGCGCCGGTGTGGACGGCATCAAACTGTATTTCTCGATGACGCCCGATATCGTCGAAGCCTGCATCAACGCGGTGGACAAGCGCGTGCCGGTCACCGGCCATCTGGGTCGCACCACCGCGCTCGAAGCCGTCAATCTCGGCATCGACGGCATCGAGCACATGTGGATCACGCCCTACAACGACATCTGCCCCATCGAAATGCGCCTCACCCCGGACATCTCGATGTCGAGCCCGCGATTTTCCAAAACCACCTTCAAGGGCTGGGAAGAGGCCGACCTGCACGGCCCCGGCGCGCAGGCGCTGTTCGGTGCCATGGTCGAAAAGCAGGTCAAGATGGGCACCACACTGGACTTGCTGTGGCTCGCCAACATCGGTCTGGAAGCCGCGCTCGCCGACACCGACCGCATCTACATTCCCCAGGCGTGCCTCAATCGGCAGCGTCATCTGGCGAAAATCGTCAAGGCCGGGCCGGAGTGGGATATTCATACCGGCTTTCCGCCGGGCAAGGGCGCCAAGGCCCTCGACAAGCAGAAGGAGGCCGTGCGTATCCTGCATGAAGCCGGCGGTGTGGTGGTCGGCGGCACCGACTGCTGCGGCGTCGCCTATCCACCGCCGGGTTTTGCGCTGCTGCGCGAAGTCGAGCTGCTGGCCGATGCCATCGGCAACATGGCCGCGCTGAAAGCGGTTACCGCCGCCGCTGCCTCGGCCCTGCGCATGGAGGACCAGCTCGGCACCCTGGCCCCTGGCCGCTATGCGGACATCCTGGTGCTGGGCAAGGATCCCTCGCAGGACGTGCGTTCACTGCGCGCGCTGGAACGGGTTTACCGCGCCGGCGTGGCGCACGATCCCCAGGCCATACTGGCCGGCTATCCGGCGCGGGACATGAATAATCTGGGCATGGCCTAGCGGATTTCCCGACCGGCCTCCGGACGCGGCGCTGATCCGCCATGCCCGCCGGGCCGCGTCTGCCGCTGCTGCTGACCGCGATTGCGATCACGGCAGCCAATTTCATGAATGTGCTCGACACCACCATTGCGGTGGTGTCGCTGCCCGCCATTTCCGGCAGTCTCGGCGCGACGCCCTCGCAGGGCGCCTGGGTGTTGACGTCCTACTCGGTATGTCTCGCCGTCATCCTGCCCCTCAGCCCCTGGATCAGCCGGCGCTACGGCGAGATTCGCACCTTCGTCGCCTCGGTGATCATGTTCTCGATCACCTCGATGCTGTGCGGCATCGCGCCCAACTTTGAAACCCTGGTGTTGTTTCGCGCACTGCAAGGCTTGTCGAGCGGTCTCATCGTGCCGCTGTCGCAGACCCTGGTGCTGAGAGTCTACCCACCGGAACGCCACGGGTTCGCCATCGGATTGTGGAGCGTGACCTCCACCACGGCGCCGGTGCTGGGGCCGCTGATCGGCGGCTATATCACCGACAATTTCGGCTGGCCGTGGATTTTTTACATCAACATTCCACTCGGTATCGTGGCCGGTACCATCATCTGGACCAGCCTCGCGCACACCGACAAGGCGGGACCGCGCATTCCGGTGGACGGCATGGGCATGCTGCTGCTCGCGGTGGTCGTCATCATGCTGCAACTGGTGCTCGACAAGGGCCACGAATTCGACTGGTTCGCGTCGCCCGGCATTCGCCTGATGCTGAACGTGGCAATCATCGCCGGCATCGCGTTCTACCTGTGGGAGCGGCGCGAGCCCCACACCATCATCGATTACTCACTGTTTCGCTATCCGGTGTTCGTGATGGCGTCGCTCATGGCCTCGCTGTTTCACATCACCTATTTCGGCTCGATGATTCCGTATCCGATCTGGATGCAATCGGTGCTCGGCTACACCGCGACCTGGTCCGGGCTGGTGATGGCGGGCACCAGCGTGCTGCCGGTGTTCGGCATGATGCTCGTCGGCAAGAACATGCCGCGCTGGAATTTGCGCTACCTGATGGCGGGCGGTGCACTGTGCGGGCTCTACGGCATCTACTTGCAGGCCGGTTGTACCACCGACACCACGTTCGCCGACATGCTGCGGGCGCGCATCGTCATCGGCATCGGCTTTACCCTGCTGTGGCCGCCGATCATGGCGCTGACGCTGTCGAGCGTGCCACCGGACAAGACCACATCCGCCGCGAGCTTCTTCAATTTCTTCCGGATCTTCTCCACCAGCGTGGGCATCGCGTTCGGCATCACCCTGTGGCAGAGCCGCACGGTGTTTCACCGCCAGCACCTGGTGGAAGAGCTGATTCCCTGGCAGCCGGGCAAGGACCAGGCGTTTGCACCGCTCGCGGATCTGGCCGGCGACAACGACACCGCCGTCTGGGGAATAGTCGAACACCTGGCCAATCTGCAGGCGCTGACCATGGGCCTGTCCGATACCTTCCTGCTGCTGGCGATCCTGGTGATTCCCGTCGTGCTGCTGGTGCCTTTCCTGCCGGCAAAAATGCCCAACGCACGGGAAGCGGTCGCGATCGGGGAGTGAACGATCTTGCGCGCCAACAACGGACAGGCCGCCAAGCGGGTTGTTGTGTCTCAAACGCTTCCGGGCTGATATTGCCGTTGGCACTGCGTCGCTGGGTTCGATTCCCGCGCCACAGCGCCATCCGCGGCGCGTCGCACACCAGCGCCGCCGTCATGCGCTCCGACGCTTCACCGCAAACTCCGCGTGATGTCGGCGCATAAAGGCGTACTTCACCTCTGTTGCTTCGCGAAGTACGCCGCCCGCGTTTTTTAGTTCTCTGTCCAAGGCCATCGCCAGACCCGGAACGGGAGAAGTCCAGGGAAATAAGCCGGCTGCATGGATTTTCTGCGAGAACTATCCTGGCGCGAAGGAGAGACCAGTGCATGCAACAATGCGAGAACTGACCCCGGGGTTTTCGCAACAATGCGAGAACTGACCCCGGGGTTTTCGCGCCAGTTTGCTCAGGTCATCGCTGTGGGTGAGGAGGTTCAGAAACCAGACGTTGTCGGCGCTTTGGGTGATCGCCAGCAAACCCGGGCAAGCGGCCTGCAAGTCGGCCTGCATGCGACAGAGCAGCCGGCTGCGCTCC
>CAMTUJ010000015.1:0-8304 GCA_947084925.1 uncultured Gammaproteobacteria bacterium
CGGATATCGTCCAGGGTCTTCAGGCGTCGCGTGTCGAGGTTCACGATCATCCTCCGATGATCCCGGAACCGGACCCCTCAGGCTCACCTTACGGTGGAATCACGACACCCCTTCAGGCTCATGTGTCATTGGAAAAGGCTTGAAGTGGCAGAATTTGTCGATCCGCGCGACACTTGCGCGCCTTGTGCCCCCGGAGCGGCCCGAAGCTGCCCCGGCCGAACGACGGGAATCGACGCGCTTTCAGCCTGCCACCGTGCGGCCTCTTCTTCAATTTACGCAGGAATCAGCCCGTGAACGACATGCGAAGACCCCGCCATTTCCCACGGGGGGCCCGTGGTGATTGACGGGTTGCTGATTACCTCGGGCGCCCTCACTGGGCTGCTGGTGGGCCTCACCGGTGTCGGTGGCGGCGCGCTGATGACGCCGTTGCTGCTGCTGGTGTTCGGGGTCGCCCCCCTCGCCACCGTGGGCACCGATCTGTGGTTTGCCGCGTTCACCAAAATGGTCGCGACCCGGGTTCACCACGGCTACGGTCTGATCGACTGGTCGGTGGCAAAACGTCTCTGGCTCGGGAGCCTTACCGCCTCGCTGGCAACCCTGGTGTGGGTTCGCCTGCACCCGCCGGCGGACTCCGCCGTGACGTTGCTCAAGACCGCCATCGCCGGCGCCGTGATGCTGACCGCGCTCGGGCTGCTGTTCCAGCGCCGCCTGCACGCCCTGGGCCGACGTTTGCGCACCACCGATGGCGTTCACTTCAAGGCGTTGCAATTGCCGCTCACCGTCATCGCCGGCGCGGTGCTCGGCGTACTGGTGACGCTGACGTCGGTCGGCGCGGGTGCGCTGGGCGCCGTGTTCCTCGCCTACATTTATCCGCTGCGCCTGATCGCGACGGACATCGTGCACGCCATCCCGCTGGCGATCTTCGCGGGCTTCGGCCATCTGTTGCTCGGCAATGTGGATTTTCACTTGCTGGGCAATTTGCTGGCGGGCTCGATTCCCGCGGTACTGCTGGGCGCCCGGCTCTCCGCCCGGCTGCCCCACGGATTCCTGCGCGGGGCGTTGGCAATTGTGCCGCTGGCAATCGGCGGCAAGCTGGTGTGGTCGGTGTCCGTCGGCTGAGAGACCCGGCCACGGGCACTCGTCAACGGGCACTCGTCAACGGCCACTCGTCAACGGCCACTCGTCAACGGCCACTCGTCAACGGAAAGCACCGCCCACGACCCGCTATGACCGGGCCGCGGGCTCGATGATCGTAAAGTCGGGATTGGTCGCCGCCGACCCACCCGCAACGCCGCCGGCGTCGGCCGCCTCGGGGCGCGCCGGAGCTTGCGCAACGGCGGCGGGCGGCGCGACGGATTCTTCGCCGGACAGATCCTTCTCGACGGCTTTCTGGACGGTATCGGCCAGCGCATTGAACGCGGATGCAACGACACCGAATTCATTCTGCCACTTCCGCGAAATCCGCAGGCTGAAGTTGCCCGCCGCGAGATCGAGCAACGAGCGCTTGATCAGCAACAAATTGCGGGACACGAGCTTGTTGAAGAAGTACACCATCAGCAGCACCGTCAATACGACCGTGAGTGCCAGCACCACCATAACCCGGCCCGTTGTCGTCATGACTTCGTCGAGCTTTTCTCGACCGATGCCAAGATCGAGGCGACCCACCTGCGTGTCCTTGAACAGAATGGGCACATTGAAATTGTAGATCGAGGTCCCGCCGGCGCGGACGACATTGGATACGGCCACGCCCTCCATGTTCGCGACCGGTTCAGCCTCGGGTGGCGGCACCAGAGGCTTGCCCATCAGCGCCTTGTCGGTGGCCGCACGCACCGTCCCCTCGTGATCGCTGAGGATGATGTAGGCGAAGGAGTTGCGCCGCGCCGCGCCGTCCGCGATGGATTCCAGACCGATCCAGTCCTCGCTCAGAACCGGAACCGCACTTTCCGAGGCGATAAAAGTGGCCAGCGCAACGCCGGAGCCGATGACCTGTTCGGTGAGCATCCGGGTCTGGATGCGAAACACGGTGAACGCACTGATGGTCATCACCAGGGCAACGACGCCGCCCAGAATGGCCGTCCATTTGACCTGGATCGGCACATAGTTCCGCTCCTCTTCGTCATCCTGCAGATTGCGCAGTTCGCGTTCCAGCGCCTCCTGCAGATCGCGTCCGCGCTGAAAACGCTTCTCGGGTTTCTTTTGCAGCAGCTTGTTGACAATGGCCTGCAATCCCGTCGGTACTTCCGGGCACAGGCTACGAATCGGCTCGGGTTCCTCCTGGATGATCTGGAGGATGAGCGTGGGCATGGATTCGGCGTCAAACGCCTTGTGCCCGGTCAGCATTTCGTAGAGCACTACGCCGAGGGAAAACAGGTCCGAGCGGCCATCCACGGATTCGCCCCGGGCCTGCTCGGGCGACATGTAGCGCGGCGTACCCAGAATCATGCCGGCCTGGGTGGCTTCATGAATTTCCGGATTGCTGCGCCGGGCAATCCCGAAATCGGCGATTTTCACCGAACTGTTTTCGACTTTGAAAATAATATTGTCCGGCTTGATATCCCGATGTACCACGCCCATGGAATGGGCGTAATCGAGGGCACTGGCGAGTTGCAGCGCGGCTTGCAGGACCGTCTTGATCGGCAGCTTTTCACCCCGGCGCAGGGTATCCGTCAGCGTCTCTCCCTCCAGCAACTCCATCATGATGTAGGGGACTTCTTCAAATTTGCCGACGTCGAAAACCGTCACGATGTTGGGATGCGTCAGAAAACCCGAAGCCTTGGCTTCCTTGAGGAAGCGGTTGAAGTATTCCTTGTCCACGGCATGATCACGCTTGAGGATCTTCATCGCGCCGGTGCGGTCGATCTCCGGATCGTAGGCGCGATAAACATCCGCCATCGCTCCCGAGCCGACGAGTTCCCGGATTTGATAACGGCCGATCTGCGTGCCGGATCTGTCCATAGCAGGCTTTCCTCTGGTGACTATTTGGCTTTTTGGGTTGAGAACAAACGTCCAAGGGCGCCCCGGACGCCCCGTGGCGTTGCGTCGGTAGCGGGAGGCGCCGCCGGAACGACCAGCGTGTGGCGATCGAGGTCGGGCGCGGCGCGCGGCTGGCCAGCCGCCGCTCCGGACGCGCCCGGCTGGTGAGTCGCCACGCCTGTGCTTTCCAGGGCGCCGCCGCACTCGAGTTCAGGGTCCACGATGATCAGCGTCACATTGTCCCTGCCGCCCGCGGTCAATGAGCCCTGCAAAAGACTCGCCACCTGCTCCTGCAACGAGCTGGCCGCCGCCAGCCGCTCGGCGATCTCGCACTCACGGATTTCGTCGTTGAGGCCGTCGCTGCACAACAGCAGACGCTGCCCGGAGCGCAGGACCCCCGAAATGCTGTCAACCCGCAATGCATGATCCGGTGTCACACCGATGGATTGGGTGATGATATTGCGCTTGGGGTGATTGAACGCTTCATCCGCATTGATGATGCCCTTGGCCAGCAGGGTTTCCACCAGGGAATGATCCCGGGTCAGCAGGGTGAGCCGACCGTCCCACAGATAGGCGCGGCTGTCGCCCACCCAGGCAATCTCATAATCGCGTCCGCGCAGCGCCAGCGCGACCACGGTCGAACCCATGTTGGAGCTGCCCTCCCCGCGCCGGATGGCGTCGAGCACCGCCGCGTGAGCCGCTTCGATGGCGGCGCGCAGATCCCCGGTGCGGTGGAACACTTCCTTGATCGTGGCGCGGGTCAGTTCGCTGGCGATCTCGCCGCCCGCGTGGCCGCCAACGCCGTCCGCCACCAGCCACAGGCCGACGTCGGGATCGGCTTCGTAGCAATCCTCGTTGAGGCTGCGCACCAATCCGCAGTGAGTTTCAGCAGCGTAAGCGACCATCAGGCAACCAAAATCCTGCGAACATGCGGCACTGGGGGCAATTTACCGCCGTTCCGGCGCAAAAGCCATTGACCAGCCAAACCCTGGGCGGCGACGGGCCGCGCGTCCCGCGCACGCGTGCGGACCCGGCAAAGTCTCCCGGCGCGAGGTTGGGTCTGGCGTTGATGTTGAATCCGGCGTCGATTGCCCTTTGTCCCCGAGCGCAGTAACATCCGGGTTCGGACAGGCAGCGCAGGCTGCCTGTTTGCGTTTTCTATTTTCTGTTTCTCGCTGCGGCCCCGGTCGCGGCCACGGCGCGGGACATCAAGACCCGGCGGCAGGCAATGACGATGGCGGATGGCAGTGCTTTGATGAACACCTACGGCGAACGGCGGCTGACGCTGGTACGGGGCGAAGGCGCCTGGGTCTGGGATGCGGAGGGTAAACGCTATCTTGATGCACTGTCCGGCATCGCCGTGTGCGGCCTCGGCCACGCCCATCCGGACGTCACGCGCGCCATCGCGGAGCAGGCCGCCACCCTGGTGCACTGTTCCAACCTCTACAACATCCCCGTCCAGCAGGCGCTCTCGCTGGCCCTGCGCGACGCCAGTGGCATGGACAAAGTGTTCTTCGGCAACTCCGGCGCCGAAGCCAATGAAGCCGCGATCAAGATCGCGCGCCTGCACGGCCACGCCCGCAACATCGAGGTGCCGACGATCATCGTCATGGAACAGGCTTTCCACGGCCGCACCCTCGCCACCCTGACCGCCACCGGCAACCGCAAGGTGCAGGCCGGGTTCGAACCCCTGGTGCGCGGCTTCGTGCGCGCACCCTACGACGACATCGAAGCGGTCGAAACCATCGCCCGCAACAATCCCGACATCGCCGCGATCCTGGTCGAACCCGTCCAGGGCGAAGGCGGCATCCGGATTCCGGCTCCCGAGTATCTGGCGCGCCTGCGCGCGATCTGCGACCGCCACGACTGGTTGCTGATGCTCGACGAGATCCAGACCGGCAACGGTCGCACCGGCAGCCTGTTCCACTATCAGCAGCGCGGTCTGGTGCCCGACGTCGCCACCCTCGCCAAGGGCCTCGGCAACGGCATCCCCATCGGCGCCTGCCTGGCGCGCGGCAAGGCCGCCGAGCTGATGCGCCCCGGCAATCACGGCTCGACGTTCGGCGGCAACCCGGTCGCCTGCGCGGCCGGACTGGCGACCCTGAAAGTGATCGCCGAACAGAATCTCCAGGCCCGCGCCGCCGCGCTGGGGGCACGTCTGCGCGCGGACTTCCAGACCGCGCTGGCGGGTTGCGACAGCGTGCGCGCGGTGCGCGGCGAAGGGCTCATGCTGGGCATCGAACTGGGCCGCCCCTGCGCGGAACTGGTGGATCGCGCCACCGACCAGGGGTTGCTCATCAACGTCACCGCCGACTCCGTGATCCGCCTGCTGCCGCCGCTGATCATGAGCGACGCCGAGGCCGACCAGCTGGTGACGACGCTCGCGCCCCTGATCCGCGCCTTCTGATCCGCGCCTTCTCGCGTATTCGACGGCGCTCCCGCCACTTCCTCATACCCGTCCCGCGGGGAGGACCAAAACCATGGAACCGAGACATTTTCTGACGCTGGGCGATCTCTCCCGCGCCGAACTCGACGCCGTCATCGCGCGCGCCATCGCCCTCAAACAGACGCACCGGGAAGGCCGTGAACAGCCGTCCATGACCGGCAAGGTGCTGGGGATGATTTTCGAAAAATCCTCCACCCGCACCCGGGTGTCGTTCGAGGCCGGCATGGCCCAGATGGGCGGCAGCGCGATATTCCTGTCACCCCAGGATACCCAGCTCGGCCGCGGCGAGCCGGTGGAAGACACCGCCCGCGTGCTGTCGCGGATGGTGGACATCATCATGGTGCGCACCTACGCCCACGCCAAGCTCGAAGCCTTCGCGCGCCATTCCCGGGTGCCGGTCATCAACGCCCTCACCGACGCGCTGCATCCCTGCCAGGTGCTGGCCGACATCCAGACCTTCGTCGAGCAACGCGGCGCGCTGAGCGGCCGGACGGTGGCCTGGGTGGGCGACGGCAACAACATGTGCCAGTCCTATATCGAGGCCGCCGGCCTGTTCGACTTCGAACTGCGCATCGCCTGCCCCGCCGGCTACGAACCGGACACCGCGCGGGTGAAGGCCCAGGGCGCGCGCATCCGTCTCGGCCACGACCCCGTCGCCGCCGTCGCCGGCGCGGACCTGATCGTCACCGACGTGTTCACCTCCATGGGCCAGGAAGCCGAGCAGCAGGAGCGCGCCGCGCGCTTCGCCGGCTTCCAGGTCAATCACCGGCTGCTCGCCGGCGCCGCGCCCGATGCGCTGTTCATGCACTGCCTGCCCGCCCATCGCGGCGAGGAGGTGAGCGCCGAGCTGATCGAAGACCCGCGCCACTCCATTGTCTGGGAAGAAGCCGAAAACCGGCTCCACAGCCAGAAAGCCCTGATGCAGTTTTTGCTCGGCCACTACTGAGCACACCGGTACCGACCGCGCCGGTTCCGGGATCCGGGCCGGCGCGATTTGCCACGACATCTTCCGTTTCCCGGCCTCCGGCTTCATTTTCCGGTCCCCAACTTCTCGCTTCCGGCAGGTGGCCGCGCGCAAGCTCCCGGTCACGCAATTTCTCCCCTGCCCGCACGCGGCCGGCCACCTTGCCCTACCCGGGTTATCCACAGGCTATCAACACCTTTTTTCGCCACATATTGTGTTGCATTCGCGCGACGCCCACACTATCTTGTATCTGCTCACCGGACCCGCCCCCACACCCGGTGGTGGGGCAGGCACTTCCGGGAATGCGGCGTAAAGACCCGTTGCGCGCTCAAGCCGCAGCGCCTCCTTACGCGCAGAGGCAGGCGAGGGACGCTCCGGGAACGCCCCTCAAAACCCCGCCGCGCAACGGCGGACCGACTCCAGAACAACAAACGCAGACAGGCACACCACCATGGAACAGATATCAGACATCAGCTCGTCAGCGCCTGAACCCGCCGCCCGCGCCGCCGGCAAGGCGCCGTCCCCGCTCAGTTCCAGCTCCATCGCCGCCACCGCGCCCGGCCAGCTCAAGGTGATCAAGCGCAACGGCACCGTGGTGCCCTACGACGAAAGCAAGATCGCCATCGCCATCACCAAGGCGTTTCTGCACGTCGAAGGCCCGGCCGCCGCCGCCTCCGGCCGTATTCATCAGACCGTCTCGGCGCTCACCGCCATGGTCATCGACACCTTCCGCCGCCGCATGCCCTCGGGCGGCTCGGTGCATATCGAAGACATCCAGGATCAGGTCGAACTCGCGCTGATGCGCCAGGGCGAGCACGCCATCGCGCGCAGCTATGTGATCTACCGCGAGGACCGCGCCCGCGAACGCGCCGCGCGCAAGGCGCCGGCCGCCGCGGTTGCAGCCGCCGACACCACCTCCGGCATCACCGTCGTGCATCCCGACGGCAGCCGCCGCCCGCTCGACCTGGCGCGCCTGCACACGCTCGTGGGCGAAGCCTGCGCCGGGCTCAAGGACGTGGAACCCAAGCTCATCCTCGACGAAGCCCTGCGCAACCTCTACGACGGCGTCTCCAGCGCCGACCTCAACACCGCGCTGGTGATCACCGCGCGCACCCTGGTGGAGCGCGAGCCCAACTACACCTACGCCACCGCGCGCCTGCTGCTCGACGGCCTGCGCACCGAGGCGCTCGGCTTTCTCGGCATCGCCGAGGCCGCCACCCAGCACGAGATGGACGCGCTCTACCCCGCCGCCTTCAGGCCTATGTGGCGCGGGGCGTGGCGCTGGAACTGCTCGACCCCGAGCTGGCGCGCTTCGACCTCGCCCGTCTCGGCGCCGCCATCGATCCCGCGCGCGACCTGCAATTCAGCTACCTGGGCCTGCAGACGCTGTGCGACCGCTACTTCATCCACAGCGATTCGGTGACCTTCGAGCTGCCCCAGTGCTTCTTCATGCGCATCGCCATGGGCCTCGCCATCCGCGAGGACGACCGCGAGGCGCGCGCCATCGAGTTCTACAACCTGCTGGCGTCCTTCGACTACATGAGCTCGACGCCGACCCTGTTCAACGCCGGCACCCTGCGCCCGCAACTGTCGAGCTGCTACCTGACCACGGTGCCCGACCACCTCGAAGGCATCTTCGGCGCCATCCACGACAACGCCATGCTGTCCAAATGGGCCGGCGGACTTGGCAACGACTGGACCCCGGTGCGCGGCCTCGGCTCCTACATCAAGGGCACCAACGGCAAATCCCAGGGCGTGGTGCCTTTCCTGAAAGTGGTCAACGACACCGCGGTGGCGGTCAACCAGGGCGGCAAGCGCAAGGGCGCGGTGTGCGCCTACCTCGAGACCTGGCACATCGACATCGAGGAGTTCATCGAACTGCGCAAGAACACCGGCGACGACCGCCGCCGCACCCACGACA
>CAMTUJ010000016.1:0-87588 GCA_947084925.1 uncultured Gammaproteobacteria bacterium
GCTCTCTTACAGTTCTTGCACCCGAACAGGCCCTTTCAATTGCTTCGACTGCTCAACAACCCGAGAATGATGGGTAAACAGAATAATTTGTGTCTTTTCGGCCAGTTCAGCCAACGCGCTCAACGCAGCTTGTGAACGAGCATCATCAAAGTCCACAAGTATGTCGTCAACAATAAAAGGCATCGGCTCGGAAGTTTCCATGTATTTTTCTAAAGAGGCGAGACGCAACGCCAGGTAGAGCTGATCCCGCGTGCCTGAGCTCATACCTTCCACAGTCACATGCTCTCCTCCTGGGCGAATGCCGGCAAGGATGGGCTCATCTCTATCATTGAAGTCAGTCATGAGGCCATCGAACGACCCAAGTGTCAGTGCGGAGAAATGTTCACTGGCGCGCTTGACCAGTGGCCCCTGGTTTTCCTGGCGATAGCGCTCAATCTGATCACGCAGTATCTTACCGGCCAGCTTCACGTGAATATAGCGCTCTGCGTCTGAGCGAATACTGGCAAGTATGGCCTGGGCCTGATCAGCGAGCACCGCCGCCTGATCACTGCCATCCATCAGCTCCAACTCCTTTGTCTCACGCCCCTTCGTCTCCGCCAATTCAGTCCGCCTGGGTTCGAGGTCATCCTCGATCTTATTGGTCAACTCTGTGATTCGTCCCGGCAAACTATCCGGATCAACTCCCTCCGCTTGGGCCTCCAACTCCGCAACGGTACCGCCTTCACCTGCCTCCAGGAGTTCCTGCTCTATGGAATCAATTGCCGCCTTGATTCGAAGATAATCAGCTGAACGGCGCTCCGCCGCCTCAAGTTGATGGTGGCCGCTCCTGCGCATCCCTGCGCTCGCGGCATTAGTGCTTCCTTGCACGTCACCGTCACATTTTGCTTCCGCACATAACGCATTCAGACGATCCGTCATGGTCGTTATGGAAGCGTTCGAATCCTGTATCTCCTGTGTTGCCTGCTCGATCTGCTCTTCAATCTGTTGCCGTTTTGTCTGTCTCGATCGGTTTTCCGATAACAGTGCATTAAGGCGAACGACGGCATCATCCGCGGGTAAATCACTCAGTTCCGGGGCAATTGCGGCAACCATGGCCTCCGCCTCGCTGCGGAACACCGCTACATCTTCGTCGATGGCATTGATGCGTATTCGCAGTTTTCCTGCCTCACCCTGTTTTGAGAAAAGCGCTCTGACGTTTTCAATAAAATCATCAACCTCCAATGGTGAGGTCTCACTTCGCAGGCCAAGGCTCTGCATCTGCTCAGTCCACTGCGCCTTCCATGCTTCAAGCGCCTCGCTTGCCAATCGATGCTCTTCACCCAACGATTCGACATCGGCCTCCCGGTCCTTGACCTCTTTGCTCAGTGCATCAAGTTTGCGTTTGGATTCATCAAGCTGACTTGCAAACGTCTCGCATTCCAGGAGTACGGTTTCCAGTTCTTCCGATGTGGAGCTCCCTCTCCCTAGCCCGGTCAACTGCTCATTAAGCCGCTGGATATGTGTGACACGATGGTGCTCAAGCTCGGTTACTTTCCGGCGGAGCAGATCTAGCTGTCCCACCTGATCACGAAGTCGTTCAAACTCATCTACCCAGGCCCGCATCTCTCGGGGACTGCGCGGAACAATCTGACAAGGAGCCCACAACGCCTCCCAGTCAGCATCAAGCTGGACCTTTTCGGCCTTGGCTGCCTCAAGCTGCTCGACTATCTCATCTGCTTGCCGTTGCCCTCCCTCTTGCTTGGCCTGAAGACTCGCCAGTGCATGAACCCGGTCTGCTTCCCGGCGCAGACGATCAGACACCTCATCGGCGCCAGCAAGGTGGTTTTCGAAGGCATCCGGCAGTGTTCCTTCGCTCTGCTGTTCACTTGCCTCGGCTGACACGTCCTCACCATCGACCCACTGCCGACGCAGCAACTGCCAGACGGCATCACGCTCGGATCTGGCGTTGATGAGGGCCGCCTCCGTCGGTACTTCCCCTACACGTTCGATCTCATCGAGTCTTTGCGAAGTATCTTGTAGGGAGCCGATGATCTCTCCTCTCTTTTCGTCAAGCCGCTGGAAGCGCTTCGAGAGTTCGTCATAGCCCTCTTCAAATCGACGGATACTTTCCCGGTTAGGCAACCGCAATCCAGCCACATCTGCCAGTTCACCTACCCAAAACGTCAATCGTGAGAGATCAGTAACGCATTCTGCCTGCAAGCTTGCCAATTGACTCTGGGTGGACTGGATCAAAGCATCCAACTCCCCCTGTCTCCTGGCGGCAGCAATCGCCCGGTGTAATGCATCCGTGGAGCCCGATTCAGGAATCGCATCACGCTCCTTGCGAGCGGCCTTCAGGCGTTTGTCTGTTTCACGCAGACTGGACTCCGCTTGTTCTACACGGGCATTCAGTACAGCATCTTTACTACCCAAATCGGCAATGTGCTGCCGCTTTGCCAACACCGGACGTAATTGCTCGATATCCTTGAGTTCGAGATCAGGGCGAATCTCTTTGAGTATGGATTCAGCCTCTGTCAGCAGCTGCAGAACTTCAACTTCGAGATGCGGCCGGTCTTGCAGTGCTTTTCGATGACCGCCCAAGCGTGCATGAAGATCTTCAATGTTTTCTGTCTGGTCCAGCAATGCCTGGTTTGTCGATAGCCCTGCGAGCTGCTTCTGCAATCCTTCGAGGCGAGGGGTCGCCTTGCCAACGATAGTCAGAGCTGTCTCCAGCGCATTTACTGCCTTCTGGCGACGGTCAGAAAAATCAGTCGGCAGAATGACGACACCCCCCAGTAATTCCAACTCATGGAAAAGCTCACGGCGCCTGGCAAGTTTTGGTAAAACACGCTGTATACGTTGTAAACGGGTTACCTCAATCCTGTTGTCCGTCAGTTCGGATTGGATTTTCTCTAGCTCCTTTGTCGTACGCCCCAATGCGCGACGATACTCATCCCATTCTCTCGACGATAGAGAGCATTTTCTGATTTCAGCCCTGAGATCCGTATGTGATCGAATGGCTGAGTTAATCACTGGCTTTGAACCCGCAGGAAGGAATAGGTTCTTCGCCGTATCATCCAGTTCCGCGAGTACGGCGTGTAAGGCGTGGCTGCCAAGCGCTGCGGAAAAAAGTGCTTGCCCGACTTCTCCCTTCTGTTCGAGGATTTCCTGCCCTCCCCGCACCAATGCCTGGTGATCAATCCCGAAAAGCGTTTCGAAGAGTTCCGGTGTTACGCCCTGGAGAAAGGGCGCCAATACCTGCTCATCAAGTGCCTCGCCTTCAGGAGTCAATAGCGTATTTTTCCGGCCTTTGCGCCGGACAAATGTGAGATCATGCCCATCGGCTGTTCGCAAAAACCCGTGGATACGGAGCTTATCATTGGCATGAAGAAAGTTATCGAGGGTACGTTCGTCGATACCGTAAAGCAGAGCTTTTAAACCCCGCAAAGCCGAACTTTTCCCCGCTTCATTAGGCCCGTAGACGATATGCAGGCCCACCTCGTCAAAAGCCAATACCCGATCGGTAAAGGGCCCGAAAGCGGCAAGATTCAATTCCTGAATCCTCATGACCCTTTCTCCGTGAATAACAAGCGGTTAACGAGTAGGCCTTTGATATCCTCCAGGGTATCTTTTAGTAATTCGGGATTGGTTGGATCAAAGGGATCATCGCCAATCAGCAGTTCGGGCGGAAGTTTCTGACGAAGAGCGGACATCTCATCGGCTAGTGCGTCCAAAGCCGAGGTATCCAGCTCCATGTCGCGGATGGCACGCAACAGACCGCTTAATGCATCATCACGTTCAAGAACCTCATCAGCAGAGACGGGCGGCTTTGTCTTGATAGAAACCTTCTCCAACCACATTCCTGCACCACCTAGACCCGTTGCCATGGCGCGATACTCCTGTATCCAGTGTTCACGCTCGGCATGCAGTCGAGAATGAGCACCACAAGCTCCTTTCAGTATCAGGCGCGCAGCGACAGGTCGCCCTTCAGCAGCGTCAAGCTCCCTTTGTAGTGCCTCCCGTACCCGTTCATAGGCATCGTCGACGGTCTCACTGCCTGTGACGTCCACCTCACAGATCGCCCACCGCAGCACATCGAGATCACGATGCTCGACTTGGATGACTTCGCCATCGTCAACACTCACCAGGGTGCAACCCTTCGGTCCCGTCTCACGAATATGTCGACCCTGAATGTTGCCGGGAAACACAATCCACGGTTCCCGGCATACCTCTTCACGCTTGTGAACATGCCCAAGTGCCCAGTATTGATATCCTTTCGAACGCAGCCCATCCACAGTGCAGGGGGCATAGGGCTCGTGCCCTGGCTTGCCGTCGAGACAGGTATGCAGGAGCCCGATATTGAACAGCTGGGGGTCTCCTGCCGGATAGCCCTGGGACAGATCATCCGTCACAGCCCGGCTGATAAAACCCTGGCCATGGATAGCAACAGAGAGCTCCTCCACAAGGACCCTCTCAGGCGACCGGGTGGAAAACACGGTGACGTTATCAGGCAAGCGAAGATGCTTGGTGATCTGGCTCGCTGCATCATGATTGCCAGCAATCATGAAGACACGGATATCCGCCTCACGCAGCCGTCCCATACGCTCACTGAAATAAAGGCCGGTGTTGTAATCCTTCCAGTCCCCGTCATAGAGATCACCGGCCAGGAGCACAAAGTCCACCTCCTCATCGATGGCAAGTTCCACAAGGTTGTCAAAGGCACGGCGGGTGGCGCTGCGGATCTCGTCCACAGGGGCACCCTCGTATCGCTCCAACCCGTGCAGAGCGCTGTCGAGGTGGATATCTGCGGCGTGTATGAATTTCACGAATCCGTCCTTATCAGTGATCTCGCCTTTATTTCAATACTATTTTCCACTCATTTTTCAGATGAGGCGGCTGTCGCACCCTCACACAATGCTAAATCGCGCAACCGCCAACCAACTGCCTCCAAGGAAGCTTTCTGTTCAGGGGTAATGTGATTCGCATGCACAGCAAGACACAACAGGTGCTTAGGTCTGCTCATGGCCACATAGAGCTGACGCATGAACTTTTTGTTAGGTTTAAAGGCTGCGCTATGATGAGGATTATCTCTCAATTTCACATTTGGGCGCTCCTGATTAGGGAGATCCCCTGTTAGATAAGGCAGCATCGTCTCAAGATCGAAGCAATGATACTTGGTTTCAAGAACAAGGATAGCGTCGTGCGTCTCCCCCTTCACACCATGAATTGTCGATAATTCAACCCGAAAACCGTCCGGATGTCGGATAATATTCTCCGGCAATGTAGTTAGTGCACTTTCTTTAGGTTCCCCTATATTTTGCTCAGCCCCTGCAACCTCTATCTCATCGTGATACGTCATGTATTCGGATGCCTCAGCGGAAAGATTATTAAGATTAAAAATTGCTAACAAAACCCGGATTGCATCATCCCAGAATTCCTGATCTATTTGATAGTCTTCGCCTAACATCATGCAGATCAATTCTCTATAGCAATCCCATTTGTCAGTGGCCCTTAATAATTCCCGCATGGACGTGGCACTAAAGTAGCGTCCTTCCTCGTCTTTTTTTTCTGCCTTTCTCAGGAGCCTTAAAATGCAATCTGTCAGCAGCTTGTAGTTGGCTGACCAGTCGACCGACGGTGACTGGCGACAGTAGTGCACTGCTTCGATAAACGCACTTTCCTTGAATTTGTTTTTTGCCTTCGACTTGTCGTACCCCGTCCAGTAATGGCCAATCTTCAACTCGTGCTTCTCAGGATCAATCTCATTTCCAACGGCCCCAACGACCTTTATGGAGAATTTATCCGATCGTTTATGCATCTCAGAAAACTGACATGAAACAATATCGGTAAATTCCGGAATTACGTTTCCCTTAGTTTCATCACGGTAAATGATGACAGTGTGCTCGAAATTCTGTCCATTGGCGTGAATCTGCGTTCTTTCCCTCAAACTATCCTCGGAAAGTTCTGTCTCTAAAAAAATTGCGTTGAAACTTACTCCCCGGATTTTTTTCCCGATTTTGTCATCAAATCGATGAGATTTATTGATGACAAAATCCATATCTTCAACTAATTTCCCGTTGTAGCTTGAATTTGGGTCCTCCCCACCAACACCATGGAAAATCGCCTGATCTGGGTCACCATATCGTTGGACTATCAATTTTGGTTCGGCGAGTGGAAATATTTTCAGAAGCAAGTCGTCCTGGTATTTTTGCGTATCTTGCATCTCGTCAAGAAACACGTAGGGGAACCGCTCTGCAACCAATATTCCCAAACTTGCGTTTTCAGAATATACCGTCTGCGCGTGGGTATACATATCTCTAAAAAGATAAATGCCATGCTCATCGAGGTATTGCTTTAACCGGGCCAGGGCTGCGTGGGCTTTCTGGAGGTTCGCATTCTTTTTCCATGCCTTGGGTACTTTATTTATATTTATATCCGTTCCATTGTTTGTGCTTAAACGAAATGTATCTCTTAGAAATGCATCTATGTTCTCCGGCGCACCAAGCCCATTGAGTGTGCCACGAAGCCACGCAAACTGGCCATTATTCAGAAGCGTGCGGGCAACTTTAACGTATTCATCATTATCGACCGTAATGTTTTTGATACCCTTTGATCGCAGATACGGGATCGCAAGAAAACGGTTCACAAACTCCTGGATTGTTCCAATAAAATGTGGATAGGAAAGAAGACGTTGCGCTTCGATCGTTTTTGATCGTTCAATGCGACCAATAATTTCATCCTTCGCGACATTTGTATGTGAGAGGACGCAAATACCTTGGCACTGAAATGGCCATTTTTTAGCGAGCAGAATAAGCTTTGTCGCTATCAAGGTCGTTTTTCCGCTACCGGGGCAAGCCTGTACGTCAATTGATCCCATAGACTCAAGAACAGATATTCTGTTTTCATCATTGAGAATCAAATCTTCGCTCGCCGCAATATCGGCAATATCCTGCTTGGTTATTAATCCATCAAGCGGGTCCAGCATTCCTTACTCCCTCCGCGTTCTGGACGTCTCCAACAATCGGTGCTGTGACATATTCTATAGCTTCAACAATATAGGGTGGCAGTTTTCCTTTAAGTGCTATGGCAAAAGCAAGATTAGCGGAATTGGTAGCTTTCTTGCGAGCATCCCGATCTTTCTGATCCTCATCAGAGAGTGCTTCTATATTGCCTCTAACCAAATCTTTTAGCTGATCGGCTAGTATTCTCGACAAGTCGTACGCAAAGTCTGTCTTGGATACTTTGCTCTGGATATAGGTTGCCTTCTCATTATCATCACCAACAATTCCTTCAATTCCCTCTCTAGACCCCTGAATAGCCTCATAACATTCTCCAAAAAGGCCATACTTCGACAAACAAAACTCGAAAGTCCAATCGTCTGAAATCTTCACACATACGTTTTGCCGACTCAAACCATCAATCAGTTCGTCTTTCCGTTGTTGCTCGTTAGTACAGTTCCTTCTCCAATACCGCTGATTTCGGCCATTCTGCTTCTTGAAGCCATATTGGTTGCTACCATCATCCTTCTCCTCGACACAATCAGGCCAAAGGTCAAGGTCACGTAGGACACAGACCCTCGTTGAGGGGTACGTCCCCGAGTCTCGACGGAGAAAGAGCTTTGCGAACCGCTTCCACGACCCACTGTTGTCATACTTAATGATTGAAACGCCATAATTTTCCAGTGGTCTGCCAAGAAGCCTAGCAATTTCCGGAAGCAGAATATTTTCAGCGTCTCCTTCCACTAAGACAATTCCTTTTGCGAAAAATATGTTCACCTTTGTCGCATCGAGAAACTTTCGGAGATACACATAATCATCGCCATCCAATTCCGTCTCTTCCGGCTTGAAGGGCCACGCCCTGCTGTCATTCAACATGATGACTTCCGAGGGATCTGCCTTGGACGACAAATTCGGACTGTGCGTCGTAAGGATACATTGAATGCCTTCTGGATTTTCGTCAGATTTCATTTTTGAGTTAATGAATTGCAAAAGCTTCATTTGGAGCTGCGGATGAAGGTGCGCCTCTGGCTCCTCTATGAGAAGAAGTGGAAACTCTTTTTCCACTTCTTGCTCTAACAAGAGAAGTTCTGCTGCCATAAATAATAAATTATGATAGCCAAGTCCGTGCAATTTTCGATCTTCGGTAAGCGCCAAGCTTAGCCCCTCAAGGACTGTTCGAAGATGACGACGCTTCGTGTTCTCAGGAAGAGTTTCCAGTCCTTTGGTGGTCACCCCGGCAATATCGATGAACACGCCAAGTTTTTCTTTGTCCACTTCAAAAATGAGATCGTGAAGATATTTATCTTGAATATTTTTCGCTGATTTTTTGAGCGCAGCATCATCAGCTAATAGTTGCTCGTTCGCCTTAGCTATGATCATTAGAATGTCGTTAGCTTCATCACGAATTCCCTTTGATGAATTTAATATTTGAGACAGCCTCGAAGCACGTCCGGACGAAAGTTCGGTTTCAGAATCTCTAAGAGGTTTTAGATATGTTGTCGCCAGGAAGTCACGAATTTCTGTTTCAACGGGAAGACCATTCCCATCTTTCCCAGAGCGGATTTCCGTTTGAATATACGGATATCCCCGACGTTCCTTTCCGGTCTTTTTCGCTGTCAACTGAACATATAAAACAGGCCTGCGCTTTCCCCCCCCTGACTATCAATGTATTCCTCATGAGAAAGATGTTCTACAAATCGGTAGGCATGTCTATCAACATCAGAAAATTTCAACTGGATAGAAAGCTCACTGGCATCGTCATGAAAATCGGATTCCATTACATACGACCGCTCGGACGAATTGGTACCGAGCGTATATCTAATTGCGTCAACAAGAGCAGTCTTACCCGAGTCGTTTTCACCCACCAATACGTTCAGACCTCGATTTAGAGTAAAATCCAGTTCTTTAAATAGCCTAAATCCTATAATCGTAACCCTATCCAAATACAAGGCCTAACCCTCCGAATTCATTACATACCAGCCTCACTCAAAGCTGATCAGCGAGGTCATATCGCTGCACCGCCCCTGCCAACAATCTCCATCAGCTTCCCATAGCTGGTCACCACGTCATACTTCACGTGTTCTGGATCAATCCTGCGGTTGATCTCCTCAAAGAATTTTCTGGCGCATTCTATTTTCGTATGCTCGATGGCGCGCAGCTCCATGGTGGACATGGAACCTTTGGTCTCAGCCACAAAGTAGATGTGCTTGACTGTACCTTCCTTGAAGGAAATGGCCCAGTCCGGGTTGTAATCACCAACAGGGGTGGGGATCAGGAAGCCGCGGGGCAGTTTTGCGTAAACCACGACCTCGGCGCTGGCATCCAACTCTTTGACGAACTCACGCTCGACCTTTGAATCGGTAATCACGTAGTCGTAAATGTGGTTCCTGAGCTTCTCGCTGGCTTTGGTGAAGTCCTGGCTACTCTGCCCTGCGGTGAAGATATCAATATCGTGAGTCTCTGCGACACCGTCATAGGTCAGTCGCTCGATGATGATGGTTGCCTTTTGCTCGTTGATCAGGCGAGTCGCCTCTGCCAGAAAATGTTCCGGGTTCTGCTTGAACTGTTTGAATGTGGCCGGCTGTATACCGCTCATCATTTCAGCGATGGTTTTTCTGGTAAGTTGAGTGCTGTCGGACAACTTTCCCAGCAAATCATACCTGACGGTCGAGTGAATCGAGGCTTTGTATTCTTCCGTAGCGTTCTCCCGAAGTTCAAACCCCTGGCCAGCCTTGACCTGGTCGTACGTTGCCTCGCCGACCTGCTCGCCACCCTGGATGGTATATAGCAGTGGAGTCACCCTCAATTCTTTATCCAGCACTCGAATACTGTTGCGAATGAGCTCATTTGAATCGAACTCCACCCGATATACCGCCTTCCGGTTTATACGGTTCCAGAGTTCCTTGAATTCCCTCTTCTCGAAGTTGGCGTTCAGCGGATTGGTCTTGGGTTTACGGTCATCGCCCACATTGGGCAACTGAGATTCACTGAATACGCTGTCGATCAACCCGAAGATATGCTCAGCATGAGGGGCAAGTTCGGGAGGTAAAGCCGCCAGAGTGCCATTGGCTTTGGCGGCATGATAGGTCTCAGCAACCTGATCCACGTCATCCGTGTAGTCGTTTTTCAGCAGATATTTGTAAATCTGCTTGGCCATGACCGGGGTAATTTCCAGCGTCCCGGTTTCGGTCGATATTACCTTCCCAGTGAAATAGGCCTCATCGGCTTTTCGCGGTCGTGCCGACAGGGCGTCACTGATCTCGCGTTGCAGGTTGGCCACGAAATCTTTATAGCTCTCACTGGCGACGACGGTCAGTACGTTAATGTCATGCACCGTGGCTGCGTGGTCCATACGGTCACCGTGCTGATTGACGGACAATCTTAGACCACGTCCCACCTCTTGCCGGCGCGAAATCGTGTTGTCACTGTGCTTGAGCATACACATAACGAAAACATTGGGATTGTCCCAACCTTCGCGCAGGGCCGAATGCGAGAAGATGAAGCGGACGGGCTCCTCGAAGGAAAGCAGCCGCTCCTTGTCTTTCAGGATCAGATCGTAGGCATCGACATCATCCGAGAGCCCCGCTTCCTCTCCACGGATTTTGAAACTGGGATCAGTGAGCTTCTTGGTTTTCTTATCAATCGAGAAATAACCATTGTGTGTGCGACCAACGGGTATTTCGGCCAGATGCTTACGATAGGCCTCATTATCGAGCGCCAGTTCCCCCAGGTATTCGGCCTTGAGCTGCTCGTACTCTTCTTCAAAGATGCGGCCATATTCACCTTGTTCATCGGGCTGACTGTAGTCCCGGTACTTGACCACTTCGTCGATGAAGAAGAGCGATAGGACTTTGATACCCTGAGCAAAGAGCCTTTTCTCCTTTTCCAGATGCGCCCTGATAGCTTCGCGGATCTGGATTCTCCGCATGGTCGCTTCGGTCACATCACCAGTCGCATCCCCGGCCGTCAACACCTGACCATTGGTAAACTCCACCGTGTCTTTGTTGGCGTCGATCTGGGCGATGACGAAACCGCGATACTGGTCAAGTTCGTTTGACTCGACAAAGAGGTCCTTGCCTTTTTCCAGACGCTTCACGATGCGCTTGATGCCGTTGCCCTGGCGCACTTCCATCTCGATGCGGGCGACCGGCGCTTTCTTGGAAATCTCGATGGATTCCAGATAGAGATAGGCATTGGTCCCGGCTAGGCCTTTCACGGCGATGCCGCGCACCGCAATCTTCTTCACCAGCTTCTGGTTATAGGCGTCCAGGGCATCGAGACGATGAATTTTGTTGTGGGTGGTGCGATGCGTGGCCGAGTAGCGCAGGATCATCAACGGCTTGAACTTGGATAGCGCCTCCAGTGTCTTTGCCCCTTCCATTTTCTGCGGCTCATCCAGAATCACGATGGGGCGGTTACTGCTGATCACGTCGATGGGCCGGCGCGACTGGAAGTCGTCCAGTTCATCATAGATGCGCCGATTATCCTTGCCGGTGGCATTAAACGCCTGGATATTGATGACCATGACGTTGATGCCCGCATCCGACGAAAAGCTCTCCAGGTGATGTAGCTGTTTGGAGTTGTAGATAAAAAAGCGGGCCTTCTTCCCATAGCTTTCGGTGAAATGTTCAGCGGTAATATCCAGGGACTTGAACACCCCTTCACGGATGGCAATGCTGGGCACCACGATGATGAACTTGCTCCAGCCGTAGCGCTTGTTCATCTCGAAGATGCTTTTGATGTAGCAGTAGGTCTTGCCGGTACCGGTTTCCATTTCGATATCGAGGTTGACCTTGCACCCTGCGCTGGTCACCAGCGTGTCTGACAGCGGCAGATTCTGCCGCCGCTGGACGGCATGGATATTCTCGATAAGTTGAGTATCGGTCAGTTGTATATCGGCATTTTTAAAACCCGTATCGGTCTCTACCGTACTGCCGATGGTTTTACCCTTGACCACCCGGCCAGGATCAATCCGATACGCAATACCGGAAGTGTTGACCTGCCCGGCGAAGCAGTCAACGACGGACTCAACGGCGCTGGTCTGATAGGGCTGGACCTTGAACTTCAGCTTCATGCCATGCCCCCCTAAATGGACTTCACGTCGGTGCCCGGAGACATCTGTTTGAATATCTGCTCGACGTTGATCTTGACAGCATCGGACACAAAGCCGTTGTCACGGAAAACGACACGCAGCGGCTCGAAGCCGGCCAGTTCCTTGACCAGCTCTTCGTTTACACCGGTATCGAAGCAAGCCACCAGTGCGTTTTCATCTACAAAAAACACTGATTTTCCCTGGAGGATTTCTTTGCGGATAGGCAGCGACAGGTCGACACCCCAATCCAGCAACACCTGGAAGAGTAGGTCTTCTGGCTTGCGGTCCGGCTTGATATTGTCAACAAAGGCATCGACCTGGGTCTGGTCGATGGTATCCGGCGTGTAATAGACGTCTGTCATATTCGATGAGTCAATTTTTAGCACGCGAAAGCCTATATCCTTGTTCCAGGCCTCATGGCATTCGCCTCCAAGAATTGCTTTCCCTGCACGGCGGATACGTTCCTTTGTTATACCAGCAATATTTAACGGAATTCCTTCCCTTTTACAAAGCCCAATAACTGATTCATATTTTTTGCTCTTCTCATCGATACCCTCATCAAGTTGGACAGCGATGAAACAACGAGACCCTCCATCTTTGGCGTTTGCCTGCATGACTGCGTGAGGAAATGAGCCGGAGCCTGCAAAGAAATCCATGAAAACTCCTTCCCCATACTTATATAGATCAATGCACGTTCGTAAAAGGCTCACTGGCTTCTTCCCATCTGGGAACGGTATACCTCCTTCTTTACCAACGTTGTTGTAGTCAAAGTTGTCCCAGAATGTTCCAAGCTTTTCCTTCTTAATTATCTGATCACCACTGGCATCTGCGACATCGTGTAGCCAGATCACTCGGCGAACTGTAGGACTGATATATGTATGTGTTACTTTTTCACCTTTATCCCGACCCGAACGCGGAACGTATTCAACTTCAATAATTTCACCGTCGTCCAGCCCTCCTACCGCGTCGATCACTCGGGTGCGAATGCTGGTCTGTGCATTTGTATCCGAGAAGATCTGCTTGAAATATTTCTTATAGGCTTCAGACTCACCGATACCTTCATCCCGGCATACCTTGCTGATCGTTGTCCGTTTAACGCCTTTTCGCTTGTATATTTCTATATCATTACCATCGCCATCTTTTACTTTGCCAAAGTATGTTCTTTCATCTGCTCCCAAAATGATGCTCGTGTACTTCCAGCTTTCTCCAGCTTCACGCATCTCATTGATTACATCAACTAAAGGCCGCTCTGTGTACAGGTGCGCCAATGTATTGAATGCCTCAAGCGACTTTGCGAATATTACAATGTATTCGATATTTTTCTTTAGGCGCTTGTCCTCTCCACCTCCAGATGCACCAGCAGACACCTTTGCCATCACACTGATGGTGTTGATGTAGTTCTGCTCGCCGAACACCTCATTCCCAAGTGCCGTAATATTCTTCAGCTCTGTATCGCTTATTGACATACAGATTGCACCGTCATCTGCAAGAAGGTTTCTTGCAAGGCGTAATCGGGAATACATCATCGAAAGCCAATCTGAATGAAATCGCCCGTTGGCCTCTGTATTCGCAATCAGCCTATTCCCTTTCTCATCTTTTTGATTTGACCTTTTCAGAAATTCCTCTGCGCTCTCCGCAAAGTCATCTTCGTAGATAAAATCATTCCCCGTATTATACGGTGGGTCGATATAGATCATCTTGACCTTACCGAGGTAAGTCTCCTGAAGGAGTTTCAGAGCCTCCAGATTATCGCCTTCGATGAGCAGATTTTGGGTGGTCTCAAAATCTACGCTCTCTTCCCGGCAAGGACGCAGGGTCTTGGCGATGGGCGCGTTGGCGGTGAGCAGCGCCTCCCGCTTGCCAGGCCAGTTGAGGTGATAGCGTTCCTGTGGACCCTCCACGATGGACTCGGACAACTCCTGCCGCAACTGATCAAAGTCCACTGCCAGCTTCAGTTGACCATCTTCGTCCTGGGCTTCAGTCACGCAGCCGGGAAACAGATCGCGGATGCGGGCGATATTCTCTTGGGTCAGGTTCGGCGAGTGTAATTTCATTTTTTCCATCATGATCGTCCTTTACTGTGCGACTGCTGACCCACTTACAGGAAGGTGGCGGGTCAGCGTTTCAATTTCTTGTTTTAAGGCGCGAAGCTCGGCGTTGATCGCCACTTTGCGATTGAATTGTTTTTCCTTGCGCAGGCGAGCTTCGCATTTGTCCAGCTCACGCTGTCTGGAATGTATTTGCTCCATTCTTTCCACACAGCCCTGCAAGTCTTCGCCTGGGTGGGCCGGGAAGGGCATCAAGGGCGCCAGCAGGCGCGCATACAATGCCTCAAGATCAAACACCACCGGCAAAGCGGTTCGAGGTGCCACGCTTGGCAGCCAGGCGCTTTCAAAGTAGTCGCTCACCACCCATTTGGATCTGTCCGCATCGCTGGGGCGCTTGAAGGCCGCGGCGGCGCGGATCTTTCCCTCGTACCGCTGCTCAAAGAGGATCGGATAAGGGATAGCCCGGTCAATGCACTGCAGTACATCGTATTTCAGTTCTCCCGTTTTGAGGGTTATGCTGAAAATCTGGATTTCAGGAACGGACTGCGTTCCCTTGAGGTTGACGGTTTCCGGGGCAAGCTTGAATTGCCAAGTGATCTGTTCCACTTGGCGGACAAACAGATTTTTGACGGCAGCGCTCGGGCTTGCATGTTCGTAAATTTTGTTCTTGGGCAGCACGCGCCCGAAGGCGGCGCTCTTTGGGTAGTCGAAGAGCACGGCTGTCATCCCTCCTCCTGACCACTTTCTTGAACAACCAGAAAGGCGACGAGCTCGAAGTCATCCAGCCCGGCGATGGTGTTCACCAGAGCCGTGGTCTTGCCGCCGGAGAACAGGCTGTCGAGATCCTTTTCCTCTTTGATGTCGATCATCGAGCGAATAGCGGTACTGAGCAGGTCGGAGCAGGCTTTCATGTCACGACCCTCATCAGTCAGCTGATTGAACAAGCGACATACGGACTGAATGGGTTCTATCTGCCCCTTGCAACTGGAACGTACCAGGTCGAGCAATGATTTGACCTCGGTGTGGTTGGCGATAACCTGCCCATCGCCTGCGATATAGATCAAATAGTAGGGATGCAGCCGATTCTGCTGGTTGATGTTGACGCCATGGTTGAGGTTGCGCAGTGCGAAGATGACGCCGGGGTGCAATCCCACTTCAGGCCTGGAGGGAACAACCGCATGCATGCCATTGGGCACGTTTGCGAGATCGCCATTGGTTTTGACATAGTTCAGCAGGTCCATGCGAAAGTCGTTCAGGCCAAGATCAGTGATGGACACACCTGTCTTAAGGTCTTCCAGTTCGATCACCTCTTCCTGCAGGCGCCGGAGTTGTTCTTTCCGGTAGGATATATCGCTGCTTTTGGCCGTGAGGACGTTGTCGTCGCCGGTGGCCGTCACGTCGGCAATCACCATGCGGTTTTCAACCCGTTCTTTTAGGTTGATGTATTCATCGAGCGAGATATCGGGCCAATAGTTGACCAACTGGATGGTTTTGTTGATGGAGCCGATGCGGTCGATACGGCCGAAGCGCTGGATGATGCGGACCGGGTTCCAGTGAATGTCGTAGTTGACCAGGAAGTCGCAATCCTGAAGGTTCTGGCCTTCGGAGATACAGTCAGTGCCGATCAGCAGATCCAGTTCGGCCGGTTCGTTTGGCAGCACCTGCGCCTTCTCCTTGGCGCGAGGTGAAAACAGCGTCAGCAATGACTGGAAATCATAGGTTTTCTTCGGTGTCGCGCCTTTTAATGTGGACTGGGTTATTGTGGACTGGGGCGCATCCTTGCCGGTGACCTTACCTGTGTGCAGCCCCTTTGTTGCCAGAATATCTTCGGCAAGGTTGTTGTACAGGTAATTGGCCGTGTCGGCAAAAGCAGTGAAGATCAGGATCTTTTTATTGCCGTCATTGATGGGATTTTCAATCTTGTCCAGGATAAGAGCCTTGAGATGCTGTAACTTGGCATCATCCTCGGGCGTGACTTTTGCCATGGAGTCCAGCAAGGCGTTTATGACTTCCAGATCAACCTTCAGGTCATGTTCCCATGAGGGTAGATCCATATCAGCGAGATTGATTTTAACCTTGCCGCCGATTTCATCGTCGGCCACCCCGCCGTTACCAGCAAGGACATCATCATCCTCTGCTTCGAGGGTTTCCAGGCTATCCGTCCAGTCAGAAACGCTTTCCGCGTTGCCTGTAACCTTGTACGAATCGATCTTGCTCAAGGTACGGGTGTGGTTGTCTAACAGGCTTTGCAGGGTGAGGCGGAAGGCCTCAACCGAGCTTTCAAGACGCTTGAGCAGATTGGTCGTCATCAGTGCCTGCAAGCTCCGTTCGCGGTCTGCCTGCCTGAGCTTTCCTTTACCGCCTTCCACCTGCGTGTCGTACAAGTCTTCATACTTTCTAAGACGACTGGGCAGGATGTAGCTGATCGGGGCATAAACAGAGAGCTTGAGCAGCGAGAGCTGTTCAAAAATCTCATTGAAGCTCATGACATCCGTGCGCCCGGTCAGTGGCGAATGGAATGACAGAGGCTTGCGCCGCTCTGGAAACTGCCCTATGTCGCTGGTGTCGTAGAAGGTCTGGATATGCTTGCGCGAACGGGCGATGGTGACGCTGTCGAGCAGCTCAAAGAAGTCGAAATCGAGTGCATCCAGGATAACCCGCGCGGTACGATCTTCCGGCGGCAATTTTGACCATTGGTTGAACACCGTTTGGGCATTGCGAAAGATTTCTTCCACCGATCTGCCGGTGCGCAGCTTCTTGCTGAGATTTTCCGAGTCGCCTTCGTAAGCCAGGGCGAGCTGGTTGCGCAGATCATTGAAGCGGTTGTTGACCGGGGTGGCAGACAGCATGAGAACCTTGGTTTTAACACCCTGGCGGACGACCTGGTTCATCAGCTTCTGATAACGGGTTTCCCGGTCCTTGACCGCATCGTTGTTGCGGAAGTTATGCGATTCATCAATGACCACCAGATCATAGTTCCCCCAGTTAACACGGTTCAGGGGAATGCCAAACGACTCGCCCGAGGTGCGGGAAAGGTCGGTGTGACATAGAACGTCATAATTGAACCGATCCCTGGAGAAGATGTTTGTTGTCAGGTTTCTGTTGTAATTCAGCCAGTTGTCTGCAAGCTTCTTGGGGCACAGAACAAGTACCGAACGATTCCGCAGTTCGTAATACTTCACAACGGCAAGAGCCGTAAAGGTTTTGCCAAGCCCCACACTGTCGGCCAGGATGCAGCCGTTGTAGGTTTCCAGCTTGTTGATAATGCCTACGGCGGCATCGCGCTGGAAATTAAAAAGCTTGTTCCAGACCAGCGTATCCTGATAGCCCGTGCGGTCGTTGGGCAACACGTCCTCGTCGATATCGTCGAGGAAGTCGCTGAAAATGTTGTAGAGCATCAGGAAATAGATGCGCTCGGGCGAATTTTCCTGGTATGCCGACTCGATATGATCACAGATTGCGGCCGTCACATCTTCTAGCTTGCCGGGGTCGCTCCAGATTTGGTCAAAAAGCTGAAGGTATGTGGATGTAAAGGCCGTCTCATCAACACGGTTGACGATATTGGAAACAGCGTCCCCTTGCTGATATCCCAGATCCACCGCGGTGAAACCATGCAGGGGCATGTACGCTACTTCCTGCTCGGGGCCTTGGACACAAGCAAACTGCTGCATTGGAGACTTGGTCTTGTTAGAACGGAATTTAGCCTTACGCCGCATCCACTCCGCACATTCGCGTGCGATGGCACGCTGGGTGAGTTTGTTGCGAAGCTGGATCTCAAATTCGGAGCCGTACAGGCTGCGTTCGCGGTTGGCCTTGGGGATGAAAAACTCTCGACGTTCCTTGCTAAATTTGTCGGTGACTGCATTCGGGACGAAGGTGGGTGCAGTGAAAATGAATTCCAACGAATCAATCTTTGAGAGCTCGGCCTTTAAGGCTTCATAGGCATAGATTGAAAAACACGATGCCGCGATCTTCAGTTTGGCCTTGGGGTTGATGGAAGCCTTCAGATCGTCGCCCAGCAAAGAATTGATGTTGTCGATAATTTTCATTTGCCAGAACCCTTTTCATTAGGTTCCGCAGCGCCGCCCGCTTCGACCCAGGCATCCACCTGGTCTTTCTTGAACTTCCAAAGACGGCCTACCCGATGAGCCGGCATGGCATGTTTGTCAATCCAGCGGTACACCGTGTCATTACTGACACCGAGGTACTTGCCTATCTCGTCTACTGATAACCAGCGGTCTTCCAAATCAGCCATTTACGGCTCCTGACGGGCGATGGGGTTCCGCCCTTTGGCGGTGGCATTGGCTTACAGGCAGAAAAGCCCTAGCTTGCGATGTGCCTCACTATAACTTGGCATTAGCAGGCTCTCAAGCAGTTTGGTCTGGATAAGGCCACATAAGACCGTTTATGGTGGTCAAAACTGAGCCCGAAAGCATTGCTATTCGCAAACGGGGCGCTGCCGAATGTTGCCACAGTAGAATGCACAACAGTGATAACCGCTGGCTATCCGGTTACGAGAAGGAAGCTTAGGTGCGAATGGGCACTCTTCGTCCAGACAGCGCCCAATTCATGCTGAGCTGTTTTTTATTCGACACTCGACCGGTCGCACACAGACCTATAGATATGGCTCACGACCCGCATTACTGGCCTGATCAAATGGACGCGGACACCTTGATGGTTTTCCTTGGGCATACGCAGAGTGGGATTCTCAGGGATCGTCGGGATCGCCCATATCAATCCGCCAGTCGTCCTTATCGTACAAACCGACACCTGAGTGACCGTCTCTGAGTTCAGGCTGTTTTTCTTCATCCAGATCGGCGTTCCGTACAAGCCATGCCGCGATCAGTACGAATGCGAGCAGTATGGCCAGCCAGAACGTCACGTACAGCAGCACTGCGAACACGGCGAGCTTCACGATCCAGAACAGCGATCGTGATACACCTGCCGGCAAACCCTTGCCCGCCAACCATTGGGTTGCACGGGCCTCTTGCCGCACGAAGCCGCGCCATGTGCGGCCGAGCCACCTGCCGGTGCGTTCTGCGGTTGTGGGATGTGCGGTATGTTTCATAGTGCTATTTCATGATCATCTATCGTTTTCTGGCACGCGGACCGGGATCGAGTTCCACGCCGATCTGGTATTTCTCGACAAAGCCGGGCCAATCCACATGCTCGGGCAGATCGATGTCATCGACCACCTTGACCTTGCCCTGCGCCCGCTCGAACAACGCGATGCTGGCGGAGGGATAGTTGTTGCGCGACGGATAGAGCACCCCGTCGAACAGCGGCACGCTATCGGCATCCAGCATCGCATACACCTGAGCGGACACCTGCTGCGTGTGCGTGTAGTCACGGCTGGCCAATTGCTCCAGGGTCAGACCAAAGTAGCCTGCCATGACGCCTGCGGCCGTAAGGTCAGCCAACTGCAGATCGCCCACCACGCCGACCGCACGCACCAGGCGGCTTTGGACTTCAGCCAATGCAATCGAGCGTTTGCTGTCCCGATCCCATTGGTGCTTGTGAAACACCGACTCCATCAACGCCGTGGGCAGATCGCGACCAACATAGAGCACACCATAGTTCTGGGCCGGGGCGTCATAGCGGTTCGTGCCGTCTCGACCGTAATACAGCGGCTCGCCCCGGTAGACGACCCGACTCACATGCTGAAGCAACTCACCCGTGTCGATGCGTTGCGTGGGAAGCGCGATGCCCACACCGACCCTCCGTCAATGCACGCCGAGCACGTTGAAGACCGCCTTCGCCACGGCATCCACCGAATCGGCAGTCACTGCTTCCACTGGCGAACGCCCGGCCAATCCTTCGAGCGGTTCGGACAGGGCGCGATACAGCGTCCAGGCATCAACTTCGGACGCAGCCTGTAGCACGATTTGGGTCAGTCGCTGTTTCACCGGATCGAGTTGCCAGTCGGGCAGCCTCCGGCCACGCGGCCCCACGTTCAGCGCCAACAGTCGGCGCGCCTCGATGTCCTTGTAGATCTGCTGGCGCGACTTGTTCGCCAGCCGGGCAAAGTCAGGCAGAGGTAGGTTGTGCGACTGCTCGAAAGCCTCCAACAACACGGCACGACCGCGCTGAATTTCGGTCTCACCCGGTGTCCAGCGGGTATCGGCACGCACCGCTGCGGCCTTCCGGGCCAAGGTCTGCTCCACCGTCTCCACTTCGAGCGGGATTTCCATGGACAGCGGAAGTTCGACCGACTCAAGGCGTTCCTGTACGAACGCTTCCAGTTCGGCTGCAAAGGCTTGGGCATCCCGAATCTCAACGGTATCGGAGAAACGGCGTACCTCGTCCACCGTCACCCTTGGCAGGTGGTCGGCAATGAATTCCAGGGTCTTGGGCATGGATAGCTCCCGTTGACAGACTGAAATCAGCATATTCTCGTTTGTCTCCTGTGTCAACTATGTCAACCGTCACCAGGGGCCTCTCCGCATGGGCGTGCTCAGCCTGCTGCGGAAAAGCCATCGTAAACAGGGCACAGACTGCCTTCCGCTCTCAATGCGGTACCGGGTGTCACCCCTTTGTCTGTGGCCAGATACCCACGAGTTGTCGGGATTGCCCCATGCCGCATTGATCGTGGCACCCACGAGGTAATGGCCCTATACCCAAAGGCTTCCGTAAAGGCCAAAGGGCTGGGAAGAGGCAAGGGAACGGGGCCAAGGGGAAAGGCTCTACCCGAAAAGGCCAAAAGGCTCTCCCGCCAGCCCGTCACTCGGGGTGTCGTCATGTTCTCGCTGTTCCAACGCAAAAGGGTGCCAACCGCCGGTGCACCGCCCACCGCCTCCATAGCGATGCCCCAAGGGCTGACCCGGCCGGAGTCGGCCGCCTCGCTACTGGCGACGCCGCGCCGGCGGAAGCTGCTGGAACACATCTGGCAACGGACCTCGCTGTCGCGCAAGCAATTCGCCGCGCTGTACCTGACGCCCCTGGAGCGCTACGCCGAGTTGGTGCAACAGTTCCCCGCCTCCGAGAGTCACCATCACGCCTATCCGGGCGGCATGCTGGATCACGGCCTGGAGATCGTGGCCTACGCATTGAAGCTGCGACAGTCGCATCTGCTGCCCGCTGGTGTCACGCCGGAAGCGCAGGCGGCCCAGGCCGAGGCCTGGACTGCGGGCACCGCTTACGCGGCCCTGCTGCACGACATCGGCAAGATCGCCGTCGATCTGCATGTCGAATACGCCGATGGCACTCTCTGGCATCCCTGGCATGGCCCGTTGCAGCGGCCGTATCGTTTCCGCTACCGCAAGGACCGCGAGTATCGGCTGCACGGTGCCGCCACCGGACTGCTGTACACCCGGCTGCTGGACCGCGAGATTCTCGACTGGCTCAACGGCTTCTCCGATCTGTGGGCTTCCCTGCTGTACGTCCTGGCCGGCCAGTACGAGCACGCCGGCACCCTTGGCGAACTGGTCGTGCAGGCCGACCAGGCCTCCGTCGCCCAGGAACTCGGCGGCGATCCGAACAAGGCGCTGGCCGCACCCAAGCACGCGCTGCAACGCAAGCTGCTCGACGGCCTGCGCTATTTGCTCAAGGAGGAGTTCAAGCTGAACCAGCCACAGGCTTCGGACGGCTGGCTGACCCAGGACGCACTCTGGCTGGTGAGCAAGACCGTCTCCGACAAGCTGCGGGCGCATCTGCTGTCGCAGGGCATCGATGGCATCCCGGCCAGCAACACGGCAGTGTTCAACGTGCTTCAGGACCATGGCATCGCCCTGCCGACGCCGGACGGCAAAGCGATCTGGAAAGCCACGGTCGCGAGCGCTGCCGGCTGGTCGCACAGCTTCACCTTCCTGAAACTGTCCCCCGCGATGATTTGGGAAGCGCCCGACCGCCCGGCAGCCTTCGCGGGTACCGTGCAGGTGGAGCCGGAAGGGTCGGCGGCACAGACACCCGCACCCGAGGCCATCGACGTGGAAACAGGGGAATCCGCCCCGGTGACTACCGAGTCCACCACATCAACGACTGCCGACAGCAGCGTCGAGGAGCTGCTGGAACTGCTCGATTCGTCTCCCGCGTCCACTGCTACGGCCATGCCGCTTCAGCCCCTCGCTGAGAAGCCCGCGCCGTTGCCGGACCATAAGCCCGCCGACACCACGCCGGTCCAGGCAGTACACCAAGGCGACGCCGATCCATCCGGTGCTCATTTTCTCGCGTGGCTGCGTCAGAGCATCCAGACGCGCAAGCTCATCATCAACGACGCCAAGGCGCTGGCACATACCGTGGCCGACACGGCGTATCTCGTGAGTCCCGGCGTGTTCCAGCGCTACGCGCAGGAGCACCCGCAGATCACCGCCCTGGCCAAGCAGGACAAGCTACCGGAATGGCAGTGGGTACAAAAGCGGTTCGAGAAGCTGGGCCTGCACCGCAAACAGGCCAGCGGGCTGAACATCTGGAATTGCGAAGTGACGGGGCCTCGCAAGTCCAGGCGGCTGCACGGATACCTGCTGACCAGCCCCGATACGCTGTTCCATGAGATACCCCCGAACAATCCTTACCTGCGCCTCGCCAACGCCGAGGCACAGCGTGACGACTCGGCGTTTCATGCCAAGAACGATGACGAGCAGGAATAGGATATGACGCCGGCGCCCTCAGTTGCCGCGCTTGGGCGGGTCCGATTCGGCCAGCTTGGCCTCCATCGCAGCCATCAGGTGGGCAGAGCTGCACTTCAGGGCGCGGGCGATCTTGAGGATCAGAGGAAGCGTGGGAATGTGCTCGCCCCGCTCGATCTTGCCCATGTGCGACCGCTCGATTCCGGCCAGGTGGGCCAGCGTTTCCTGCGCGATCCCCTGGTCCGTTCTTTCCTCCCGCACCACTGCCCCAAACGCGATCGCTGGTTCCGCTTCGTATGTTGTTGTCCCGGCTGGTCGGCCGCGTTGAATCGATCGCTTTTGCATTGCCAAAAGCGTCGATCAGGGCCACGATATAAACCACGTTAAACTTAACTCATTCGATTAAGTTTCCATGCTTTAGCGCCTTCGGAAGTTGCACGTGAGATCGATCGACGTCTCCACTGAAATCCGCCTGGCAGTCCTCGGCGATTGGGTTCCTCCCCAACTCGCCGACGTGCTCGCCATACAGCGCGCCGAAGAACCTGAAACCCTGGCAGTTCTGATCGACACAGCGGCCACCGGACAACAACAGGAACGACCTGGTGACGGCTTCGACTTCGCGTTGTCCGCCACCCATCGGGAGTGGCCTGGCTGGCTCTGCGAACCGCTGTGGCACGACACCCTGGCCGTCGCTGTGGCAAAGCGATCCCACTTGCTGGCCTACCGAGAAGTACCCTGCCAGGAAGCGCTCAAACAGCCGCTGATCTACGCGCGATCAACGGCCGAAGAGTCGTGGCGGACGCTCGCACAGAGCGCATTCGAGAACGAATTGCGGGACCGCGAAGCAGCCGTCAGTACGTTCGAGGTCGCCATGACGCTGGTCGCAGCGGGGTACGGAATCGCCGTGGCCCCATCCACGAGACTTGCCGGGTATCGATGCCAGGGCATCGCCCTGCGGCCGCTGGCGAGCGCACCGATGATCGTGACCGCCTACCTGATTAGACCCGACGTTGCCCTGACGGAGCATCAAGAGGGCTTTCTTCGACGCGCCCGCTCAATGTCCTGAGCAGCCTCTCAGCCCGGCACGCGCCTCACTCCCGCTCGATGACCCGCAGCAAGGCCCTGCGCCGTTTCGACAGCGGCCCGAAGGTTGCCATGACCTCGTTCATCGAATCGCCACGAGCCATCGCATCGAGGATGTCCGCCCAATCCTGCATGATGATCTTCCGCGATGCGATGTACTTGGTGTGGTCGTAGGGTGCGCGCGACGAATCTTTCTTCCGCTTCGAGTGGGCCAGTTGCAGATCAACCCGGTTCTCTGGGTAGCTCAACAAGCCGAGCAGCGTGGTCGCTGTTGAGCGGAAGCCGTGCGAAGAAAACTGTCCACCGTAGCCCATGCGCTCCAACACCTTGTTGAGCGTCGTAGCCGACATAACCGTTCCCGGCTTCCTGAAGCCGGGAAACAGCACCTTCCCTCCGCCTGTCAGCGTGTGCAGTTCTTTCAACAGCACGATGGCCTGCTTCGAGAGCGGAACGATGTGAGGGTCGCGCATCTTCATGCGCCCCGCAGGAACCGTCCACATCGCACTGTCCAGATCGAACTCGGACCAGTGCGCCTTGCGCAGTTCGGCCGTGCGGACATAAGTGAGGGCCATCAATCGCAGTGCAATGACAGTGACCCGGTAACCTGCATCATCCACACGGCTCAAGAACTTCGGGATCTCTTGCCACGGTAGCGGTGGATGGTGTCGAACTCGGGGGCGCTTGACCGACCGTTTCAGCAGCGCCGTCGGATCACTGTCGCAAAGCTCTTCACCCGCCGCGTATGCGAAGATTTGGCTGCACAATTGCCTGATCAGGATCGCAACGGTGGGAGCGCCGCGCTCCGCAACATCCTTAATGACGGGGCGCAGGTGAGCAGTCCGGATTGAGCTGACCGGCAGCTTGCCCACTTTGGGAAAAACATCGTTCTCCAAAGTGCGCTTGACTTGATCGGCGTAACCCTCGCTCCACTGCACGTTGCTCGCCATCCATCTGCGAGCCACTGGCTCAAAGGTGTTCTCGTTCTTTTCAAGCTGAGTGGAGATGTTGACTCTCTTCTCCACCACGGGGTGTACGCCCTTCTTGACGAGTTCCCGCGCGCGATCCCGCTCGGTCCGCGCCGCCTCCAGTGAGACCTGGGGGTACTTGCCGATCGCGTAGATGGCAGGCTTTCCGCCAAGCCGATAGCGGTAGCGCCACAACTTGCTTCCGCTGGGCGTGACGTACAGAAATAGACTGCCCCCGTCCTTGAGCCAGTACGGTTCTTTTTGGGAAGGAATGGTCTCGACCTTCCTGGCCGAGAGCAGGTTCATGGCCATGTGTGTATATCACCTCTCTTGAGGTCCTATATACACAGAAATATACACACTTGCAGCAGATTGGTCTAGCCTTCACCAGACCATCAAGGAAGTAACATCAATACAAATCAACAACTTACACTTTCTCCATGGAACACGGTGGAGCTTGATGGATGCTAATCGTAGTTGTCGATCATAAGAATCACGACGCCACCTCCGCGCCATCAGCCACCGGGCCGTCGGCCACCGCGCTATCGACCACCGAACCATCCACCACCATGGCGGCGGCGCGGAACAGCGCGCGCGCCTTGTTCATGGTCTCCTTCCATTCGAGCGCCGGCACCGAATCGGCGACCACGCCGCCGCCGGCCTGGACATGGAGCTTGCCGTCCTTGATCACCGCGGTGCGGATCGCGATCGCGGTGTCCATGTTGCCGTTCCAGCCCAGGTAGCCGACCGCGCCGCCGTAGATGCAGCGCTTGACCGGCTCCAGCGCGTCGATGATTTCCATGGCGCGGATCTTGGGCGCGCCGCTCAGCGTGCCGGCCGGCAGGGTGGCGCGCAGCACGTCGAGCGCCGACAGCCCGGGCCGCACATGGCCCACCACGTTGGAGGTGATGTGCATGACGTGGGAGAAGCGCTCCACCACCATCTGCTCGGTGACCCGCACCGAGCCGGTGGCCGCGATGCGCCCGACATCGTTGCGGCCCAGGTCGATCAGCATCAGGTGCTCGGCGATCTCCTTGGGATCGGCCAGCATCTCGCGCTCCAGGGCCAGATCCTCGTCCGGCGTGCGACCGCGGCGGCGGGTGCCGGCGATGGGCCGCACCGTGACCTCGCCCCGTTCGAGGCGGGCGAGAATTTCCGGCGACGACCCCGCGATCTGGAATTCCCCCAGGTCGAGAAAGTACAGGTAGGGCGAGGGATTGAGATTGCGCAGCGCGCGGTAGAGGTTCACCGGTTCTCCGGGAAACGGCAGCGTGAGACGCTGCGAGGGCACCACCTGCATGACATCGCCGGCGCGGGTGTACTCCTTGATGGTCTCCACCGCCGCCTCGTAACCCGCGCGCCCCAGGCTGGAGACGAAATCCTCTTCCTGCACGCCGCCGCCTTCGAGCCGCACCGGCGGCAGTTCCGGCACCGGCTCGCGCAGACGCGCGGCGATGGCGTCGAGCCGCGCCTGCGCCACGGCCCAGGCATCGGGAACGGCCGGGTCGGCGTGCACGATCAGGGTCAGGGTGCCGGCCAGATTGTCGAACACCACCACTTCGTCCGACACCATCAGCAGGATGTCGGGCACTCCCAGCTCGTCCGGCGGACAGGAATGCGCGAGGCGCGGTTCCACATAGCGCACCGTGTCGTAGCCGAAGTAGCCCACCAGGCCACCGGTGAAGCGCGGCAGTCCGGGCAGTTCCGGCACCCGGAAACCCGCCTGCCAGGCTTCGATCTCGGCCAGCGGATCGGCGCAGGTGCGGGACTCCGCCGCCGCGCCATCTACCTCGATCGCAAATTCGTGGCCGCACACCTTCACCACCGTGCGCGCCGGCAGGCCGATCAGCGAATAGCGGCCCCATTTCTCGCCGCCTTCGACGGATTCGAGCAGATACGAATAGCGGCCACGGGCAAGCTTGAGATAACAGGACAGCGGCGTTTCCAGATCCGCGAGCACGGCACGCGTGATCGGGATGCGGTTGTAACCCTGCTGGGCGATGGCGGCGAATTGTTCCGGTGTCATGACAGCTTTCCCCAAGATTGAACGATGGCGCGAGGTGCCCTGCGGGCAGGGGCGATCAGCCCCGGCGCCAACGCCAACGGGGAAGCGGGAGAAATTTTGCGTTCGGGGCGGTGAAAATGATCGTGACTCCTGATTGCGGCGGGATTCTAGCCCATTCGCCCGGGGCGGACTACCGCACCCCCGCCAGCGCCGCGCGCATGGCCGCGACCGCGGCGCCATAATCCGCCGCGCCGAAAATCGCCGATCCCGCGACAAAGGTGTCGGCCCCCGCGGCGGCAATCTCGCCGATATTGGCGGCGCTCACTCCGCCATCCACTTCGAGGCGGATGGCGCGGCCGCTGGCGTCGATCAGCGCGCGCGCGGCGCGCAGCTTGTTGAGGGTTTCCGGAATGAAGGCCTGGCCGCCGAAGCCGGGGTTCACCGACATCAAGAGCAGCACATCGAGCTTGTCCATCACATGGTGGATGACATCGAGTCCGGTGGCCGGATTCAGCACCAGGCCGGTTTTGCAGCCCAGCTCGCGCGCCACTTGCAGCGAGCGGTCCACATGGCGGCTCGCCTCGGGGTGAAAGGTGATCCAAGAGGCGCCAGCGGCGGCGAAGGCGCGGATCAGGTCGTCGACCGGCTCCACCATCAGGTGCACGTCGATGGGCGCGGTGACGCCGTAATCGCGCAGCGCCTTGCACACCATGGGCCCGACGGTGAGGTTGGGCACATAGTGGTTGTCCATCACATCGAAGTGAACGACATCGGCGCCGGCGGCCAGCACCGCATCCACTTCGGCCCCCAGGCGGGCGAAATCGGCGGACAGGATGGACGGGGCGATCAGGTATTCGGGCATGCGCGCTTACCGGTCGGGAAACGCCGGGAACTATGCCGCGAACGCCGGGCTCGGGCAATGCGCGCGGCGGGTCCACAGCCGCGGATACCCCGCGCGGGTGTGATAGGCTCGACGAAGCTCCCGATACCCATCCCAGCCCATGCCACAGTCGGAACCGGTTTCCGCCGCCACCCTCGATCAGTTGCGCCACAATTTGCCGCCCCTCGCCTTCAATCCCGCCACCGACGCGGACAGCAGCGCACTGGCGGGAGCGGCGGCGTACCTGCGTCACTACCACATCGAGCTCGCATCCCTCGCTCCCGGCGTGCGCCACTGCATGGGCAGGGTGACCACCAACGGCCACCGGATCGCCGCCCATTACTGGTTGCACCCGGCGTCGCGCGGCACGGTGTTTGTGGTGCACGGCTATTTCGATCACGTCGGGCTTTACGGACATTTGATTCGCCACCTGCTCGCGCGGGAACTGAATGTCGTCGCCTTCGATTTGCCGGGGCATGGGCTGTCGGACGGCGAACGCGTCACCATCGCCAGCTTCGATCACTACACCGAGGTGCTGACGGGAATTCTCACCCGCGCCGGCGCCCTGGACTCGCCCTGGCATGGCGTGGGCCAGAGCACCGGCGGCGCCATCCTGATCAAATATTTGCTTGACGGCGAACACCCCCGGCCCCTGGAGCGGATCGCCCTGCTCGCGCCCCTGGTGCATCCCCGGCTGTGGGGACTCAACCGGCTGGTTTATCTCGCCTCCCACCGCTGGCGCACAGCCATCGACCGCAAATTCATGGTCAATTCGGGCGACCCGGCATTTCTCGATTTCGTGCAGCGACACGATCCCCTGCAGGAACGTCACGTCCCGCTGGAATGGATCGGCGCCATGAAACACTGGACCGAGACGCTGCACCGCCTGCCGCCGTCGCCACACCCCGTGACCCTGGTGCAGGGCGACGCCGACACCACACTCGACTGGCGCTACAACCTGCGTCTGCTGCGCGAGAAACTGCCCAACATGCATCTGCATCTGCTGCCCGGCGCCCAGCATCATCTGGTCAATGAAGCGGAACCGATCCGCGCCCGGGTGTTTGCCGCGCTGGGGTTCTGAGCGATGTCCGCCGCCACCCGCCGCGCCGCATTGCTCGCCGAACTGAGCGCCATCGTCGGCGCGGATCATGTCGTCGGCGATGGCGACGATCTGCTTCGCCATGGCGGCGATCGCACGACCCGGTGGACCCCGGCACCCCTCGCCGCGGTGCTGCCGGGTTCCGGCGCCGAGGTGCAGGCCATCGTGCAGCTCGCCAATCGCGAACGCATACCCATCGTGCCCAGCGGCGGCCGCACCGGGCTCAGCGGCGGCGCGGTGGCGGCGCGGGGCGAACTGGTGCTCGCCCTCGACCGCATGTGTCGCATCATCGAAGTGAACGCCGAGGACGCCACCGTCACCTGCGAGGCCGGCGCCGTCACCGCCCGGGTTCAGGCCGCGGCACAGACCGCCGGACTTTATTACCCCGTGGATTTCGCGTCCGCGGGTTCAAGCCAGATCGGCGGCAACATCGCCACCAACGCCGGCGGCATCCGGGTGCTGCGCCACGGCATGACCCGCGACCGGGTGCTGGGTTTGACGGTAGTGACGGGCGCGGGCGAACTGCTGCACCTCGGGCGCGGTCTGGTCAAGGACAATACCGGCTACGACCTGCGCCAGCTTTTCATTGGCTCGGAAGGCACCCTGGGCGTGATTTGCGGGGCTACCCTCGGGCTCGCCCCGCCACCGCCGCCCACCGCCGTGCTGGTACTGGGGGCGCCCTCCCTCGCGGCGCTGCCCGCCGTGCTCGCCGCGTTTCGGCGCCGGTGCCGCCTCGCGGCCTGCGAATTCTTCTCCGCGGCGGCGCTGACCCGGGTGGTGGACCGTCACGACCTGGCGCGACCGTTCGCGGCCGCGACACCCTATTACGCACTGATCGAGGTGGAGCTCGCGGGCGAGACCGACCTCGATCAGGCACTGCAAGTATTCGAAACCCTGCGCGACACGGGCGTGGCGAGCGATGGCGTACTGGCGCAAAGCGCAGCCCAGGCCCGCGACCTCTGGCGCCTGCGCGAGGACATCTCGGACACGCTCGCGCCCTGGCAACCCCATAAAAGCGACATCGCGGTGCGGAGTTCGCGGCTGCCGGCGTTCATCGCCCGCGCCGAAGCCCTGTTCGCGGCACGGTTTCCGGCGCTGGAAGTGGTCTGGTTCGGTCATCTCGGCGATGGCAATATCCACGTCAACGCGCTGAAACCCGCCGCTTGGTCAGGGGAGCAGTTCCAGGCGCTGGGCGCGGCGATCAGTCAGGCGCTCGGCGCGCTGGTGCAGGAATTCGGCGGCAGCATCTCCGCCGAGCACGGCATCGGTCTGCTCAGAAAAGACCTGCTGCAGTACTCCCGCAGCGCCGAGGAAATCCGCCTGATGCGCGCCCTCAAGACATTATTCGACCCCAACCACATCATGAACCCGGGCAAGATCTTCGACCCGGACGCCATCCCGCGATAAGGAGCCCCCATGCGCTATTCCCACCGATTTGCCGACGGCGGTGCCTGCCACCTGCCACCGGGGAAGGTCGTCTGCGTCGGCCTCAACTACGCCGCCCATGTCGCCGAAATGGGCAGCCAGCCGGCGGCGGAGCCGGTGCTGTTCATCAAGCCGAGCACCGCGCTGCGGCCCTTCGCGGGCGAAATCGCCATTCCGGTGGATCGCGGCGAATGCCATTTCGAGACCGAGCTCGCGCTGCTGATCGGCGCGCCCCTGCGTCACTGCGACGCCACCCAGGCCCAGGCCGCCATCGCCGGCGTCGGCCTGGCGCTCGACCTGACCCTGCGCGATCTGCAAAAAAAGCTGAAGCAGGCCGGCCATCCCTGGGAACGCGCCAAAGGCTTTGACGGCGCCTGCCCGGTATCGGAATTCCTGCCGCCAACGCGGGTCGGCGATCTGCGGAACCTGGAATTCCGACTCCACCAGAACGGCGTGCCGCGCCAGCACGGTCGCACCGCCACCATGCTGACCCCGGTGCTGGACCTGCTCTGCTACATGAGCCGCTGGTTCACGCTCGAACCCGGCGACATCGTGCTTACCGGCACCCCGGAAGGCGTGGGTCCGCTGGCCCCGGGGGACCACCTGGTCGCCGAACTCGGGACCCTGTTGCGGGTGGAGGCCGGGGTGCGTGAATGGCACGGGGCAAACACAGCCCTCTGATACCGCCCCAGCGGTTGGCTGCGACTAGCGCGCGGCCGGCACTCAGGCGCCCGAGGGCTCGCGCTGAAACCGGTAATCCCGGCGCTCGGTGGCGCGGCCGCGGCGGTAGCTCTGTTCCGCGAAATGCACGGTGCCGTCGCGGTGCATCAACAGCGCGGTGGTGCAGCGGGTGCCGTAGCTGTCCGAGACGATGAAGGGCGCGGACAGCACCCGCTCCATTTCCAGACCGATGCCGGTGTCGGGCAGATGGGCGTCGGGAAACTGGTCGCGCGATCCGAGAATCGCCAGCAGGCGGTCGGGCGCCGGGGGGTCGGGCTGGTCGAGCACGGCGGTCAGCATGCGGCGGGCGTACTCGGCCTTGGGCCAGGGCGTGTCGAGCACGTCGTTGCTGAGGGTATAGATACCGGGTTCGAGCGTCTGGACGCTGGCGTTCTGGTTGGTGCAGTAGACGAGGTGTTCCGGCGTGCCCGCGAGCAGGCTGAAGCCGCGAAACCGGTGCGCCTCCGCCAGAACGCTTTCGGCATAGGTTGCGGGAGCGCTCGTGGCGCGGAGAAAGTTCACCGGCAGATCGCCGCGCGAGCGCGCGTTGGCGCCCAGGGCACCGCCCCGGTAGTTGGTGACCGTGGCCCAGCGGCCGCGCCGGTCGACCCCGAACCAGGTGCCGCCCGCTTCGTCATCGCGGCCGCCGAGAATGTGCGGGTGATCGTCCCAGAACCGCGCCACCTGCGCGGGACGGTCGTAGTACTCGTCGCGGTTCGCCACCACCACCAGCGGATAGTCCGGATGGTGACGAAACGCGAGGGCTACGAGACACACGGCGGGAGGCTCCCCGGTCTAATCGTCGCTGTCCTGTTCTTCCTCGACGACCTCCAGGTACGCCTGGGCGTCGAGCAGATCGTCCAGCTCGGCGGGGTCCGCGATGCGCAGCCGGTAGAACCAGCCGTCGCCATAGGGCGAAGCGTTGATGATTTCGGGCGTATCCTCGAGTGCCTCGTTGATCGCGATGACGGTGCCGGTCAGGGGCGCGAAGACGTCCGACGCCGCCTTGACGGACTCGACCACGCCGGCCTCCTGGCCGAGATCGAGCTCGTCCCCCAGCTCCGGCAACTCGACATAGACAATGTCGCCGAGGCTGTCCTGCGCATAATCGGTAATGCCCACGGTCACGGTTCCATCACCTTCGTTGCGCACCCATTCGTGGGTTTCGCGGTAGCCAAGCTCCTTGGGGGTATCGACCATGCTGGTTCTCCAATCTTCGGGGTGCCGAGTGATTCGTTGCCGGGTGTCCAGGGAAAATCCGCCGCCGGCGCGACGGGCGCTCAGTTGTAAACCTTTTTACCATGGCGCACAAAGGGCGGCCGCACCACCCGCACCGGCGCCGGCCGACCGCGAATATCCACCACCGCTTCGCGCGCGCCGATGTCCGGAATACGCGCCAGCGCAATGGCGTGACCCAGGGTGGGGGAATAGGTACCGCTGGTGATGACGCCGACCTTCGGACTGCCCGCTACCCGCACCAACTGACCGGCCCGCAGCACGCCGGGTTTGGTCATCACCAGACCAGCCAGCGTCAGATAGCCACCGCGCTGGCGCAGTTCCTCGAGGGCGGTACGACCGATGAAATGCCGGGTTTGCGGCTCCCAGGCCAGGGTCCAGGCCATGTTGGCTTCGAGCGGGCTGACGTCCTCGTCCATCTCGTGGCTGTGGAGATTGAGTCCGGCCTCCAGACGCAGGGTATCCCGGGCGGCGAGCCCGGCGGGCCGCACACCCTGGGCCACCAGCGCGCGCCAGCAGTCCTCCGCCGCATCCGCGGGCAGCATGATCTCGAAGCCGTCTTCGCCGGTATAACCGGTGCGCGCCACCAGCCAGTCATCGATCCGGCAGGAGCTGAAGGATGCCAGTGACGCCAGCGGCGCGGCCGCTTCGCCGAAGGCGCCCTGCATCGCCGCCAGCGCCGCCGGTCCCTGCACCGCGATGATGGCGCCATCGGTCTGTTCGCGCACTGTCGCACGCTGGCCGCTGGCCTGCCGGGTGATCCAGGGCAGCACGCGCTCGTGCGTGGCGCAGTTCAGCACCAGTCGGTAGCTGTCGTCCGCCAACGCATAGACGATCAGATCGTCGATCACGCCGCCCTTCTCGTTCAGCATGGCGCTGTAGAGCGCCGCGCCCGGAGTCGCGAGACGAGCCACGTCGTTGGCCAGCAGGCGGCGCAGAAAATCCCGCGCCCCGCTGCCGCTCACGTCCACCGTGGTCATATGACTGACATCGAACAGGCCCGCCTGCTCGCGCACGCAGCGGTGCTCGATCAGTTGCGAACCATAATGGAGTGGCATATCCCAGCCGGCGAAATCGACCATGCGGGCGCCGTGGCGGATATGGGTATCGTAAAGAGGGGTACGCCGGCCCATGCTGCCTCCCGCGCGGAGTGGTGCATTCTAAACAGCGTCCCCTCCCGGGTCGAGACTGATCGCACATAGGGCCGCGAGCTATACTCCCCCGGCGTGGGCACGAACCTTCGCTCCAGCGCATTCGCCAAACCGGCGCAGGGCAACAACAGCGGAGACAGACGTGGATCTCGGACTCGAAGGCAGGGTGGCGCTGGTGACCGGCAGCAATCGCGGTACCGGTGCGATCATCGCGGAGCGGCTCGCCGCCGAAGGCGCTACCGTGATCGCTCACGGCTTCACGGCCGGCAGCGCCGACCATCTGCTGGGGCAGGGCGTGGCGCACGCGGTGTGGGGCGATCTGTGCACCGACGCGGGCTGCGATCAGGTGGCGCGGGATGCCCTCGCGCTGACCGGGCGCGTCGATATTCTGGTGAACAACTATGGCACCGCCGAGGAAGCGCGCTGGGCCGACGCCGACACCGAAGTCTGGCTCGACATGTACCAGAAAAACCTGCTGTCGGCGGTGCGCCTTGCGCGCCTGCTCAGCCCCCGGATGCGCGCCCGCGGCTGGGGGCGGATCATCCAGCTCGGCACCATCGGCTCGACCCAGCCGAACGCGCTGCGGCCCGCGTATTACGCCGCCAAGAGCGCGCTGGCGAGCATCGCGGTGACGCTGTCGCAGGAGCTGGCCAATAGCGGCATCACCGTGAACACGGTATCGCCGGGTTATATCCGCACCCCGGAAGTGGAAGCGGCGTTTCGCGCCAAGGCCGCGCGCGAAGGCTGGGGCGACGACTGGGCGACCATCGAGGCGCGCATCGTCGCCCGGCGCTTCCCGAATCCCGTCGGCCGCATCGCCACCCGCGAGGAAGTGGCCGACCTGGTGTGCTTTGTCGCCAGCACCCGGGCCGCCTTCATCAACGGCCAGAACCTGCGCATCGACGGCGGCGCGCTGGGCCTGGTGCAATAGCCGACGCCGGGCGTATCACAAGCGCCGACCCTGCCGGGAGCGGACCAGTTCGGCTACAATGCCGGCCCATTCCAGCCTTTGATTCTCCCCACGCAATGGCCCAATACGTCTATACCATGAACCGGGTGGGCAAGATCGTCCCGCCCAAGCGCGAAATCCTCAAGGATATTTCCCTGTCGTTTTTCCCCGGCGCCAAGATCGGCGTGCTGGGGCTGAACGGTTCCGGCAAATCCACCCTGCTGCGCATCATGGCGGGCGTGGACACCGACATCGTCGGCGAGGCGCGGCCGATGCCGGGCCTCAAGATCGGCTACCTGTCGCAGGAGCCCCAGCTCGACGATGCCAAGGATGTACGCGGCAATGTCGAAGACGGCGTGCATGAGGCGGCGGGTGCACTGCGGGAGCTGGATCAGGTGTTCGCCGCCTATGGCGAAGCGGACGCCGACTTCGATGCGCTGGCCAAGCGCCAGAGCGAGCTCGAAGACATCATCCAGGCCTGGGACGCCCACAATCTGAACCACACCCTGGATGTCGCCGCCGACGCCCTGCGGCTGCCGCCCTGGGACGCGGACGTTGCCCGCCTCTCGGGCGGCGAGCGCCGTCGCGTCGCGCTGTGCAAGCTGCTGCTGTCGCGCCCCGACATGCTGCTGCTGGACGAACCTACCAACCACTTGGATGCCGAATCCGTGTTCTGGCTGGAGCAGTTCCTGCACAATTTTTCCGGCACCGTGGTCGCGGTCACCCACGACCGCTACTTCCTCGACAATGTCGCGGGCTGGATTCTGGAACTCGACCGCGGCCGCGGCATTCCCTACGAGGGCAATTACAGCACCTGGCTGGAAGCCAAGGAAAAACGTCTGGCGCAGGAGCAGCGCACCGAAGAGAGCCACCGCAAGGCCCTCAAGGAAGAGCTGGAGTGGGTGCGCAAGAATCCCAAGGCGCGCCAGGCCAAGAACAAGGCGCGCCTGCAACGCTTCGATGAGCTCAGCAGCCAGGAATTCCAGGCCCGCAACGAAACCAATGAAATCTATATCCCGCCCGGACCGCGGCTGGGCGACAAGGTGATCCAGCTCGAAGGCGTCTGCAAAGGCTTTGGCGACCACCTGCTGATCGACAATCTGAACCTGAACATTCCCAAAGGGGCCGTGGTCGGCATCATCGGCGGCAACGGTGCGGGTAAATCCACCCTGTTCCGGATGATTGCCGGCAGCGAGCAACCCGACGCCGGCCGGGTCGTCCTCGGCGAAACGGTGCAACTCGCCTTCGTCGAACAGAGCCGCGCATCGCTCGACGACAGCAAGACGGTGTGGGAAGCCATCTCGGGCGGTCAGGACATTCTGCGCATCGGCACCTACGAGGTGGGTTCGCGTTCCTATGTGGGCCGTTTCAACTTCAAGGGCAGCGACCAGCAGAAACGCGTCGGCGATCTTTCCGGCGGCGAGCGCGGCCGCCTGCATCTGGCCAATACGCTCAAACAGGGCGCCAACGTGCTGCTCCTGGATGAACCCTCCAACGATCTGGATCTGGAAACCCTGCGCGCGCTGGAAGAAGCGATTCTGGCGTTTCCCGGCTGCGCCCTGGTGATCTCCCACGACCGCTGGTTTCTCGACCGCATCGCGACCCACATTCTGGCGTTCGAAGGCAACAGCGAGGTGGTGTTCCACGCGGGCAACTACAGCGATTACCACGAGGATTTGCTGGCCCGCAAAGGTGCGGAAGCACAACCACAGCGCGTCCGCTACAAACCGCTGAAAACCTGACCAGCGCAATCCCAGGGGCCCCGCCGATGGCGGGGCATGCCGGATGCAGGAGACGACTTCGTGATCGACACCACTTTTCTCGCCGTCGGCGCATTGATGCTGCTGTCGGGATATGCCGTGATGGGCCGCGGCAACCTGGTGCGCATGCAACACCAGGTCACCCAGGCATGGGAACTCATCAGGACACCACTCAAGCAACGGGACGCGGCGCTGAGCGAGCTGGAGACCTTGTGTCGCGCGTCAGTCCCGCAGGAACCCGCGACATTGGAGCGGATCGCGGCGGCGCGAACGCAGGTCGCGCGTGCCCATGAGGCGTTTGATCCGGTCGCATTTGGAGCCGCGGAAACCGAACTGCGCAACGCGATCAGCGGACTGTTCGCAGCGGCAAAAAAAACCGGTCTGGATACCGATTCGCTGTTGCAGCAACCGTTGTTGCAGCTCGGCGCCTGCGAAACAGGCATCGCGGATCGCTGCCAGGTCTACAACGCGGCGGTTGATTTCCTCAATGTCCGGATCAGGCACTTCCCCTACCTGCTGCTGGCCCGGCCACTGGGGTTTCACGCGTTCGACCGCCTGGACCCGACCGTCTGGAAAGCGACCGCTACCGGCGGTAAGGTGTCGCGGTAATCCTGTTTCGTGTAACTGGTTTCGTATAAGTGGGCTTCAGAGCAACCATGGCGTTGCCGATAATCTTCCGCTCACCAACTTTGGATGCGCCAATCGTCGCGTACCGGCGCCAATTTCGGGATTTTGCCATGTCCTGGTTCAGCCGCCCGTTGTGGGCGACGTTGCTTCTCGGCGTGCTGGTGGTCGAAGCACCCGCGTACGCGGACACTTTCCTCCTCACGCCTGCGGATACGCGGCTGGTGGGGAAGGTGCGCTACATCAAATCGCGGACCGAAGATACGCTGGTCGATCTCGCTCTGCTGCACGGCCAGGGCTACGACGAAATGCGCAGCGCAAACCCGGACGTTGACGCCTGGCTTCCCGGACAGGGCACCCAGATCACGATTCCCTCCCAATATCTCCTGCCCGATGCGGCGCGGGAAGGCATCATCGTGAATCTGGCGGAAATGCGCCTGTTTTACTATCCCGAACCCGGTGTCGGCATCCCGCCATCCGTCATCACCTATCCGATAGGAATTGGGCGCGACGACTGGCCCTCACCCACCGGGGCAACCAAAATAGTCCAGAAAGTAGCCCAACCCGCCTGGTATCCGCCGGCCTCGATCCGCGCGGAACATGCCGCCCAGGGCCGCCCGCTGCCCGCGTACGTGCCACCCGGACCTGACAACCCGTTGGGCCAGTACGCCATGCGCCTGGGCATCTCGGGCTATCTCCTGCACGGAACCAACAAGCGTTACGGCGTGGGCATGCGGGTATCCCACGGCTGCATCCGGCTGTATCCGGCGGACATCGAGGCATTGTTCGCCCAGGTGCCCAACGGTACCCGGGTGGAGCTGATCGATCAGCCCTACAAAGCCGCCGTCCAGAACGGACGTCTCTATGTCGAAGTCCACCAGCGATACACCGAGAATGGCGCGGTACAGGGCGACTTCACTGCCTTGCTGGAAGTGGTTCACCGGACCCTGGCCGAGCAATCCAACCTGCTGGCGGGAAGGCCAAATCTGGCGCAACTCCCCGCCATTTATGCCCGCGCAAGCGGGATGCCGGTCGCGCTTGAGGTCATCGGTGAGAGTCGGCCTGCCGCTGGCAGCCATCGCCGCACGCAGGCAGACGGGGCCGGGGCGCGGTAATCACCGCAACCCCGAGCAGACAGGCGAAAAAAAGGCCGGCCCGGTACGCCCGGGCTCGGCCTGTGCCACACGACCGGCCCGCCAGGGGGCCGCGTCGCGGGAAGATCACTTGCGCTGTGAGCGCTCGAATACGCGATCCAGCTTGCTTTGAACTTCGTTGCAGCACGCTTGCGACTTGTCAGCCTTGGCGGATGCTGCGTCTGCGGCGGATTTTGCAGCTGAGGCAGTTTGCTGTGCTGAACTTGCGGTCTGCTTGGCTTCCTGAGCAGTGCGCAGCGCTTCGTCTGCCGTGCTCTGGGCCTTCTGGACGCTTGAGTTGGATGCGCAACCTGCGGCCAGAGCCACAACAGCTGCCAGAGCCAGTACTTTTATTCCCTTGCTTTGCTGAAGCATGGTAAATCCCCTTGATGGAATGATCGGTTTGGCACACTAACGAAACAGTGGTGTCGCATCGCCCCCGATTGCCCGGCACCGCCCAACCCGCAGACAGCGCTCAAACCCCAGGCACCACGACCACCGGCGGAACCATACCAAATTCAGACCAAAAACGCAGCCGATATGTATCAAGTTCTTATGCAAATGCCGGTAGCGAGTACTCAACGTCGAGCGGGGGCGGCAACTGGCGCCGTTTCCGGCGGTGCGGGCGAAACCGCATGCAGCGGGCGAACCCAAAAATCCAGGCCGCGCGGTGCCCCGCTGCGATGCCAGGCCTCGCGCGCGGCCTTTACGCTGTCAAAACGCCCGAAAGTGACCAAAGCGTGGTACGGACCCTGAGGTTCGTGCCGCAGGATCAAGTCCGGCAGCTCGCCGAGGTTGTGCTGGGCAATGTAAGCGCGGGCAGCACCCTCACTTTTGAAGGCGCCGATCTGCACCGTGTAGGTACGCCGATCGCTGACGCCCGGCTGATCCGATCCCGAAACCGGGCCGGGCGCCGGAACTGACTGTTTTGGGGCGGACATGGCGGCGACGGCGAGCACGTTTTCGGACTCCTGCGCCAACTCGCGGGCATCTCCCTTCCGTTCCGCTATCGCTTTCACGTCCGCTGCCGCCTTTTCCCAGCGCGCCAATACCGGCTCCGGCTCGGGAGGCGGTTTCCGCGGTTCCGGATTTGAGGCCTTCGCCGTGGGCACCGGCGGGATGTCCACACCACCAGCCGACAGTGCCGGCAGGCCTGCGCTCCAGCGATTGGTTGCGCCCACACCCTTGTCTGTGCCGGCACTGTCGTGCATGAACGCCGCTTGAGGCGCCGTCTCGGCGGTGTTCCTCGTCGCGCTGCGCGGATCATCCGCAACGGTCGCGGTTCCGACCGCGCCGCCACGCGCAACCTGACGCGGCGCGTCGGCAGGGTTGGCTTGCCGAGCCGCCGCTCCCTGCGCCGCGGGCGCTCCATTGCGCTTACTCTGGTTGCAGGTCCAGTCGCGCCCATCCGGTGTTCGCTCGCAGAACCAGCTTTCCCGATCACTTTGTGACGACGATGTTGCGCAGCCGGCAGAGCAAATCATGAGCGCGCCCATCAGGATTCCGCGGGGCAACGCCCAACCGCTACGCTGTGATCGCCCAGGCATGGCCGCAGTGTTCAAATACCGAGGTCGGCGAGCGCATCGACGACCCGGCGAATGGCGGCGGCGATGCTCGGGTGATCGGACTCGAACACACCCACCTGGGCTTCGAGCCGCGCGCGCAGCTTTCCCCGCCCCGCGTTCAGGGGTTCGGCGGTAAGGGTGGTGACGTCGTGGACCACGTGACTCACGAGCGTCAGCAGATCGGGATCTGCCGCGCTGGCGCGCGCAAGCTCCTCCTGCAGGGCAGCCAACTCTTCGGCGAGGGATTTCTGCATATCTAAGGCTCCGACCATGCGTTATTGGGATTTCGGGGATGGCTTGAACAAGTGCCGCGGGGAACCCGGGAGAACGCCATTTTTTGATTCGGTTTTGGCATGCGTGCCGTACCCGAAAAAAAAACCGACTGCTCCGCGCATCCGTCGGCTTGAGCCACCTCCGGACAACCATCGTACCCGCCCGGGCAAGCCTCCGGAACGCTTTGATGTTCCCGGATCCCCGCCGGCACGGGGACGACGATGCCGTGATGATGCCAAGCATCCATGTGCTCACCGGATGCTACTTTATGCCAGACCCGGCGGATAGCACAGGAGCGGTTGATCCGCCGGGGGGCGCGTCACCACCGCGCACCACAATAATGCGCCACTCAGGCGCCCGCATTATGTTGGCGCAATATTTGCCCCGCAAATGGAGTAGCTCCAGATTTCCCGAAAACATGCCCACAAATGGGGCTATATCATCCTTGCTTCAATAATTACGCACCGTTTTTGAGCATATTTTCCGCGAGACATCTATGTTGCCTGCACCGAAAAACCCCGTTGGACCACCCCCCGCTGCGCTCCTTCTCCTGACGCCACTGCTGGCACTGCCAACTTCCGGACACGCGGATACCCTGAGCAGCGCGGACACCGCCTGGATGCTGACCGCCACCGCGCTCGTGCTGTTCATGACCATCCCCGGACTGTCGCTGTTTTACAGCGGCCTGGTGCGCACCAAAAATGTGCTTTCGGTGGCCATGCAATGCTTCGCGATTACCTGCGGCGCCTCGGTTATCTGGCTGCTGGTCGGCTACAGCCTCGCTTTCAGCGACGGCGGCGGCGCCAACGCCTGGATCGGGGGCCTGGACCGGGCGCTGTTCCTGGGTATCGGCGTGGATTCCGTCAAGGGCAGTATTCCGGAATCACTCTTCGCGCTCTTTCAAATGACCTTTGCCATCATCACTCCGGCACTGATCGTCGGCGGCTTTGCCGAACGCATGCGCTTTTCGGCCATGCTGATTTTCAGTCTGGCCTGGTTGCTGCTGGTGTATATCCCGGTTTGCCACTGGGTCTGGGGCGGCGGCTGGCTGGCCCAAATGGGCCTGCTCGATTTCGCCGGCGGCACGGTGGTCCACATCACGGCCGGCGTCGCCGCCCTGGTTGCCGCCATGGTGCTGGGCCCCCGCAAGGGTTTCGGCACCCATAGCATGTCGCCCCACAACCTGACGCTCACCGTCGCCGGCGCCGGGATGCTGTGGGTGGGCTGGTTCGGCTTCAACGGGGGTTCCGCGCTCGCCGCCAACGGCAGCGCCAGCATGGCGATTCTGGTGACGCACATCTCGGCCTCCGCCGGCGCCCTCGCCTGGATGGGAATGGAGTGGCTGCGCCACGGCAAACCCTCGGTGCTCGGCATCGTCACCGGCATGGTGGCGGGGCTCGGCACCATCACGCCGGCGTCTGGTTATGTGGGCCCGGGCGCGGCGCTGCTGATCGGGCTCGGGGCCGGCGTGCTCTGCTATTTCGCCACCCAGACCATCAAACAGGTGTTGCGGATAGACGATTCGCTGGATGTGTTCCCGGTCCACGGCGTGGGCGGAATACTCGGCACCCTGCTGGCCGGCGTCTTCGCGTCCGACCAGTTGGGTGTGTTCAGCGGCAGGGGCTATGCCGCAGGCATGACGATGGGCACTCAGGTGGGCGTTCAATTAGTGGGGATCGCCGCTACCCTGATATTCACTGCGGTCGTGACCTTCGCATTGCTCAAGGTTCTGGATCTCACCCTGGGCTTGCGCGTAACCACTGACCAGGAGACCGAGGGCCTCGACCTCACCCAGCACGACGAGCGCGGTTACGATCTCTGATTCCCGCCCCGGATCACCGCCATGGCCGGAACAACGGTGATGGCGGTGGCCGAATCCTTCAGACCAGCGCCGCGTCCCGTTCCGACCGGACGGCGAGCCAGCGCTCCATCCCGAACAGCAGCGCGCCATAAACCAGGGTCGCGAACAGGGTCTGGTGAAAAAAAGGCAGTGCGGCGAGATAGCAGGCCGCCAGTCCCGCGCCGGTGGCGGGATAGAGATCCTGGGTCAACCAGACGCCGGCGTTGCTGACCAGAAAAAACAGGCTCGCGCCCGAGATCCCCGCCGCCAGCAGCGGCAGGGGACGGCGCCGGGGTCCGAGCCAGCGTCCGGCCGCGACCACCAGCGCCATGCCCAGGTAGACAAACACCATGGTGGCGTGAAATCCGAGCCACAGATCCGCCAGCAGCATCGCCGTCAACGGCAACAGCAGCGCCAGCCGCCAGTCCCGCACCGCCGCGCCGCTGAACAGGGCCAGCGCCATCACCGGCGAAAAATTCGGTGGATGCGGCAGCAGGCGGGCCAACGCGGCAATCGCGATCGCAAACACAAAGACACGGATGGTCGGGGACGGCATGGCATGGCTCCTGGTCATGTCGTTCCTGGTCAGGGGGGCCTGATCAGAAGTCGCGGGAAAGCGTCAGCATCAGATTCCGCTCGGGGGATGGATACAGCGCCCGGATGCCGAAAAAACTGGCGAACTCAGTGTACTGCTTGTCGGTGATATTGTTCAGCCGGGCCTGCAGCGTCCAGGACTGCCGGGTCCAGGTCGCCGCCAGATTGGCCAGGGTATAACCACCCTGTTCCGCGCTGTTGCCGAGATCGAGGTTGCGGGGACCGGTATACACCAGTTCTCCGAACAGGCTGAAGTTCGGGTCGAAGCGGTAGTTGGCGTTGAGTTTCAGCAACTGGCGGGCGACATCGGGCACCCGATTGTTGTCGTAGGGTCCCGCGACGAAGCGGGCATCGACATAGGTATAAATGCCGCCGAACACGAGCGCGTCGGTCGCGTGGTAGAGCGCATCCAGGGTGCCGCCACGACGCCGCGTGTCGTCGAAATTGGCGTTGGCGCCAAAGTCACCCAGCCCGGGATCGAAACCTATTTCGTGTTTCATGTCTTGCTGGAACAGCGCGGCATGGAGATCGACCGAGGACCAATTCCACTCGCTGCCCAGCTCCCAGGCGACGCCGCGCTGTACCTTCAGCGGAGTGAAATTGCCCATGAAATCGATGTTTTCGTCGGCCAGGGCGAAGCGGAACGTCTCGTCCCGGTTCAGGTAATAACGGCCGCTGTCGCCACGCCAGTTGAGGCCGACGGTGTGTACCAGTGTGCTCTGGTCGTAGTTCAGGTCGAAGGGCGCCACTTCGGCATCCAGGCGGGCATGACGCAGCCCGCCTTGCAGATCGAGACGGTCGATCGGGGAATAGGTGAAGTGCAGATATTCGCTGCGTTTGCGCTGGCGCTGTTCCGTGCCGCTCGGGCCGAAGCCGAAATCCAGCGCGAAGTCGTAATCCACCCGCTCGACATCCATGCCCAACGTGGCGCGCAACCCGTCCGCCGTAAACACCAGGCGCGGATCGAGCGTCCTGACCTGGCGCTGCTGCCCCGTGACCGCCGCGCCAAAGCTCGACATCGAATTGATGACCACGTCGTCGTCCCGGTCGCCGTAGCTTGCGAACAGCTCCAGATATTCCCCCAGCCGCTGCTCGATCCCGATCCGGGTCGCCCGGTTATTGGCGTTGTAATCATTGAAGCTGGAACCCGCTTGACGCCGATCCTGCGCGACCTGGGCCGCCGAGAGCGCGCCCGCCAGACGAAACTCATCGTCGCTCTGGCGCGCCTCGACGAACAGCTCGCCATCCGCGTGGCGCCAGCCCGCTCGCCCGCTGTAATTTTCGTAATTGACGGCGCCGCCATCCCGGTAAGCATCGCTGCGCTCGATCTGGGTGCCGACCCGATAATAGAGGCCCGACTCGAACCGATCCTGGTAACTCCCGGCATAGTTTTCGCCATCGTAGCTGCCGCGCCCGACGCTGATCCGGCCCTGGCGGGGCCCGCCGCCGCGGGTGATGATGTTGATCACCCCGCCCACCGCCTGATCACCGTAGAGGGTGCCGGCGCCGCCTTCCAGAATTTCCACGCGCTCGATGTCCTCCACCGCCACCGCGGTGAGGTCGGGTCCCGCCAGATCCGTGTTGTTGAGGGAACGTCCATCCACCAGCACCAGGACGTTCTGGGCAGTGGCGAAGCCGCGCAGGGCCAACCGACTGTCGCGTCCGGTGCCCATGCTGTCCTGTACCTGAACCGGGCCCAGGTTGCGCAGCAGGTCGGAAAGATTGTGGACGCCGCTGGCGCGGATTTGCTCCGCGTCGATCACCCGCACCGTGCTTGCGACATGATCGGCGCTGTAGGGCGAGCGGGTGGCGGTGACCACCAGCTCTTCGTCGACCGGGATTGCCGCACCCGCGACTGCGACCGCGAACAAGGGCGCCGCCAGCGCGCCTGAAAATGCGCCTGACAATAAGCGTTTTGAACGGAATTGAACTGACATGAACGTGCTCCGCAAGAAAAACCGCCGGACACGGCCACAGCAGCGGAGACCACAAAAGTAGCGTCCCGGCGCGGCAACCGTGCGTCTGCGCTGCACGGCGAACCACGACGGCCCGCTGCAACGGTTACCCCGACCGTTGCACGACAACGCGGCTGTGGCAGGTCTCCTGGCTTCCGGGTCAGCGCGTCCGCCCGCCTTCCCGACCGAGGTCAGTGGCATCCGGGCGGCGCTCGCCGGGTACAGTTGCGGAGACAGCTTCGATTGACGCAACCACCGGGGCTGCGGGCGAATTCCCTCGGGGCCCTCGCGGGCACCACAACGGCGGGGATTCTACCAGCGCGCCGCTCGGCGCGCCGGTGGCATGGTCAGACTGGCGCCGGCTCGCAAAACACCACGCCCTCGCCAATCCAGCCGTTGGCCATCATGTGCCTGTAAACGTCGACGCTGGTCACGAAGCGGTGGTTGCTGTCGTTTTGGGCGAAGCGGCCGTTGTAGAGCCGCCACACCGGGGTGGTGCCGGGGTAACACGAGCCCTTGGTGGGCACCAGGGCGCGGAACGCGATGCCTTCATAGGTCCAGCCGCTGCCGGGCTGCTTGAGCAGTTCACACTCATTGGCGCCGGCGGTGTAGAAGTGCGAGTTCACCAGCGAAGAATAGAACCGGCATACCGGCCTGGCCGCGGCTGGCGCCGGGTAGTCCAGGGGCCAGGCACCGAAAATGCCCGTCGAGTACCAGCCTCCACCGCCACCGCCTTGCACCAGCGAGTTCGCCTCGCTGCCGTCGGCGGCAAGGAAATAATGCAAGGTTGTGCGATTACGAAATTCGCGAATCGGTCCATTGTAAGGACCAGGGCTGACGGTGACAGTCCCCACTTCCACCGGAGGGTAGGGAAGTAAAAATTGATCCCCATCGACCGGCGCAAGAATTTGGTAGACACCCCCGGGAAGTCCCGGGACGTTTGCTACCCTCCTTCGATCAAGGGGTACACCTCCACAATCCTGTGGAAGCACCATCCTCACATAAATTGCGCGCACACTCGCGGTTACCACCCGCGTATCGATGGCGATGTCAACATCGACATCATGAAGCTCGTCACTGCGCGCGCACTCAAACCATTCGATCGTAAACGGCTGATAAGCTTCAGGCGCTGCAGGCGTTACCGTCACAGTCTGTGCCTGACCGAACATCGGCAATCCCGACAGACCACAGCCAAGCACCAGCCATAGCAATCGCCGCAAGCAACAGCGGATGGATTTCATGAGCGGTCTCCTGACCGATTGAACAAACGGGGTTGGCTGAACACCGCGGGCGCGGTGGGGAACCTGAGGCAAAGACCGCTACCGACAACTGTCGCGACCGCGGGGTGGTGGCGTGAACCTGGGGGATAATTTTCGGGACACGGCATCCTGGCAGTCCTTTTCCGCAGAGATTTGCGCAGAATAGCCGGCGGTCGTGTCAGCGGCAAGTCGCCGCACCGTTACTACCCATCGAGCGCGGCCAGCGCCTCGGCGAGGTGGCGCACACCGACCACCTCCATACCCGCCGGCGCCTGCTTGGGAGCATTGCCAGCCGGGACAATCGCGCGGGTAAAGCCGTGCTTGGCGGCCTCCCGCAGCCGCTCCTGGCCGCCGGGCACTGGGCGGATCTCGCCGGCCAGGCCGATCTCGCCGAACGCCACCAGTTGCCGCGACAGCGGACGGTCGCGAAAGCTCGACACCACCGCGAACAGCACCGCCAGATCGGCGCCGGTCTCCAGCACCCGCACGCCGCCCACCACGTTGGCGAACACGTCCTGATCGCCCACCATCAGGCCGCCGTGGCGGTGCAGCACGGCGAGCAGCATGGCCAGCCGGTTGCCATCGAGTCCGACGGTAACCCGCCGGGGATTGCCGAGCGCGCTCGCGTCCACCAGCGCCTGCACTTCGACCAGCAGCGGCCGGGTGCCCTCCCAGACCACCATCACCACGCTGCCGGCGGCGGTCTCCTCACCGCGCTGCAGGAAGATCGCCGAGGGGTTGGCGACCTCGCGCAGGCCGCGGTCGGTCATCGCGAAGACGCCGAGCTCGTTGACCGCGCCGAAGCGGTTCTTGTGACTGCGCAGGGTGCGAAAACGGCTGTCGTCGGAAGCTTCCAGCATCAGCGAGCAGTCGATCATGTGTTCCAGCACCTTGGGACCGGCGAGCGCGCCCTCCTTGGTGACGTGGCCCACCAGGAACAGCGCCATGCCGGTCTGCTTGGCCAGCCGCACCAGTTGCGCCGCACTTTCGCGCACCTGCGACACGGTGCCGGGCGCGGCGCTGAGTTCGGCGCAGTGCAGCACCTGCACCGAGTCCACCACCATCACCCGGGGCGCGCGGCGCAGCGCGGTGGCGCAGATGGTCTCGGTGGCGGTCTCCGCCATGATCTCGACCCGATCCAGGGGCAGCCCCAGGCGCCGCGCGCGCAGCGCCACCTGCTGGGGCGATTCCTCGCCGGTGACATAGAGCGCCGGCACCCGTGCGCCCAGTTCGCACAGAGCCTGGAGCAACAAGGTGCTCTTGCCGGCGCCGGGCTCGCCGCCCATGAGGACGCAGGAGCCCGCCACCAGACCGCCGCCCAGCACCAGATCCAGCTCCGCAAAGCCGGTGGCCAGGCGCGGTTCCGCCGCCACCTCGACATCCGCGAGGCGCACGACCGCACCGTCCGCCGCGCCCGCGAAGCCCCGCGTCGCGCCGCCGGTCACCGCCGCGAGGCGGATTTCGGCAAGCGTATTCCAGGCGCCGCAATCGCCGCACTGGCCCTGCCATTTGCCGAATTCGGCGCCGCAGTCGCCGCAGACGTAGGCGCTCGCCGGTCTCTTCGCCACGCTGGCCTCTCCCGTGAATGGCGGCATCCTAGCAGGTTGCCGATGTCCACAAATTCTCCGGCAGCGGGAACCGCCGACGGCGGGGGGCGCGGTCCGCAACGGCGATCTGCTAAAGTGGCCGCCATGTCCCTGATCCCCGAAAAGCCGCTTCTTTTCTTCCCCCATGTGGCGGTGACCCTGGGGCTGCACGAAGCCATCCTGCTGCAAACCCTGAAGGAAATCGCCTGCCACCAACCCGCCGAGGAGCGCAACGGCTTCCGCTGGGTGGAGATTGCGGGGGCCAGTCTGCTGGCATTGCTGCCGTTCTGGAGCGAGGCGGAATTGCAGAACCTCACCGCCAAACTGCGCGAACAGGGGATCCTGCTGATCGGCGGCGCACCCCTGTCCGCGACCGGCCGCTGGCGCTTCGCCTTCAACGAGCAGCGCGCCGGCGCCGCCCGTAGCGCCGACCGCGCCACCAACGTGCAGCCGATTCGCGGCGACTGGCAACCGGAGCGCGACCTGCTGGCGCAGCTCGCCCAGTACGGTATCCCCGGCGCGTTCGCCCTCGCCCAGGTGCCCGAATTCGTCACCTACTGGAGCGAACGCGGCGAGCCGCGCCACAGTTGGGGCGCGAAATTCATCAAGCAGGTCTTGCGCTGCTGGCGCGAACAGGAAACCGTGCAGACGCGCCGCGATCAGGAAGTGCCGATGACCGCGGACTGGCAGCCCGGCGTCGATGCCATGGAAATCCTGGTCCGCGCCGACATCAACCGCAATTTCATCGAGGATGCCGTGCCCGAGTTCGTCCTCTACTGGCGCGACCGCGGCACCCTGTCGAGCACCTGGAACTCCCAGTTCGTTCAGCATGTGCGCCGCCAGTGGGCGCGCTACACCACCACGCTGGCCAACGACACCACACCCCGAGCCATGGTCCCCGACTGGCTGCCCGACCCCGCGGTCTACGACGTGCTCGCCATGGCGGGCATCGGGCAGGACTTCGGCGCCAGCCTGGTTCCGGAATTCATCCTCTACTGGCAGGAAAGCGGCGCCGTCCTCAACACCTGGAACACCAAGTTTCTGCAGTACGTCAAACGGCAATGGGCCCAGCGCAACACTACGACGGAAGTGCGACATGCAACACGGCAAGCACCTGGCAGAACAGGCAGCACGCGATCTCGCGACCTCGTCGAAGAACTCAGCGACCGCAGTTGGGCCGGCTGAAAGGCCGCTCCCCGATCCGGCGCTGATCGACGCCATCAACCAGGCCTTCGCGCTGTTCCGCGTCAACTACCACAACCAGTTTTACAGCGCCTTTGCCGACACCACGCTGCTCGACCAGGCCAAGCGCCTGTGGCTCGACAGCCTGCGCCATGTCGGTCCCGGGCCGGTGCTCGCCGCCGCCCGCGCACTGATCGAGCAAGAGGACTATCTGCCCACCCTGCGCAAGATGCTCGCCGCCTGCGAGGACCAGTTGGCGGCGCAGGGCCTGCCGCGTCCCCGCGAAGCCTACCGCGAAGCCTGCAACGCGCCCCGCCCCAAGGACGCCCAGCGCTGGTCGCACCCGGCGGTCTACCACGCCGGTCGCGCCCTGGGCTGGTACGACTTGGCGACACGGCCCGAAAGCGTGACCTGGCCGGAATTCCAGCGCGCCTACCGCGACTGCTGCCGCCGTGCGCTGGCCGGCGAGGACCTGAGCATTCCGGCACCGCCCGAACCGATGCCAACGCCGCCGCTCAGCCGGGAAGAAGGCTCCAAACGGCTGCACGAACTGCGCCGCCAACTGGAGTCCTGAGCGCGTGCGAACGACCGCCGTGCGAACCGCCGCGACCGCGGGCCCGCTGCGCAACAGCGCCGCGCGGCGCATGGCGAAAACCATCTACAACGGCTTTCACAGCTATTTCGCCGATTTCCAGAACATCACCATGGGCGCCAAGGCGCGCTTCGAAAAAGCCGACTGGCACGCCGTGCAAAGCGCGAATCAGGATCGCATCGAGCTGTATAAAAGCAAGGTGCGGATGGCGGCGGAGCTGCTCGGCACGGTAACCAATCGGGACGTCACCGAACTCGACCTCTGGCGCCAGACCAAGGACGTCTACACCCGCCTGGTGGCCGGCGCGCCGAACTTTGAAATCGCCGAAACTTTTTTCAACTCGGTGTTCGGACTCATCAACGATCACGACAAGATCGACGACGCCCTGATCTATGTGTTTTCGTCCCAGCACAAGCAGTTGCCCGGCAGCGAATACAGCATTTATGTGCGCTACGAAAACCAGTCCGCGCCGGGCGCGCTGTTCCGGCAGATCCTGCTCGATGCCGAATTTTCGGTGCCCTGGGAGGATATCGACCGGGATGCGGACACCATCGCCGCCGCGTTCATGGAGGAAGCCGAGCCCGAGATCAGCAGCAAGTTTCACCAACTGAAATTCGACCTGCTGGAATCCGTGTTTTACCGCGGCAAGGCGGCCTATCTGATCGGTCGCATCGTCGATGGCTATCGCTCGCTGCCGCTGGTGCTGGCCGTGCTCAACAACGAGGCGGGCGGTCTGCTGATCGACGCGGCGATTTTCAATCGCGCCGAAATGAGCGTGATCTTCAGCTTCGCCCGCGCGCATTTCATGGTGGATGCGCCGCTGCCCTATCAGTACCTGCATTTTCTCAAACAACTGTTGCCCCACAAGGGCGACTATGAGGTCTACACCAGCCTGGGCTTTACCAAGCACGCCAAGACCGAGTTCTATCGGGAATTTGTCCAGCACCTCAAGACATCCCAGGACCAGTTCGTCGCCGCACCCGGCATCAAGGGCATGGTGATGACGGTATTCACCCTGCCTTCGTACGACATCGTGTTCAAGATGATCAAGGACCGCTTCGACTACCCCAAGGAAGTCACTCGGGAAGTCGTGCGCGAAAAATACCGGCTGGTGTCCCGCCACGACCGCATCGGCCGCATGGCCGACACCCAGGAATTCCACAACCTGAGCTTTCCGCTGCACCGCTTTTCCGCCGCGCTGTTGGAGGAGTTACGCGCCACGGCACCGTCGCTGCTGCACATCACCGGCGACCGACTCATCATCCACCACCTCTACACCGAGCGGCGCATGACCCCGCTTAATCTCTATCTACGAACTGCGGATGAAACGGAAACCCGCAACGTCATCGACGAATACGGCAACGCCATCAAACAGCTCGCGGCGGCGAACATCTTTCCCGGCGACATGCTGCTGAAAAATTTCGGCGTCACCCGCCACGGTCGCGTGGTGTTCTACGATTACGATGAAATCTGCTATCTCACCGACTGCAACTTCCGTCACCTGCCCGAACCCCGGAACGAGGAGCAGGCCTTGTCGGCCAGGCCCTGGTACACGGTGGGACCAAACGATGTTTTCCCGGAGGAATTCCGGCTGTTTTTTTCCGGCAATCCGCTGGCGCGGCGCTTTTTCGAGGAACTGCACAGCGACATTTACACGCCGGAATTCTGGCAGGGAATCCAGGCCGAGATTCGCGCCGGCAAGATCGTCGATGTGTTTCCCTATCGCCGCAAACGACGTTTTTCCGAGCGGGCGCGGGCAGCCTGAAATCGCCTGCGGGCGAAACGGGAGCTCAAAGACGTGATGCCGCCTGGCGCGTCGTCACGCACCAGTGTCGGGGCTACGCTCTTGCGTCCACCGGGCAACATCAGTCCTTTCGGGTACCATCGGGGTTGGGGCGCTTCAAGGAAGCTCGGCGTCACCCGTCCAGTCCCCAGGCGCGTCACTTTCGCCCTGCCTCCAGGGAAACTTCCGTATCCGAATATCCTCGCGCTTGTCCTGCGGCCATACGGATACCTCCACCTCCCGGGGTGAAAATCCAGGCGGGATGGCGAGCGTCCCTTCAAAAAACTTGAAGTAGCGGAACGACAACGGCACCACCGTCTTGGCCACTCCTTCATCGAGGGCGGCCAGCGTGTAAGTGACAGCTTTTCCAGCCTCGTCACCGAACAACACGACTTTCAGGCTCACTTTCATCGGCTCGCGCAGATTGACGTTCTGACGCACCACCAGGCGGTAATCGTATTGTCCGGGACTGTCCGCGGGTGTCGCGCGCCAGTGCTCGATATGCAGTCCCTTGACGCTGCTGTCCTGGAGCAGGAGCAGGCGGTAAAGATTGAGTTCTTCCTTGCTCGCGGCCAACCGCTGTTCCAGATCCGCCATCATGTGCCGCACCTGCTCCATGCTCTTCCAGTCGACCTGGGCCGCCAGCATCCGGTTGGCCAGCTGTTGATCCAGATAGGCGCTGCGCTCCCGCTCACTCGCCAGGCGCGCCGCCAACTCCCTGATCATCGCCCCTTGCTCGCCGGCACCCCCGCTACTCCACCGGGAACCGGCGGCAAACCCCGCCAGGACGCCAGCGGCCAGCATCAGCGCCACGACGAACCCCGGCCGTCGCCGCCAGCTACTTCGCGCGGCAAGAAAAAGCTGCCTGATCCCCTGGACAAAATCCTTCAAGGCAACAATGCCGGCGCGTCGAGCCCCAGGGTTTCGGGCAGGCCGAACAGGATGTTCATGTTTTGCACGGCCTGCCCGGAGGCTCCCTTGACCAGATTGTCTTCCACCACCATCACCACCACCTTGCGACGGTTCTGGGGACGCTGTACCGCGATGCGCACATAGTTGGAGCCGCGCACGCTGCGCGTCTGGGGATATTCACCCGCTGGCAGCACATCGACAAAAGGCTCATCCCGATAGCGCTGTTCGTAAAGCGCCTGGAGATCGATATCCGGCTCGATGAGCGTGGCATAGAGCGTCGAATGGATACCGCGAATGATCGGCAGCAGGTGCGGGACGAAGGTGAGCGCCACCTCGCCCCCGGCAATGTCGGCGAGGCCCTGCTCGATCTCCGGCAGGTGCCGATGCCCGCTGACGCCATAGGCCTTGAAGCTGTCGCCGGCCTCGGCGAGCAGATTGGGGATGCTCGCCTGACGCCCGGCGCCGCTCACCCCGGACGCCGCACTGGCGATGAGATCGCCGGTGTCCACGCGCCCGGTCTCCAGCAGTGGCAGAAAGCCCAGCAGCACGCTGGTGGGATAGCAGCCCGGGCAGGCGATCAGGCGCGCCCCGCGAATGCGCGCGCGGTTGAATTCCGGCAGGCCGTAGACGGCTTCTTGCACGAGCTCCGGGCAGCCGTGGGGCTGTCCGTACCAGCGCTCCCAGAGCGGCACCGAGCGGATGCGGAAATCCGCGGAAAGATCGATGATTTTGACGCCGCGCTCCAGCAGCGCCGGCACCGACGCCTGGGCGACGCCGTGGGGAGTGGCGAAAAACACCAGATCGCAACCGGCTAGGCGCTCCACGTCGGGTTCGGAAAACGCCAGCTCCAGATGACCCCGCAGATTGGGGAAGATGTCGGCCACCGCCCGGCCGGCTTCCTGGCGCGACGTGATGGCCGCGATCTCGACCTCGGGATGCAGCACCAGCAGCCGCAGCAATTCGACCCCGGTGTACCCGGTTCCGCCGACAATTCCCACTTTAATCATGGTGTTAGGCCACTCCAACACATTGCGCGAGCGGGCCATGATACTCCACCAGCCGGCCCGGCCGCCCTGACGCCAACCCCAACCTCGACCAAACTCCGGTACCATGTGCCTTTGCCCGCGCCGAGGTTGCCGATGCCCGCGGAATGGATCGAAGCCCTGCATATCATCAGCGTGGTGTGCTGGTTTGCCGCGCTGTTTTATCTGCCCCGCCTGTTCGTCTACCACGCCATGGCGGAGGACCGGATCAGCATCGAGCGCTTCAAGATCATGGAGCGGAAACTCTCGCGCGGGATCGCCACGCCCGCGATGCTCGCGGCGCTGACCTTCGGCATCTGGCTGGCGAGTCTGGCGCCCGACTACTTGCACCAGGGCTGGTTCCTCGCCAAGGTGACGCTGGTGACCCTGCTGGTGATCTACCACCATGCCTGCCTGTATCTGCTGCGCCAGTTTCGCCATGACCGCAATACCCGCAGCCATGTCTTTTACCGCTGGTTCAACGAGATACCGGTACTTTTCCTGATTGCCATCGTGATTCTGGTGGTGGTGCGGCCCTTCTGACCCCGCGGACTTCGCGCGCGCAATTGGCCGTGCGAAGTCCGATCCACCATAATTCCGGCTCCCACTGCCGCGGAACCGCCATGACCCGCTCCGAGGACTGTTTCGCCGCCGCTCAACGCCACATTCCGGGTGGCGTCAACTCGCCGGTGCGCGCATTTCGGGCGGTGGGCGGCACCCCGGTATTTTTCGCGCGCGCCGCAGGCCCGCGGCTCTACGACGTCGACGGCAACGGCTACCTCGACTATGTGCAGTCCTGGGGCCCCATGATCCTCGGCCACGGCCACCCCGATGTGCTCGCCGCCATTCGTGCCCAACTCGAGCGCGGACTCACCTTCGGCGCGCCCACCGAGCTGGAAACCCGAATGGCGGACAGTCTGTGCGCGCGCGTTCCCGGGCTCGACCTGGTGCGCATGGTCAACTCGGGCACCGAGGCCACCATGAGCGCGATCCGCCTCGCGCGCGCCGCCACCGGCCGCGACCGCATTCTCAAGTTCGAGGGTTGCTACCACGGCCATGGGGACTCGCTGCTGGTCAAGGCCGGCTCCGGCGCCCTGACCCTGGGCGTGCCCAGCTCGCCCGGGGTGCCGGCGGCGCTGGCGGCCCTCACCCTCACCCTCGACTACAACGACAGTGCCCAGGTGGAAGACGTGTTTGCCCGCGAAGGCGACACCATCGCGGGCATCATCGTCGAGCCGGTGGCGGGCAACATGAACTGCGTGCCGCCCGAGCCGGGGTTTCTGGAAACCCTGCGCCGGGTCTGCGACCGCCACGGTGCCGTGCTGATCTTCGACGAAGTGATGACCGGGTTTCGCGTCGGCCCCCGGGGCGCGGCCGGACGTTACGGCATCGCCCCGGACCTGATCACACTGGGCAAGGTGATCGGCGGCGGCATGCCGGTGGGCGCCTTCGGCGGGCGCGCCGACCTGATGACCCGGCTGGCCCCGCTCGGCCCGGTCTATCAGGCCGGCACCTTGTCCGGCAACCCGGTCGCCATGGCGGCCGGGCTCGCGACGCTGGCGGCACTCGATGAGCCCGGCTTTTACGACCGGCTGTTCGCGCGCACCCGCGATCTCGCCGACGGTTTGCGCAACCGCGCCGCCGCCGCCGGGATCGCCATGACCACCAACAGCGTCGGCTCCATGTTCGGCTGCTTTTTCACCGCCGCGCCCGCGGTCACCAATTTCCGCCAGGTGATGGCCTGCGACACCGAGCGTTTCAACCGCTTCTTTCACGGCATGCTGAAACGCGGGATCTATCTGGCGCCCGCCGCCTATGAGGCCGGTTTCGTGTCCGGAGCCCACGGCGCCGCCGATATCGAGCAGACGCTGGATGCCGCCAGCGCCGTGTTCCACGAGGATTTTTGAATCATGCGCCCACGGCAGGTGTTTCACGCCTACCCGCAACCGGAACACCGCGACCTGCGCCTGCGCGAGCAGCGCCACTGCATCGCCTGCGGCGCACGTTGCGACACCCAGCCGATTGCCGGCGGACTGCGCTACCGTTGCCCGGTCTGCGGCGCGACCCAGTACCGCAATCCGGCGCCGGCGGTGGCGGTGCTGATCGCCGACGGCGACCGCTTCATTCTCGGCCGCCGCACCTCGAGCTCGCTCCAGCACGGGCTCTGGTGCCTGCCCTGCGGCTATGTGGAGTACGAGGAAGATCATCTCAGCGCGGCGGTGCGCGAGGTGCGCGAGGAAACCTCCCTCGAAGTGCGCATCGACGCCATCATCAGCGTGGTCACCAACTACCTGCAGCCGCAGGTTCACTCCCTGGTCACCGTGCTCAGCGCCTCGGTGATCGGCGGCACGCTGCAAGCCGGCGACGGCCTCTCCGAGGCGCGCTGGTTTCCCTATACCGGGGAGTTTCCCGAGATGGCATTCGACGCCGACCGCCACATCATTTCGCGCTACTTCGAGACCGATCTCAAGGGCGCCCCGGTGGACCCGATTTATGCCCGTCCCCGAACCGAGGGAGTTGCTCATGACTGACTGGACGGCCGCGCGCGGCCCGTATCCCGCCACCCGCCCGCGGCGGATGCGGCGCGCCGATTTTGTCAGGCGCCTGGTGCGGGAGACCCGCCTCGGCGTCGACGACCTCATCTACCCGGTATTCGTGCTCGATGGCGCCAAGCGCCGCGAGACGATCGCGTCCATGCCCGGCATCGAACGGCTATCGATCGACCTGCTGGTGGCCGCGGCCGCCGAATATGTGGAACTCGGGATTCCGGCCCTCGCGCTGTTTCCGGTGATCGATCCCGCGCTGAAATCCCTGGACGCAGCGGAGGCCTGCAACCCCGAGGGGTTAGTGCAGCGCACCGTGCGCGCCTTGAAAACCGCCTATCCGCAGCTCGGCGTCATCACCGACGTCGCCCTCGACCCCTATACCACCCACGGCCAGGACGGCATCATCGACGCGGCGGGTTATGTGCTGAACGATGTCACGGTGGCGACGCTCGCGCGCCAGGCGCTGTCCCAGGCCGCCGCCGGGGCCGACATGGTGGCGCCCTCGGACATGATGGACGGGCGCATTGGCGCCATCCGCACGGCGCTGGAAAACGCGGGGCATCACAACACCCTGATTCTCGCCTACGCGGCCAAGTACGCTTCCGCCTACTACGGCCCCTTCCGCGACGCCGTGGGCTCGGCCGCCAACCTCAAGGGCGGCGACAAATACAGCTACCAGATGGATCCGGGCAACAGCGATGAGGCCCTGCACGAATGCGCGCTGGATCTGGCCGAGGGCGCCGATATCCTCATGATCAAACCCGGGATGCCCTATCTGGATGTAGTACGACGGGTCAAGGACAGCTTGGGCGCACCCACCTTCGTCTACCAGGTGAGCGGCGAGTACGCCATGCACAAGGCCGCGGCGGCCAACGGCTGGCTGAACGGGGAAGCGGTGATGCTCGAATCCCTGCTCGCCTGCAAGCGCGCCGGCGCCGACGCCATCCTCACCTACTTCGCGGTCGAGGCCGCGCGCCTGCTCCGGCGTGCGCGCTGACGCCGCCGGCACCGTCCGCGACGCCCTGATCGCCGCCGGCGCGCGGGGGCTCCTGGTTGCGGACGAAAACTGCCCTCCCGAATTTCTCGCGGGACTGCCGCCCGGCACCCGGGTACTGAGCAACCGCTGGGATCTCTGTGTCGCCGCCCGCGACCGCGGCCTCGATGCCAGCTTCAGCGATTTCGAATTGCCCGCGACTGCCGACCTCGCGCTGATCGCCTGTCGGGTGCCCAAGGAGCGGGCCGTGGTCCGCCATCTCATCAACCGGGCCTGGCACGCCCTCGCGCCCGGCGGCCGCCTGCTGCTCTGGGGCGGCAAGCAGACCGGCATCAAGACCCACGGCAAGGAGGCCGCTACCGCGTTGGGCGGCGCACCCGAGGTGCGCAAGCTGGGCACCGACTATCTGGCGGTCGCGACCCGCACCGGCGCGACCCTGCCTTCACTGGATGATGCCGACTACGAGGCATTGCGGCCACTGCTGGCGTACGGCGAGCGGGTGCTGTTCACCAAGCCCGGTCTGTTCGGCTGGGACCAGATCGACCCGGGCAGCGCACTGCTGGCGGCGCAGCTTCCGCAGGTTTTCGCGGACGGCCCCGCACCCCGGGCCCTGCTCGATCTCGGCTGCGGCTATGGCTACCTGTCGGTCGCCGCGCACGCGCACGGCGCCGGCGCCATCACCGCCACCGACACCTGCGCCGCGGCCTTGCTGGCCTGCGCGAAAAACTTCGCCGCGCACGGCATCGCGGGTGAGGTGGTGCCGTCGGACTGCGCCGACGGGATCGCCGAGCGCTTCGATCTGGTGCTGTGCAATCCGCCGTTCCATCGCGGTTTCGCCGCCGATCAGGAACTCTGCGCGCGCTTCTTTCGCGCGGCGGCGAGCCATCTGCACCGCGCTGGCCGGGCGCTGTTCGTCACGCACCGTGTGGTTCCCGCCGCGACCCTGGCACAGGAAGTATTCCGCTCCTGCGAGCAGATCGCCGCGACGCCGAGCTTCCAGGTGCATCTGTTACAGGGACCGCGCCGCGCGCCTCTCACCTGACGCTTTCGCGACGTTCCTGGACTGCGCCAACGCCCGGACTCAGGAACCCGCATCCCGCAACAGGGTTTCCAGCCCCTGCCGAACCTCGCTGCCCCCGGCGCTCAGGGCAAGGCCTTTCAAGGCAAACTGGCGCGCCTCGGCGGCCTGGCCGCGCGCCAGGTGCGCACGGCCGAGCACCAGATAAACTTCCGGCGCGCGCGGATCCAGCCGCTGCGCCCGCTCGCCCAGCGCGATGGCGGCATCATGGCGACCCGCCCGCGCTTCACTGTTGGCCTGCAGGAGCAGCGCGGAAACCGCATCCGGCGCCACGGGCGGCGGTATCACCCGGGGCGGTGGCGGCATCACCGGACGGGGTGCCGGCCGCACTTCGGGAACAGGCGCGGGTTTGGCCGGCGGCGGCAGGGCAGGACCGGTTTTCGGGGGCGCCGGGACAACGACCGGCGCCGGCGGCTGGGACGACATGGGCGCGCAGGCCGCCAGCACCAGCAAGGCGCCCAGGCCACCCAGCAGCTTCAGATTCCGCGCCGCGCCGCGCCGCGCCATCGGTGCCGCGTGCCCCGTTGTATCCCTGTGTGACAGGGCACTTGTGCCAATGCCCATCAGTCGATCCCCAGCCAGCCGCGCACCCGGTCCAGTACCTGCCCGGGCACCCCGCCGAGGCAGCCGCGACCCTCCGGCTCGGAGCCGCTGATGTAGGGCAGCAGCCGGGCATTGGCGCAACCTTCGCCGCTTCCCGCGCCGGTGCCGGGATCGTACCAGGCATGGGTGACTCCCTCCGGGTCGGCCTCGGGCAACGGGCGATTGTCGAGCCCGGCCATGATGGCACTCCACACCCGCAGCGCCCCGGAAGCGCCGGACAAGGGCATCGGACTGTTGTCGTCGCGCCCCAGCCACACCACCACCAGGTGGTTGCCGCTGAACCCCGCAAACCAACTGTCGCGTTGATCGTTTGACGTGCCCGTCTTGCCCGCCACCTTCAGGCCGGCCGGCAACTGCCGGTAGGCGTTGGCGCCGGTGCCCTCGGTCATCACCTGACGCAAGGCGTAGTGCAGCAAATGCATCGGTTCCGCCGCAAAGCGCTGCTCGACGGCGAACGGGTACCGGCTGAGGATTTCCCGATCCGCACCGCTGACCGAGGCGATGGCCCGCAGGTCGGTGTGAAAACCATCGGCGGCGATCGTGTGATACATGCCGGCGAGCTCGAAGGGCGTCATCGAAATCCCGCCCAACAGCAGCGCCGGCACCTTGAGCAGCGGACCTTCGTAACCCAGCCGCCGCACCACATCGGCGACGCGATCGACACCCACTTCAAGACCCAGCCGCGCCGTGGCCTGGTTGTAGGAGCGACTCAGGGCAACGTAGATCGGCACCGGCCCGTGGCTCCTGTGATCGAAATTCTCGGGACTCCACGGCTTGCCCCCGGAGACAATCGAGAGCGGCGCGTCATCCACCAAGGTTCCCAGGGTGTAGCGTCCGGGCTGCTCCAGGGCGGCCAGATAGACGGCGGGCTTGGCGGTCGAGCCGATGGTGCGGCGGGCGTCGAGGGCGCGATTGAAACCGACCACCTGGCCCGAGCGACTGCCGGCGAGCGCGAGCACTTCACCGGTACCGACGCCCACCACCACCGCCGCCGCCTGGATCTGTCCGGGCGTCAGCTTGCGCTCCGCTTCGATGCGCCGGAGCGTATCGGCAATGGCGGTTTCCACCTGGCGCTGCGCCTGGGGATCGAAGTAGGTGAAGATGCGCAGCCCGTTCGCGGTCAGATCGCTGGCGTTGTAGTCCTCCTGCAGGCGGCGGCGCACCAGGTCCATGTAATCCGGGTATTGATTGATGACGCCCGGGGCCTCCGCCACATCCAGGGGCTGCCGGGCGGCGATGCGCGCGCGCTCGGCGTCGATAACACCTTCTTCCGCCAGTTGCGCCAGCACCAGATTGCGCCGCGCCAGCGCCCGCTCCGGCTGGCGGCGCGGGTTGTAATAGGACGCGCCCTTGGCAAGCGCCACCAGCAATGCCACCTGGTGCAGATCGAGCTCCGCCAGCGGCTGGCGAAAATAAAACTCGCTCGCCAGACCGAAGCCATGAATGGCCCGATCCCCGGCCTGGCCCAGATGAATCTCGTTGAGATAAGCCTCGAGGATCTCCTGCTTGCTGTAGTGCAGTTCGAGCAACACTGCCATCACCGCTTCCATGGCCTTGCGGACCAGGGTGCGGTTCTGGGAGAGGTAGAGGTTTTTCACCAGCTGCTGGGTGAGGGTGCTGCCGCCCTGGGCGATACCGCCGGCGCGCAGATTGGCCCAGGTGGCGCGCAGGATGGCACGCGGGGAGACGCCGTGGTGGCTGTAGAAATCCCGGTCCTCGGTCGCGATCAGGGCGTCGGCCAGATAGGGCGGCAACTCCGCGAGCCGCAACAGCACGCGATCCTCGGCATGCTCCGGATAGATGCCGCCGATCCGCACGGGCTCCAGGCGCAGCAGCGGCAACGCGGCGCCGCTGCTGTCGCCGATGGCGGCGATTCCCGTGGCGTCGAGGCTCACGCGCGCGCGTTGCGCCGGCTGTTCGCCATCCGGAAAACGAAAGGCGCGCACATGGATGTCGAGGGTATTGCCGCTGATTGTGAACTGCCCCGGGTGCTCCGCTTGCGCCGCCTTGCGATAGCCGAGTCCGTCCAGCTCGCGCAGCAGCGCCGCGCGCGCCAGGGGCTGACCCGCGTACAACTCCAGCGGACGCCCGTAGACATGCGCCGGCAACGCCCATTTGGCGCCGGAAAACTTTGCCTTCACCATGGTGTCGAGCGCGATGACGCCGAGCCCGATGGCGATCAGCACGGGCAACAGCAACGCGCCGAGCACGACCCGGACCACCGCCCACCGACCGCGGCGCGGCGACCTCCGGGTGCGCGATTTGCGTTGCCGCCTGCGTGCCACTGGCGCCTCCCGAATACAGGTTGTGTGAAGACAGGCTCTGTCTCAGGCCCGCCGGTCACTTGGTCCGCGGGCGCGGGCGTGGATAATAGCCGCTTTGACCGACCGGGCTCCACGATCATGCAGCGTTTCGACGTTTACGGCCTGGGCGCCGCCCTGGTGGATACCGAATTGCGGGTTACCGACGCCGAACTCGACGCCCACGGGATCGAGAAAGGGATCATGACCCTGGTCGACGAACCGCGCCAAAACCAGTTGCTGACGGTATTCGGCGATCATCTGACCCTGGCACGCCGGGCGAGCGGCGGCTCGGGCGCCAACACCGTGATCGCGGTGAGCTGCTTCGGTGGTCGCGGTTACTACTCGTGCCGGGTCGCCGACGACGATAACGGTCATTTTTATCTGCACGACCTGGCCACGGCGGGAGTGACGCACAACGGCGTCACCGGACTCCCGGCGGGCACCACCGGCAAATGCCTGGTGCTGATCACGCCGGATGCCGAACGCACGATGAATACTTTTCTGGGGATCAGCGAATCGCTGGCGCCGGAAAACCTCGATCCGGAAGCGCTCGCCGCCGCCACCTATCTCTACATCGAAGGGTACCTGGCCACCTCGCCCAGTGGCCGCGCCGCCGCCATCCGCGCCCGCGAACTGGCCCGGCAGCATGGCACCCGGGTCGCGCTCAGCCTGTCCGACCCCGGCATCGTGGCGCATTTCCGGGACGAACTCCGCGCCATGGCCGGCGGGCGCGTGGATCTGCTGTTCTGCAACGGGGACGAAGCCCGCGGCTGGACCGGCGCGGACGATGTGGAAACCGCCGCGGAGCGGCTCCAGGCCGATGCCGAGTCCTTTGCCATCACCCTCGGCGCGCGCGGCGCCCTGGTGTTCGACGGCCGCCAACTACACCGGATCCCGGCCACCCCGGCGAGCGCCGTCGATACCAACGGCGCGGGCGACATGTTTGCGGGAGCGTTTCTTTACGGACTCACCCAGGGCTTCGATCACGTCGCCGCGGGGCGCTTTGCCAATCTCGCCGCCGCCGCGGTGGTAGCCCAGTACGGACCGCGGCTGGCCCCGGAGCAGCACGCCGGCCTGGTGCGGCAGTTCCTCGCCACTACTTCTGGCTAGGGCCGGTCAACACGATCCGCGCGGCCGCGACGGAGGCGCTTTTGTTGAGCGCCAGGCGGCAACGACAGCGCAATCGCCGTGGGCTCGGCTGCGTGGGCCGTTTTTCAGCGGTCGGTCAGGGCCGATGCGGCCGCGCCAGATACTCGTGGGACTGCATTTCCAGCAGCCGGCTGCGGGTGCGCTCGAATTCGAACGCGAGGCGGGTGCCGGTGTAGAGTTCGGCCAGCGGTACGGCGGCGGCGAGCGCGAGTTTGACGTTGCGATCGTAAAACTCGTCCACCAGACTGATGAAGCGGCGCGCCTGATCGTCCTGCGCGCCGGTCAACGCCGGCATCGCGCCGATCAGCACGGCGTGAAACTCGCGCGCCAGCTCGATGTAATCGTTCTGGCTGCGGGGGCCGTCGCAGAGGGCCGCGAAGTCGAACCAGGCGACATCCTCGGCCACATAGCGGGCGATGATCTCGCGTCCTTCCACGTCCAGATGCACATGCTTGCGCACTTTATCCTGGGACGGCGCGAGACTGCGGAACACCGCCATCAGGTGCGCGTCGGCAGCTGGCCCCAGCGGACAGTAATAGAGTCCCGCCTGGGTGAGGGTACGCAGCCGATAGTCGACACCGCCATCGACATTGAGCACCTCGCAGTGGCGCTTGACGAGGGCGATGGCGGGCAAAAAGCGCGCGCGCTGGAGTCCGTTTTCATACAGCCGGTCGGGCGCGATATTGGAAGTCGCAATCAGCGTGACGCCGCACGCGAACAGCTCTTCCAGCAAGGTGCCGAGAATCATGGCGTCGGCAATATCGGACACGAAGAATTCGTCGAAGCACAGTACCCGCGCGTCGTGGGCGATGCCCCGCGCCACCAGGCGCAGCGGGTCTTTGCGGCCCTTGAAGCGCTTCAGGTCGCGGTGCACGCGCAACATGAAACGGTGGAAATGCATACGCAACTTGTCTTGAAACGGCAGGCTCTCGAAAAAGCTGTCCATGAGATAGGTCTTGCCGCGCCCCACCCCGCCCCAGAGGTACAAGCCGTTCACCGGCGCGCCCCGGCGATTGCGCAGCAGTCGATCGAACAGGCTGACGGGCTGGCGACGGGCCGCCACCAGCCGGTCATGGACTTCCTGGAGTTTCGCCACGGCGAATTCCTGCGCGGCATCCGACTGGAAACCGTCGCGCTGGAGATCCTGCAGGTAGCGTTGCTTGGGCGTCATGGCGATCCGGGAAGATTGACGTGAAGACTAAAGGCGCGCCACTGTAGCCAGCCGGCCGCGACGCTTCAAGAAGGGTCGGCACTCAGGACCGCACTCACCGCCGCGCCCAGTTCGCGTTCGAGCGCCACCAGTTGGCCGTGGAAAAAATGGCTCGCCTCCGGCAGCACGATGACGTCCGTTACCCGGGGCCGTTGGCGCGCCCAGGCGGCCGCTGCGTCCGCCGCAACAAGCTCATCGACACCACCGAGAACAATGGTGGTGGGACAGCTGAAATCGCCGCCCGGCGCATAGGGATACCGATCCACCGGCGGCGCCACCAGTGCCAGATGCCGGGCCGCGACCCGCTCGCTGGCGGCGGCGGCGATCGCCGAACCGAAGGAATACCCGGCCAGCAGCAGTGCGGACTCGGGTGCGCGGGCCTGCGCCCAGCGAACCACCGCGAGCATGTCCTCGACTTCCCCGCGCCCCTGGTCGTGGCTGCCGGCGCTGGCACCCACACCGCGAAAATTGAACCGCACCGCAGCCACGCCCAGGCGCCGGTACATGCGGGCCAGCGTGGTGACCACCTTGTTGTCCATGGCGCCGCCGTAGAGCGGATGCGGGTGGGCAATGACGGCGACCAGCGGCTGTGGCCACTGCCCGCGCCCGGACTCCGCGTTTTCCCAACAGGCCTCGATGATCCCCGCCGGACCCGGCAGTTGCTGTAGCTCGTCGCGCTGCGCCATGCTGTCACCCTCTGTTGTACCGGCACATATTGAGCGTCGCACAAGCGCTTGGCGGTCGGGTGGCGAGCGCCATTCAACCCCCGCCATCACGCCGACATCGACGCGCCCCGGTGCAATCGCTAGACTTTGCCTTTCGGTAACGACGCGCCGACAGTCCCCGGAGGCTCCATGACGACCAACGCCATTCTCATTACCGTGGTCGGCTTTCTCGCCGGCCTGCTGGCGGGCGTGGCCCTCGGCCGGAATCTTGCCCGGCGCGCAGGCCGCCGCGATCGGCTGGCGGATCAGTTGCGCGCCCGCGAGGAAAAACTGCAAATCTACGAACGCCAGGTCGAGGAGCATTTCAGTCGCGCCGCCGCGCTGGCCGACGAGCTGGGGCGCGCGTGGCAGGATCTGCAACACCATCTGGCCGGCGGCGCCGATCAACTGGCAAGTACCGAACTCGCGCGCCGGTTCGCCGCCCCGGGCACCGCGCGCTCATCCGGCGCCGATACGCAGCCGCCACGGGACTACGCGCCGAGCCAGAGCCTGTTGCGCGGCAATCCCAAGGCCGTTGCGGAGCAACCGGGCAAGGCTTACACCGGGACCATCGCGCCCCTGCAAAGGGTCACTGACGACGACCCCACGCTGAAGGTCGGTTGAAGCCGGCTTGAAGATCCGCTGACACTGCGTCGGCCCGGCGTCGGGCCGACCGGAGCCCCATCAGCGAGCGGAGTGCCCCTTGAGCTCTACCTCCACCCGATCTTCCGCTTCCAGCGCGGCGTAATAGCGCCGCAGCACCTCGAGCACTTCGGGGCGCGAAAACTGGGGATCCACCTCGCCACCCTCCGACAGCGCCTTGCGCAACTTGGTGCCGGATACCAGCACGCGCTGCGCCGCGTCATGGGGACAGGTGCGCTCCGAGGCCATGGTGCCGCAGGCATGGCACCAGAAGGTCCAGTCGATCTTGAGCGGCTTGGTCAGCAGCGCATCCGCGGGAATCGCGTCGAAGATGTGGTGGGCGTCGAAGGGGCCGTAGTAATCGCCGACGCCCGCGTGGTCGCGCCCGACGATCAGATGCGAGCAGCCGTAGTTCTGCCGGAACAGCGCATGCAGCAGCGCCTCGCGCGGGCCGGCATAGCGCATGTCGAGGGGGTAGCCGGACTGCACCACGGTATTGGCGACGAAATACTTGTCGAGCAGCACCCCGATGGCTTCCTGGCGCACCTCGGCGGGAATATCGCCGGGCTTGAGTTTGCCCAGCAGCGAGTGCACCAGCACGCCATCGCAGATCTCGATGGCGATCTTGGCCAGGTATTCGTGGGAGCGGTGCATCGGATTGCGGGTCTGGAACGCCGCCACGGTCGACCAGCCCTTGCTGGCGAACAATGCGCGCGTCTCGGCGGGGGTCATGTAGATATCCGGATACTTGCCCGGAAATTCGCCCTGCGAGAACACCTGCACCGGACCGGCCAGATTGATGTCGCCCTGCTCCAGCACCAGTTTCACACCGGGATGGGCGGGATCGGTGGTGCGGAATACCTGGCGGCATTCGTGCGCCTTGTCGATGCGGTATTTTTCGGTCACGCGCAGGGTGCCCATCAGCTCGCCGCTTTCGCCGTCCACCAGCGCCACTTCGGCGCCGATGGCGAGGCCATCCGCGGTGCCGACGTCCGTGGACAGGGTGATCGGGATGGGCCAGAACAGGCCGTTGGCGAGCCGCATGTCATCGCAGGCGCCGCGCCAGTCGGCCTCGCCCATGAAGCCATCGAGGGGTGTGAAACCGCCGATGCCCAGCATGATCAGGTCGCCTACCTCGCGCGATGCCAGGCGCACCTGGGGCAATCCAGCCGCGCGCGCGCGCGCCTCCGCCAGAGCCTTGCCCTCGAGCAACAGGATCTTGAGCGCGTCGGCGCCATGCGGTTTTACCAGTCCGGTCATGCGGGTACTCCAGGTTTCGGGCGCGATTCGCGCCAAGAGAAAAAACAACGCCCCCGACGACCGCGGGGGCACCATGACATAATACCGCCCCCGCACGGGCAGGAAAACGAGTCGCAACCGATGCGTTTGGTGAGGTTTCTGGCGTGGCCGATACTCGCGGGGCTGGCGATCGCGGCCGTCGTGCTGTGGCGCGAGTTTCGCCCGCTCAGCCCGGAACCTCAGCCGATACTGCCCAGACCCGAGACGCTCGGCGGACCCGCGGCCGTGCAACCGTTCACGGAGGAGCGGGTGTCCTACGCCTCCGCGGTGCAGCGCGCCGCACCGTCGGTGGTGAACATCTACACGCGCAAGCTGGCGCCGCAACAGCGCTCGCCGCTGCACAACGACCCGGCCTTTCGCCGCTATTTCGACCAGAGCGCCCGCCCGCAACAACAGCGCATGGAAAATTCGCTGGGCTCCGGGGTGATCGTGAGCAGCGAGGGCTACATTCTCACCAATCACCATGTGGTCGCGAATGCCGATGAAATCATCGTATTGCTCGCCGACGGTCGTGAAGCCGAGGCGCAGGTGGTGGGCTCGGATCCCGAGACCGATCTCGCCGTGCTGCGCATCGCCGTCAAGGACCTGTCACCGATGCCCATCGGCAACTCGTCGCAGGCCCGCGTCGGCGATGTGGTGCTCGCCATCGGCAATCCGTATGGCCTCGGCCAGTCGGTGTCCCAGGGCATCGTCAGCGCCACCGGCCGCGGCCTGGGTCTGAACACCTTTGAAAACTTTTTGCAGACCGACGCGGCGATCAACCGCGGCAATTCCGGCGGCGCCCTGATCGACGCCTACGGCAACCTGATCGGGATCAACACCGCGATTCTCGACGAGACCTCGTCCCAGGGCATCAGCTTTGCGATTCCGGTCAAAACCGCGATCAAGGTCCTGGAAGACATCGTCCGCGAAGGTCATGTGGTGCGCGGCTGGCTCGGCGTCCAGGTCCAACAGCTCACCGCCAACGCGCTCCAGAACGACGGCGTTGCGCCACCCGCCGCGCTGATCATTATCGAGGTGCAACCGGGCAGCCCGGCCGCCGCCAGCGGTCTGCGCGGCGGCGACATCGTCACCCATATCAATGGCGATCCCGTGCTCGACGGGGTTCACAGCACGAACCTGATCGCGGACCTCAAACCCGGCGACTCGGTGAATTTGCGGGTTTTGCGCAATCGACAGGCGCTGACCATCAACGCCATCGTCGGCGTCCGCCCGGCGGTCAGCGCAGCAGGGATTCCAGTGCCGCAATCAGGCGCGCGTTCTGGGTCTCCGTCCCCACCGTGATCCGCAGAAAGCGGTCGATGCGGGGGTGCTTGAAATGGCGCACCAGCACACCGTCCCGCCGCAGCGCCTCGAACAGCTCCGCGCCCGCCCGCTCCCGGTGCCGGGCGAACAGGAAATTGGCGGCCGACGGCAATACCTCGAACTCCAATCGCACCAGCGCGGCCACCAGCGCCTCGCGGCTGGCCATCACCTGGCTGCGCCGGGTCTGAAAATAGGCGTCGTCGGCGAAGGCGGCAATGCCGCCGGCAATGGCGAGCCGGTCCAGCGGATAGGAATTGAAACTGTTCTTGACCGTATCCAGCGCGCCGATCAGTCCGGCATCGCCCACCGCAAAGCCCAGGCGCAGGCCGGCCAGCGCGCGCGATTTGGACAGCGTCTGCACCACCAGCAGATTGGGATATCGACACACCAGCGGGATGGCGGATTGCGCGCCGAAATCCACATAGGCTTCGTCGATCACCACCACGGTATCGCGATGAGCGACAAGTAATTCCTCGATCGCCGTGAGCGGCAGTGCGCAACCAGTGGGCGCATTGGGATTGGCGAGCACGATGCCGCCGTTGGTGCCCTGATAATCGGCCACCGCGATGCAGTAATCGGAGGTCAGGGGGATTTCGCGCCAGGGGATGCCGTAGAGCCGGCAATACACCGGATAAAAGCTGTAGGTGATGTCGGGAAACAGCACCGGCCGCCCGTGATTGAGCAGCGCATGGAACACATGGGCGAGCACTTCGTCGGAACCGTTGCCGACAAACACCTGACTGGCGTCAACGCCGTGGTAGGTAGCGATGGCGGCCTTGAATTCATCGGCTTCCGGCGGCGGATAGAGCCGCAAACTCTCGTCCGCCGCCGCCCGCACCGCGGCCAGCACCCGGGGCGAGGGCGGATAGGGGTTTTCGTTGGTGTTCAGCTTGACGAGATCGCGCCGGCGCGGCTGTTCGCCCGGGACATAGGGCTCCAGGTCGCGGATGCACGGACTCCAGTAGGGATTGCTCATCGCGACTCCGGTTTGAAGCGGTACTCCGCCGACCGCGCGTGCGCGGTGAGGGATTCGCCGCGCGCCAGCACCGAGGCGGTGGCCGCCAGCGCCGCCGCTCCGGCCGGTGAGCACTGGATGATCGAGGTGCGCTTCTGGAAATCATAGACCCCGAGCGGCGACGAAAACCGTGCCGTCGCCGACGTGGGCAGCACATGGCTCGGCCCGGCGCAGTAGTCGCCGATCGCTTCGGGAGTATGACAGCCGAGAAAAATCGCGCCGGCGTGACGCACGTCCGCCAGCCAGCGCTCGGGGGCGGCGACGGCAAGCTCCAGGTGTTCCGGGGCGATGCGATTGGCGAGCGCGATGGCCTCGTCCAGATCCCGCACCAGAATCAGCGCGCCGCGACCGGCGAGGGCGGCGGCGATGATGTCGCGCCGTTCCAGGGTCGGCAACAGGCGCGCGATGCTGGCCGCCACCCGCGCGCGAAAGTCCGCATCCGGGGTGAGCAGGATGGCCTGCGCCTGTTCGTCGTGCTCGGCCTGGGAAAACAGGTCCATGGCGATCCAGTCGGGATCGGCACTGCCGTCGCAGATCACCAGCACTTCGGAAGGGCCCGCCACCATGTCGAGTCCCACATGGCCGAAGACCTGACGCTTGGCCGCCGCCACATAGGCATTGCCGGGGCCGACGATCTTGTCCACCGCCGGCACGCTCGCGGTGCCGAAGGCCAGGGCCGCGATCGCCTGAGCCCCGCCGACGGTAACCACGCGATCCACCCCGGCGAGCGCCGCCGCCGCCAGCACCATGGGATTCAGCGCGCCGTCCGGCGCGGGCACGGTCATCAGGATTTCCCCGACGCCGGCGACGCGGGCGGGAATCGCATTCATCAGCACCGATGACGGATAGCTCGCCTTGCCGCCGGGCACATAGATGCCCACCCGGTCGAGGGCCGTTACCCGCTGCCCGAGCCGGTTGCCATGGGCATCGTGATAATCCCAGGATTCCTGTTTCTGGCGCAGGTGGAATTCGCGCACGCGCTCGGCCGCCGCGGCGAGCGCCACGCGCTGATCGTCGGGCAGCGCCCCGAGCGCGGCGCCGAGCTCCGCGTGCGGAATCTCCAGCTCCGCGGCGTCGGCGATCTGCCGGCGATCAAAGCGGTTGGTGTAATCCACCAGCGCCGGGTCGCCGGTTTCGCGGACGTTGGCGAGGATCTCCGCGACCGTCTGCTCCAGTTGCCGGTCAATCCCGACCTGCACGGCGAGCAGCGCGCCGAGCCGCGCTTCGAAATCGGAGGCCCGGGTATCGAGTAGCTTGATGAGCGCTGCGGACATGGATTCAGCCTGTCGCGAGTTGCCGGAACTGGTCGATGAGAGGCTGGATCAGCGCGTATTTGGTTTTCAGCGCGCCCTTGTGAACGATCAGTCGGGAGCTGATGTCGGCGATCAGCGCCCGGGGTTCGAGGCCGTGCGCGACGAGTGTGTTGCCGGTATCCACGATGTCCACGATCTCGTCGGCGAGCCCCATCACGGGCGCCAGCTCCATGCCGCCGTAGAGCTTGATGATGTCCACCTGACGGCCCTGCTCGGCATAGTAGCGCCGCGCCACATTGACGTATTTGGTGGCCACCCGCAGGCGACCCGGCCGGGGAGCGAGACCGACCAGACCGGCCGTCATCAGACGGCAGCGCGCGATACCCAGATCCACGGGTTCGTAGAAATCGGCGCCATTGTGCTCCAATAGGGTGTCCTTGCCCGCAATCCCCAGGTCCGCGGCGCCGAACTGCACATAGGTCGGCACATCGGAGCCGCGCAACACGAGCAGCCGCAGATCCGCGCGATTGGTGCCGAACACCAGTTTGCGGCTGGTGGCGATATCCTCGTCCGGGAAGATGCCGGCGCGTGCCAGCATGGGCAACACTTCCGCGATGATGCGGCCCTTGGTGATCGCCAGCGTAAGACTCTGCGCCATGATCCCGGCCTCCGCGTCAGCCCGCTACCCGGCGAATGCATGCGCCGAGCTGCTGGAGCTTTTCCTCGATGCATTCATAGCCGCGATCGATGTGATAGATACGGTCGACCACGGTTTCGCCCTGGGCGACCAGACCCGCGATCACCAGACAGGCGGAAGCCCGCAGGTCCGACGCCATCACCGGCGCACCTTTCAGGAACGGCACCCCGGTGATGATGGCGGTGTTGCCCTGCTGAGCGATCTTCGCACCCATCCGATTGAGCTCGTGGATCTGTATCAGGCGGTTCTCGAAAATGGTTTCGGTGATGGTCCCGACGCCATCGGCAACGGCGTTCAAGGCGGTGATCTGTGCCTGCATGTCGGTGGGAAACGCCGGATAGGGCGCGGTGCGCAAGTGCACGGCGCGCGGCTGTCGGCCGCCCATGTCGAGCTCGATCCAGTCGACCCCGGTGGTGATCCGCGCACCGGCCTCTTCGAGCTTGAGCAGCACGGCTTCGAGCAGGCGCGGATCGGTATTTTTCAACAGGACCCGGCCACGGGTCGCCGCCGCCGCCGCGAGATAGGTGCCGGTTTCGATGCGGTCCGGCATGATGGTGTAGCGGCCGCCATGGAGGCGCTCCACCCCCTCGATGGTGAGCGTAGCGGTCCCCGCGCCCCGCACATCGCCACCCAGGACGTTGATGCAGTTGGCAAGATCCACGATCTCCGGTTCGCGCGCGGCGTTCTCGATAACGGTGCGGCCGCTGGCCAGGCTCGCCGCCATCATCAGATTCTCGGTACCGCCCACCGTGACCATGTCCATCAGGATATGCGCGCCCCGCAGTCGACCGCGGGCGCGGGCATTGATGTAGCCGCCGTCGATCTCGATCTCGGCGCCCAGCGCTTCGAGACCGCGCAGATGCTGATCGACCGGACGACTGCCGATGGCGCAACCGCCGGGGAAGGAGACCCGGGCCTCGCCGTAGCGGGCCAACAGCGGCCCCAGCACCAGAATGGAGGCGCGCATCGTCTTCACGAGATCGTAGGGCGCGGACCGGCTGTGCAGGGTGCTGGAGTCGACCTCGATGTTCATCCGCTCGTCCACCACCACGCTCACGCCCATGCAGCACAGCAGCTCGATCATGGTGGTGATATCGTGCAGGTGCGGGATATTGGCGATGGTCACCGGCGCTTCGGCGAGCAGGGTGGCCGCCAGAATGGGCAACGCGGAATTCTTGGCGCCGGAAATGCGGATCTGGCCGTGCAGGGGAACGCCGCCGGAAATCACCAATTTATCCATGATGTACTCGGAGCAAGATGGAAGCGGAAGAGGGGTGGTCCGGGCCGCCGCCTGACTCCCGCCCAGGTGAAGTCAGCGCGACTGCCATTCCGCCGGGGTGTAGGTGCGGATATTCACCGCGTGTACGTCACCGGCGGCGATGAGATCCTTGAGTGCCGCATACACCCGCTGCTGGCGCTGCACCGGGCGCAGCCCCTCGAACAGCGCGCCGACGGCCACGACGCTCAGATGATTGCCTTCCGCTCGCACCTGCACGTCGCAATCACTGAGCTCACCCCGCAAGCGGGTACCAATGACATCGAGATCCATGGCGGCGACTGCCTCCGGTTTCCCCGCCGCGGCGGGCTGTTGTGCTGTTGTGAAGTGGGCTCTGGCGCAGCAGACCGCGGTATCGCGCGCAACGGCAAAACGACATGAACAATGCGTGTGATGCGTCGCGCGCGCAGCCAAATCGCAGAGAATCCCGGCGCTTGCGCAGCGCGGCACTATAGCATCGGCGCCCCGGACTGGGAATCACGGCGCCGTCTGCCGGGCCCGTCTAACAGCTCGCGCAGGGGTACGGCTATACTGGCGCCCGACCGCCGCGTTCCCGGACACCGCCCATGCGGGATATCGATCCCATCGCTTCTGCCCTGCGCACCATCGAACTGGAAGCGGCGGCGGTGCAACAACTGGCAGCCCGGATCAACGCCGATTTCGTCGCGGCCTGCGAACTCGTCCTCGCCTGCCGGGGACGTGCCATCGTCACCGGCATGGGCAAATCCGGCCACATCGCCAACAAGATCGCGGCGACGCTGGCCAGCACCGGCACGCCGTCGTTCTTCGTACATCCGGGCGAAGCCAGCCACGGCGACCTCGGCATGATCACCCGCGACGATCTGGTGATTGCCCTGTCCAACTCCGGCGAGACCACCGAGATCACCACCCTGATCCCGCTGCTCAAGCGTCTGGGTGTGCCCTTGATCGCGTTGACGGGCGCGCCGGACTCCCTGCTCGCCCGTACCGCCGACGTGCATCTGGATGTGAGCGTGGCCCAGGAGGCCTGCCCTCTGGGGCTCGCGCCCACCACCAGCACCACGGCGGCCCTGGTCATGGGTGATGCGCTGGCGGTGGCGCTGCTGGAAAAACGCGGCTTCAGCGCCGAGGATTTTGCGTTCTCGCACCCCGGCGGCAAACTCGGCCGCCGCCTGCTGCTGAAAGTGGGCGATGTGATGCACGGCGGCCCCGAATTTCCCCGCGTGACCGAGACCACGCCGCTGCGGGACGCGCTGCTCGAAATGACCCAGAAAGGCTTCGGACTGACCGCCGTGGTGACGACACAGGGCGAGCTCCTGGGGGTATTCACCGATGGTGACCTGCGCCGCGCGATCGATCACCGGATCGATATCAATGTCGCCCGGGTGGGCGAGGTCATGACCCGCAACTGCAAGACCGTATCGTCCGAAATGCTGGCCGCCGAGGCGCTGACAGTGATGGAAGACAACAAAATCACCGCCTTGGTCGTCGCGGACGGCGATTGTCCCGCCGGGGTGGTCCATATGCACGACCTGCTGCGGGCCGGCGTGGTATGACGGTCGCCGATGCCGTCGCCGCCGCGCGCGGCATCCGCCTGGTGGTGCTCGACGTCGACGGCGTCCTCACCGACGGCAAGCTGTTCTATGGCGCCGACGGTGGCGAATACAAAGCGTTTCATGTGCGCGACGGCCTCGGCGTCAAACTGCTCCAGCGCGCCGGCATGCAGGTGGCGATCATCACGGGCCGCAACTCGCCCAGCGTCACCCGCCGCGCGGAAGAGCTTGGCATCGACTATCTCCTGCAGGGGCGCGAGGACAAGCTCGAAGCCCTGCGTGAACTCCTGGCGACGCACTTTTCCGCCTGGGGAGAAGACCTCGCCGCCGTCGCCTACATGGGCGATGACCTGCCCGATCTGGCGGCGATTTGCGCCGTCGGCCTGGGCATGACCGTCGCGGACGCCTGCCCCGCGGTACTGGATAAAGCGCGTTGGCGCACCACCCGGCCCGGCGGCGCCGGCGCCGCGCGCGAAGCCGCGGAATTTATCCTCCGCGCCCAGCAGCGCTTCGACCTGCTGCAGGAGGCGCCGCCATGAGAAACATCCTGGTGACAGCTCTCACCGTCGCGGCGCTGCTCGGCTTTCTGGTGTTCTGGGATTCCGCGCCCACCCTGTTCCTGCGCGGCATGCAGACGCGGCCGCCGACCCTGCCCACCGCCGACAGTTACATGACATCCACATTGACCCGGAAATTCGATGCAGCCGGCGCGCCCGCCTACACGCTGACCGCGGTGAGGGCTGAATCCTTTGACCCGGACGATATCGTGGTGCTCGCGGAGCCGCGCCTGCTCGCCCACTCCAAGAAGCCGGGCGAGGCACCCTGGCACTTGAAGGCAGCCACCGGCGTACTTCACAATGCCGACCGCCGGGTTGTCCTGCGCACCGGCGTCCGCGTCTGGCAGGATACCGACAAGGGCACCAGCGAACTCAAAACCGAGGAACTGGCGTACCTCATCGACACCCGGCACGTCCAATCCGATCTCGCAGTGGAACTGATCTCACCCACCGCGCGCACCACCGCGGTCGGCCTCACCGCCGACCTGGAACCCAAGGTTTATAAACTATCGTCGCGGGTACACAGTGTTTTCAAGCCCAAATAAGCTCCTGTGCCGCGCACTCCTGGCATTCTTCGCGGTGACGTCCGTCAGCCGGTCATGGGCATTGCCGGATGATCGCCAGCAACCGATGCACATCGAATCCGACAGTGCCAGTCGCGACGACCGCAGCGGCGTCACCATCTATGCCGGTACCGTACAAATCGACCAGGGCAGCATGCACATCGAGGCCGACCAGGTAACCGTGTACATGACCGCTGGCCGCAAGGAAGTGGACCGCATCGTCTGCACCGGCAAACCTGCGACCTACCGACAGCGGCCGAAGCCAGACAGCGAGCCGGTAGTCGCGCACGCCGAAGAAATTGAGTACCAGGTCGCGAAGGATTTCCTGGTGCTCAGGGGCGCGGCGCGGCTGGAGCAGGGCGGCTCGACACTCGAGGGGGAATTGGTCACCTACGACATCGCGAAGGATCTGATGCAGGCACGCGGCTCCGAGGTAAATCGGCGCATCCGGATGGTAATCCCGCCCCAGCAACCGAAACCGGCCGCTGCTCCCTGATGGCACAACTCCGGGCGGAAAACCTCGCGAAAAGCTATCGCAAGCGCACGGTGGTGAGCGATGTCTCCCTGACGGTGACCAGCGGAGAAGTGGTCGGCCTGCTCGGGCCCAATGGCGCCGGCAAAACCACCTGTTTCTACATGGTGGTCGGGCTGGTGCCCCAGGATCGCGGGCATATCTACATCGACGACCGCGACATCACGGCGCTGCCCATGCACGGCCGCGCGCGCCAGGGGATAGGTTACCTGCCCCAGGAAGCCTCGGTGTTTCGCAAACTGAGTGTCGAAAACAACCTGCTGGCCATCCTCGAAACCCGCAGCGATCTCAACCGGGCGGCGCGCCGCGCGCGGATGGAAGAACTACTCGAAGAATTCAGCATCACGCATCTGCGCGCCAACATCGGCATGAGCCTCTCGGGCGGCGAGCGGCGCCGCGTCGAGATCGCGCGGGCACTGGCCATGGAGCCGAAATTCATCCTCCTCGATGAGCCCTTTGCCGGTGTCGATCCCATTTCCGTCAACGACATCAAGAGCATCATTCGCCACCTGCGCGACAAGGGCATCGGCATTCTGATCACCGACCACAATGTCCGCGAAACCCTGGATATCTGTGAGCGCGCTTACATCGTCGACGGCGGGCGTACCATCGCTCAGGGCACGCCGGAAGAAGTCCTCAACAATGCCACCGTGCGCAAGGTCTACCTGGGCGAGCATTTCGCGCTCTGACGGGCTGCCGACGCCAATACAACCTCGGTCCGCGGCATGGTTATTGCTGAACGTTTGAACACGCCGCGCCACAGGGCTACACTGCAAGCAGACCAGTGTCCCGAGGTTCCGGCGTACCGCAATGAAGCAAGGCCTGCATTTAAAGTTCGGCCAGCAGCTGTCGATGACGCCTCAGTTGCAGCAGGCCATCAAGCTGTTGCAGCTGTCCTCCCTGGAGTTACAGCAGGAAATCCAGCAGGTTCTGTGCTCCAACCCCCTGCTGGAATTGCTGGAAGACTTCGAGTCCGCCGACACCGAAAGTCTGGATTCGTCCGAATCCGATAACGACGACGCGGACCACAACGCCGGCGACGCCTGGAACGAGACCATTCCCGACGAGCTCCCCGTCGACGCGCGCTGGGACGACATTTATCAGACGTCCTCCTCCCCCGCCAGCGGCCAGAGCCAGGGCGATGCCCCCGATTTCGAGAGTTTCCACACGGTCACGGAATCCATCCGCGATCATCTTCACTGGCAGCTCAACCTCACCCAGATGTCGGACGTCGATCGCGTTATCGCGACCGCGGTGATCGACGCCGTGGACGACAACGGGTTTCTGGCGTTGTCGGTGGACGAAATCTGGCACGGTCTTGCCTCCGCCGACGACCTGCCGAACGCGGGTGACGACGCATCCGGTGTAGACCGCGAGGAAGTGGTCGCGGTGTTGCACCACGTCCAGCAATTTGACCCGCCGGGTGTCGCGGCAGTGGATCTGCGCGACTGCCTGATGATCCAGCTCGGTCAGTTCAGCGTCGCCACCCCGCATCGGGATATCGCCCTGACCCTGGTGGACCGACACCTGGCGCTGGTCGCCGAGGGCGACTATGCGGGCCTCGCACGCCGACTCGGCGTACCGGAGGACGATATTCGCGCCGCGGTGCGCCTGATTCAGACCCTGTCCCCGCACCCGGGCGACCGCTTCCAGGCGCCCGACGCCGGCTATGTCAATCCGGACGTCAGTGTGCGCAAGGAGGGCAAGCGCTGGCTGGTTACGCTCAACACCGAATTCACGCCCAAACTCGGCATCAACCAGTACTACGCCAGCCAGGTCCAGCGCGCGGACAACAGTCCCGACAATCGCTATTTGCGCGACAACCTGCAGGAAGCGCGCTGGTTTTTGCGCAGCCTCGAGAGCCGCAACGAGACGCTGCTCCGGGTGGCTCACTGCATCGTCGAAATGCAACAGGCGTTCCTCGAAGAAGGCCCGGAGCGCATGAAGCCCATGGTACTGGCTGATGTGGCGAGTCAACTCCAGCTGCATGAATCCACCATTTCCCGTGTCACCACGCACAAGTACATCGCCACGCCACGCGGCATTTACGAGCTCAAGTATTTTTTCTCCAGCCATGTCAGCACGGCGTCCGGTGGCGAATGCTCATCCACGGCGATCCGCGCCATGCTCAAGAAGATGATCGCCGCCGAACCGGCAAACCGGCCACTGAGCGACAGTCAACTCGCCCTGCTGCTCCAGGAGCAGGGCATCCAGGTTGCCCGCCGCACCGTTGCCAAATACCGGGAGAGTCTCAACATCGCCTCTTCCGGCGATCGCAAGCGCTTCAAACGCAGCGCCTAACCACCACAGGAGCACAACATGCAACTCACCATCAGCGGTCATCACCTGGAAATCACCGCCGCACTGCACTCTTATGTGCAAAGCAAACTGGAGCGGCTGGAGCGGCACAATGACCGCATCACGCAGGTGGCGGTGATTCTCTCGGTGGAAAAGCTGGTCCAGAAGGCGGAAGCCACGGTACATGCCAACGGTGTCGAGCTGTTCGCCGAAAGCGAGAACGATGATCTTTACGCCGCCATTGACGCCCTCGCGGACAAGCTCGACCGGCAACTGATCAAACGCAAGGAGAGACTGCGCGGACACTAGCCGGCTGTCGAACAGCGTCGTGAGGACGGCGAGTTGCAGGATCGGCGGCGCGCGGCGTCAGGGGCCTGGCGCTGACACCTGACATGCCGCACCCCGCCTGCCAGAAACGGTTAGTCGTGATCAGCGGGCGTTCGGGCTCCGGAAAGAGTACCGCGCTCCACATTCTGGAAGACCTGGGATTCACGTCCATCGACAACCTGCCGGCGGGCATGCTGACGGAACTCTTCAAGCAGCCCGACCTGGACTCCACACCCGCCTCCCGGATCGCGGTCGGTATCGACGCCCGCAATCTCGCCGGCAGCCTCGGTCGTTTCCCGGCGATCCTCGAACAACTGCGTCGGAGTGGCGTCCAGTGCGAGGTGATCTTTCTCGACGCCAGTCCACGCACCCTGCTGCGGCGCTTCAGCGAAACCCGGCGCCGCCATCCCCTGAGCTCGGACAGTGTCGACCTGAAGCGGGCCATCGCGCTCGAAAGCCGGATTCTGGAACCCATCATGGATGTGGCCGACCGCCGCATCGACACCTCCAGCATGACGCTGCATCAATTGCGCGACCTGATTACCAAACAGATCGCCCCGGATTCCGCCGGTCTGACCGCGGTCCTGTTTCAGTCGTTTGCCTTCAAGCATGGGGTGCCGGAGGATGCCGATTTCGTATTCGACGTGCGCTGCCTGCCCAATCCCCACTGGGTGCCGGAGCTGCGCCCACTGACGGGTAACGACGCGCCGGTGATCGAATTCATGGAGTCCCAGACCGAGGTCGCCGCGATGCTCGCCGACCTGAGCGGGTTTCTCGCACGCTGGATTCCGGCTTTCCTCGCCAGCAACCGCAGCTATCTGACCATCGCGATCGGCTGCACCGGGGGCCAGCACCGCTCCGTTTATCTGTGCAACCGGCTGTCCCGGCAATTCCGCTACCTGGGCATCAACATCCAGGCGCAGCACCGCGAACTGGGCTCGGCGTAACTTCAAATGGCAAACAGGGCCCGGCCCACAACAAGGGCCACACGGCTACCCGACACTCTTGACAGAGATGCCGCGCTCGGGCGTTCATAGCACCATGATCAAGCGCGAAATCACCATCGTGAACAAACTGGGCCTGCACGCCCGCGCCGCCGCCAAGCTCGCGGCGACGGCGAGCCGCTTCGCCAGTTCCATCCGGGTCGGGCGCGATGATCGCCTCGTGGATGCAAAAAGCGTGATGTCGTTGATGCTGCTGGCGGCCGCGCAGGGAACCACGCTGGAATTCAGCTTCGACGGCAGCGACGAAACCGACGCGCACGAAAGCGTGGCGGCCCTCATTGCCGCGCGCTTCAACGAAGACAGCTAGCCCCACAAGCGGCGGCTGGCGTCGGCCACGGCGGTCCGTGGTTCATATCCTGCTAGAATAAGCCTCGCTTCGCGCCTACCCCTTCGCACCTATCCAGGAGAATCCACTGCGATGCAGGCCAGTGTGGTGGAAGCCGACAAACTGACCCTGCTCACCCAGTACGCTGGCCTCATCGATTTCTCCACGATCAATCAGCTACGCCATATCCTGAACAACCTGGCGCCCGCCGAAATTGCCCACCACATCGAATCGGCGCCGCCCAAGGTAAGACGCATCCTGTGGGAGCTGGTCGACGACGACCTCGACGGCGAAGTACTGGGCGAGTTGAGCGAAGGCCTGCGCGATGAATTTCTGCGCGGCATGGACAGCACCGAACTGGCCGCGGCCATGGACGGGCTGGATGCCGATGATGTGGTGGACCTGCTGCAGCAACTGCCCGACCGGGTCATCCCGCGCGTGCTGCAGGCGATGGATGAACAGAACCGGCAGCGCGTCGAGCACATCCTCCGCTACGCCGAGGACACCGCCGGCGGCCTGATGAATACCGACACCATCACGGTGCGGCCCGACCTGTCGCTGGACGTCATCCTGCGCTATTTGCGCCGCCACGAAGAGCTGCCGCGCGCCACCGACGCCCTGTTCGTGGTCAATCGCAAGGACACGTTTCTCGGTATTCTGCCGATCGCCAAACTGCTCACCTCGAACCCAAACCTGACGGTGCGGGAGGTCATGGTGACGGATGTACAGCCGATCCCCGCCACCATGCCCGACACCGAAGTCGCCCAGCGTTTCGAGCGCAACGACTGGATCACCGCGCCGGTGGTGGACGCCGACAACAAGCTGCTCGGCCGCATCACCATCGATGACGTGGTGGATGTCATCATCGATGAAGCCGACCACTCCCTGCTGGGCCTCGCGGGTCTGAGCGACGAGGAGGAAACCTTTAGCTCGGTACGTCGCTCCGCGCCGCGACGCGCGTTCTGGCTCGGCATCAATCTGTTCACCGCCCTGGTGGCGTCGTCGGTGGTCGGGTTGTTCGAAGCGGCGCTTCAGCAAGTGGTGGCGCTGGCGATCCTGATGCCGATCGTCGCCAGCATGGGCGGCATCGCCGGCAGTCAGACGCTGACCGTGGTGGTGCGCGGCATGGCGCTCGGGCACGTCAACCGCAACAATCTGCGCTGGCTGTTCAACAAGGAATTCCTCATCGGCTCGCTCAACGCCATGCTCTGGGCGCTGGTCACCGGCGGCATTGCATCGACCTGGTTCCAGGACTATCGACTGGGGCTGATTATCGCCGCCGCCATGATGATCAACCTGGTGACCGCCGCCGTCGTGGGCACCTTGCTGCCGGTCTCCCTGAAGGCGATCAAGATCGATCCGGCGCTGGCGGGCAGCGTGGTGTTGACCACCTTCACCGACGTCGTTGGATTTTTTTCGTTTCTCGGCCTCGCCACCCTGTTTTATCTGTGACACCGTGATGAGCGAATTGCCACCCGAAACCGACGCGGAACGCCCCCCCAGCAAATCGGCGCGCAAACGCGAAGGGCTGGCGTTGCAGAAGCTCGCCGAAACCCTGCTCGCGCTGCCGGCAAAGCAGCTCGCCGCGGTTCCGCTCAGCGACCTGTTGCGCAAGGCATTGGCGGACAGTCGCACGGTCACCCAGCACGAGGCGCGCCGCCGCCAGTTGCAGTACCTGGGCAAGTTGATGCGGGACGTCGACAGCGCCGCGATCCTGAATGCGCTGGCCGAATTCGAGCATCGCAACCGCCACTTCCGCCGCCACCTGGATCAGACCGACGCCCTCTGCACGCAGCTCTGCGCGGACGGTGATCCGGCCATCGAAGCGCTGCTCGCCGACCATCCCGGTCTCGATCGCCAGCAACTGCGGCAGCTCGTGCGCAATGCCAGGGGCGTCACCGATCCCCAGGCCGCGGCCCGGCGCAAACTGTTCGATTACGTGCGCCTGCATCTGGGCTGAGCGGGATCGTCCACGGCGGGTATACTCGGGAAAACCCAGCCAGGAGATCAGCGGTGACCTCAGCAGTGGTGGTAACGACGGAACAGGGCATCTGCACGCTCAGGCTCAATCGTCCGGAAAAGAAAAACTCCCTGACCCGCGAGATGTACGACACTCTCGCCGAAGCCATCCGCGCGGCCGACACCGATCCGCAACGGCGGGTGATACTGATCGCCGCCCACGGCGGCGACTTCTGCGCCGGTAATGATCTCGGCGATTTCCAGACGCGGCGCCCCGGCGACAAGCCGGCCGCCTGGAATTTCCTGCTCGCCCTCGCCGATACGCAGGTGCCCCTGGTCGCGGCGGTACAGGGCCGCGCCATCGGTATCGGCACCACAATGCTCGCCCACTGCGACTTCGTGTACGCGGAACCCGACGCCACTTTCAGCCTGCCGTTCGTGGCACTCGGCGTGGTGCCCGAGGCTGGATCCTCACAAACGCTCGTGCAGCAACTGGGCTACCGCCGCGCGGCGGAGATGCTCCTGCTGGGACAAGTGTGCGACGCTACCACCGCCGCGACCATCGGCTTGATCACTGCCACGACCCCGGCGGGAGCCGCGCTCGCGACCGCACAGGCTACCGCGGCGCGTCTGGCGGCACTGCCGCGCGCGGCGTTGCGCCAAAGCAAGCAATTGTTGCGGCGCCCGCCGGAATCCCTGCATGCGCGCCTGCACGCTGAAATCGCGGTTTTTCAGGAACGGCTGGCGAGCGCAACGGCGCAGGAATTGATTGCTGCCATCCTCGAAAAACGCCCCCCGGATCGCAGCAAACTGGACTGATCCCGGGGACATCGCACTGGGGCAGATCAGTTCCCCAGCCGCCGGATCGCCGACTCGGTCAGAAAACGGTCATAAAGATCCGGTGCGTTCGCACTCATCTCGTAACCGCCCGAGATACGCTTCACCTGTTCCAGCCGCGTCATCCGGTTGGTCTGGACATTGTGGGCATGCACCCGGGTCCAGGACGCATAGGGATGAGCGCCGTCGTAAACTGTGTTGGTGCCATCAGTGTACAGCGCACCCGCACCGTCGAAGGAGCGGAAAATCTCGCCGCGACGATCGAAGGACACCATCACCAGCGGCGCCAGCGTGCGGGCATCGAACCACACCCGCTTTTTCGAAATCGGCGCCTTCGGAAAACCGACCGGCTCGGCGTCCACCACAATCGCCTCGGGCACCAGCTCGACCTTCATGTCCCAGAAGGTGTTGCCCTGGGGACCGCCATGGGTCGTGTGCTCCCAGTTTTCGTGCGTCCCGTTCCAGTTGCGGGAAATGGCCGCCAGCGTCGGGCCGCGTCCAACGATGGCGTAGTTGCCCCAGGTCAGGAAGGGATCTCCCGCGGTCCAGGCATCCGAGAGATACAGCGACGAACCGGGAATCAGTGGTTCGAAGCGCTGATTGGTGGGGAAGCGGCGCACCCGCTTGAAGGCGGGGATGTAACCAAAAAGATCGGGGAACTGACGCTGATCATAGGGCCAGATGTTCAGGAACGAGGTTCCCTTGACGTCATTGGGCTTGACGAAGAACACCGACTGATAGCGCAGTTTGTCTTCATGGCCAGGCCAATAGGGCTTGGGCTCGAGCACGGTGCGCCCCACCGGCGCCAGCTCGGCCCAGCACAGATCGTAGCGGTACTCCACCTCACCCTGCGGCCCGATGTCGTACTCCTTGATCGCGTAAAAGGATGCGTCGCGGCGCCCCCAGGTGAGCGTAATTCCCGCGAAGATTTCGATAGCGGTCTTGGGGTCGGGGAACGGATTACCACCAATCCAGGGCTTGCCCTCGCGGGTAGTCACGTTGCCATCCGCGTCGAACACCGCCTGGCCCTGATTGCGCAGCGTGGCCTCGACATATTCCCAGGGGCTGAGCTTCATGGCCTCGCGCGTGGTATCGATGATTTCGAGGCGCCGCCCCATCTGCGCGATCTGGTGGTAGCGGATCGGGTCCAGCAGATCCTTCACATGCTCCACATTGCCGGCGTCAATGATGTCGCCGGTGTGGATCTTGCCCTTGGTGTAAGCCTCGATGGACATCAGCTCGTCAGGATAGACGCCGCTGATGTCACCACCCCTGGCGATGGTCGGCCATAGCGGCGCCAGCACCCCGGTAGCCAGCACACCGCGCCGCAACTGGTCGAGAAAGTGACGGCGACTGTAGTCGAAATCGTATTTTCGGATGTGCATGGAGACCCCCCGGGTCGCTGTCATGGACCGTCCTTTGTTCAGGACGATGTGTGTGCTTTGCATTCCGCCCGTCAGCTACCGCAGACGCCCTCTTTCTGCACCAGCGCCTTGGCCTGCCCGGCATTCAACAAATGGCGGTAGGTGGCCAGTTTGTTCACGAGCGGGCAGAGGTCTGTGTCCGTCGCGCTCAACGCCAGACGATGCAGCATGGCATCCCGCCAGCGCGGCGAGCCCGCCGGCGTCGCCGCCGCGATCCGGGCCCAGGCCCGGTCGGCCTCGACCGCGCGGTTGCTGCGTTCGGCGATCTCGGCATAAGTCTGCCAGCCGTCGCCCGAATCCGGAAACTCCTGCGTCATGGCGCGCGCCAGTTCAAAACCCTCGTCCAGACGCCCGAGTGCTGTCAATGCGCGAATGCGCAGCAGGCTCACCTGACGCTGATCCTGGCCCTGCCCGGCGAGCGCCGGGTAAAAGTGCTCGGCCAATCCGGCCATCAGCGCGAAGTTCTTGCCGCGTTCAAGCTCCAGCAGAAACTGATAAAACTGTCGTTCGCCTTCCGTATCGTCGCCCCGCGCCGCCAGCGCATCCGCCATCCCCTGCAAACCGGCGCGGTCATCGGTGGCGGCGAGGGCCCGCAATTTCGACCACAGCAGCACGGGCCGCGCCCGGGTATCGTTGGTGGCCTCGGCCAACAGCGCATCCAGCTCTGCCAATACCTTGGACAGGTCCCGACCCAGAACAGTTCGCATCTGCAACGACAGGGCGCGGAACCAGGGTTCGCGGCGCTGCTTCCCCGGCAGATCGTCCAGTGCCTTGAGAATCTCTTTCGCTACGGTTTCTTCCTGCACGGTATCACCGCGCGCCGCGGCCCGGTTGAAGAGACTGATGCCCCGATGCAGCTCGGTCAGCGCAATATCGCCCCGCAGCTCCGGATCGGTTCCGGCCGCGCGCAGATGCCGGGCCGCCACCTCGGGATTCTTGCTCAGCCGGGCCAACCCCAAATGCGCGGTAGCCGCATCGGCATCCCGAGGCGCGGTCGTGACAAAAGTGTTGGCCACCTGTTCGAGATGTTCGCGGTTGGCTGCGGTGGGATGCTGGGCATACACGGCTTCGGCGACCGACCAGCTCAGTTTGGGCAGCGCGGCCGCAACGCTGGGATGCAGGTGCGGCTGACGTTTGAGAAGCTCGATTTCGGCGCTGGCTTCGCGTGGCAAATCGGTACTGACCAGCGCGACGATGTAGTGATAGTGGAACGGGGTTACGTCGATGGGCAATTGCTCGCCTCCCTGTTCGCGAAACTGCCGGTATTTGATCACCGTGGTCTTGTACTGCTGATAGGCATAGGCGAACTCGGCATCGATCAGGCGCGACAGCACACCCAGATCCTCGCCGACGATTTCGTCGCGATACGACAGAATCCGCCCCAGCAGCGCGTCGGTCAGAAAGCCATCCGCGATCAGTTTTCGGAGCCGCTGGCCGGCCGCCATGGCGCCGATGTGCTCGCGACGACGGCGCTCCAGCAGCGCAAACGCCTCCTCCGCCGTCACTGCCGCCAAACTGGGGCTCAGGGGCTCTTGCGATATCTGCGTTAATTCGCGAATCTCGCCGCGGCGCACGGCGAGCAGGGTAAGTTCAGCTTCGGCGAGTTTGCGCACCGGGTTTTCGGGGCGATCCGCAAGGGCTTCCACCAGGCGCCGAAAGCGCTGCTCGGCGCCGGCGAGGTCGCCGCGCGCCTGGGCGATGTAACCCAGACCGAGCCAGCTGCCCTGCACGATGCCGGGATAGAGGATGCGCACCGACGCGGCCTTGAAACCGGTTTCGGCGCGATTGAGCCATTTGACCCGCTCCCGGTCATCCGGTCTGGCTTCGGCCAGACCGAGCATGGCCCAGGCGCGCCAATAGCCAAACGCGGACTGGGCGTGGTTGATGTCGTACCAGATGTCGGAGCGGTAGAGGCTCTCCAGCGCGGCTTCATTCTCGCCGGTAGCGCTTTCCAGCGCGCGCACCTTGCCGCGACAGCCGTCCTGAAGCAGTTCCGCGGTTGCGATCAGGTGCTCGAATATCCGGGCATCGACACCTAGCTCCCGGGCGCGGGACACCAATTTGCCCAGCACCTCCGAGGCACTGAAATAGTCCGACGGTGCCAAAGCTTCCGGCGCCTGGTCGAGCGCCTCGCGCAATGCCCCTTCGAGTACGGTGATCCGTCCGCCATCGGCGGCATCCACCGCGGCGCGCTCCAGTCCGGCCAGATCGGCGGCGATGGCGGCGATGGCGGCGGCCCAGACACAGCACGCCAGAACCGTGCCGGCGATTACGCGCATCACTGAACGAAACCCTCCAGCAACAATCCCGCTTCGGAGGCAAAGCGCCCACCCAGAATCAGCGACATCAGTTGCTTGGTAATCCGCACATCGCCCGCCATGGTGGTGGCGATACCGCCCCCGGCCTCGGCGAGCTGCTGAAAGTCGTACAGGGGTTTGTTGCGGAACAGGTTGTGATCCACGGGCCGGCCCACCACCGCCTCGATCAGCGCCGGATTGGCGTCGTGACTCACGTCCAGCGCCGACAACTGGCCACTGTCGGTGGCGAATCGCCGGGCCAGCGCCAGCGCGTGACGCAAATCGCCCTCATGGGGAGGCGCGTCGCCGATCAGGATGATCACTTTGCGCGCGCCCAGGCGCCAACCCGCCTTGGCGACACCGACTTCGAGGCCCGCAACCACGGCTTCCGGAAAGTCGCCGCCCCCCTCGGCAGTCAGTGAGCCCAGAAAGCCCGTCAACTTGTTCAGGCTGAACGTCAGCGACTGCATGCGGGTGACATAACCCGGCGAATCGTAGTCGCGATAGGCCACGACACCAAATCGCGATACCGGCACCAGGAGCCGGACCGCATCCACGATATCGATCATGTGCGCGCGCGCTTCGTTGAGCACCCAGTCCATGGATCCGGTGGTGTCCACCACAAACACGACATCCAGACCGGTTTCCCGCAAGCCCTGCACATAGGCGGCGAATCCCTGTGTGGAGTTGCTCAAACCATTGCCGACTCCAGTCCCGAAGCCGGCGGCACCTCGCCCCGCCGTCACCACCATATCGGTCAGCAGCGGCAGGGAAGATCCTCGACTTGCGCCTCCTGCCGCCGCTTTCATGGCGAGATCGACATCCGGCGGGGGCGGTGTGACGGCGGCGGTTGGAACCAGGACTTCCGGCGGTTCAAATTCGATCTGGTCTTCAAACACCAGCTCTTTCGGCGGCGGTTCACTCACCAACTGGACATCCACCACGCGCTCAGGCGCCGGCGGCGTCAACACCACGGCATCCGCTTCTCGAGAGGCGCGCCAGGACAGCCAGATATGGAGCAGCAGAGACAGCAACAGAAGCGCCAGCCACAGCGAAAAGGATCGATACCACTGCAATTGCATAGCGCGTGCATCCTGTTCGCGGCAATTTCACCGCACCGCTTGGGGGTACGATCGGTGCGGCATCCCGCGCTCCGCGCATCGACGAACGCTGCTGTAGGCGCCGCCAATCGGCGCGAGCGGTCCGGGCCGTCCGCTCGACATCATAATACTGGCGCAGGCGCGGCTTTGAAGCTGGTACAAAAAAAACCGGCGCCCAAGGCGCCGGTTTCGTAGCGCTCGCTGCGTCGATCAGAACTGGTAGCCGACGCGCACTCCCACTTCGTCGGTCCACTCCAGCGGCGCAAAAACGCTCCGCGTACTGGCCGCGTAGATCCAGGTGGCATAGGTCTCCACCGTCCAGGGACCGTTCGGCTTGTAACGCACCGACGGTTGCACCAGGTAACCGCCGTAGATGTCGTACAACACCGCGAAATCAGCTCGCCAGGTCAGGTTCGGGAAAGGCTGCGAAAACGCAAAGGAGAAACCGTCCCAACCGCGACCAGGCCCGCCTTCGCTTTTCCCGGTACCGGCCTTGTCAACTCTGCCGCCGATGCTTTTGAGCGGGCGCCCCACGAAGTCGATCGCGCTCTTGTGCATCCACTGCAACGAGAAGAACGTGGCCGGGAAGTCCTGCGAGAAGCGGTGGTACTTCTCGAGAGCGACCGCTGTGTTCCACTCGTCTGACGTCCCGGTTTCGCGCGCCACATTGTCCGACCACTGTTTGCTCGGCGTCCAGGTGCCCTCCACCCTCAGTACCAACTGATCCAGCAGACTGTCCGGCGTGGAATAGAAGATGTAGTTGCCCCCGGCCCCGAATATGTTCTCCGACGGATACTTGGAAATGATGCTCCCGTCCAGATCCCCCAGTATCGAGAAGAACATATCGAAGACCGGCGCTGCTTCCTGCAAATTGGTCGCCCAGATGCCATTGGCAATATCCGCATTGGGCAACAGGCCTTGCCCGCTCGGGTCCAGCATGGCGCTCACCCCGACAATATTGGAGAGGAAGCCCCCGATAAACGGAAAGTCCCGGCCCAGCACATTGAGCGCTTCCACTCCGTTCAATCCGCCCAGTGCCGACCCTCTCATCCAGTCGGACGAACCGAGCGTACCGCCACCTTCGGGCGCATTGCTGCCCGGCAGTCCCGAGGCACGAAACACCTGCTCGGAGAATTTCTGGCCATTGATCGCGGGAAACGCCCCATCGAGAGCCGTTTGCCCACCCGCAGCCCAGCGATACACCGGGTCCGGATTGTGGCGGCTCACCATGAAGAATTGCAGCCCCAACTGGTCGAACTGCCCGTTGAAGCGGAGCCCGCCGTTGATGTAGTTATCGTAGTCCTTGTAGCCTTTGCCATCCTGATTTTCATAGGGCGAATTGACCAGCGCATAAGGCGATCCCTGCCGCGGGTAGAGCGTTGGTTGGAACATCTGCAAGAACGTCTCAACTTCCCACTGCTGGGTCAGGTTATAGCTCGCCCGAATCGCCGGCGACGGCGCGCGCTCATCGGCATATTCTTCCTGGGCATAGTCCAGGAACGAATGCCGGCGCAGATCCAGACCATTGGCCACGTCCGCCACCCGGAAGAACAGCGCCTCGCCCCAGGCGATCTGCTGATTGCCCACTCGCACCCACAGCGGGCCGTTGTTGTAATCGAGATAGGCCGAGGGCAAATCGATCATGTAGTTGCGACCGCAGGCTTCCAGCCGGTTGCCGCAATCTCCGTTCAACCCGGACATGTTGGTTTTGAAATTGTTCACCTTGCCGTACTCTTCCATGATGTCGGCGGTGTAATAGCCCCGCACTTTGACGAACCCGGTCAGGTTGTTGTTGAACTTCAGGTTGAAGTCCACTTCGGCGCGCGTCGCCATCAGGTTCCAGCGCTCATCGTTGTTGAAATCCTCCTTCTGGAACTGCGCTGGCGGCAATACCCAACTCGCCGGGTCGGTGACATCCTGTCCCGTAAACGCCGCGTAGGTCGCCTCGGCAAGCGGGTTGCCGCGCACCGTATTGGGTGAGGCTCCACTTTCAACGGCGCTATGGCGCAGCAAAGGGTTGCCCTCCTGCCCGATCCGGTAGGCTGCCTCCTGACGGATAAATCCTGTGACTGAAACATCCACGGCCATCGTCTGGGCAGTCCACAGCAGGGCTGCGGGCAACGCGCTCGCAACTGCTACTTTTAAAAATATGTGTTTATTCATGTGCTTCCCCTCTTACTTATTGTTATCGAATACGGTCTGTTGTTTGTTATTGACAAACCATGGGTGATCGTCGCCGACACCAATGATAGAACTCGCTCTCGCCTGTACTCCGTATCAGCCCTCAGAATCCAGGCCGCCGAGCAAGCACCGGGAACCCGACGCGACTTACAACCATCAGGTTCCCAGCCGCCGAATGGCCTGTACGGTCAGGTACTTGTCGTAGGCATCCGGAATGTCAAACTCGGTCTTCATCCCGCTGCGGTTCGATTGCGCGTGGTTGAAGCGCGTGAACCGGTTGGTCTGAATGTCGTGCGCATGTACA